>JAYOBI010000024.1:0-49523 GCA_038104735.1 Gammaproteobacteria bacterium | reverse complement strand
CTGAAGCTAGCGTGTCTACCAATTTCACCACCTGGGCATACGCGGTCTGATAGGGCCGCGGACTTTACTGAACTCACATACAAGGTGTCAAACTTGACGAAACTTCCCGGCGGAAAAACGTCTTCTTCAATAAAGCCGAAGGCTCCCACCAAGCCGAAGGCTCCAACCACGCTAAAAGCACACATGTTGCTGGACCTGCTCACGGTCAACGAGCCTCGATCTTGGAAATACTTAACTGCCGCGTTGCACGCAAAGGCGCCCCACGAAATTAAAAAGCTGCGGCAAGTTCTCAAGGGCCTAATGCGTCAAGGGCAAATCCAGGAACGCGAGGGCCACCTTTATACCCTCGGCGGGGACGCAGCCTCCGATCAGGCGCAATCGACTTTGCCAGGCCCTGTCCAGCAGGGGACAGTACAAGGCTATGGTGGCAGGCTCAGCATTGCCGGTGTGCCAATTCGGCGCGCTGGCGGGCGCGATGCCATCGCGGTCCGGCAGGGTGACCAAGTCACCTATCGTTTGATCCGGGATGCAGCGGCCATGGACTCGGAACTCAGCGCCGAGATTGACAGCGTGGAACAGCGTTCAGATCAATCCGCAGTTGGCATACTGAATTTACGCGGGCGCGGGGCATGGGTTGAGCCCTTGGCCAGAAGTTTTACCGGGCGAATGCGGTTAGTGGATGGCGTCGGATCTGCCGTACATGGGGACGCAGTACGAGTGCAGATTCTCGATCAAGATCGAGAAGGGCTACTCGGCAAAATCCTGGCCGTGCTGCCCAATGCGTCGGTAGTGGAGCAAGCTATCGACGCCACTCTTGAAAGTTTGGATATTCCTCGGCAGTGGCCCGAGGCTGTAACCCGGGCGGCAGCGAAATTGCCGAAATCCGTTCAGCCCAAGCAGCATGCTGACCGGGAAGATCTCACCGCCTTGCCCTTGGTAACCATTGATGGCGCCACCGCCAAGGATTTTGATGACGCGGTGTTTGCCCAAAGCCTGGGCGGGCAAAAGGGCTGGCGTTTGGTGGTGGCCATTGCGGATGTGGCAAACTACGTCAAACCCAAATCGGCACTGGATCTTGAGGCAGCTGAGCGAACTACCTCGGTTTATCTGCCCGGCCACGTGGTTCCGATGCTGCCCGAGGCCGTATCCAACGAGCTATGTTCCCTAAAGCCCGACGTCTACCGATTGGCCTTAGTGTGCGACATGCAGGTATCAAAAAAAGGCGTGGTTAGGGACTATCGCTTTTGCGACGCGCTGATTCGCTCCCACGGCCGGCTGACCTACGAGCAGGTGCAAGCCCATCTGGATGAGGCTGCGCCGTTGCCCTGTGCGGATAGCGAGCTCGCAGCCGTTACTGCCAACATCGCTGCCCTTGCCCAAGTTCACCAGGCTTTTCGGTCTGCGAAAGACGCTCGGGGCGGCTTGGATTTTGATAGCCGAGAAGGTGTTATTGATATCGATCAGGGCCACGTCACCGGAGTGCAGGAAGTGCCGCGGCTGCAGGCCCACCAAATCATCGAAGAAGCAATGATTAATGCCAATGTCTGCGCGGCAGCTTTTATCGAGAGCCACGACAGCCGCTCACTCTATCGACTGCATGAAGCTCCGGACGCGCTGAAGCTGGAAACCTTGCGTCAGGACCTGATGGCCATCGGCTTGCAGCTGCCAGATGGCGTGCCAAGTTCCCGCACCTACCAAACCCTGCTGCGCGAAATCGCGGAAAAAGAGCGGGGCTGGCTGTATCAGCAGTTGGTACTGCGCAGCATGAAACAGGCTGTCTATGGGCCCAACAATGCCGGTCATTTCGGCTTGGGCCTGGAGCGCTACATGCACTTCACCAGCCCAATTCGGCGTTACCCGGACCTGTTGGTGCATCGAGCGATCAAATCCATTTTGCAGCAACGTACTAATCGCAGCGGATGGGTGCCTTCCAGCGAACAGTTGAGCGAGCTTGGCGAGCATTGCTCCAGTAACGAGCGCCGGGCAGAGTCCGCCGGGTGGACCGTTGAAGCCTGGTTAAAGTGCGACCTGGTCAAGAACCACCTCGGTGAAGTGTTGCCCGGCACCATCGCTGGGGTGACGGAATTTGGGCTGTTTGTGGATTTGGACGGCTTTTATGTGCAGGGGCTGCTGCACATTTCCGATCTTGGCAGTGACTATTTCCGCTACGATCCGCGCGGTCAGTGCCTGGTGGGGGATCGCAGCGGCCGGCGCTTTACTTTGGGCGAAGCCATTGACGTGCGGATCGCCAACGTGGAACCGCCCCAGGGTAAAATTGAGCTGCAGCTGCAGTCCGCCAGATCTGGGAAGGTTGGTAGGGGAAGCAAAAAACAGGTCAAAGCTACCACCCAGCCCACAGGTAAGGGTGAGACGAAAGGCAACGGCAAAAAGAAAGCTAAGGATAAAAACAAAGGCAAGAACGCGTCGTCCACGGTCTCGTCAAGCACTGCAGTTAAGACTGGAGGCAGCTCAGGAGCCGGCCCCAAACATGAGCAGGCGCAAACCCAGACGAAAAAGCCGAAGAGCAAGCGGAAAAAGCAGACGACCCCAAAAGCTGTGAAACGCCGCAAGAGATAAAACGATGGATGAAGTAATTGGCATTCAGGCCGTGCGCGCAGCCTTGCGTGAGATACCGGCCCTGGCACGCACCCTTTACCTAATGAAAGGCCGTCGCGATGCTCGGTTTAACGAGCTGATTGGCATGGCTCGTGACGCCGGTGTGCGGTATCAGGTGGTAGAGGACGCTTGGTTTAAACGCAGGGCTATTGAAGGTGCCCATCAGGGTGTGCTGCTGGAGTGCCATACCCGGGCCTTGGCCGACGAAGCGGAACTCCAGGCGCGATGGCCTGAACTGGGATCAGCGCCCCTGATTTTGGTGCTGGACAGTATTACCGATCCGCGCAACTTAGGCGCATGCTTGCGCACCGCCAACGCGGCGGGTGTCGACGCGGTGATTCTGCCTAAGCGCAACAGTGCCCCGCTCAGCGCCGTAGCGTTAAAAACCGCCCAAGGCGGCGCCGAGGATTTGCTCATCGTTCAGGTCACGAATCTGGCGCGGACCCTGGCCTGGCTGCGTGATCAAGGCGTTTGGCTTTTTGGAGCCGACGCTGAGGGCGATGAGGTCTGGCAAGCGATGGACGGTGCGACCGCGACAGCACTGGTTATGGGCAGCGAAGGGCATGGGCTGCGCCGGCTCACCCGCAGCCTGTGCGACAAGCTCGTCAGCATTCCGATGCTGGGAAAAGTTGAAAGTCTGAATGTCAGTGTGGCCACGGGGATTTTGCTCTACGAAGTTGTGCGACAGCGCCGTTAGCGCTGGCGCCAAAGCCTGCTTCGGGCTCTCGCCCAGCCCACGTCTGCCCTTGCGCCTGCCGCTTTTGGCCCCTAGAATGCGCGTCCGCTAAAAAGCGGGACAGGCTTGAGCCTGAAACACATCCTTGCTCCACAGTACGCGCTAGCTCGCTGGGGGCTGTAACCATAAGGAAGCGCAATGCGACATTATGAAATTGTATTTTTGGTGCACCCGGATCAAAGCGACCAGGTGCCCGGCATGATTGAACGCTATCAGGGCGTCATCGAACGCGGCAACGGCGTCGTCCACCGGACCGAAGATTGGGGCCGCCGCCAGCTGGCTTATCCCATCGCCAAGATCCATAAAGCTCACTACATTTTGATGAACGTGGAAGTGGGCCAGGAAGCGATTGACGAGCTGGAAAGCGCCTTCCGCTTCAACGACGCGGTCATTCGAAACCTTATTATCCGCCGCGACGCTGCCGAAACCGGCAACTCCAAGCTCTATGAAGAGGAGCTGCGCGAGCAGGAAAAAGATCGTGAGCGCGATCGACGCCGACAAGAGGAATCCGCTCCCCGGGCAGCAGCCCCTGAGGAAAAGAGCGAAGCAAAGAGTGAAGAGCCCGCCGAGGCCGCGGCACCAGCAGAGGAGAACGCAGAATGAGAGGCGGTAGAAGACCACAGGTTCAATTCAAAGATTTAGAAGTGGATTACAAGGATCTCGATTCCTTGCGCCAATTCATCGGCGAGACCGGGAAAATCGTACCCAGTCGAATCACCGGCGCCTCCGCGCGGTTTCAGCGCAACCTTGCCAAGCAAGTTAAGCGCGCGCGCTACCTGGCGTTGATTCCTTACACCGATCAACACAAATAACAGGCTGGGGAACGACCATGAATGTAATTCTATTGGAGCGTTTGAATAATCTGGGCGATCTTGGGGACGAAGTCTCTGTCAAGCCAGGTTTTGCGCGCAATTACCTGATCCCTCAGCAAAAAGCCGTGCAGGCCAATGCAGCCAACCGAGAGGTATTTGAGGGCCGAAGGGCCGAGCTGGAAAAAGCGGCTAACGAGTTGCTGGCGGCGGCCCTAGAGCGAGCAGAGAAGCTGCAGGATCAAATCGTGACCATCATGATGAAATCCGGAGAAGAGGGCCGTCTGTACGGTTCTGTAGGCACTCAGAATATTGCTGATGCGCTGGTTAGCGACGGTTTCGACGTAGAGCGAAGCGAAGTGCGTATGCCCGAGGGCGTGATTCGCGCGCTGGGCGAGTACGACATTGCTCTGCAGCTGCACTCAGATGTCACGGTGAACATCAAGGTGGCTGTGGTAGAAGAGTAGTAGTCGCCACAACACTGCGGTCAGCAGGCAAAAAAGCGGGCACTGTCCCGCTTTTTTTTGCGCCGAGTTTTCGTCTCCTTAGGGTCGGCTGTAGCGCAATGACCCGCTGCGCTATTGCAATAACACCGGGATAGGAGGAATCTTCCAAGCCCAGGTTGCTAACTCAGCTGTTAAACCCAGCTGCCTAATCTTAGATTTATGCTCAACCACGTTCTCAGCCCAGAAGTTTTCTAACATGTCCGATTACGCCTCAGAAACCAATCCGGTGACCGCACTGAAAGTCCCGCCGCATTCCATGGAGGCCGAACAGTCGGTATTGGGCGGTCTTATGCTCGACGACCAATCCTGGTTTGACCTGATCGAGGTGGTGGCAGCCACGGATTTTTATCGTACTCAGCATCAAATCATTTTTGATGCCATGAATGAGCTGGCGGCGGATGACGCGCCTTTGGACGCTGTTACGGTATCCGAGCGCCTTTCTTCCAAGGGGCTGCTGGAAAAAGCGGGAGGCATCAGCTATTTGGCGGAGCTTTCCGAGTCCACCCTGGGTGCCAGCAACGTGCTGGCTTACGGCAAAATCGTCAGAGAACGATCCGTGTTGCGCCAGCTGATTGGCGCGGCCAACCAGATTGCTGATTCGGCCTTTACTCCGGATGGCCGAGATACCGATACCCTGCTGGAGCTGGCGGAGCAGTCGGTTTTTCAAATTGCCGAAAATCGCCTGAAAGATAGCGGCCCGGAAAAAGTCGCCCCGCTGCTGATTAAAGCGGTGGAGAAAGTGGAATTTCTACATGGCTCCAAGGGCGCACTAACCGGCCAGGCCTCGGGTTTTACCGATTTGGATCGAATGACCACCGGCTGGCAAGCGTCGGACCTGGTGATTGTGGCCGCTCGCCCCTCAATGGGTAAGACTGCCTTTGCGGTCAATATGGTGGAGCACGCGGTGATGACTGGCGGTTCGGTGCTGGTATTCAGCATGGAAATGCCCTCGGAGCAGATTGTTATGCGAATGCTCTCCAGTCTTGGGCGCATCGATCAGACCCGGCTGCGCACCGGAGACCTTAAGGACGAAGATTGGGACCGGTTCGCCAGCGCCGTGAGCCAGCTCAAAGATAAGGCGCTGTACATTGACGACACCGCGGCGCTCACCCCCGGCGAGGTGCGTTCCCGAGCTCGGCGGGTAGCTCGGGAAACCGGCGGTCTAGACATGATCATGGTGGACTACTTGCAGCTCATGAGAACCGCCAAGGAAAGCGAAAACCGCGCCACGGAAATTTCTGAAATATCCCGCTCGCTGAAGGCTCTTGCCAAGGAGATGAAGTGTCCGGTGATCGCTCTGTCCCAGCTCAATCGACAGCTGGAATCTCGTCCAGATAAGCGGCCGATGAATAGCGACTTACGCGAGTCCGGCGCCATTGAGCAGGATGCCGACGTTATTTTGTTCATCTATCGCGATGAGGTGTACAACGAGAATTCCGAAGACTTGGGCATTGCGGAAATCATCATCGGTAAACAGCGCAACGGCCCCATCGGTAAGGTGCGCCTGAAATTCACCGGTAACCTCACCAAGTTTGAGGACCTCGCACACGAAATGTACAACGACTTTGTGCATTAAGTTACAAGCCCGCTAGCGTCCCAGAGTTATGGCAAAAGCAAAAACCAAGACCGCCTACGTCTGCGACGAGTGCGGCGCCGAACACGGCAAATGGCAGGGACAGTGCGGCACCTGCAGCGCGTGGAATACCCTCAGCCGGGTCAACGTCACGCCTGCTGCTGCCGTTGGCTATGCCGGTGTTGCTGCCGAAGTCAAAAAACTCAGTGAGATAAAAGCCGTTGAGGCCGAACGCATTCGATCTGGTTTCACTGAACTGGATCGGGTCCTTGGCGGTGGCTTTGTGCCGGGCTCGGTGGTGCTGATTGGCGGCGATCCCGGTGCCGGCAAAAGCACCCTGTTGTTGCAGGCTTCCACGGCTTTGGCTGCGAATCAAGGTGTGCTTTACGTCACCGGCGAGGAGTCGCTGCAGCAGTTGGCCCTGCGCGCTCAGCGTTTGCAGCTGCCCATGAATAGCCTAAGCGTGGCGGCGGAGACCCGAGCCGAAGTGGTGGCCAGGCTAGTAGAGGAGCAGCGACCGAAGATTGTGATTCTCGATTCCATCCAGGTCATGCAAATGGAATCTTTAGACTCCACCCCGGGCTCCATTACGCAAGTCCGGGAGACCGCTTCGTTTTTTACCCGGCTGGCCAAGCAGCAGGACATCGTGATCGTTTTGGTTGGGCACATCACCAAGGAGGGCGGTATTGCCGGACCCAAAGTGCTTGAGCACATGATCGACTGTTTCATGATGCTGGACTCTCCTGCCGGCAGTCGTTACCGCACCCTGCGCGGCCACAAAAACCGATTCGGTGCCGTAAACGAGTTGGGCATCTTTGCCATGACGGACCTGGGCATGAAAGAGGTGGCCAATCCCTCGGCCATCTTTTTACAGCGCGGTGACGTCGACTCGCCCGGCAGTATCGCCACGGTTACTTGGGAGGGCACGCGGCCTTTGTTGGTGGAGCTCCAGGCCTTGGTGGATGATGCCGCTGGTGGTCATCCCAAGCGGGTTGCCGTGGGCCTGGATCAGCAGCGCCTTGCTATGCATTTGGCGGTGCTGCACCGGCATTGTGGCATAGCGCTCAGCGATCAGGATGTGTTCGCCAACGTTGTGGGCGGCGTCCGCATCACCGAGACTGGTGCAGATTTAGCGCTGTTGCTGGCGGTACTCGGGTCCTTTCGCGATCGGGTGCTGCCCCGGGAACTCATCGTGTTTGGTGAGCTGGGTCTCACCGGCGAGCTGCGTCCTGTGGCCAACGGTCAGGAGCGCCTGCGCGAAGCCGCCAAACACGGTTTCAAGGCCGCTATCGTGCCTTTTGCTAATCGGCCAAAGGAGTCCGTAGGCAATATGACCGTACATGGCGTGAAAACTCTGCCGGCGGCTTTAGAGGTGCTGCAGTCCCTCTAGCGCCACCCCAGCAGAGGCCGCCACAGTTAGCGATGGATGGGCTTGTACTGCACCCGAGTGGGCTGAGCATCGCCAAGGCGTTTTTTTCGATCCGCCTCGTATTCTGTGTAGTTGCCTTCAAAGAAGGTCACGTCGCTGTCGCCGGTAAAGGCGATGATGTGGGTAGCGATTCGGTCCAAAAACCAGCGGTCGTGAGAAATCACCAGCGCGGTGCCAGCGTAGCTCAGCAGTGCCTCTTCCAGGGCCCGTAGGGTTTCCACATCCAAATCATTGGTGGGCTCGTCCAGCAGCAGCACGTTGGCGCCCCGGCGCAGCAGCTTAGCCAAATGCACCCGGTTACGTTCGCCCCCTGACAGGGTGCCGACAAATTTCTGTTGATCGGTGCCTTTGAAGTTAAAGCGGCCACAGTATTGGCGGCTGGCGATTTCGTGCTTGCCAATGCGCATGATGTCCAAGCCGTCGGATATCTCTTCCCAGACGGTTTTGTCGTCGGCCAACTGATCTCGGCTCTGATCCACATAGGCAAGATCCACGGTTGAGCCTTTCTCAATGGTGCCGCTATCCGGGGTTTCCTGGCCCGTGAGCATTTTGAAAAAAGTGGACTTACCGGCACCGTTGCCACCAATGATGCCAACGATGGCACCTCGCGGAATAATGGCGCTGAAGTTGTCGATAAGCAGGCGGTCACCAAAGCCCTTGGAGAGGTTATTGATCTCGATGACCTTTTCACCCAAGCGCTCGCCGGTTGGGATGAATAATTCAGTGGTCTCGCGCCGTGTTTCACTCTCTTCCGCCACCAGTTCATCAAAGCGCGCCATGCGCGATTTACTTTTAGCTTGGCGAGCCTTGGGGTTAGAGCGCACCCACTCCAGCTCCGATTTGATGGTGCGCTGGCGCGCCTCATCCGTTGACGCCTCCTGCTCCAGGCGTTTCTCTTTGGCCTCAAGCCAAGTGGAGTAGTTACCCTCGTAAGGCAGGCCGCGACCGCGATCCAACTCCAAAATCCAGCTGGCTACGTTATCCAAGAAGTAACGGTCGTGGGTTACCGCAACGACGGTACCCGGGTACTCGTCAAGGAATCGCTCCAGCCAAGATACGCTCTCTGCGTCCAGATGGTTGGTCGGTTCGTCCAGCAGCAGCATGTCCGGTTTAGACAACAGCAGCGCACACAAAGCAACCCGGCGTCGCTCGCCGCCAGACAGGCTTTTTACTGGGGTTTCCCAAGCCGGCAGGCGCAGGGCGTCGGCAGCAATGTCCAAGGTCCGGTCGATCTCCCAGCCGTCCACGGCGTCGATTTGGGTGGCCAGATCGCCCTGGCGCTCCAGCAGTTTGGTCATCTCGTCGTCGTCCATGGGCTCGGCAAAGCGCTCGGAGATCTCGTTGTACTCTTTCAGGATTGACATGATTTCTGCAACGCCGAGTTCCACATTCCCCCGCACGTCCAGATCATCATCTAGAGCCGGCTCTTGGGGCAGGTAACCCACACGGATGTCTTTTTGCGCCCGGGCCTCACCGTCAATGTCCGTGTCCTGGCCAGCCATAATTCGCAGCAGGCTAGATTTGCCGGAACCGTTAAGGCCCAACACACCAATTTTAGCGCCGGGGAAGAAAGACAGATTGATGTTCTGCAGAATGGTTCGCTGGGGGGGGACAACCTTGGTTACCCCCTGCATGGTGTAGACGTACTGGGCCATGGACGCTCCTGAAAAATAAAGCGAGCAGTATACGGCCCTGTGCTCACGGTGCCAGTTTTGAATGAGTTTGCGTCAGAGGTCAGTGCGAGGAGTGGTTAAAACAAGCCAATGGCGTATGAACAGCCGGCGAATGAGGAGTGTTTTAGTTTAAGTCGCAGTTCTTTCAGGCCACCTTCGCGCCTACATGGTTTACAATCCGCATCTTTCCGAACACCACCGGTGGAGAGTAAAAGCCCATGTTTGCAGGAAACGAATCCATTGCCGAGTTTGATCCCGAACTTGCCGCTGTCATCGGTGACGAAACTCGTCGGCAAGAGGAACATATCGAGCTGATTGCATCGGAAAACTACGCCAGCCCCCGCTCCATGGAAGCTCAGGGCAGTGTGCTTACGAACAAATACGCAGAAGGCTATCCCGGTAAGCGCTACTACGGTGGCTGCGAATACGTGGACAAAGCCGAAGTGCTGGCCATTGAGCGCGTGAAGGCCCTGTTCGGCGCAGATTACGCCAACGTCCAGCCCCACTCCGGTTCTCAGGCGAATGCCGCGGTCTATTTGGCGTTACTCGAAGGCGGAGACACGGTGCTGGGTATGAGCTTAGCCGATGGCGGGCACTTAACTCATGGCGCGTCAGTGAACTTTTCGGGCAAGCTCTACAACCCAGTGCAGTACGGCATCAATGTGGAAACCGGCGAGGTGGACTACGATGACGTTGCGCGGCTGGCGCAAGAGCACTGCCCAAAAATGATTGTCGCGGGTTTTTCCGCCTACTCTCGTCGCCTGGACTGGGCGAAGTTCCGCGAGATCGCCGATTCCGTGGGCGCGTATCTGTTAGTGGACATGGCCCACGTAGCGGGCCTGGTCGCGGCGGGCGAGTACCCTAACCCAGTGCCCTACGCCGACGTGGTTACCTCCACCACGCATAAAACGCTGTGTGGTCCGCGCGGGGGCATCATCTTGGCGCGCTCTAACCCCGACGTAGAAAAAAAGCTGAATTCGGCGCTGTTTCCCGGCAGCCAGGGTGGGCCACTGATGCACGTTATCGCTGCTAAGGCCGTCGCCTTTAAAGAAGCCATGACCCCAGAGTTCAAAGAGTACCAGGTGCAAACCGTGGCAAACGCCCGGGCGATTGCTCAGGGACTGATGGACCGGGGCTACGCTATCGTTTCAGGTGGCACGGACAATCATCTGTTCCTCCTGGACCTGGTGGATAAAGACATCACCGGCAAGGCCGCCGATGCAGCCCTTGGCGCGGCAAACATCACCGTGAACAAAAATGCGGTGCCTAACGATCCGCGCTCGCCCTTTGTCACCAGCGGTATTCGCATAGGCTCTCCAGCCGTGACTCGTCGTGGTTTCAAAGAAGTCGAGTGCTTGCAGCTGGCTGGCTGGATCGCTGACATCCTCGATGACATCGATAACGAGGCGACCAATAAAGCGGTTCAGGCCAAGGTCATTGAACTGTGCGCCCGCTTCCCCGTTTACCCCAAGACGGCTTAAGCCCCACCTCAAGACATCTAGGACGGCTGTGGTTTCTAAGTGTTCGATTGGTGCTGTAATCAGGCAGTCGTGCGGTATGCCGCACCTCATAGGATGGGTCAAACGCTGGTGCGGGGACAAAGGCCGAGGAACCCATTTAGGGCTTTCCGGTGTATCCTTGGACGTCCCGTTTCTCGGGATGAGGAAGGCCCTGTCCGCAGGTAGCTGCAACTCAGCCAAGGAGCTCAATTCATGCACTGCCCCTTTTGTAGCGCTCTAGATACCAAGGTCATCGACTCGCGTCTTGTGGCCGAGGGCGATTCAGTGCGCCGACGCCGTGAATGCTTAAGCTGCGGTGAGCGCTTTACTACGTTTGAAACCGCAGAGCTGGTGATGCCCCACCTGATCAAGCGCGATGGGCGGCGCGAACCCTTTGATGAAAAGAAGCTTCGTTATGGGCTCGCCAAAGCGCTGGAAAAGCGGCCGGTGAGCGTGGATCAAATTGAAACGTCCGTGAATCACATCAAGAGCAAACTGCGCTCCACCGGCGAGCGTGAGCTGCCGGCACTGCAGGTAGGCGAGGCGGTAATGGCAGAACTTCAGGCCTTGGATCCTGTGGCCTATGTGCGCTTCGCCTCGGTCTACCGGGATTTTCAGGACATCCGAGAATTTGCTGCGGAGATCAACAAGCTTGCCGAAACGAAGGCCGCCGAGTAGCACCCTGATGGCGTCTTCCGACACTGTGTTTATCAAAGCCGCGCTAGAGCTGGCCGCGTTAGGTCGCAACAGCTGCGCGCCGAATCCGCCAGTAGGCTGCCTGATCGTCCGAGACGGTGCCGTGATCGGCCGCGGTTATCACCAGCAGGCGGGTCAGGGCCACGCCGAGGTGAATGCCATTGCCGACGCCAACGGTGACGTGGCTGGCGCTACGGTTTACGTCACCCTGGAGCCCTGCGCCTTTGTAGGCCGAACCCCCGCCTGTGCCCAAACGTTGATTGATGCCGGCGTAAGTCGGGTAATTGTTGGTGCCGAGGATCCCCATCCCCAAGTCGCGGGCAAAGGGACCCAAATGCTCAGACAAGCGGGCGTCGACGTTGCCGTGCTGGAGCTTGCCGAGGCTCAGGCCATGATTGCTGGTTTTGCGTCGCGGATTACCCGCAAGCGGCCGCGCGTTGTGCTGAAATCCGCCAGCAGCCTGGACGGAGCGGTGGCCCTAGCTAACGGCGAAAGTCAGTGGATTACGGGGTCCCAGGCACGACAGCGGGTACAGGTGTTGCGGGCTCAAAGCGACGCAGTCATTACCGGCGCGGGCACGGTAGTCGCCGACAATCCCCAGCTCAACGTCCGTGATCCAGAGTTGCTCCAAGGTCATTTGCAGCAGCCCTTGCGAGTGGTTTTGGACCCCAAACTTCGCATTCCTGGCGACCGTCGAATTCTATCCTCTGGCACCTTGGTGGTGCACACCCAAGGGGCAGAGGCTGGCTACAGGGGAGTAGCCCGGGACGAGCCAGAGTATCTGGCCCTCTCAGGCGAATCCATAGACCTTGGGATTCTGCTGGAGGCTTTGGCAGAGCGGGGCTGCAACAACGTGCTGGTGGAGGCCGGACCGAGTTTGTTGGGAAGTTTTTTGCAGCCCGGGGCAGCACCGCTGTGGGACGAATGGGTGTGTTTTATTGCACCCAAGACTCTGGGCAGCGCCAGTCAATCTTTGGCCGGCTTTACCCTGACGGAACTTGCGCAGGCTCATGCTGCTAGAATTGTCGAGCACACTATCGTTGGCGAGGATTTGTGCCTGCGTTTGGTGCCCGAGCGAGGATCCCAAGGCTAGCGTTAACACCTTTAGGATCCGAGGCTGATCGCTGGCAACCCCATATACAGCGAACTCGCAAAGGTCTCAGGCAACTTATAATTTCGGAAGCAATATGTCAGAACAAACCGCCAGGAAACCAAACAAGAGCAACATGTGGGCCCGTCGCAAGGCCCGTCGCGCCCTGGCCCAAGCTGCCTATCAGTGGCAGGTGAACCGCACAGAAGTATTGCAGCTGCGTCGAGAGTTCGGGGAAAAAGCCTTGGACAAAGCCGACGCTGAATTTTTCGCTGACATCCTGGCATTGATGGTCCGGCACGTGGAAGAAATCGACGCCCAGCTTGCGCCGTTATTGGATCGATCTGCAGATCAGCTGGATGTGGTGGAGCGCGGTATTTTGCGGCTGGCGGCGACGGAGCTGAACCACCGCATCGATGTCCCTTACTCAGTGGTCATTAACGAATACGTTGAGCTGACCAAGACCTTTGGTGCCCAAGACGCCCACAAATACGTCAATGGGGTGCTCGATCGCCTAGCCCAAAGCGTGCGCAGTATCGAAGTAGCTGCCAACCAAGGACGCTGACCCGCGTGCAGGATGAGTTTGGCCTGATTGACGCGATTGTTGCGGGTTTGGGAGATCGCGCGGCGGGACAGTGGGTAACCGTCGGACCCGGTGATGATGCCGCGGTATTAGAGGTTAGTCCCGGCACCCAGCACGTTGCCTCCATCGACAGTTTGCTGGCCGACGTGCATTTCCCAGCGTCAGCGCCGGCTCAGCTGATTGGCTACCGCGCTGTTATGGTGGCGTTTTCAGATCTGGCGGCTATGGCGGCCGCACCGCGCTACTGTTTAGTAGCCCTTTCTCTAGACCAGCCACAGTTGGCCGCCGGCAGCCCATGGATCTTGTCCTTAGCCGCAGGCATGGCCGAAGCTGCTCGTCAGCTTGGGGTTTATGTTTGCGGCGGCAATCTAAGCAGAGGTCCACTGAACATTACCGTTAGCGTGCATGGTGAGATTAAACCTAAGGATCTGCTGCTGCGTTCAGGGGCCAGCGCGGGTGACTCACTGTATGTGACCGGGCACCTAGGTGCCGCTGCGGCCTGCGTCCGGCGTCAGCAAACATTGCCGGTAAACCCTGATCGTCTTTCCTTCCTGCAACGAGCCTACTACCGACCCCAGGCGCGATTCGACGTCGCGCCATTGTTCGAGCTTGCCACCGCCGGGTTAGATATTTCCGACGGCCTGACCCAAGACCTTTGGCATCTATGTCGGGCCAGCGGCTGCGGCGCTAATTTGGAAAGCGCAGGCATTCCGGTCGCGCAGGAGGCGACATTAGACGATGCGCTGTTTGGCGGCGATGACTATCAGTTACTGTTGAGCAGCCAGCGACCACTTCCCGGCGCTTACCGAATCGGCGAGTTAACCACAGAACCGGGGCTCACCTTAGACGGTAAGGCATTGCACGCCGGTGGGTACGATCACTTTCGCGCCAATGACCCATAAGCTGATTTCCACCCGGTAATGATCTGGACTATTCTGACCGCTCCTAGGAGAGGGGAGCGTTATGCATCAAGCAGTTAAACACATTCACAATAACGCCCGGCGATTACGAGACGAGCATAGAGCCAGCGATGATTTGGGTCGGTTAACCGACAGCACGCGGAATATTCTTCTTGAGTCCGGTGGCATGAAGCTGCTGCAGGCTCGCAGCCACGGCGGATTTGAAGCTCACCCTACAGATTTCTTTGCGTGGGTGCGCGCTGTGGGTCAGTACAACCCATCGGCGGGCTGGGTAGCCGGTGTGGTTGGCGTGCACCCCTGGGAGATCGCACTCACGGATCCCAGGTTGCAGGACGAGATTTATCAAGCCGACCCCAACGTTCTGGTTGCCTCACCCTACGCGCCCCAAGGCCGGGCTGTGCGCCAGGGCGATCGCTACCGGCTTTCGGGGCACTGGCAATACTCTACCGGTACCGATCACTGTGATTGGGTGGTGCTTGGCGGCGTCGTCGTTGACGAGTCGGCGTCCCAGCAGGGGCCGCCTGAGATTCGTCACTTCTTTCTGCCGCGCAGTGATTACCGCATTGTCGAAGATTCGTGGCAGGTCATGGGACTGTCCGGCACCGGCAGTAAGGATGTGATTGTCGAAGACGCCCTGGTACCCGACTACCGCACCATGCTTCACGGTGATTTGTCCGAAGGACTGTACGGGGCTCGACGCTCAGATACTTGTTTGTACCAGCTGCCCTTCGGCTGCGTGTTTTCCGCCGCCATCGCCGCTGGATCTTTTGGCATTGCTGCTGGCGCCATTGAGCAATATCACGGGTACATGGAAACGCGAAAGTCCGCCATGGGCGTTGTTGGCAAAACCGATCCGTTTCAGCAAGAGGCGTTAGCGGAGGTGGAGGCGGATCTGGCTGCGGGCATTACCCACGTAGACGTTATGGTCAATACCTGGCTCGATCAGTTAGCCGCCGGTAACCCCATAACCACAAGCCAGCGGTTGGAGTTTCGGCGCAATCAGGTGCGGGCGGTGCAGCGAGTGCTTTTTGGCATGGACAAACTCATGTCTCGTGCGGGCTCTGCTGCCGTGTGGTCAACGCGCCCGCTGGAGCGCTATTGGCGCGACCTGCGCACAAGCGGCAGTCATATTTGCGGCATGGCTGATGTGATTTACGGTGCCTGGGCCAACGATAAATTTGCGACGGGTATCAACACATTGGTCATGCACTGACCGTTGATAGTTCGCTTCGATAAACACACAGAGGGAGGTCTTATGATTCAAGCACTGAGTTACGTCGGCATCACATCTCCGGCTGCCGCAGAGTGGCGCACCTTTGGGCCAGAGATTTTGGGTTTGGAAGATGTGTCTCGCTCCGGCGAGGATGTGATCCGGCTGCGCATGGACGATATCGCCTGGCGCGTTGCAATACATCCGGGTGATAAGAACACGCTGCACTACGTGGGTTGGGACGTGGGCGATAAAGCCGGTTTTGACCGAGTGATTCAGACGCTGGAGGGCCACGGCGTAACCACCGAGGTGGGCGATGCGGCGCTAAATGCAGCGCGCGATGCCGAGGCCGTTTGCTATTTTCATGATCCGGCAGGTTTTCGCCATGAACTTTGCTATGGACGCGCGCGGGCCCATGCGCCCTTCGTGTCGCCTCAAGGCGTAGACTTCGTCACCGGAGCGAACGGTATGGGCCATGTTGTGCTTATGGTGCCCGAGCTCCAAGCCGCTAGCGATTTCTTTCTTGGTGTTCTCGGTTTTCGCCATTCAGACGATGTAGAGGTGGGCAGGACGATTCGCTTTTTGCACTGCAACCCGCGTCATCACACGCTAGCCTTTACCCAAGCTCCTGGACATCGCGGCATGCATCATCTGATGCTGGAGGTAGCCTCCCTGGACGATGTGGGTTACGCCTACGACCGGGCGGTGGCAGCGGGTCATGTGATGGCCATGGGTATCGGCCGGCATCCAAACGATTTGATGACTTCGTTCTATGTGCGCACTCCATCGGGCTTTGAGATCGAGTACGGCACCGGAGGCCGATTACTTAATATGGCGGACCAAGAACCGGCAGGGCATTACACGGTTACCAGCCTTTGGGGGCACAAGCCACCGCCGGAACCTATCATGCCGGGAATGCTCGAGCCCGTGCCTGCCTCCTAGCGGTAACGTAGCCATGCTCACACCGGTCCACCTTCGCGACCCCGTGGTTTTGTGGCTTACTGGCGCAGGCTTGGGGTTTTTGCGTCCCGGCCCGGGCACCTGGGGATCTGCAGGCGCGGTGGCGTTCTGGTGGTTTTTTCTCAGTTCCCTGAGCTGGCCAGTACAGCTGGCGATTGTGTTGGCTTACTTTTTCGTGAGCTGGTGGCTATGCAATCGGCTGATTGCGCGACTCGGCATTGAGGACGAGCCGCAGATCGTGGCAGACGAGGTGGCAGGCATGTGGCTTGCTTTAATCTGGGTGCCGCCGACCACAGGCTGGGTGCTGGCGGCCTTCCTTTTGTTTCGGCTAGCGGATATTGCCAAGCCCGGCCCCATAGGCGTTCTTGACCGCCGCCTCCACAGCGGGTTGGGAATTATGGCGGACGACCTGCTGGCCGGAGCGCTCTGCGCTGGGCTGCTGGCAATGTTGGCCGGGTTATTGCCCGGGCTCACCTAATCAGAACTTGCGCTTTACCGCCCGGTGAGCCAGCTCTGTTAACAGCGTCGTAGCCAAATCCGCCTGCTGGAGTAACTCCAGTGACTCCTCCAGCAATTCGTGAGCCCGATTTTTTGCCGCCTCGAGCCCCATAAGCTTTACGAACGTATTTTTATTTAAGGCCTCGTCTGAGCCAGCGGGTTTACCCAGAGTCTCGGAGCTCTGGGTGACATCCAGAAGGTCGTCCACCACTTGAAAGGCAAGCCCAATACGATCGCCGAAGGAGCCTAGTAGCCCCACACGAGGATCTTGGGGCTCTACTTCCGCGCAATAAGCGCCCACCACCAGAGATGATTGAATAAGCGCTCCGGTTTTCGCTGCATGCAGCGCCTCCAGTTCTGCTAGCGTCAATTCCTGTCCCTCAGCGGCAATGTCCAGACATTGGCCCCCGGCCATGCCGGGCCAGCCGGCGGCTTTGGATAACAAGGCGATACACCGCAGCTTGGCGGCATCGCTAATGCCTGGCGCTTCGGTCACCGACTGAAATGCCAGCGAATGCAGGCTGTCTCCGGCCAAAATTGCCGTAGCCTCGCCAAAAGCGATGTGCGTTGCAGCTTGGCCGTGACGCAGATCGTCGTCATCCATGGCCGGCAAGTCGTCGTGAATCAAGGAATAGGCATGGATGAACTCAAAGCCGCAGGCTGCAGGAAGTGCGAGACGGTAGTCGCCGTTGAACGCTGCGCAGGCGGCGCAGGTCATCAGTGGCCGCAGGCGTTTGCCGCCACCCAAAACCGCGTAGCGCATGGCATCGACCATGGGCTGGGCGATGTCTGATTCGCGAGGGAGTAGGGTGTCGAGGGTTTGCGCTATGTCTGCATTAATGGCTGCAAAAGCGTCGGTCATGCATCCTCTTGCTTCAGATCTTCTAACGAGTTGTCCGCGGTCAGCGTTTTCACCTTTAGCTCGGCCTGGCTTAGCGCCTGCTGACACTGGCGGGTCAGTTTGATACCGCGCTCAAAGGCCTGCAACGAATCGTCCAGGCTTAAGTCGCCGTCCTCCATCTGACTGACCAGTTGCTCAAGTTCCGCCATGGCTTTTTCAAAGTTCACGGCGTCATCTGCCTGGGAGTCAGCGGGTGTTTTTGCTTGTTTAGTCATTAGGCAAAAGTAGCAGGGCTACACCCCGGTGAAAAGCAACAAGGCGCTAACATTTAGATTGAATGGTTATCTGCTTGTATTTTTCCGAGCCAGGGATAATGCGTCCAGTTTTTCTCTGCGCGCTCCCGGTACTTGGTCGCCAGCCAGGTTCAGCAGCATGGTGTTGTGGGTATGGGGCGAGTAGGGCTGCCAGCGAGGTTGGCCATCAAGGTTCGGGTTGCCGGTTTTTGCGAATTGGGTCCAATAGCTTGAGAGGCGCTCGGCCATCAGAAAGTCATCGGGTAACCAAAAGTCGCCGGTTTGCCCGACGTTGTTGAAAACGAAGGCCAGGTCGCCTGAATGATAGGCGCCAGCGCTGCGTGCTCCGCCGGGTAAATTCAAGTCGGGTTCATCGAAGCGATAGATGCGGAAGGCTGGTGGTATGTAATCCATAAAGTAAAGAAAGGTTGGCGCGCCAATGGCGTCCTGGAAACCTGCCCAGCGGCGCATCGATAACGCCATAAACATATCGTCAGCAATCTTGTGCTGGGCGATTCCAGGGCTTTGGGCCATCTCGTTGGCGTAAGCCGTCGCCACTTGGGACGCAGAATCGCCAAACCGTTTGCTTAAAAACTGCTGGAACAGCTCACTGGAAAGATCCGGATCATAGGGCAGGAGTTCGATGCCTTCGTTAGCGGTGGAGCCAACGAGCAGCGGCACCGGGGCCTGTGCGCCCCGGGCAAAGGTCTGCTGCGGCGGCTCCCGCAGCACCCAGCCGTCGACGCTAATCAGCGGGCCGCTGTCCCAGCCCGTAGTGGTGCCGGCGTGCAGCAGAGTTTCGTTATCCACTGTCCGCAGGTCATCAGCGCTTGGGTTCTGCTGACCCGGTAGCAGGTGCGTGGCTAGGCGACTGCCTCGATCCTCGCCGGTAGGGTCTGCTGCATAACCACTAAAGCAGGCGGCAGATTGGCCGATGGCTTTGTGGAACAGGCCCGCGCTTAGCGGTGAGGCCATAAGAGCGCAGACACTCATGGAACCCGCAGATTGGCCGAAAATGGTGACATTCTCGGGGTCGCCGCCAAAAGCTTGGATGTTGTCTTGCACCCACTGGAGGCCAGCCAGCTTGTCCAGCAAACCATAGTTGCCGCTGCTGCCGTGATCGGATTCGGCGCTTAAGGCAGGGTGGGCAAAAAATCCCCATGGCCCCAGTCGATAGTTAACGCTGACCACGATGACATCTTTGCGAGCCAGGGCAGTGCCGTCGAACACTGGTGCCTGGGTAAATCCAACGGTGTGAGCGCCGCCGTGAAACCAAACCATCACCGGCAGCAGCGCATCGGTGTCAGTGGCGCTGCGGCTTTTCCCCCAGACGTTTAGATACAGGCAGTCTTCGGAAATCGGGAAGCTGCCGCGGCTCCACACAAAATTTTCCACATTGGTGGTTTGATAGCAGGCAGGGCCAAAAGATTCAGCGCTGCGGACCTCGCTCCAAGGCTCCACTGGCGCCGGGGGGCGCCAGCGCAAATTCCCGGTGGGAGGGGCCGCATAGGGGATGCCGCGAAAAGCCAAAATACCCTGGTCGGCATCGGCCCAAATGCCGCGGATGGGGCCGGACTGGATGTCTCGTACGACTGTGTGCTGACTCATATGCGGTTGCTCCTCGGGGCCGCAGGCGACAAGCGTGGCGATAAGTCCGGCGATCGCGGCGACTTTTATCTGCCAGGCCAAAGCCATACCGAACTTTAGCCGTTAGCCCAGACCCAGGCGCTGGCAGGCCTGCTCGCGCAAATCCCGCTTCAGAATCTTGCCTGATGCCGTGCGCGGTAGCGGTTCGCGCTGCTGATGCACGTGACGGGGGATTTTGAATTTAGCCAAACGCTCTTGCAAAAATCCGCTTAACTCCTCGTCGTGGATGGTCTCCGCGACGAACAATGTTGTGCCTACTTCTTCGCCCAGACGCTCGTCTGGCACCGCATAAACTGAGGCTTCCTGTACTAACGGGTGCTCCAGCAGCGCAGCCTCCACTTCGCCACAGCCAATGTTTTCGCCGCCTCGAATTACCAGATCTTTAATGCGATCCACAATGTAGAGATAGCCCTCGGCGTCCAAATACGCGACATCGCCGGTTCGCATCCAGCCGCCTGGCAGGAAGGTTTCTTCGTTGGCGTCAGGCCGGTTCCAGTAGCCTCGAAAAACCCCGGCGCCGCGAATCAGCAGTTCTCCGCGCTCTCCCGGGGCCAGGGCGTCGCCCTGCTCATCAATAATCTTGAGTTCCATGACGGCGCTACAGCGACCAGAGCTCTCTGGGTGCTCGACGTAGTCCATACCGCCAATACCGGTGCCGATGGCATTGGTCTCGGTCATGCCCCAACCCGTGCCGGGTAACGCGTTAGCAAAGGATTTTTCAATGCTTCTGACCTGCTCAGGCGCCCGGGGCGCACCGCCGCCGCCTACCGACGCCAAGGAGCTGAGATCCCGCTGGGTGCGCTGGGTTTCCTGCACCAGGTCGCCAGTCATGGCAGCGGGCGCGATAAATGAATTGATTTTCTCTGCCTCGATAAGCGCTGCCGCGGTAGCGGCGTCCCACTTATACATGGATACCAGCTTGCGCTGATGCCGATAGCTGGCTAAGTACACCGCATGGGAGCCGGTAGCGTGGAATAGTGGCACCGCCAACAATGTGCCCGCTTGATGAGCCGGGGGTGGCGGAGGCTCCGGCAGCATGGCCAAGGCGCACTGTTGATCCAGTTCCCAGCTCATCAGGGCCGCAAGAATGTTTTTGTGGCAGGACACCACGCCCTTGGGATGACCGGTGGAGCCCGAGGTGTAGAGAATGGTAGCGTCGTCTTCTGGCGACGGCTGCTGCTCGGGCATGGGCAGCGTACCCAGGGCACTGTACTGCTGGGCTAATAGGGCGCTCAGCTCCGGGCTGTCTGCATAGGCCGAGGTGCGCACGGCGATGGTTTTTACATCCAAGGTTTGGTCAATTTGCGCGAAGCGCTGCAGGCGTTCGTCGTCGGCCAGCAGCACCTTGGCACCGCTGTCTTGTAGTCCATAAGCCATCTCATCAGGTTGCCAAAGGGCGTTCATGGCCACGGCCACGCCACCTACCGAAGTAACCGCCATAAAAGCGAGAATCCATTCGGGATAGTTGCGCATGGAAATGGCAACGCGATCTCCTTTGCCAATGCCGTAGTCCCGCACGAGCAGCTGGGCCACCTGGGCACACTTTTCATAGGTCTCGGCGAAGGTTAAGCGCTCGTCCTCGTAAACGATAAATTCGGCATCGCTGGCGCTGTCAGCAAATAGCTGACGCAAAGAACTTGGTGCGTTTTTAAAGAATCGGCAGTTTCTGCCGTAAACGGTGCTGTCGATGAGCTCATAAGGTTGGCCCGGCGCCGTGAGCGCAGCGATGGCCGCAGCGCGGCTGGGTAAATTGTCTGACACGATTGAAATACTCCCTTCCTCTCCCCCGATTTCTGCGTCAATAATGTATCGACGCAGTGTCTGAACTGTAGCGGAAGGTCAGGCATAACCCAACTTGACACCCTGCAACACAGCAGCGAGCTGGGGAATCAGCGCCAGCGCGCACAATTTATGTTTTTCAGGAGAACGATCATGAGCACCGAGCTAACCGAGACGTTAATCCAAACGTTGCAAACCATGGACACACCCACGGTGTGCAATGCGCTTGAGCTGCTCATTCCGGCGCGGCGCGGCTACGGCTTTACCACCAGCCAATTGGTGTGCACGCGACCGGAGCTGCCGCCCATGGTTGGCTATGCGCGAACAGCGACCATCCGCGCAGCCCATCCTTCGGATCTTTCCGGTAAAGAGGCCCGGGCTTTATCCGACGCTTATTACGCCTACATTGATCAAGGCCCAAAGCCCAGTATTGCCGTGATCCAAGACTTAGATGGCGATAGCGGCTACGGCTGTTTGTGGGGTGAGGTGAACTCTAACGTTCACAAAGGCTTCGGCTGTCAGGGGGTGATTACCGACGGCGGCGTGCGCGATGTGCCGGACATTGCGCCGGGCTTTCAAATGCTCGCTGCCAGCGTACTGCCGTCCCACGCCTATGTGCATGTGGTGGATTATTCCCGGCCCGTAGATGTGGCGGGTATGCGCGTGATGGATGGGGATATCATCCACGCAGATCAGCATGGTGCCGTGGTCATTCCTAACGCCGTGATCGATCAGGTCAAAGACGCGGCGGATCAGCTGGCACGCCGTGAGGCAGTGATTATTGCTGCGGCTCAACGACCCGGGTTCGATATTGAGAAGCTGCGCGCAGCCCAGGGTGAGGCAGCGGAAATACACTGATCCCAGCACGTTTACCAGGGCACAGGCGGTGTACGCGGTGAGTCGCCGGCCGGGCTATCTAAATCCTGGTGGCGTGGTGCCCAGATCATCCCGAATGCCGGTCACCAGCTCCTCTCCTGGTTGGGCCACCACATAGCGGGCTATGTACTGACCATGTTCGCTCAGCGTGTCGTAGATCTCTCGCGGCATGCTGATGCCCATAGGTTCACGGTACCAAGGTGCGTGGAACTCTGCGTTAGGTATGGCCCGTACCTGATTCGACAGGTTCGGAGTGCCGCCGTGCCATGCCCGGGTATCTCGGATCAAAACGCTGCCGGCGGGTGCTGGGCAGACGGTACTCAGCTTCATCCATTCGGGTTCATCGGCCAGCTTGGGAATTTTCTGCTGACTGTGCTGAGTGCCGGGAATTTGTCGGGTTGGGCCATTAGTCGCGGTGAAGTCGCAGGTCAGAAAGTTGCAGCATACGTAGGGGCAAGGTAGGTCTCGATAATTTAGGCGCCCTCTGGGGTCATGGAAAGAGCCAAAGGTGCGGCCGTTGTACTCCAAGCGGTCGTGCATATCCGAATGAAGCCGCTGATAGTCGCTGGCCCCGGGCAGACAGAAGTCGCCGCCAGCGCCGCGCAAAATGTAATCTTTGCTGCCGAAAATCCCCGTCACAATCGGCGTTAAGGTGGGCAGGTCTACCAGCATGGCCCAGGCCGGTTCGTGCAGCAGTTGACCGGTCTGGCTGGCAGAGCCGAAGGAGTACCGATGACTGCCCCGATTGCCCTGACGCGTTTTGTCCTTGGCAAGAACGTCTCTTATCACCCGCTCAGATGCTTCCTGCAGGGCGGCAAGCTGCTCTGAATTGAGCACGTTTTCAATCACCACAAAGCCATCGCGATAAAAAATACGCACGGCATCTTCCACGTCCGTGGGCTGCAATCGCTCTAGGCCGCGAATCCCATTATGCGCCTGCAGATATTTCCGTAACTCGCGGAAGTCAGCGGCGGATGCGTTGGCCCAGCCCAATTCATCAATGGCACCCTCGCGAGTATTCGGGTCTTGAGTAAGGGGCGGTTGGTCGGCAAAACCGCCGCGCCGGGACGGTGGTTTTTTCGCCACGATGTCTCCCTATTGCGGTGCAGGTCGTGAGAGCATAAGGCGTTGGAGAGATTTGAGGAATGGGGAATTGACTGCAAGTAAACCAGATGCCCAGTACCCGCTGCACGGCTTGAAGGTGCTGGACTTTTCTCGTGTGTTAGCCGGTCCCTTTGCCGGACGCATGCTTAGTGATCTTGGCGCTGACGTTGTGAAGATCGAGCCGCCGGATGGCGACGTCACGCGTTTATGGGGCCGTGTTATTGCCGGTTTGCCTGGCTATTACCACCAGCAGAATGCGGGTAAACGTAACATCTGTATGGACCTGCGAGCGCCGGGAGCCGTGGCCCTTGTGAAGTCGCTGGTGGCCGAAGCGGACATCGTAATCGAGAATTACCGCCCCGACGTCATGCCTCGGTTAGGTTTGGGGTACGACACTCTGAAAGAGGTAAACCCCGGCTTGATCATGCTTTCGATCTCAGGATTCGGTCAGGGTGGCCCTGAATCTCATCGCCCGGCTTACGCCCCCATCATTCACGCGGAAGCTGGCCTGATGCAGCGTCAGGCCGACCGCCAGGACATACCGGTAACGGATTTACCGCTGTCGGTAGCGGACACCAACGCCAGTCTGCACGGACTCGTAGGGCTGTTGTCGGCGGTTATCATGCGCCAGCGCACGGGCAAGGGACAGCATATTGATATTGCGATGATCGATGCGACTTTTGCCACCGACGATCAGGTGCATTACGCCATGGAAGATGCTGAAGATACCGCCGCATTGCCCAACGATGTGTGGCCCACCGGTGCAGGTGCAATTTTACTTTCTGCTGACTTCCGCTTTCTCTGGATGCAGCTTACCAAGCTGATGGGCGTGAACGATCCCACTACCAAGGACACGCCGCTGGCGCAAAAGATCAGCACTCGTCGGGCTATTGTGAGTGAATACATGTTGGCATTGGCGACCTGGGATCAGGTGGAGGAAGCCATGCAGAAAATGAATCTCGCCTGGGGCAAGGTGCGCGCCCCTGCCAGCGTGACAGAGCAGCCGACTTTGGTGGCGCGGGGCGCCATCGTGCAAATGGACGATCGTGCCGGTGGCACTCGGCCGCTGACTCAATCACCTTATCGGTTTTCTGACGCCAGTAGTGGCGTGCGCGGACCAGCCCCCCACCGGGGTGAGCATAACGAGGATGTGCTAAAGGATTGGCTGGGTCACAGTCCCCGGGAGGTCGCCGCGCTGACGGAGCAAGGCGTGTTGCAGATAGACGAGGAACAGCTGCAGAGCCGCCCGAGCTAGCTTGGGCCTTGGCGTTGATCCAAGGCCAATGGCTTGGTTCAGGATTGATTGCGGAGGTGGTAGGTAAGCTCGCGCCCGTTGGGTAACAGGGAGTTCAGTGAGCGCCATTGCCCGCTCGCACTGAACCCCAGGGTGATGTCCAGTTTCTCACCCTTCAAGTTGTACAGGTTTGGCTCCTCCGTGGCCGCAGCTGTTTGGGTTGGGCCAATGGAGACGTCGACGATCTGGCCAGTCTGGCCATTAAGCAGCTGCTGTTGGGTGAGGAGCTTGGGCGACCAATAAGCAAAGGTCATTAGGCAGGACTGGTCAATCCGAGTGTTGATATCCGTTTGCAAAGCATAGCCGCCGTCGCTGGCCGTGCCCTTTAAATGCTGCACTTTTCTATTCGTTTTGGTCTTGCTCTCGATGCTCACCAGACACATGTCTGCATCATACTGCTCTCGTACTTCGTGATCGTAAGAGAACAGCGTCACGCCCATTAGCTTGTAACGAAACTGGGCTTTGGCAGTAACGTCGTAGCCCCAGGGGGCTTGGGTCGCCACGAATTCGTGAAAGCCAACTTGTTGGCCGTCGATGTGGACATCAAAAAACCAGCTTTGTTGCTTGGCGTTCTGAGCTATCGCTGTCTCTGGCAGGCTCACGCTGCCAGCAAGCATCAAGCCTAATAGCACTGACCATCGACCAAAACGCTGGCCGAGCACTCGAGAGCCAGCGCGGATCGCGTCGAATAACATCTGGCTCTCGGGAGCGCGCAGCACGCTGCGTCTGGGCATTCGAGGGAAAAACGCCGGAGTTTGCTGCTGATAGGTAGCGTAGCCTGGGCGGCGCGCATGCATACCCGTTTCCGTGCGCAGGACGCCAGTAAATCGCATGAGTAGGTAGCTCAGCAGCACCATGGGCAAAAACGCTGCGGCAGCGAAAGCGTCCATCAGGCTGAAAGCGGTAACGCATATGCCCAGCCAAAACAGCCACTCACCGAAATAGTTAGGATGCCGGCACAGGGCCCAAAGACCGGAATCCATAACGCTGTTGGAGTGGGTTTGCTTAATAAAAGCCGTTAGCTGGAGGTCGGCGACAACCTCCCAAATAAGACCGACTAAACCAAGGGCTATACCGGTGTAGGCAAGCCACGACCAATCTGGCTGGGTTAGTGTGGGGAGCAAGGCTAACGACATGAACCAAGCCATCAATGCCTGAGGTACGAAAATGACGTACAGGCTGCGGCCATCGAACCCAGCGCCCGCGTTTTCCCGCACCGCTGCATAGCGGCGGTCTTCCGGCGCACCCACCTGACGGATACACAAGTGGGTGGCCAGCCGCGTTGCCCACAGTGCTAGCAGCGCGAATGCCAGCAGGTTGCCAAGACCCAGGGATTCGGCGGTTAGTAGCCAGATGAAGCCTACGAGCAAGTGGTGTAGAGGCCAAAAGATGTCGGCGATGCTGGCGCGGCGGTAGCGACTTGCGAGATACCAGGCAAGACAACCCTGTAGCGTGACCGCGCAGGCGGCGATGAACAGCATATTGATCACGGCGACGACTCCGTGGGCGCGAAGCGGCCCTTAATGCTTCGGATCACGTTACCCAATACCGGCACGTGCTGATAAAACCCCTGGCCAGTGTCCCAAAAGTCTTGATGCAGAATCACTTGGCCTTGTTGATTAAAGCGCAGGTGCGTGATGCCAATGCTGTCGCTGGTCACGGTCTTACGAATCGGGGTGAACTGGCTCTGCATTGACCAAACCAAATAGACGTCCTGGCCGGTGACCAAGGTTTGCAGCATCTGCACCCGAACCTGAGTTTCCGCATTCACTAAGCCTTGAAAATGTGCGACTACGTCAGAGCGTTTGCGGGTGTGCATAAGCGAATCGCTGAAATGCAGCGTAGGCGCGTAAAGCTCTTCGGCTCGTTGGGCTGAGTCCGCAGCGCCCAGAGCCGACAAGAACGCCGCAAACTCATCAATTTGCGGCCTGGCTATATTGTCGCTGCCAACAAACTCTGTCAGCGCCTGCCGATACACTTCCGGGTATTCCGTGGCGTTTTGTCCGCTCGAAGCGCAGCCTGCAACAAGTAAGCTAACAATAAAAATAAGTGGGCTAAATTTCATGGCGTCAGATTAGTGAGGCTGTCGTGAAGAATGGGTGAACGAGAAATCCCGGGCTGGTTCACGATGACTTCACGACTGATTTAGCAAAGTTCCCACCTCATAGCTCCCTCAGCTGAGATTGATTCTCCTTCTGCGTGAGAGACGTTGGCGCCAAACAACATGCGGCGCATGAGGTCTCTTATAAAGGTCGAAGCCTGCTTGCTCTGGGATAGCTCAATTAGCAGGCATTTCGCAGAGAGCGGGTAAATGAATGATCCACAAAATAGAGGTCCCGGCGGACCTGAACGCAGAAGAGTTGCCGTTGTCGGCGGTGGCATTTCCGGCGTGGCAGCGGCCCACCGTCTTGCTGGTTCGGTAGATGTAACGTTATTTGAAGCCCAGCGCCGTCTTGGCGGGCACACCGACTCCCATTCGGTTTGGGTAGAGGATAAGGTCTACACCATCGATACCGGCTTTGTCGCCTTTCACCCTTCCGGGCACGCGAGTTTCTGTCAGTGGCTGGCGCAGATTGGTGTACCGACTCAGCGCACGGATATGACCTTTAGCGTCCGCGCCGATCACGAGGAACTGGAATACAGCACCATTGGCTGGGGCACATTTTTCTCGTCCAGCCAGCTGATGTTCTCCATCAAGCACTGGCGCTTACTTTGGGACTGGCAGCGCTTTCATATGGAAGCGCCTCAGGCCGCTGAACGCCTAGGGTCTCTCAGTGCAGGCGAGTACTTTCGCGAAAACAACTACAGCGAGCGGTTTGTTAAGCGCCATATGGCACCGCTATGCGCTGCGTTGTGGGCGCAGAGTCAATCCAGCGCTCTGGATACACCGCTTCAGCATCTGGCTTCAATCGTACAAAACCAGAAAATTTTTCAGCACCCGGCCCAATCCCTTTGGCAGGTGGTCAGCGGCGGCGCATCCCAGTATCTGGAAGTCTTCGCGCAACAATTTCCTGGCGACATTCGGTGCAGCGCGCCGGTGCGTAAAGTGCACAGACGCGGCGATGCGGTAACGTTAGAGACAGACACCGAGTCCATGCAGTTTGATGCGGTGATCATGGCCTGCCACAGCGATCAGGCGCTGGAGGCCCTGGCGGATCCCTTGGAATCTGAGCAGGCAGTGCTTGGCGCGGTGCAATACGTTGATAACAAGGTCATCCTGCATAGCGACGCCTCCTACATGCCGCGGGATCCGCAAAACTGGTCAAGCTGGAATGCGCGTATTGATGAGACGACGGGCCGTTCGGAAACCACTTACTGGATGAACAGAGTCCAAGGCATTAAGGGACCACAGTTTTTCATCACGCTAAACCCGCTACAAACTCCCAAGCGCATCTGGACCGAACGCACCTACCGGCACCCAGTTTTGGATGCCAAGGCCTATCAGGCTCAGCAGCGGCATGCAGAAATCAGTGGCGTTCAGCGCACGTTTTATTGCGGGGCCTACTGGGGCATGGGCGGTCACGAAGACGGATTTCGCAGCGGTGTGGATGCGGCGGAACACGTGCTAGCCCGCCTATCGGAATTGAGCAGCAGCAAAGCCACGGCCGCGCCAAGCTCAGACTACTCAGTTGACTTGGGTAAAGCCGATCAACAGCAGGGTGGTTAGGGTCTAAACGTTGCGCAATTTTTTCGCGGGCTCTGCAGGATACAAAGTCACCAACGCGCTGATGATGAAGGCGTCCTGGCTGTGCTGTGTGATCGGCGGTGCGGTGTATGGTGCAGCTGCGCTGGCAATAATGTTCGCCCTGAGCATCTGGCGGCGGGAGTTCTCTAAGGATTTACCTTTTGTGCTGCTGCTGGGCGGCATTGGTCTTTGCCTGGACACCCTGTGGATGTACGTCGGCGTTTTGGACTACGGCTCTGCGTCGATAAGCCTACCGCTGGGCATGGAGCTGGCACCGCCGTGGATCATTATGCTGTGGCTCGCCGTTGGCCTGAGTATTCGGCACAGCTTGTGCTTTTTAGTTAACCGACCGTTATTTGGCGCGCTATTGGTTGGGTGCGGATCGCCGTTGTCCTACCTCACTGGCCAAAGTTTCGGTGCGGTGACCATTCCGGCTCTAGAAGGGCTTGGGATACTGGCCTGCGTTTGGATCCTATTGTTTTACGTTGTCTTCAATCGGGCTAAAACACAGCTAACCGCTCAGTAGTGCTTGTGTCATTATCAAGGGTGGGGATGGGGAGACCCATAAATAGCGCAATGTGGTTTAGGGAATCAGCGTGAATATTCGACGAACCAAGCTAATGACTAAGCTGGGCCGAGTTGTGGCGCTGCAGGTCGTCTTGATCAGCGTGGCGGTGGCCGCGGGAATTTACACCACCAATACCATTATTGAAGACTTCCTGATCACTGAAGCTCTGGAAAATGAAGCCGCACACTTTTGGCAGCTGCGGGAAACTAATCCAGATCAAGCTTTGCCGAACACGGCAAATTTGCGCGGTTACTTGGTCGATCCGGCGGCGGATTCCTCGTTAGCAACGATAGCAGAAGGCCTGCCTGCGGAGGCGTTGCTGCAGTCGCCGGGATTTATCGGTCGCGTCGCCATTGGGGACGATTCGCCCACGGTCTATGTGAGCCAGCCAGACCCCGCCAGCGGCCCGCGGCTCTATCTGATTTTTGCCAGTGAAGAGGTTTCCCAGCTGGCGCTGTACTTCGGTATTTTGCCGCTGTCTTTGGCGCTGTTGATCGTCTATGGCTTTTCGTTTTTGACGTACCGACTCTCTCATCGCGCCATATCTCCCATCGTGAAGCTGGCGGACTATCTTGAGGATTTTCGTTTTGGCGGTTACAACCAGCCCGCAGTAGACCTGAGCGATTTGCGTGCCCTGGCCAACGTCGAGGTGGATGTGATGATCGACGCCATCGACAGCTTTGCCGAACGGCTGGATACCTTTATTGAGCGCGAACGTATTTTTACCCGTGACGCCAGCCACGAACTGCGTACGCCCATTGCAGTATTCAAAGGCTCGCTGGATCTGCTCCAGCGCAAGCCCGACCGCTCTGAAGACGACAGCAAAGCCTTTGCTCGCATGCGGCGCACGGTGGACGACATGGAAGGGCTGATCGAAACGCTTCTGTTGTTGGCTCGAGGAGAAGAAGTTGAGCGCATTGATGAAATTCGCTGCCTTAACGACCTGGTGCCGGGATTTGTCGAGCAGGTGGCGGACCTTGCCGATGCTCGCGGGCTGGATTTGAGCATTGACGATCAAGCGCAGCTTTGGGTCAAAGCCCCGACTCGGGTGATTCAGATCATCCTGATAAACCTGCTTCGCAACGCCATCAACTATACCCAGCAGGGTTCTGTCGTGGTGCGGATCAGCAAAAATGCCATCAGCGTCATTGATACCGGCATCGGTATGAGTCCCGAGGAGCTGCAGCACGCCTTTGAACCCTTTTACCGTGGCGAGCGCAGTCGCGCTACCAGCATGGGGCACGGCTTGGGTCTGTCGATAGTGCGCCGCTTAGTGCATCAATTTGATTGGCCTATTCGCGTGCAAAGCAACGTTGGGAAGGGCACGGAAGTCACCATCGAGTTTTTCGACAGCTAATTCGGAGGTGCTCGCTAAGACCTGGCGAGTTTCCACGTGGCCAAGGTCTTGTCCCGGGCAGTAGTCAAATCAATCATCGGTGCCGGATAGCCGGCAACGCCGCCGTACTTCCACGGTTCCAGCAGCTGTTTTTTGTTCGCCCCGGCTAGCTCCGGAATTAGGCTGCGGACGAAGTCCCCATTCGGATCAAAGCGCTCAGCTTGCCGGATCGGGTTGAAGATCCGAAAGTAAGGCACCGCGTCGGTGCCCGTGGAGGCGCTCCACTGCCAGCCACCATTGTTCGCTGCGAAATCACCATCCACCAGTTGCGACATGAAGTAGGATTCGCCTAAGCGCCAGTCTAAGAACAAATGCTTGGCTAAAAACTGCGCCGTCACCATGCGCAATCGGTTGTGCATCCAGCCCGTGGCGTTGAGCTGGCGCATTCCCGCATCCACAAATGGGAAACCAGTTTGACCCTGCTGCCAGCGCTGCAGCTGTTCTTGGCTGTGGTTCCAAGGCAGTCTATCGGTTTCTTTCTTGAACGCCTGACCCATAGCCAGCCGCGGGTGTTCGGCCAGAATGTGGTTATAAAACTCTCGCCAGACAATTTCGCTAATCCAGGTGTCCGCGCCGGGATTGCCGCCAAACAACCGCTGATCGTTGTTGCGGTAAGCGGCCTCCAGGCATTGATTAGCAGATACGGTGCCAGCAGCAAGGTGTGGGGACAGCTGGCTGGTGCCATGCAAACTTGGCAAATCGCGGTCGTTTTCGTAGCCGGCGATTCGGCGTTCGGTAAATTCTTTTAAAGTGCTGTACCCGTTGGCTTCGCCGGCAGGCCACAAATTCTCTGCAAATGATTTGGCCACGCCTGCGACCCTTGCCGGAGTCGTGGCGCTGCTGACGGCGGGCCCTTGAGGTTCAGGTTGGGGCAGGCAATGGATGCCGCGTTCAATACAGTGAGCAAACCAGCGTTTTTTGAACGGTGTGAAAACAGAGTAGGGCGTGCCATCAGGCTTTACCACGCTGCCCGGGGGTAGGCTGGTGAAGCCTTGGTGTCGCTCAACGGCAATACCTGCTTCCGCCAGCGCTCGAGCTACTTTGGTGTCTCGGCGCTGCTCATCAACGGCGATGTCGTCATTCCAGAAGACCTTGGTAGCGCCGATGGATTGCGCCGCTGCCAAAACGTCAGAAGAGGCCGCTGCAAAGTCGCTGCCTAAAACGACTTGGGTCTGGATGCCCAGCGCGGCCAAATGTTGGCAGGCCACGTCGATACTGCGCAGCATAAAGGCAATCTTGTAGTCGGAAATGCCGTGAGATTGCCACTGCTTGGGTGTAAGCAGAAACAGCCCGGTTACGTGTCCGTGCTGACAGGCGGAGAACAGAGCGGGGTTATCCAAGGTACGAAGGTCGGTTCGAAACCAAACCAAGTGCTGCGACATGAAACAGGTCCGACCAGTTAGGAAGTGCAAAAACCGCACAACGGGAGGAACCCGTTGCATGGTTTGGCGTTGCGATAAAGCGTTGGGCTCGGCAGGGCTACGTCAATGCAACAACAGCAGGCTACGCCGCTGCATGTCGATTTTTTGTCAACTAAAAAGACGCGTTAGTGAACGATTTGCTCTCGCCAAGGGCTCTATCACCTGGGCCGTGGCTTTATTCTCCGGAGGCTTTTCGCAGGCAATAGCCTTGGCCCTGCCGAGTTTGCAGCAGCGGTTCGTCAAATGGCCGATCGATGATGCGTCGTAAGTTGTATATATGGCTGCGCAGGGTGTCGCTGTCTGGCGGTTCGTCACCCCATAGCTCTCGCTCTAGAGATGCCCGAGTGACCACCTTGGGCGATTCGCGAATGAGCACATGCAAAATGTTGAACAGCGTGCGCGATAGGGTCAGAGGCTGGTCGTCGCGGACCACTTCCATGGTGTCCAGATTTAGCGTCAGGCCGCCAACGTGATATTCCTTCTCTAGGTGCTGACTGCGCCGAATCACCGCTTCCAGACGCGCTTCCAGTTCTGGCATGTCGAAAGGTTTGATCAGGTAGTCGTCGGCACCAGATTCAAAACCCTGCAGCTTGTCGCTGAGCTGGTCCCGGGCAGTTAGCATGATAATCGGCGTGGTGACGTTGGCGTCATTGCGCAGTCGCTGACACACCGTCAAACCATCCACGCCAGGCAGCATCACGTCCAGAACGATGGCTTCGTAAATATTGGTGACACCCAGGTGCATGGCAGTTAGGCCATCGCTGGCGTAATCCACGATATAGCCGCTGGCCTCTAGGTAAGCGCCAACGGTCTCCGCCAGTTCCTGATGGTCCTCTACCAGGAGTATGGACTTGTTCGGTGTTTTCATAATCCCGTCCCCTCGGTTGATAAAACATCTCTCCGCACCTAAGACAGTGGCATAAACAACGGGTTCACGCCATAAGAATCGCCCTACCCAATTAAGTCCTGCGTAATGGCTTTGGCTTTAGCGCGGGCCAATGAACATGTCTTGCAAAACCGGTTCGGTGAGCACCAGGGCCTCTTGGGTTGTCTCGGCAGATACCCTGGTTGGGCGACGGGCGCCAATGCTGGGTGCTGTGCCGGATTGGGCAGAACTGGGGCAGGCAAGATTCTGCCGATAGCCCAAAGCCGCAGCGATGAACGGGTCTGTGGTGTTGCCCAGTGGAGAGTAGTCTTCGGCGGCAAAGCAGCCCGGTAGGGCTACGCCAGTGGCTGTCTCAGGACTATTGGCGGCGGAAAATCCATCAGGATAATCGCCAAAACCCCGAGCGTTAACGCCGCGGAACTGGGTGGTGAAGTAGGTGGTGCCGCAATTATCTTGGGGATAAAACCCGTAAGGTTTGCCGCAGGTAGTAGCGCCGATTTGAATAACTTCCACGCCCACTCCCCGTAAGCCGTTCATCAGCGCCTCGGAAGCTGAGCAAGTGCCCGAGGTGGTGAGAACAAAGACTCTGGAACGGGGTAGGTTGAGAGTGGGTAGTGGACTGTTCGCTGGGGTCGCTTCGATTGTCGTGGTGAGAAACGCCGTGGGCTGCACCGGCAGGCCAGTGACCGAGTTCGTATTCGGATTCTTGTTGTTAAATTCCAGAGAGCTAAAGGTCTGGCCAGCCACCCCCGAGCCAGCAATCATATAGGCCAATTGGTTGGCAATATAAAGATAGCCTCCGCCGTTGTAGCGCAGGTCCAGCATCAGGTCGGTGATGTTCTGGTTGCGTAAGCTCGTTACTGCGTCCACGAGCTTCTGCTCTGCGATACGAATATGACTGGTAAACAGCAGGTAGCCGACGTCGCCTGTATCGGTGGCGATAACCCGGGTGATGGGCACAGGATCTTCGCGGATTTCTGCTGATGACAAGGTTACGGTGCGAGGCGCCGAAGCGCCCCGGTCCAAGATTCTGAAGCTGTGCTGTTCACCGACCCGGCTGGGAAATAATCCGGCGTTCAACGTGTCTACATCGTTGCCGTTAATCAAGTCAGCGCCATCGACCTCAAGGATTCGTGCGCCCCGACTGATGCCTGCATTAGCCGCGGGAGAATTCGCCTCCACCAAGGAAATCACCAGCTCTCGTGGCGGAGTGGCGCTGATTAGCTCATAAGACGCGCCATAGCCGTAGACGATGCCCTGGCCACTGGCGGCCTGGTATTCGGCGGTGTCTCGGGTGTAGTGAAAGCGGTCCTTAGGATTGCCCGCTGGGGTTCTTTGCGGCGTGATCAGGGTGTCAAAGTAGTCAATGACGCCTTGGGCCGAAGGCGTTATGTCTTCCGGATCTGTATAGTTAATCTCGTCGTACCATAGGTAGGTTTCCCAGGACCAAGAGCGCAGCCAATAGGCTTCGTCTTTAAAGCGCCCGAGCCGATCCGGAAAACTCTGGGCGGCAGTATCGGTTCGAGGATCACCGCAGGAATCTTTGTATAGGCCTGACGCCTGGAAATTCTGGGAGTCCGTGCTGCCCGAGCCGCTGGACGTATCGGAGCCGCTAGATCCGCTTGGCGGACTCGGTGCGGTGGGGGTTTGGGTATTGCCGCTGGAGCCGCCACCGCCGCAGGCTGAAAGGCAAAGTCCGCACAGCAACAGAAGTGTCAGTGGTCTCATGCTACGCCAGGTGGTCATTCGCTGCATGCTCCCGCCAGTTATTGGCATCAGGGTTGCGAGACACATAACTTATTACGAACCAACAAACGCGCCAACGCTTATTTGTTCTAGTCGCCCCGCTAAAAACATACTGCGGCGGTTATTTTTTGTTCACAATAAGCGGATGTCGGAAACACTGAAATTTAATGACTACGAGGTCGCCGTGATTCGCTCCAAGCGGCGCAGAACCGTGGCGATTAAGGTCGATCTGACCGGGGTTTCAGTGCGGGTGCCGCACAGTTTGCCGACCAGTGACATTCGCGCGCTGATTATAGAAAAGCATCGGTGGGTGCTAGCGAAACTCAACACTGCGGCGGCAAAGCGGCGAGCAGTGGCGGCCGCCGAGCAGGAGCGTGCCCAGCTAGGTCATGGCAGCAAACTGCTGTATCAAGGCCAACCGCTGACTTTAAGCGTGCTAAAAGGCGAGGTTACTACCATTGAGCAGCAGCCTGGCAGGCTCATCATGCAAAGCCCCCAGGCCCTATCCGCAGAGCCAGACCAACTGCGAGCCATGGTGGAGCAATGGCTGTATGCTCGGGCGGTGGAAGAGCTGCAGCTTTGCGTTAACGTGTACAAGCAAAAGGTCGGCGCCAGCCCCAGCCGCGTGGACGTAAAGAATTACAGGGCGCGGTGGGGAAGCTGCAAACCCGATGGCAGTATTCAGCTGAATTGGCGTCTTATTCACGCGCCCATGCACATCATGGATTATGTGGTGATTCACGAGCTGTGCCACTTGCTGGAAATGAATCACAGCCCCAGGTTCTGGTCTGAGGTTGAGCGCGTGGACCCCCAATACCGAATGAAACGCCGCTGGCTGCAGGATAACGGCTGGCAGCTAAACTTTTAGAGCGGCCCCGGGCCGGTGACCAGTTTTTGCATCAACAATAGGAAATAGAAATGACGAATAAGCCTGCGGTCAGTGTTGTCGATCTGGTTGATCGAGGTGTTGCGCTAAACACCATAGTCGCGGCCTTTGCCGCGGATCCCCTGCTGCGCTGGATCATGCCGAAGGCCGACACCTACTTAACCTTCGCTAGCGCAGCTCTCGATAGTTTCGGCGGCGCGGCTTTCGCTGCTGGGAGCGCATATCAGGCAGAGGATTTTGCCGGCGTGGCGCTGTGGATACCGCCGGGTCAGGACGATGACGACATTGATGAAAACGTCGCCAGTATTTTGTCCCAGTGCGTAGCCCCTGAGCGTCTGCAGGAAGTGGGCACCGTATTGGCTGCGATGCAGGCCTATCATCCAGATACGCCCTGCTGGTACCTCCCATTGATTGGGGTAGACCCCCATCATCAGGGTCGCGGCTTAGGTGCAGAGCTAATGAAATTTGCGCTTGAGCGCTGTGACGCCGAAGGCTTGCCCGCCTATCTGGAGTCTTCCAATCCGGCCAACATTTCGCTCTACGAGCGTTATGGTTTTGAAATCATGGGACGAATTCAGGAGCAAAGTTCGCCGCCAGTGCATCCCATGTTGCGCCCGGCCCAGTAATCGCTGCGCGCCTTAGTGCAGGGGATCACTTGCATGGTGCCTGAGTTAATTTGAGAAAGTGCCCGTCAGGGTGGCCCGGCCCAGCACGTTGGCTGCGTAGGCCTCCTCAAACTCGCTGCGCGTCAGTGCATCTAGCCGCGTCATGGTGGGTTGGTCGGCGCTGAGGGCATACAGCGCAAACGTATAGGTGTGCACATTGCCCGGAGGTGGACAGGGCCCCTCATAGTCGTTGCTGCTGGCGTAGGTCAGGCCTTCAACGACGTTGCTGGCGCCGTTTGCATCCACCAAGCTGCTGGGATCCACGTCTTCGGTGAGCCTGGTAATGGCACCATCGATATTGAACAAGTTCCAGTGCACGCAGGCGTTGGCATCGGTACCGCAGGGTGCGGTTTCGTCATCGACAATCAAGGCGAAGCGATGTACTCCCGCCGGGACGTTGCGCCAACTCAACTGCGGTGAGTAGTTTTCGCCGCCCAAGCTTTCGCAGGCGTGAATGAGCGGGATGGCTGTGCCCGTAGCAAAGCCCGGTGCAGAAAGCTCGAAGTCGTCAGTGTCGTCGTTTTCCACTCGAATCAGTAGTCCTATGGCCTCACTGGTGGCGTTGCCGTCGGACGCCTGCACGGTGACTTCGTACAGGTTGTCGCCGTCGCTGTCCGAGGGCGATTCAAAGTCCGGCGTCTCAACAAATGCAAGATCTCCGTCAGTCTCTAGGTTGAAGCGAGCGGCGTCGTCGCCGGAGAGGGTAACTTCAACCCTATCCCCGTCCGCGTCCTCGGCGCTAATGCGGGTCACAGTGGTCGTGTTCTCAATTACCGTGATGGTGTCGGGGACGGGAGCGATCTGTGGTGCTTGGTTGGCGCTGGTAGGGCTGGCGGCTCCACCGCTGGCGCTACCGCCACCGCAAGCACTGGCCAGACAAGTCAGTACAACCACCAGGGGCTGAAGAGCTTTCATACAGAGACCTCTGCTAACAATAAGTGGACGCTACATCTCAGGGCTGGCGAGCGCAAATCCACGTCTTTGTTGGCAATATCATCCCGCGGGGCGAGGTTTTCGTGTGCGCTACCGGCCATTGCGGTGCTGCACCCGGGGCGGGGCAGTGAGTTGCTAACGGGGCGGCGGCCCCGTTAGCAAGATGAGAATAATCAGGCTAGTCGAAAAGTTCGCCGCCACAGGCAGACGCCGTGGTGCCGTGTTTCTCGAAAGCTTTAATGACGTTAGCGCCAGTTCGCCAGCGATGAACCTCATCGGGACCGTCTACCAGTCGCTGGGAGCGAATGCCCGTATACCAGCGCGCCAGTGGCGTGTCGTGGCTGTAACCCAACGCGCCGTGGAGCTGCAGTGCGGTATCAACCACCTGATGCACCATGTTCGCTAAAAACACCTTGGCGATGCCGTTTTCGTTGCGCAGGTCCATGCCATTTTCAGCCTTGTAAGCGATGTGCAGCAGCATCAGGCGAGCTTTATAAATCTCCGAGGCGCAGTCGGCCATCATCCAACGCACTCCCTGACGATCCGCCAGCCGTTCACCAAACGTGCTGCGTCCCACCACATGTTTTGCCGCCAGATCCAAGGCGCGCTGGGCCATTGCCACATTGTGCATGCCGTGGCGCAGGCGACCGTAAGCCAAACGATGCTGGCCCATATTAAAGCCCTGACCCTGGCCGCCTAAAATATTCTCGCGAGGCACCCGCAGGTTCTCTATCTTAATTTCAGAGTGGCTGCCGCCAAGCTTCAGTCCAAGCTCTGAGTGGGGCTGCATGGTCTCGATGTTGCGGATAATCTCGTAGCCGGGATTTGGCAGCTCAACAATGAAGGTGCTGTACTGCTCATGCCGGGGCGCATCAGGGTCGGTCTTAGCCATGACCACGGCGATGTCGGCAACGCTGGCGGATGAGCTGAACCACTTCTCGCCGTTTAATACCCACTCGTCACCGTCAAGAACTGCGGTGGTTTGCATGCCCGTAGCGTCCGCACCAGCGGCTTTTTCGGTCATGGAGTAGCAAATGCGTTTTTCGCCGTTAAGCAGGGGCTTGAGGAATTTCTCTTTTTGAAAGTCTGTGCCGTGTTCCAGCAGCGTCAGCATGGTGGCGTCATCAGGGCCTTGAGTATTCAGGGATAAAGCGCCTAAAAAACTCTCACCCAGCTCCATTTGCACCAACGCGTTAGCTAAGGGGCGCAAGCCCATGCCGCCATGCTCAGTGGGAATGAAGGGACACCAAAGACCCTGGCTTCGGGCTTTGCTGCGCAGGCCAGCAAGGGTCTCATCAAAGTTTTCAGCCGTGCAGGCCTCTTCGGCCGGATGACATTCGCTTTGCACAAATGCCCGCACTTTATTGCGAATGGCCTTAGTGTCTTCAGGAATCGTAAAGTCGATCATGTTCCCCCCCAGGAAGTAAATTTTCTTTGCAAGCTGCGCAATGTAGCACGATGCTATTTTCAGCGCCCTACCTTGTTCAATGGTCGAAGTATCGGTACAAACAAGGCTGTCGAAATTAACTGGAGAGGAATGATGAGTGAAGCCGTAGATCTGGACAGCGATCTTTTTGAGTTAGCCATGTCTGCTCAGGCGCAGCCATTGATGGACGCGGTGCAGCGTCATATCGCCGAAAACGTCGAGCCCATAGTCGAAGAGTTTTACGCCTTAAATAACGAAAAGACTGATCGCTGGAGCTGGCACCCGCGCCAGCTAGAGCTGCTGGAGGCAGCAAAAAATAAGGCCAAGGAGTCAGGTCTTTGGAACTTCTTTCTGCCGGATTCAGAAACCGGCGAGGGATTAACCAATCTTGATTACGCCTACATTGCCGCTGAACTGGGCAAGGTGCCTCTGGCATCAGAAACTCTGAACTGCAGCGCGCCGGATACCGGCAACATGGAAGTGCTGGAGCGGGTGGGCACACCGGCACAGAAAGAGCAGTGGCTAAAGCCCCTGTTAAACGGCGAAATCCGCTCGGCCTACGCAATGACCGAGCCAGCGCTACCCTCCTCAGACGCAAAGAACATCAGCACTCAGGCGGTGCTGGATGGCGATGACTGGGTGATTAACGGCGAGAAGTACTACATCAGCGGCGCTGGAGACCCGCGCTGTAAAGTCATGATCACCATGGTGAAAACCAGTCCGGATGCGGCACCGAGCCGGCAGCAGTCGCAAATTTTGGTGCCCACGGACGCTGACGGCGTGGAGATACTGGAGGGTATGCAGGTGTTCGGTGAAGACCATGCGCCCCGAGGACACATGCACATTCGCTTCAACAACGTGCGGGTGCCCAAGGAGAATATCCTGCTGGGTGAGGGCCGTGGCTTTGAAATTTCTCAGGTGCGCCTTGGTCCCGGACGAATCCACCACTGCATGCGCTCTATCGGTAAAGCCGAAAAAGCGCTGGAGCTGATGGTGAAGCGCTCGGGTAGCCGAGTGGCCTTTGGTAAACCCATCGCCAAACTGGGCAAAAACATTGAGGTGATCTCCCGAGCACGCATCGAAATCAACGCCATGCGTCTGGCAGTGCTGCAGGCGGCCAAAGCCATGGACGTGCTGGGTAACAAAGAGGCCCGGGTTTACGTCAGCGCTGTAAAAGCCATGGTGCCGGAAAAAGTTTGCGAGATTATCGACGCCGCCATACAAATGCACGGCGCCACGGGTATCTCTCAATGGACGCCACTGGCAACCATGTATACCGACATGCGTCACCTACGCTTTGCTGACGGTCCCGACGAGGTACACCACATGGTGGTGGGTCGCGCTGAGCTGCAAAAGTACGACCTGTGGTAGCAGGGCAGGGTGGCTGCGTTATCGCCTTAAAGGGCATTACCTAAAGGTCCGTTTGCCCCCTGCTCAGTCCTTCATCCGCTCACCCTGGGGGTCATAAAATGCCCCTAGCTGCACGGTGAGCGGATACCGTTGCAGGGCCACTTCCACTTCGAAATGGCCTTGCTTTAGCCACTGCGCGGTAACGCCGCTGGCCTCGGTAACATCCCCAACGGCGAGGCTTTTGCCTACTCGATGACCCCACGCCGCCGAGGTGGTTAGACCCACCATAATGCCGTTGCGGTAAATGGGCTCGTCGTGCTGCATAAACGGCGCATCAGCGCTGTCGATGGCTAAATTCACCAGCCGCCGGCTTTGCGTACCGCGCTGGGCGTCAATGACGGCCTTGCCCAGGTAAGCGCTTTTCTGCTTGGAAGCCGCAAACCCCAAACCCGCCTGCAGGGGCGTGATGTGATCGTGAATGTCGTCCCCCCAGTGCCGGTATCCCTTTTCCACCCGGCAGGCGTTCATGGCGTGAAAGCCTGCCGGCTGCAGATTCAAGGGCTTGCCTGCTTCGACCAGTCGCTGCCAAAGGGCCGCGGCTTGCCGCTTGGGCAGGTACAGTTCATAGCCGCGCTCACCAACGTAGCTAAGGCGATTAGCGCGGAACTCGATGTCAGCGGTGCGCAGCAGGGCAGATTCGTAGTAGCCAATGTTCGCTACCTGGGCGGTGGTGTCGCAAATATCGGCAAGCAGCCGGGTAGATTGAGGCCCCATAACTCCGATGATGGCGGTGTCGGTGTCCTGAGTAATCGAGCACTGAAAGTTTTTTCCATGCTTCCTAAGCCAAAATAGATCCCGGCGTTCGCTGACGCATCCGCTTACCACCATGAACGCATCATCCGCCAAGCGTGTGACGGTGACGTCGGCCTCGATACCGCCCTGGTGATTCAACCACTGGGTATAGACAATGCTGCCAACGGCCACGTCGATATCGTTGGCGCAAATGTGCTGCAAGCAGGCCAAGGCTTGGCTGCCCCTGATAGAAAAGATTGGGTAGCTGGATTGATCGAAGAGCGCCACATCCTGGGCAATGGCGTCGCATTCGCGCTGGCAGGCGTCGAACCAATTGGGTTTGCCGTAGGTGTATTCATAGGCCTTGGCGTTGCCCAGCGCATACCAGTTCGGCCGCTCCCAGCCAGCCAGCTCCCCCATCACCGCGCCGCAGGCCAGGGTGTTTTCGTGCAGCGGGCTAAGGCGGCAGTTGCGGCTGGTTTGGTATTGACGGTGGGGCCAATGCATATCGTAGAGCAGCCCCAGAGTCTCCGTCGTGCGCTCGCGCAAAAAATCCGGCTCGCTTTGGAACGGGAAGGTGCGGCGGACATCCACATCCCATAATTCCATGGGAGGACGGCGGTCGAACATCCACTGGGCCAATACCTTGCCTGCGCCGCCAGAAGATTGAATGCCAATGGAGTTGAAGCCGCAGGCGACAAACAGGTTGTCGACCTCCGGGGTTGGCCCTAGCAAGTAGCGGTCGTCTACGGTAAAGCTCTCGGGACCGTTGAAAAATAAATTAATCCCAGCGTCGGCGAGCTCTGGAAAACGCCGAATGGCGGTCTCGAGGATCGGCTCGAAGTGCGCAAAGTCGTCGGGCAGAGCATCGAAGCAGAAGTCTTCGGGTATGCCATCCATGCCCCAAGGTTTTGCTGTGAGTTCAAAGCAGCCCAGCAGCAGTTTGCCTGCATCGAACTTAAAGTAGGTTTGCTCATCGGGCACCCGCAAGGTGGGCCGCACGTTATTGAAGGCGGCCAAGGGCTCGGTGACCAAATAAAAGTGTTCTGCTGCGTGCAGGGGCAGGTGGATATCGTGCTGGGCAGCGAATTCTCGAGACCACATGCCGCCGGCCAAGACCACTTGCTTGGCGCGCAGCAGCCGGCCGTCGTCCAGATAGACACCCACGACTTCTCCATTCTGGATGGCCAAGCGACTTACCCGAGTGTCCTCATATATTTCCGCGCCCCTCTGGCGAGCGCCCTTGGCCAGAGCCAAGGTGGTGTCCACTGGATTCGTCTGACCGTCGCCTGGCAAATACACCCCGCCGCACAGATCTCCGGTCTCAATACCCGGCCATTGCTGGTGCACGAAGTCAGCATCGATCAGCTCGCAGGCAACGCCAAAGGCATTAGCCATGGTGGCCTGACGTTTGAGTTCCTCTAAGCGTTCTTCATGCAGGGCCAAGGTCATGGAGCCGGTTTGTTGATAGCCGGTTGCCTGTCCCGTATGCCGGGCGAGTTCGGCAAAGAGATCTACGGAATATTGGGCTAGCCGAGTCATATTTTGCGAGGCTCGCAGCTGGGCGACCAAGCCTGCCGCATGCCAAGTGGTGCCGCTGGTAAGTTTTTTGCGTTCCAGCAACACCACCTCACTGACGCCTAGCTGAGTCAAATGGTAGGCAACAGAGCAGCCGACGATGCCGCCGCCAATGATAATGACGTCAGCAGAAATGGGCGGTGAGTGAGACATAAAGCCCTCGGTGATGCGTTGCAAAGATTGTTTATAGTTCTGCGGCCAATCCTCGCAGGGCACGATAGCTTGCGGCGTAAAGCTGGAGATCCGTGGGCGCAGGCTGAGACGACAGCTTAACGCAGACCAATGCCTTGGGGCGGTTGACGTAAATGAACTGGCCGTGAATACCAATGCACAGCATTTCACCCGCGCCGGGATCGGCCCAAACCTGGTTGCAGTAGTGACCGCTGGGCAACATGGGGCCATAGTCGCTGGCGGCGAACAAACGCTTGAGTTCTGGCGTGCCCTCGCGGGTCTGCCGGACCCAGCTTTCGGCAACGATTTGCTTGCCGTTGTAATAGCCGTCCTGTCTGAGCATTTCACCGAAACGGGCCAAGTCACGGGCACAGGCGCTCATGCCCGCACCCATATAGGGCGCGCCGGTGGCGTCAACCACCACGTTGGCGTCGTTTTCGGGCCCCAAGGGTTGCCAGAGTTGCTGGGTTAAAAAATCCACGAAGGGGGTGCCAGTGGCGCGAGCCACCACGGCGGCGCACAGGTTGGTGAGTACCGTGCGGTAATGGAAGTGTTCGCCTTCTTGCTGCTCTGTTTGGCTGCGGCGCTGGCAATATTCCAGCAGCGATTTGGGAGCCTGCTCGGTCTGCAGGTCTGGCCGCCAGCCCACCACGGCGGCTTCGTGCCAGAAGTCATCCAAGGGGCTGTCGTAGTCCTCGGAGTAGGCCACGGCAGCGGTCATGTTGAGGGCGCTGGCAACGGTGGTGTCGCGAAAGGCGCTGCCGCTCAGCTCGGGCAGGTAGTGGCTGACCGGTTGGCTCGGCTCCAAGGCACCGTGGTCAACGGCAATTCCCGCGGCCATACCGACGAAGGATTTTGATACCGAGTTCAGCAGGTGCCGGGTGTCGGCCCGCATGTTGTTGCTATACGCCTCGGTCAAGACAACCCCGTGCTGCATGACTAAAAAGGCGTCGGTGAAGGTGCTATCGAGAAAGTGTTGTAGTGGCTTGGTTCGACCGCCCCCGACGGGATAGGCGATCTGGCTAAGGTCCGTTAGCTGAGTCTCCATGGGCGAAGCCTTAGCGGCGCCCTTGGTAATCACCGCCGTGGTGAAAAGATCCGACATATGCTGAAAGCTGTGGCGGTTGTGAGGCGGCTGATTCCAGTTTGCTGTGGAGTAGCGTTGAGTAGTCATGCTTGCCTGCCTGTTATTTTTGCTGTTTTGCCGACCTCAAAGCATCGCCATAGAGAAAGTTAAGTCAAGGGCGGGTATTTTCATCAGCGCCGCCACAGCCCATGATTCGAAGTCATCTGCTTGGAAAAGCGTTAGGGAAAAGTTATGACGCGATCGAAGAAAATTCTTGCAGCTTTGCTAGTGCTGTTAGCGCTATTTGTTGTCGCTGCGCCCATTGGCCCGGTGCCCGGCTTTTTTATCGGTGGTAAGCAGGCCCCAGTCCCGGAGGTTTGGCCAGCCACCGCCGACGTGGACGAAATTCGCCTGCAGGTGCCCGGCACGCCGCCACGGGTTGTGGTGATCTGGCTGGTTCAGATTGAGGGTGTGATTTATGTCGTGGGTAACGTCTCCAGCGGTTGGGTTCAGCGTATCGGCGAGCAGGCCACCGTGGCCATGCGCTTGAACGGCAGCACCTATAAGCTTAAGGCCACTCGAACCCGAGAAAATACCGCAGCCATTGTCAGCGCCTATAAAGACAAATATCGGGCCGACTATCCGGACATTGTGGCTGGTTTTCCCTCGGAGCAAGAAGCGCTGGAAAAGTACGCGGTTTTCCGGCTCGACCCGCCTTTGGTAAACCGCTAGCGCTTGGCCATCAGCAACAGCGTCATATGGGGCACCGTCAGAGCCGCTAGGGCAACAAAGGTGTAACGCAATGTGGACGCATCTAGCTCACTGACAAGAGTTGCTGCCGGGCTGCCCCCGGCGACTGGCTGTAAAATGACCAAAAGACCAACGCAGACGAGGACTACGCCTGAGAGTCCGTAGAGGCTAAGGGTCGATGACGAAGGAATCCGCTGCTGCCAAAGGCGCAGATGAAACGGGCTGTGCAGACACGCAAAGTAGCAGGCGAAAGCTGCCAAAGGCCCGCTCAGAGTGCAGGCTGCCGCGTAGCAGATCAGCAGTAGTCCACTAGGGCTGCGTCCCCGTACCCACAGCGCTGCGCACCATGCCGTGGCGGGAATCGCCAGCAGCCCGAAACATGCAGTCAGCAGATCAAAATTCGCTAGGCCGGTGATGATGCTGAAAAGGTGGCTGACTTGATCTCCTGCAGTTAGGCAGGGCAAGCCAACGATGGCAGCACCCCAAGCCAGCTTCTGTCCGAGACCGGCGCTGGGCCAGTCTGAGTCGCCAAAGTGGTAGGCGGAGTAGCTTAAGAAACCCGCCAGGAACACCAGCGGCAGCGTTAGCCAAACCAAAACCGTTAGCGCAATCAGGCCAAGATATCCGCCCACGGCCCAAGCCAGAGCCGCGCCGGAGTAGCGGTGTCCCATAATGTACAGATCGAAGGCGCCGTGGGGCAGACCTGCCACTAAGATGATCAGGCACAGCAGGCCCAGAAAGCCCGTATGTTCGGTGCCAAAAACCGGCACTAAGGCGCTGGCCAGCAGGCAGGCCCCGAGGAAAACGCGAAAGGGCTTAAGCGCTAATGGCATGGCTAAGGGCCTGTCGGATAAAGGTGCCCTTGGGCAACGCTGTCATGACCTTAAGGTAATCGCCGGGTTGGGCTTTGTCCGTTAAAAACCTGATTAGCGCGTCACTGGGCACTTGCTGGAACAGACGCAAAAAAATGCTGCCTGCACGCTCTGGATAGCGTTCCAGAAATCCAATAAATACCGCGTCAAACCACCGGCTGAGTTCAGATCGTGCGCCTGGGGGCGCAGCAAAGTTCCCGTCCAACAATGCCCTGGCCTGACGCTTAGCCTGATCCTGAGCATGAGGGTAGCAGTAGCCCGTGGATGGTTTCGTGGTGTCTGCGTGCAGGCCTAGGGGTATAACGCGCTTGTGACCGCGCAGCTGCAGATTGGGTGCCCGGCGTGGCATGGGGATGACACCCTGTTCTGTTCGAGTGATCTGCCAGTGGTCCAGGCCGAAGCGAGTTTGCAGATAGCCCCCAAGCTCCCGGCGATACTGCTCATCCTTCAGCAGGCTCATAGAAAAGTGTGTGGTCTCCACAAGTGCGCGACGGCGGCTGAAGGGCAGCACGTAGAAAAAGTGAATGTCTCGAGCAGCCGGGGCAAAGTCCATAAGGGTGACGGTGCTGGGGTCAAAAACGTCCTGATCCGTCTGGATTTCCCAGCCCATAAAATGCTGGAGCAGGGTGCCGTCGGGAATGTCGGTGGGACGGGTATCAACGACCCACGGGGTGCGAATGCGATCTTTGCCGGATGTCACGGTAACGTCCTCATCGCAGGCATCCACCCGGTCGGCCCGGGCACCAAGACGCAGGCTGACCGCTTTGGAGTCGTTAATGATGCCCTGGGCAATTTCGTAAAAGCGTCCGCTATCAACCCGCACATAAGGAGTTTCAGTACAGCTGCAGGTGTGGGTATGACCCGCGTGGCTCACGGTCCAGTGCTGCCATCGGTGGGTAATGGCCTGGTCGAAAGGGCTGGTACCCTGCTGCCAGTAACACCAGGTTTTGTCCTGAACGTAGCTTGGACGCGGTTCTAAGACCAACGCATGGTGCAAGGGCGACGGCCCCTGACTTTGGGCCAGGGCGCAGGCAAAGGACAGCCCGGCCATGCCGCCGCCGAGAACGACGACATCAGGATCGATTTGTCCCGGATGGGGCTGGGTCATGTCGCTCAGGCGGTAAAGCGTCTAGGGTCTAAGGCCTGATGCAAATACCGAGGATGCTCGACTTTGCCAATAAACTGGGTGCTGGAACCTTCCCTCAAGCGCTGCACGAACAGATCGGCAATCAGCCGACATTTCTGATCAGCTGGGACTACTGTGCGCTGCTGCCAATAGTCCTGGGGGTTCGCAATGATCTTGTCGCCTATGGCTTGATACAGCCGCGCTGCTACTTTAATGGCGTGGCGCACGGCTCGCGGCAGGTAGCCGTAACCCATGGACGCGCTGGCATAGTACTCATCGGCAATGCCCAGCAAGCGGGTGGCGCCAGTGTAAGCACGCTGCCGCTGGATTTGATCCGCATCTAGCAGTCCACGACATGTTACCTGGCCGGGCATGAGATCCGCGGGGATGTAGATACGCCCGCGCTCGGCGTCCTCCAAAATGTCGCGCGCCACATTGCTCATTTGCATCGCTACCCCTAAGTCCACGGCAAAGGGCAGGGCGCGTTTGTCGTGAACCCCAAAGATATGGCACATCATTAGCCCGACGGTAGAGGCTACGCCATAAGCGAAGCGCACCAAATCATCCACGCTTTGCAGCTGTCTGGGATATTGATCCTCGATGAGCGTATCGATGAAATCCACCACCAGAGTTGTTGGAATGCTGAACTGCTGCTGTAAGGCCAGCATATCCTGAACGTCGGCGTCGCGACTCTCGCCGGAGCATATGTCCTGCCGGACGCCTAACAGCCGATCGTGGTTGATTCCTGCAGGTGCGGCATCTGCCAGGTCGTCAAGTGCTCGGCAGAAGGCATAAAGCCGCGCCACCGCATCGTAACGCTGACGGGGCAAAAACCTCGCCGCCAGAGAAAAGGTTCTGGCGTGGGCCTTGAACGTTGTTTTAGCTTTGCTTAACTGGTCTGACATTGCATGGACGAAACAGTTGAGTGAGTGTCTTCGAGTAAAAGTTGCTCTACGACTTTAGCGGAACTGAGCACCCCGGGGACACCTGCACCCGGATGCGTTCCTGCGCCGACAAAGTATAGGTTGTCGAAATCTTCGGCTCGGTTATGAAAGCGAAAAAACGCAGACTGAGTAAAAATCGGTGCAATAGAGAAGCCGGCACCCCACTGAGACTGATACTGTGCGGCAAAGTCGGTGGGGTCGAAGTCGAAGCACACCTGTAGATGGTCGCGCAGGTTGGGTAGGGTTCTGGCCTCTAAAATGTCCAGCACCCGCTCCTTAACCTGGGTCTTTACCTGATCCCAGTCGTCGCGCTGCAAATTAGGCACCGGAGCCAAAACATAAAAAGCATCCTTGCCCTCGGGCGCCAGGGCAGGATCTGTGGCGGTTGGTCGGTGTAAATACAAACTTAAGTCATCGCCTACCTCGCCGCCGTCGAAAATACGCTGCAGCAGTTCCTGGTAGCTGTCACCAAAAATAATGGTGTGGTGTTCTACGTCCTCGTATTTGCGGTCGGTGCCAAAGTAAAGCACGTAAAGACCCATAGAGTATTTGAGGCCGTCGATACGCCGGTCGGTCCAGGTTTTGCGGTGGGCTTTGTCGATCAGGTGTTTATAGGTGAAGGCTGGGTCGCCGTTACAAATGATGCGATCTGCGGACAGGGCCGTGCCGTCCTCCAGTACAACGCCGGTGGCTCTGCCGTTTTCGATGGTGATGTTGCTAACGCTCTCACCCAGTCGGATGTCGATGCCCTGTTCTTGCATGAGCTTGCCCAGGGCCTTGACCAGGGCACCGGTTCCGCCTCGCGGAAAGTGAACACCCCAGCGCCGTTCCAGATAGTGAATCAGTGAATAGATGCTGGTGGTGGAAAACGGATTGCCGCCTACCAGCAGCGGCTGAATGCTGAAAGCCCGGCGCAGCCGGTCATCCTTGAGATAGCGTTTAGTGAACTGCCAGACCGTTCGATAGCAGCCCAAGCGAATCAAGTCTGGCACCTGCTTAAGCATGAACCAAAGCTTGTTGAAAGGAACATGGGCTAGCTGACTAAACCCAACATCAAAAATTTTCTCTGAGTGGGCTACGAGCTTTTTGTAGCCCTCCACATCCGCTGGATTAATCCGTCGAATCTCTGCCAGGGTATCGTCCAGGGTGCCGCCGTAATTTAAGTGGCTGCCGTCGTTGAATTCGTATCGATACCAGGGGGTAACCGGCAGAATTTCCACGTAGTCCTCGATTTTCCGGTCAAATAACTCGAACAGTTCTGCAAAAAGGAACGGTGCGGTGATGACGGTGGGCCCGGCATCAAAGACAAAGCCGTCCTGGGTAAAGGTCTGGGCTCTGCCGCCTAGCTGATCCAGGCGCTCGATTACCGTGACGTCAAAACCCATGCTGCGTGCGCGCAGAGCGCTGGCCAGGCCGCCAAAACCGCTGCCTATTACTAAAACTCGTTCACTCATACGGCTTCAATCCTAGAGGTTTGTGATTGAGGCCAAGGTGTAAATGTCCGCGCCGGCGGCTCCGCTGCTGCAGTCGGCAACAGCTGTTGTTGGATGAACGTTTCGACAACTATCTTGCTGTGCTCGGGCAGCAGAGCAGCATTGTGGCGTGCCTGCAGCAACGCCTCGTTAAGCCAGCGCTGGCAGAGCTGCACTGCTTGCTGACGCTTCTCCGGGCGCCGAATCAAGATCTGAAATGGGTCTGCCCCCGGGAATAGTGCACTGCAGGCAGCGATGGGTGCGGTGATGGTTCGATTCACGAAGTCCTCATGACCGGCAAGATCACTAAGCGCTGCAAAGGGCGTTAAGTCGTTAATGATCTGATAAGCCAGCCCCAGCTGCTCGCCGCAGCCCAGGGCAGCGGCCACTTTTGAGCATTGGCCCTGCTCCAGCAGGGTAGCGAACTGCAGAGGTAAGGCGATCAAAGCCCCGGTCTTGTCGATGGCTACATCTCGGTAAAACGACCAGCAATCGTCACTGGCGTGATTGGTAAGCTGGAGATGCTGGCCAGAGGCAGCGCGGCTGACAGAAGTAGACAGAATCGAGATTAATGGGCCTCTGACTGAGTCGACTTGAGGGGCGTCCGCTAGTGCCCTAAAAGCGCAGGCAACCAGATGATCGCCCAGCAACAGCGCCGCGTTAGCGCCAAATTTGTGCCAAACCGTTTTGATGCCTCGTCGATATTCGGTGCGATCCTGGATGTCGTCATGAACGATGGATGCTTCATGAATGAGTTCTACCGCAGCAGCGACATGAATAAGGGCTTGGGTGTTCTGTGTGAAGGGAGAAGCAGCAAAAAATAGCTTGGCTCGAGTGCGTTTGCCGGGCCGTGAAAAATGGTGCCTGGCTGCGTGAGTTAGCGCCTTGGCGTTTTCGCCGTAGTGGCGAATGGTTTGCTCAAGCGAGCTGGCGAAAAAAGCGCTAGGCATTGCTTCCCTGATAAGTCCGTTAGCATGATTGGGGAAAATGTGAGCATTCGCCCGTGATAGCGAGCTTGATGGGTGAGCAAGCGCTCACCCATCAATTTAGGCTCGGGACGTTACGCGCTCTCAGAAGAGGACGTAGCAGCGGCCCAAATCACCACACCGAATGCAATCTTGTTAACAAAGTCAGCAAGGTTGTAAACAATGTTCAGGC
>JAYOBI010000037.1:9296-12191 GCA_038104735.1 Gammaproteobacteria bacterium | reverse complement strand
CTGGATTTGGTCTTTGATCTGATCGAACCGGCCGGTGACGCAAAACTCGTGCACCACATCATCGGATACCGCGTCGGTCATGTCGTCCCATTGGCCCTGTTTGGACATGTCGTTGAGCTTGTGCCCAAGGTCCTCCCAGCCATGTTGCTCAAACACCGGCCAGTAGGCTGGCGTGGATCCGTAAAACCCAATTCGCTTGCGCACCCACTCGAACATCCGCTGCACTGCCTCGTCATCGGCGCCGGTGGCAATAAAACCGCCGCCGCTGATCTCAAAGTCCGCCCGGCTGCGGCCGGAATTGTGCAGACCCTGCTCCAGCCTCGGCATGATGACTTCTTGCAGGTATTTGCCGGTGCAAAAGACGTGCAGCATGACGCCATCGCACTCTTCGGCAGCCACTTTCATCATGGCGGGCCCCACGGCGGCAATTTGCACCTTGGGCACTCCCTGCTCGCAGGGTTCCGGCGTAAAGTTTGGAGTCATCAAACTGAATTGATAGTGCTCACCCTGATAATTCAGGGGTGTGCCATTGGCCCAGCAATCCCAGATGGCGCGCAGGGCCTGAACGTATTCGCGCATGCGCGGCGCCGGTGGGGACCAGGGCACGCTAAAGCGGCGCACATTATGGCCTTTCACCTGACTGCCAATCCCCAGGGTGAAGCGGCCCTTGCTGGCGCGCTGAATGTCCCAGGACATATTGGCTGCCACCATTGGGCTGCGCGCGAAGGCGATGGCGATGCTGGTGCGCAGCTCTAGACTGGTGGTGTGGGTGGCCGCTACCGCCAGCGGCAAAAATGCGTCCTGACGGTTTTCTTGGGTGGAAACGCCGCTAAAGCCTTGACTCTCGATGGCTTGGGCGGCTGCGCCAACGGCGTTTAAATCCTGCACCGGTAAGCCTGTATTGATTTTCATGGGTTGCCTCCCGCTCTTTCCATGTCTGCCGCTTCCCTGCCTCGGCGCCTTAAGCCTGTTGTTTCTCCCGAGCGCTAATAAAGCCCGGACGCGCCATCAGCCGCTGCAAATAGGCTTTGCAGTTAGGCTTATAGCGGGCGTCCAATCCCAGGGACACGCCAAGGAACAGGGCGTAGCCCACGACAATGTCTGCGATAGTGAACTTGTCGGCACAGAGAAATTCTTTGCCTTCCAGAGCCATCTCCACCGAGCGCAGTCGTGATAGGTACCAGATGGAATAATCCTCTACCACCTGGGGAATGCGCCGCTCTTCCGGCTCAAGGCGGGTATAGCGCAGCACCAAAGTCTGGGGAAAGGTCAGGGTGGCGTCGCTGCGATAGAGCCAGTTTAAATACTCGCCGTAGGCAGCGTGATCCTTGGCGACGCCGATGGACGTGGGTCCGTATCTGTCCTCTAAGTACTGACAGATGCCAGAAGATTCTGTCATCACCAGCTCGCCGTCAGTAAAGGTCGGCACCGTGCCCAGGGGATTCAGCTCCAAGTAACCGGGATAGGTGGCGCGAGGCGGGAACTGCATATTCACCAACTCGTAGTCCAAACCCATTTCTTCCAGAGCCCATAGAGGTCGCAAAGAGCGTGCGTCAGCGCAGTGGTAGAGGGTCATTTTTGAATCTGTCATCGAGCGTTCTCCATTTGTGTCGGGCCAGTCGGGTTGAATGCATTGTCGGGCTAAAGCCCGACCTACGGAAGAGGATGCGCAAGCCCGCCCGTGGGTCGGCCTTTAGGCCGACGTGTCGGGTTGTATGCGTTGTCGGGCTAAAGCCCGACCTACGAGCCCGACCTACAGCAACAACGGGGCCAGCAACGCCCGATGATAAGCCGCGTCGCCGAACTGATACTGACACCACAGCGCTCGCCGCAAAAACAGCTGGGCGTCGCATTCGTAAGTAAATCCAAAGCCGCCGTGGAACTGCACTGCACGATCTCCAGCAAAGGCAAAGGCCTCGCTGCCTTCGGCTTTGGCCATTCGCAGTACGGCCTCGGTCTCCTGCTGATCGCCTTGGGCAATGCAGGTGGCCGCGCGATACAAATGCGAACGGCAGGCCTCCATGGATAGCAAAATCTGCACCGTGGGATGCTTCAGCGATTGATAGCTGCCGATGTACTGATCGAACTGCTTGCGGGTGGTGAGGTAATCGACGATGACGTGGAGCACCCCGGATAACCCGCCGGACATTTCTGCACTGAGCAACAACAGGGCCGCTTGCTCGATGCTCGCAAAGTCTGCTCCTGCCAACACTTGCTCTTTGGGCAGCATCAGGCCATCCACCTCAAGGGTAAAACTGCGGCGAGTTTCGTCTATGACGGTTTCCCTAACCAAGGCGCCATCGGGAAGCTGCTCGGCTTTCACCACCACCAAGCTCGGGGCACCATCAATGTTGGCGGATACCACAATGACGCTGGCTTGGTTCCCATCCAGCACGAAGTTTTTCTTGGCGGTCAAACGTACTTGGTCGCCCTGCACCTCGGCGTGGCTGCCAATCTCAGTGAGATTCCAGTTACCGTCCTCTTCGGTGAGGGCGATCGAAGCCGGTGCTCCCGCCGCAATTTCCGGCAGCCACTGGGATTTCTGATCGTCACTGCCTGAGGTAATTAACGCCTGGGCCGCAAGTGTTGTTGGCACGAAAGCCGAGCCCATCAGATGCCGCCCCATGCTCTCAACAATCGGCACCACATCGGCCAGAGAGAGACCCAAGCCGCCATAGGATTCTGGAATGACAATGCCCAGCCAGCCCAGATCCACCATTTCCTGCCACACTGCAGGATCCGCACTGAGCTCTTGCTCAAGCTGCCCGCGCACGCGATCCATGGAGGCATGCTTGCGGCAAAAGTCCACTGCTGTCTCCATCAACATGCTTTGCTCTTCTGAAAACTCTATGGTCGCCATGAACACCTAATTCCTTTGTCGTCTGCGTAGTGGGT
>JAYOBI010000037.1:0-9196 GCA_038104735.1 Gammaproteobacteria bacterium | reverse complement strand
CAACGCATCATCCTTCGTGGGCCGGGTTTCAACCCGACATCTTTGTTGTCGGGCTAAAGCCCGACCTACGGCCCGATCCACGGCCCGACCTACGGATATCGTTGCGGGTCTAGCCCTTGGGCAGTCCCAACACGCGCTCACCAATAATGTTGTGCTGAATTTGGCTGGTGCCGCCTCCAATGGTCCCCGAAAAGGCGTTCAGGTAAGAGCGCTGCCACATGCCGCCGTCCACCGCATCGGGGCTCACGTAACGCGCGCCGTTGGCGCCCTGCAGGGAAATCGCAAATTGGCACATGCGTCGCTTCAGCTCCGAAGAGCGCAGCTTGCCGGACATGCTGATGGCCGTGGGCCAGTCCGACGCTAGCCCGGGCACTTTGGCTCGAGCCGCCATGTAGCTGTTGCTGCGCGCCTGCGTAATCAGCTCGACTAGCTGGCCGCGTACATGAGGGTCGTCAATAGCCGGCTTGCCGTTGCGCTTGGCCCGTCGCGCCAGCTCCACAATATCGTCGATGCTCAGGTCCATCATGGCCAGACCGCCAGCCTGACCGCCAGCAGCGCCGCGCTCGAACATCAGGGTGGCCATGGCCACCTTCCAGCCCTCGCCCTCTTTGCCCATCATGCAGGACGCTGGAATCCGCGCATCGTTGAAAAAGGTTTGGCAGAAACCGTACTCACCGGTGAGCTTCTTGATGGGGCGCGGTTCGATGCCCTCGGCCTGCATGGGTGCCAGGAAAAAACTCAGGCCAGCATACTTGTTAGGGCCGTCCGTAGACGTGCGGGCAATTAAGATCATGTACTTGGCGTAGGAGCCCAGACTGGTCCAGATCTTGGAGCCGTTTATGACGTAGTCATCGCCATCTTTCACCGCCTTACATTGGGCGCTGCCCAAATCTGAGCCGTGGTCCGGCTCCGAGAAACCCTGACACCAAATGTCTTCGGCGCTAAGGATGCCTCTGATGTACTTAGCTTTTTCCGCTTCGGTTCCCATGGCCAAAATCAGCGGTCCGGCCCAATTTAAGCCAATGGTGTTGGGCAAAAACGGTACCCGATGCCGTGCCATGGCCTTGGTGGAGATATCCTGAAACACCTGGTCCATGCCCAGGCCTCCGTATTCCTTGGGCCAAGACATGCCTACATAGCCGTTTTCATAAACCTTGTTTTGCCAATCACGCAAAAACTCAAACTGCTGGTCCGTACCCACCTCCATGAAGGTCTCGGGCAGAATAAAGCCCGGATTCGCGGGTTTGTTTTCGGCAAACCAGCGATCCGCCTGCTCCTCAAATTCAGCGACTTCCGCCTGTGTAATGCTCATTTTCCGTCCCCTTTAATGTTGTTCGGTGTTTGCGCAACCTGCTGGGTTTTCGGCGCGCCGCGCAGGGCCAGCAGTGGCGCCACCAGCTCGATCCACTTGGCCACGTAATTCAGGGTCTGATCCGGTGTGACCCCATACTGTTCTTGAATCAGCAAGCCGCGCATAAAACTTCGAGTCATGTTCAGCAGCATGACAACTTCGGCCTGACCCTGATCCGATGACAGTCCAGGGTCAGCACTTTGGTAAATCTCTAAGGACTGCTGGTCAAGGTTTTTGCCCCAGGCCAGCAGCTGGGCTGAAATTCGCAGCTGCAGCTTGCGGTCTATTCGCGCCGCGTTAAGCACCTCAAGCAGGGCTCGGTAGGCGGACGTGTTAATCAAACGCTGCCAGGCGTGCATTAACGCCTGCTCGACGCTCTGGTAGCGCTCACTAACACTGCTCACCGTACGCATTAGCAAATGCTCCACCGTAGCGGCGATCAATTCTTCCTTAGTGGGAAAGTGGTACTGCACTGCACCTTTGGAAAAGCCAGCGTGTTGGGCTACACCGGCAATGGTGGTGTCGGCGTAGCCAACCTTAGCCAGTAACGCGATGGTGGCCTGACACATGCTCTTACGCGCGCGCGCGCTTTTCAGCTGCTGCAATCCCTGTTCCGCCACCACCAATCGTCCCCTCTTTCAAACCTCTGGAACGCTACCACAAAAAAACATTATGGCTGGCTTTTTTTTGTGCTAGCTTTTGGGACTGAGGGATTTTGCTAAGGCGCTATCTGTAAAGCACTTTCTGGGGGGAGGGAAATCAGTATGCCAATCTTAGAATCAAAGCTGGATACGAGAGCCGACGTTTTCCAACACAACAAAGCCGATATGTTGGAAACCTTGGCTCAGCTGCAACAGCTGTACGATCAGGCCGCCGAGGGCGGCGGTGAAGAAGCCGTGGCGCGTCTTCGCAAGCGTGGCAAAATGCCTATTCGGGAGCGCATTGCCCACGTTCTGGATCGTGACTCGCCATTTCTGGAAATTAGTCCGCTGGCGGCCTGGCGCTCTGCCTACGATATTGGCTCTGGATTCGTGGTGGGCATTGGCGTCATCGAAGGCGTCGAGTGTGTCATCTTGGGTCACGACCCTTCAGTACGAGCCGGAGCCTTCAACCCATTCAACTCGAAAAAACTCATGCGCGGGCTAGAAATTGCCCGGGAAAACCGCATGCCATACGTGCAGTTCGTGGAAAGCGCCGGAGCCGACTTACGCGGCGCTAGCGGTGACGGACAGGGAGATCCGGACGCCGAGGCCGAAGCCGATCTGCAGCGTGATATCGAACACTTTGCTGAGTCCGGCCGCCTGTTTTACGAAATTTCCGAACTCTCGAAGCTGCGCATCCCAACCATTTCCGTGGTCTTTGGCGCTGCCACCGCCGGCGGTGCTTATCAGCCCGGCATGAGCGACTACAACATCATGGTGAAAAACCAGGCCATGGTGTCCTTGGGCGGCCCGCCCCTGGTCAAGATGGCTACCGGCGAGGACGCCGACGCGGAAAGTCTTGGCGGCGCAGACATGCACACCCAAACTTCGGGGCTGGGGGATTACCTGGCCCTGGACGAGATGGATGGCATCCGCATTTGTCGTGAGGTGGTTTCGCACCTGAACTGGCGCAAGCTAGGTCCAGAACCCAAGGCGGACTTCACCGAGCCAAAGCACAACCCCGATGACTTGCTGGGTTTGGTTTCTAAAGACCTTAAGAGCCCTTTAGACATCCGCGAAATCATCATGCGCATTGTGGACGGATCGGCCTTTGAAGAATTTAAGCCCCTGTACGGGCCCTCGGTCGTCTGCGGCTGGGCTTCAGTACACGGCTACCCCGTGGGCATCCTGGGCAATAACGGTGCGCTGTTTTCCGAGTCCGCGGAAAAAGCCGCGCAGTTTATTCAGCTGTGCAATCAAATCGACGTGCCTTTGCTGTTCCTGCACAACATCACCGGCTTCATTGTCGGCACCGACTTCGAGCAGGGAGGCATTACCAAAAACGGCTCAAAAATGGTCAACGCCGTGGCTAATTCTACGGTGCCGCACATTACCGTAATTGTTGGAGCCTCATACGGCGCTGGTAATTACGGCATGAGCGGCCGCGCTTTTGGCACCAAGTTCACCTACATTTGGCCGCACTCGAAAATTGCCGTCATGGGCCCTGCGGTAATGGCCGGGGTTATGACCATCGTGGGCAAGGGCGCGGCGGCCCGCCGGGGTATCGAGTTTGACGAAGAGGCTGACGCCAAGCGTGCGGCCTTCGCCGAACATTGGGCCGAAGAACGATCCAAGGGCCTGTATGCCACGTCGCGAGTTGCGGACGACGGCATGATCGACCCCCGGGACACGCGCAATGTAGTCGCCATGTCCCTGTCTGCCTGTCACAACAACACGGTCAAGGGCACTAAGGAGTACGGCACATGGCGCATGTAATCACCCCTATTTCTCGCCTGCTGATTGCCAACCGCGGCGAGATTGCACGGCGGATCAATCGTACCGCCCAAGCCATGGGCATCAGCACCGTGGCCATTTACGCCGATGGCGACGCCAACGCACCCTTTGTGCAGGAAGCGGACACGGCGATCGCTTTGAATGGCAAAACTACCGGCCAAACCTATCTGGACGTCGCTAAAGTATTGAACGCCGCGCAGCGCAGCAATGCTGACGCCATCCACCCGGGCTACGGGTTTCTTTCTGAAAACCAGGACTTCGCCCAGGCGGTCATTGACGCGGGCATCAAGTGGCTGGGGCCATCGCCGCAAGTCATTGGTCTGATGGGCGACAAGCTATCGGCTAAACGACTAATGGACGAAGCCGGAGTGCCTACCCTGCCCGGCATTGAAATCACCCAAGACACCGACCTGGTTGCTGCTGCGAAGGACATAGGCTATCCGGTATTGGTCAAAGCCTCAGCGGGGGGTGGCGGCCGCGGCATGCGCGTGGTGGAAGCAGAGGGTGACCTGATGAGCGCGGTTGAAAGCGCCAAGCGCGAAGCGGGAAGCTCCTTTGGCGATGATACGGTGTTCCTTGAGAAGTGGCTGGCCACGTCTCGACATATCGAAATTCAGATTCTCGGCGACACCCACGGCAACTTGGTGCACTGCTACGAACGCGAATGCTCTATCCAGCGCCGCCATCAAAAAATCATCGAAGAAGCGCCGTCACCAGCCGTAGACGACGCCCTACGCTCGCGCATGGGCGATGCGGCTATCGCCGCCGCGCGGAAATTGGGCTACGCCTCCGCCGGCACCGTAGAGTTTTTGTTGGGCGACAACGACGACTTTTACTTCCTGGAGGTAAACGCACGGCTGCAGGTGGAGCACCCGGTTACAGAAGAAATCATCGGTCAGGATTTGGTGCGCGAACAAATTCGCGTGGCCGAGGGTGAGACCCTGTCCTTTAGCCAGCAAGATTTGGCGATTAACGGTCACGCTATCGAAGCGCGCCTGTACGCCGAGAATCCGGCCAAGGGATTTCTACCGTCGCCGGGGCCGATTTTAGTGTGGCGGCCCGCTACCGCCGGAGGCGCCCGGTTCGACTCTGGCGTGGAAGCCGGCAGCGAAATCACCACCCAGTTTGATCCGATGATCGCTAAGGTCATCGTCCACGCACCAACCCGACGAGAGGCCGCCGGGCGACTGGCCCGGGTTCTGGAAAGCACGGCCATCGCCGGCCTGAATACCAACCGGGATTTTTTGGTCACCACCCTGCGCACGCCCGAGTATCTGGACGGCGATACCACCACAGACTTTATTGAGCGGGTCAAACCCGCCCTGGCCAGAGAGGTGTCGCGGCAAGAATGTGTGGAAGCCGCCATCGCCGCGGCCATGGAAGCCCAGGCCGCCCGGCGCGCTGGGGCCAAGGTGCTGGGCAGCCTGCCCAGCGGCTGGCGCAACTCCACCATGCCCATGGAATTCGTGACTTATCAGGTGGGCCAAGAGCAGGTCACCGTGCGCTATCAAAGCCAGCGTGATGGCTCGTTCCGAGTCATCTGCCCCAACCCGGACCAAGGGCAGGACGCAGAGTACGCGGTGACCATCCATCGCGCCGGCAGCGGTGCTGTGGATATAGCCCTGGACGGCCAACGCCTGCAGTTCGACATTGGGCGGCAGGACATGCGCTGGTTTGTGCATGGTGACCGCGGCGATTTGGTGCTGGTGGAATCCCCGCGCTATCCCAACGCCAGCAGCGTGGACAGCGGCGGTGGCCTGACCGCCCCTATGCCCGGAGCGGTGTTGGCGACCCAGGTGGCCGCTGGAGACGCAGTGAGCAAGGGCCAACTGCTGGTGATTTTAGAGGCCATGAAAATGGAGCACCGCATCGTCGCGCCGCGAGATGGGGTGGTTGAACAACTACACGTCGCCGTGGGCGAGCAGGTGGATAACGCCCAGCTGCTGGTCACACTGGCCGAAGAGGAGAACGCATGAGCAGCAACGACGCCACCCTATACGAGATTCGCAACGGCGCGGCCTGGATCACGTTGAACCGGCCGGAAAACCGCAACGCGCTGTCCGCCATATTGGTGACCGAGCTATACGATCATCTGACCCAGGCCAACGCCGACGACAAGGTCCGATCCATCGTCATCACCGGCAGCGGCCCGGCCTTCTGCGCCGGCGCGGACCTGAAAAGCCCGCCGGGGCAGCTGTCTGAGGGCGTGGGACGCGCTGTGCCCTACGCCGAGGTCCTCACGGCCATCATCGACAGTCCTAAGCCCGTGATCGCCGCGGTGAACGGTGCCGCCTTCGCCGGGGGACTGGGGTTGGTGGGCGCTGCGGATATCGTGGTAACCCGCACCGACGTTCAGTTCAGCTTCAGCGAAGTACGCATTGGCGTCATACCCGCCATCATTTCCGTGGTCTGCATGCCCAAGCTCGGGGTTCATCACGGCATGAAGCTGTTTCTTACCGGTGAGCGCTTCGACGGTCAGCAAGCCGTCGACATGGGCCTAGCCCACATTGCCGTGCCAGAAAATGAGCTGGTGAATACCGTGGAAGCGCAGATTGCCATGATCAACCTGGGCGGCCCCATCGCAGTGCAAGAATGCAAGAAACTGGTCCGTCGCGTGCCGCAGCTTTCTATTGAAGAGGGGTTTAAAGAGACCGCCGAGTGGAGCGCGCGCATGTTTCGTTCCGAGGAAGGAACCGAGGGGATGGCGTCGTTCCGAGAAAAACGCAAACCCAACTGGGTGCAAGAGTAAGCCGGGCGCGTGGGTCGGGCTTTAGCCCGACGCGAAATGACATGTCGGCCTGAAGGCCGACCTAGGGTAGGAGGAGAAAATGACTGACGTAATTCGCATAGCCAACTGCAGCGGCTTTTATGGCGACCGCTTGGACGCCGCTCGAGAAATGGTCGAGGGCGGACCCATTGACGTGCTTACCGGTGACTATCTGGCCGAGCTGACCATGTCGATTTTGTACAACCAAAAGCAGACCCGCGGCGAGGCCATGGGCTACGTAGGCACCTTCCTCAAGCAGGTTAAAGACGTGGCCGCCCTGTGCGCGGAAAAAAACATCAAAATCATCAGCAATGCCGGAGGCCTAAACCCCAAGGGTATGGCGGCGGAAGTTGAAAAAATTCTCGCGGAGCTTGGCCTAGACCTTAAGGTGGCCTACATCGACGGCGATGATTTGCTACCCAACCTAGATGCGCTGCAAGCCCAGGGCGAGCACTTTACCAATCTAGACACGCAGGTAGCCTTGAGCGAATCCCCCCAGCAGGTGCTGACCGCCAACGCCTACCTTGGCGGCTGGGGTATCAAGGAGGCTCTGGATCAAGGCGCCGACATCGTGATTTGCCCGCGGGTAACCGATGCCGCCGTGGTCATTGGCCCTGCGGCCTGGAAGTTCAACTGGCAGCGCAACGACTACGACGCGCTGGCTGGCGCGCTAGCGGCAGGTCATATTATCGAGTGCGGAGCCCAATGCTGTGGCGGCAACTACGCCTTTTTCGAGGAGGTGCCGAGTTTCCGCAACGTGGGCTACCCCATCGCGGAAATCGAATCTAACGGTAACTTTACGGTAACAAAGCATCCAGGCACCGGCGGCTTAATCTCCGAGGGTACGGTTAAAGCCCAGCTGCTGTACGAGATCTCCACGCCGGCCTATTACAACCCAGATGTGATCGCCCATTTCGACACCATGCGTATTGAGCAAACCGGCGACGACCGGGTCTACGTTAGCGGCTGTCGCGGCAGCAGCCCGCCGCCCACTCACAAAGTGTGCGTGAACACGCGGGGCGCCTTCAAACAGTCGATGGAGGTGCTGCTGACGGGATTGGATATTGAGAAAAAGGCCGAACGCTACTTAGACGCGGTGTTTCACAACCTTGGTGGTCGCGAGCAGTTTGACGACGTCGATGTACAGCTGATCCGCAGCGATCAGGAAGACCCTGATAGCAATGAGGTTGCCCATGCAGCCCTGCGGGTCACGGTTACCGGTCAAGACCCCAGCAAATTTGGACGAATTTTTTCTGCGAAGACCACAGAGCTGAGTCTGGCTGGCATTCCCGGCAATACCAGCCGGGGGGCAGCAGGATTCAACGGTGAGCCGGCAATTATTCACTGGCCTGCCCTCATCGACAGCCAGCGCATCACCGAGCGCGTACACCTTGGCGGTAAATCCACCGAGGTGCTGCCTACCCAGCGTTTGGGGCTGGAGGAAATGTATTATCAGCAAGTGCCAATCAACGTCGCCCCGGCGCCTACGGGACCCCTGCAGCGAATCCCCTTAGGCAGATTGTTTGGTACTCGATCCGGTGATAAAGGCGGTAATGCTAACTGCGGAGTGTGGGCGCTCACGGACGAGGCCTACAGTTTTCTCTACGAGTATCTGACAGTAGAGGAATTCAAACGCTTGGCGCCTGACTTCGGACAGTACGAGGTGGAGCGATACGACATGCCCAACCTGCGCGCTATGAACTTTTATATTAAGGGAGTTTTGGGTACGGGTGCCGCCTCAAACCATCGCATCGACAAACAAGCGAAAAGCTTGGGCGAGTACTTGCGCGCCAAGTACATTGAGGTGCCAGAGTCTTTGGCCAAAACCGTCGGCTAGCATCATCGTTGTAGGTCAGCCTTCAGGCCGACGTGTCGGGTTGAATGGGTTGTCGGGCTAAAGCCCGACCTACGAACTAGACCTACGAGCTCGACCTGCGTGCATTTTTCTCTGTAGGTCGGGCTTTAGCCCGACCGGAAGATGTCGGGTTGAAACCCGACCTACAGGTTTAGTCCGAGTCTGAACCCATCACTACCGACACGATAACCAGCAACAGGTTGGCGATCACGACGCCGCCAATCACCAGAGCGATGTTGTCGAATATCGCGTTGAGGTACGTGCCCGCCGCAGGAATGGCCTCCAGCGAATTGGCAATGGTGGGCAGCGCCGCCGCGACAACGGTGTAGGCGGTGCGAGTTAGCATGTCAGCCAGCGGCGCGATGAAGCCATTGATTAACCCCAAGAGCAGCAAAATCAACGGCCACCACTCCAAGTCAACAAAGGCTGCCACGGCAGCTACCAGTAAACCAATAATGGTTATGAGCCGATCCATAGTCATAAAAGTCCCCTCGTTTATTGTGATTTGCCGCGGCTTAGCCAGCATGCAATTGCAAACGCCGCGGCATCGCCCGTTTGGGCAGCTAAAGAGAACCACAAAGCTCTGGGGCAAAAGAGCATTCGAGAGTGATCCAGTGGCCAGTTTTGGCAGCGATTCAATCTTTATCCGATAGTTGTGAAGCGAGTAACATTCCAGATTCTCGATGGACGTAGGTCGGGCTTGTAGGTCGGGCTTGTAGGTCGGGCTTTAGCCCGACAAGAAGCACGTCGGCCTGAAGGCCGACCTACAGGGATAATGCAGGTCGCAG
>JAYOBI010000003.1:0-146122 GCA_038104735.1 Gammaproteobacteria bacterium | reverse complement strand
CCCGCCACTTCACGAAGGAATCTACAATCAGCGGCTTCTTTTCCAGGGTGTAATAGGTTTCACCCTGGGAATCTAAGGTCAGCACTCGGGCATCGAATTTCTTCACCTCTTGAGCAATGGGCAGCTTGAAGTGCAGTCCCGGTTCAATGTCGGCGTCAATCAGGTTACCGAATTCCAGCAAAATGGCTTTCTCGGTCTCCATCACTCGGTAGGCCGATTGGTTCACCAGGCCCAAACCGATCAGCAAAAAGGCCACGAGTAAAAAAGTTTTCATAGGCATCGCAATATCTCCTAATGCGTTACGTGATAACTAAGCGCGCAAACGGCCCGCTTAGTTACCCCGCACGCGGCTATTCGTTGTTCGGCTGGTGGCCAAGTCCCGTCGCAGCTGTTCTAACTCGCGGCGCAAGGTTTGCACTTCAGTACTGGACCCTGTGGCCGCGCTCTGGCCGATTTTATCCAAGGGCAGGTACATCATATTGTTGCCGCCTTTGACATCCACCATTACCTTGCTGGAGTTCTTAAACACGTTCTCCATGGCGTCGATGTACAGCCGGTCGCGAGTCACCTGCTTGGCCTGAGAGTACTCGACCAACAGTTTCTCGAAGCGCTCCGCCTCACCTTCAGACCGGGCGATCACGCGATCACGGTAACCTTGGGCTTCCTCTAACTGACGCTGGGCGCGACCCCGGGCTTCCGGGACAACCTGCTGCGCGTAAGCGGTGGCCTGGTTAATAAATTTCTGCTGGTCTTCTTTTGCCTTTTGCACGTCGTTAAAGGCGTCCTGAACCTGCACGGGTGGGGCACTGCGATCAATGTTGACCTTGGTTACGTCGATACCTGCACCGTAGCTGCGCAGGTAGGTTTGCAAACGATCCTGAACCTCAATGGCAATGGCCTCTCGACCATCGGTGATCACCTCGTCCATGGACGCGGAGCCTACAACGTGGCGCAGGGCGCTCTCGGTGGCTTGGGCCAAAGAGTCCCGGGGCTCGCGCACGTTAACGAGAAAGTTCGGCGCGCTATCAATTACCCACTGCACCGTGAGGCTTACATCAACAATGTTCTCGTCCTCGGTCAGCATCAAAGCCTGGTGACTGTGGGACTGAACCTGGGTGACATTCACAATATCCACTTGATCAATGACCGGCGCATTCCAGTGCAGGCCTGGCCCTACCTCTTCATCCAGTACCTTACCGAAGCGGAAAACTACGCCACGCTCTTGCTCGTCCACCTGATAGACGCCGGCAAAGGCATACAGACCCAGGGCCAGTAGCACCACCAGCCCAATGGAGCCGCTGGACAGGCCGTTGCCAGAACCATCCTTGCTGCCCTGACCGCCACCGCCACCAAACATGCCGGACAGCTGACCCTGCAGCTTCCGTATCGCCTCGTCCAGATCCGGGGGGCCGTCGTTGTTGTTGCCGCGATTTCCCCAGGGGTCTTTGTCTCCACCGCCTGACTCATTCCACGCCATAGTTCTACTCCGAAAGTTAAATGTGTTGCTGGTGCGCTGTGCCCAGATTTCGTTGTCTTTCCTACTACTGCGGCCGTCTTAGCTCAGCCGCAGTTTCCTCGTTCTTTTTACGTCTTTTTTTATGTCTTTTTCGGTTTCTATCTTTTTATCTTTTTATCTTTTTATCTTCGTATTTTTCGTCTTTTTCGTCTTTTTCGTTCTTGCGTCGTCTTCGGCCTATTTATATTCGCGATTCTGCCACTGCTCTGCGCGCCACCACCTTATGTACTGCACGCTTCAGGGGCCTCGACCAGCACCTGTCGCTGTCGCATTTGCCCAAGCAGCTTTTCGTCGGCCTGTACTGTAAGCCGCACGCTGCCATCTGTCAGCATTGTTTCATCTAACACTGCTCCGGTCTGGTACAACCAAGCGCGGTTTTTGCCGTCCTCGGGTGCCAGCTTTACTTGGTGTGGAGCCACAACCCCAAGCGCCTTACCGATTGTGTTGAGCAACCCTTCCAGACCTTCGCCGGTTACCGCGGATACTAACGCCGCGCCATTGCACTGCTCTTTCTGTTGGGAGCTGAGCAGATCCGCCTTGTTCAACACCACAACCTGAGGCACTTCGCTTGCGCCAATCTCATCGAGTACTGCCTGAACTTGTTCTATGCGCTCTTCCCGCAGGGGATCCGCCGCATCCACAATGTGTAGCAGTAGATCCGAATGCACCACCTCTTCTAGAGTAGCTTTGAACGCCTGCACCAGGGCGTGAGGCAGTGCGCTAACAAAACCCACCGTGTCCGTCATCACCACGTTACCCGCCCCGGGCACATCGATTTTGCGCGTGGTCGGATCCAAGGTGGCAAAGAGCAAATTTTCCGCGAACACCTCCGCCTGAGTAATGGCATTGAACAGGGTGGACTTGCCTGCGTTCGTATATCCAACTAACGACACCGTCGGCGTTCCCGTGCGATCACGGCCACGCCGATTTTGAACTCTGCGCCGAGAAACATCCTGCAGTTTCTGTTCCGTTGCTTTCACTCGCTCTGCTAGCATCCGCTGGTCTAGCTCGATCTGTTTTTCACCGGCGCCACGCATACCAATGCCGCCCTTCTGCCGGTCCAGGTGCGTCCAGCCGCGGACCAATCGCGTCTGCGCATGTTTCAACTGCGCCAGCTCTACCTGCAGCTGTCCTTCATGGCTGCGGGCGCGTTCGGCGAATATCGTCAATATCAGCTCTGTACGGGTAATCATCCGACAGTCTAGGGCCTGTTCGAGATTCCGCTGCTGTCCCGGTGACAAGTCGTGATTGATCAACACCAGCGACGCATCTGCCCAGTTCAGTAGCGCCTTTATTTCCTCGACTTTGCCGCTGCCGATAAACCAGCGTGGGTGAGGCGCGTCTCGCTTGGCGTTCTCAACCTGCACCACGTCGATCTCCGCAGAGCGTGCAAGCTCCACAAACTCTTCTTGGTTTGGATTATTCTGGCGGCGCAGCTCTACCTGCAGCAGCAAGGCTCTGCGTCCCGCTTCCGGCCGTTCAAAAAGCATTAGTTATTTCGTTCTTTAGCAGGATCGCCACCAGGACACAGTGGCATTAAACTGGGGGAATTCAAGCCAGCGTTAGATTGTTTAGCAGGACAAAAACCAACCCTTACGTGGCTTGTTAATGGCTGCAGTGGAAATTGTGCCAGATCCTAGCCGTCCACTCGATCCTGAATGGTGACGTTCCGAGCGGGCACAACCGTGGATATGCCGTGCTTGTAGACCATCTGGCTCACCGTGCTCTTTAACAAAATCACGAACTGGTCAAAGGACTCAATCTCGCCCTGCAGCTTGATGCCGTTAACAAGAAAGATGGACACCGGGACGCGCTCACGCCGTAGCGCATTTAAGTACGGATCTTGCAACCCATGACCTTTGGAAACGTTATTTTTGACTCTTTGTTCTTCTTGCATTATTTCCCTTACCCGGTTTGCACGCCTATTTTGACAGCGCGCATGTTATTTCTGTTCCTAAAATCCCCGCAGAAGCGCTACGCCTACCATCATTATTGATGGCGGATTCCGCGATTGTGGTAATTAGCACGAAGGGCAGGAATTTCGGGCGCGCGTACTATAAAGCCTTTCGTTGACCGAGTGGATCACTTTTTTGCGATCCTTGCTCAAAACAAAACCATCTGGCCGGTAGTTTTCGCCCATTTCCTTGACCAAGCCTGCTGTCGTGTTATCTGTCTTGTTCCCGCCAGCCCTGTTATTCCTCGCTTTATTACTGGCTGACTGGCGTTGCTTGGTCATTTCTCCGGCCAACTCGCCTGATACCCGAGTTGGCACCGCAAACGCTGGCCTAAACTATGCCCAACATTGGCTGGTTTCACGCCCTAAGCCGCATTCTTTGTTCAAGCTGTGAAGCAGTTAGAACACTAGCCGAATATTGCTGGAACCTGGCCCCAGAAAGCATGGGCATTAGCCTAGTTCAGCAGAAGCTGGGCTGCCGCGTCGTCTGCGTTGTCCGAGATCACCACCGAGGCATCTGGCCATTTGCGCAGCCAGGTGAGCTGGCGCTTGGCCAGTTGTCGCGTAGCTGCGACGCCTTGCTGCAAAAAGGTGGGCGCGTCAATCTCGCCGTTCAGGTGACGCCAAGCTTGCCGATAACCCACGGCTCTCATGGATGGTAGCTCTGGGTGCAGGTCTCCTCGCTGCATTAGCCCCTCAACCTCCGCCAAGAAGCCATCCGACAGCATTGCACTGAAGCGCGTGGCGATACGCTGATGCAGCACTGTGCGATCAGCTGGCATCATAATCATGGTTCGATGGTCAACGCCGAGGCGCTGACTCAGCGTGCCGCTGGCCTGCTGCTGCCATTGGCCTGTTAGGGATCCGCCGGTAACGCGAATCACCGCTAAAGCTCTGAGTAGCCGCTGGTGATTGTTGGGATGGATGTTGGCAGCCGCTTGGGGATCAAGCTCGGCCAGTTCTGCGTGTAAGGCGTCACCCCCACGCTGCTCAAGCTCCTGGGCCAGGCTGTCACGCATAACGTCATCCGTTGACGGCAAGTCAGCAATCCCCTCGATCAGGCACTTCAGGTACATCATCGTGCCGCCGACCACTACGGGCTTTTTCTGCGCCTCAAGGGCAGCCTGTATTGCAGCGTCGGCGTCAGCTACGAACTCTGCCGCTGAATAGCTTTGCAGCGGGTCTCGAATGTCCACCAGCTTGTGAGGATAGGCGAGCAGTTCCTGAGGTGACGGTTTGGCCGTGCCGATATCCATGCCGCGATAGATCTGAGCCGAATCCGCGCTGATCAGCTGCACCTTATCAGCGCCGCCCAAAGCATCCTGCACCGCCATGGCCACGGCGGTTTTACCGATGGCAGTGGGGCCACAGATGATGAGTACGGAGCTGGGATCAGTAAAAGACGAGGGGGGCTGCACCGACGCTACTGCCCACGCAAAAAAAGACGATCGAGCTCGGCCAGAGACCGCTGAATCACAGTGGGTCGGCCGTGATTGCAAAGGCCGGCGTTCTCTGTGACCTCCATGGATCGAAGCAGCGCGTTCATCTCGGTCAGCGTCAATTGCCGATTGGCCCGTACTGACCCGCGACAGGCTAAGGTGGCCAACACATCGAAATTTTTTCTCGCAACGCTGTTACCGGTGCCAAATTCAGCCAGCTCACCCAGCATATCCTGGATCATCTGCTGAATATTTGCTTTCGCCAATAACACCGGGACTTCTCGCACGACGACGCTGGCTAATCCCATGCGCTCTACCACTAAGCCCGCTGCCTCAAATTGATCTGCGCTTTCTTCAACTAGGTCAGCTTCGCTTTCACTAACATCAAATATCAGCGGCACCAGCAGGCGCTGACGAGGAATACCTTCTTTGGCCTGGGCCGCCTTCATTTGTTCATAAACGATGCGCTCATGGGCTGCGTGCATGTCTACGACTACGAGGCCCTCATGGTTTTGCGCCAAGATATAAACCCCGTGCAACTGGGCAATAGCGTAGCCCAGCGGATGACCGCTTTGTTGCTCCGGCGCTGCAGCAGCTGCCATGCCTTGGTTGCCTTGTCTTTGGCCATGAGGGTCTTTGCTACCTGGGCCTGGGCTGCCTGAGCCACCACTGCCTTGACCCGGCTCTGCAGCAGGCCATTGCTCTCGCTGCTCGCCAACTAGGGTTTGTCCTTCGGTATTCGGCTCTTCTGGGTTTTGTTGTTGACCCCATTGAGTGGATGCCGGTGACACACCAGCCCCGGTGTGCTCGTGGATCAGCTGGGCCAAACCACCTGCGGGAGCGGACGAACTGGGGCGGCCGGAAAGGTCGAAGGGTCGCTGACTCGTTAACCCCGCAGCGACTTGCCGACTCCCGCCCGCGTCACTGGCAGCAGCACCATCGTTAACCGCTAGGGACTGCCCGGGTCGCAGGCTGCGCAGGGCGCGGTTGAGGCTTGAGAAGATAAAATCGTGAGCCTGTCGAGCTTCACGAAAACGCACTTCATGCTTGGTGGGATGGACGTTTACATCAACGCCCTCCGGTGGCACCTCTAGGAACAAAACGTACACCGCGTGGCGACCGTGAAACATCACGTCGCTGTATGCCTGACGAATGGCGTGGCCAACCAGCTTGTCGCGGATGGCGCGGCCATTGACATAAAAAAACTGCTGATCCATCTGCCGCCGATTGTGATGCGGCAGTCCTACCCAGCCGTAGATGCGCAGGTCCTGTATCTGCTCATCGATGTAAACCGAGTTTTCCACAAAGGCCTGACTTAACACCCGGGCCAATCGATCCTGAGGGTTTCCCGGCGCCAACGTGAGAGGTCGGCTTACCCGGCCGGAGGTACCCGACGTTCTCGCTTGGGCCAAGCTAAAACCAACGTCCATGTGTGCCAGGCTCAGCCGACGTAGGGTTTGATCAATTTGCGCCACCTCGGTGCGTTCAGCCTTGAGGAATTTTCGGCGCGCTGGGGTGTTGTAAAACAAATCACGTACTTCCACCGTGGTGCCTTTGGCGTGGGCTACGGGACCAGATTGGATCACTTCACCGCCATGACTTTCGATATACCAACCGCCGCCTTGAGCCTGAGTAGCGGAACTCAGGCGCACCTTTGCAACCGAGGCAACACTGGCCAGGGCTTCGCCCCGAAACCCCAAACTGCCAATGCCCACTAAATCTTCCGCCCGTTCAATCTTGCTGGTGGCGTGTCGCTGCAGGGCAAGGGATAAATCGTCGGAGTGAATGCCGCTACCGTTGTCGCGAATCCAAACCAGATCCACGCCGCCGGCTTCGGTACGAACTTCGATTTGGGTGGCGTTAGCATCAAGGCTGTTTTCCACCAACTCTTTGACGATGGAGGAAGGGCGCTCAACCACCTCACCAGCAGCGATTTGGTCGGCAACAAAACTTTCGAGGACTTTGACTCTGCTTGACATGATTACCGCCTCAGCAACAACTACCCACGGGGGATCGTGATTTTCTGCCCCACGCGGATGGTGTCCCCGGTCAGCCGGTTGCGTCGTTTAAGCTGAGCCGTTGACACCCCGTAACGCGCGGCGATTTCAGAAATGGTGTCGCCTCTGCTGACCACATAAAGAATTTCCTCTCGGCGCTGGGCCAGCAGGGTAGCCGGCGGCGGGTTGGCGCGCATGAATTCTTCAATGCCCGCGGCAATGGCCTTCGCCAGCTTCTGCTGATGGGACGCTTGGGACAGCTTTCTCGCTTCAGCAGGATTCGAGATAAAACCCGTTTCTACCAGAATCGACGGCATGTCCGGTGATTTAAGTACCAAAAATGCGGCCTGCTCTACCTGTTTTTTATGCAGCTCGGTAACCCCGCCCAGGTTCTGCAACACCGACTCACCGACGCGAATACTTTGGCTACGATTGCCGTTCATGGACAAGTCCAGCAGCACTTGGGCCAGCATAGGGTCTTTGTCGTCCAAGCTGACGTTACCAACACCGCCTAACATGTCCGATTGATTTTCCCGTTCTGCCAGCCACTTGGCGGTCTCGCTGGTAGCACCTCGATCCGACAGGGTATACACCGAGGCACCGGAAACCGACGATTGCTTGAAGGCGTCGGCATGAATGGAGACGAACAGATCCGCACGCTTTTGCCGGGCAATCGCCGTGCGCTTGCGGTGCCCAAGGTAGTAATCGCCGTCCCGAACCAAGAAGGCATCAAACCCCGGTCGTCGCTTGATTTGCGTTACCGTGCGCCGAGCAATTTGCAGCACCACTTTTTTCTCTAGGGTTTTGTTTGGCCCGAGAGCCCCGGGGTCTTCACCACCATGCCCAGCATCAATGGCAATCATCACGTCTCGGCCCGGCGCCCCTTGCCGTGATTTAGGTTCAGGTTTCGGCTGAGCTGTCGCCGGAGCTTTTTTTGCCTTCGGGAAATAGAGATCCGCGACCAAGCGGTGCCCGTAGGGTGGGATTGGCTTCAGCCTGAACGCCTTGGGGTTAAAGGCCACCTCGGTATCCACCACAATTCGGTAGCCGTTACCGCGTTTGGCACCGCGCATCCCTTTAATGTGGGTTAGGTCTTTCGTGGGCTCCAGCACCAGCCCCCGCCCAGCTTCCGCATTTTTCACGTCGATGACGATGCGATCTGGATTCGTCAGCGAGAACACCGAATAGACCGAGGTTTTTGAGGTATCAAGGACCACGCGAATGTAATCTGGGGCTTCGTGAGTTCGCACTCCTTGAATAGTGTTGGCATAAGCCCAGGGCCCGGCTATCAAAAGCAGCAAAGCGGTGATAGCGGGGTAAAACCTAGACAAAAGACACGCTCACTTGGCGCTGCACTTGGCTAGGGTCCATTGCCGCGGATTCCTGCAGGGACGAATCGTACTGGACAGCTAGCGTCACTGCTACGTCTGCTGACGGTAACCAGCCGCTGCCCTGTTCCGGCCATTCAATGCACTTCAAGCCCGGGCCCTCGAAGATTTCGTCGAATCCCAAATATTCAAGTTCCTCCGGCGACTTCAGGCGGTATAAGTCGAAGTGGTAAACCTCTAGCCCCTGGGACTGATAAGGCTCTAACAAGGTATATGTGGGGCTTTTCACCGCGCCAGTGTAACCCAGACTGCGCAGCACACCGCGCACCAGGGTTGTTTTACCAGCTCCCAAATCACCGTGCAGATAGACAATGGCAGAAGAGCCAAGGCGCGCGTTAATCATTTCGCGCAGCCGCGCTCCGAAGGCTACCGTCGCCGCCTCGTCTTCCAGCACTTGGGTGGTTACTTGTTCGGCTTCGCCCATTTTTGCTTGCTCGACTTCCTTGGACTCAAAATTTGCTTAAAAGGTGAGCGCCTTGATAGCTGAAAGTTTACCTGCATCAGCAGTTAAGGCGAGCCTGGGGCGGCCTTATTTTACCGCTCGAACTACTGGGTGGCGTGCAAAAGCTGGGGGATACGCTCAATCACTGAGCTTGCAGTTACCGAGCGCAGACCAATCTCTTGGGCGGCTTGATCCGCTGCAGCGCTGTGCAACAACACGGCGGCGGCAAATGCCGAAGCCTGATCTGCCCCCTGTTGTGCTAACAGGCTGCCGGATAATCCAGCCAGAACATCTCCCATACCGGCGCTGGCCATGCCCGGATTACCGTGGCCGCAGATTGCCTGATGCGCAGGGTCTCCCATGACCGTGCCGGGGCCCTTAATGAGACCGAGCGCCTGGTACTGACGGGTCATATCCGACAGGGCGCTAAATCTATCCCGAGAAACCTCTGTCACCGTTCGCCCAAGCAAGATGGCCGCTTCGCCCTCATGGGGGGTCAGGTACAGTGGCCCGTCGCCGTTGAACTGCTTCGATTGCCGGTGAAATTGCGCCAGCCAGAACAGCCCGTCGGCATCCACCACCATGGGACCCCGGTAGCTGCATAAGCAAGACAACACCCTTCGGGCCCAATCCGACCGTCCAAGACCGGGCCCCAGGACAACCACGTCGGCTCGCTCCAGCACCTGCTCTAGAGTTACAGCTGTCTCGTGATTAACAGGATCTACCCACATGGCTTCGGGTAGCCGAGCCTGAAGCCCCGGCAAATTGCTGGCATCCGTCGCCACAGTGACGAGGCCCGCGCCGCTGCGCAAGGCTGCCTCCGCCGCCAAAATCACCGCGCCTCCCATCCCCGTGCAGCCACCAACGATGACCACATGACCGCGCCGATGTTTATAGGTGTCAATTGGCACCTTAGGCAGCAGGCTTGGTCGCCAGAAGCGCAAAGGCACAAATGGACGGGGCGCGGCGTAGTCCGAGGACACCCCTAGGTCTGAAAAAAAACGCTGCCCGGCCAGCCCTGGGCCACGACCCGTGTATAGGCCGATGTTGCGTGCAATAAACGACACCGTAGCGTTGGCCTGCACGGCAAGGGCCGCCTCACCCGTATCGGCATTCAACCCTGAGGGCAGATCCAAACTCAGCACAAAGGCGTCTGTTTGGTTGATTTCATCGATCATCTCAGCGTAGCCGGGCCTTGGTGCCCCGCGGCTGCCGGTACCCAACAGCGCATCCACAATGACCGGATAGCGCAGCCCGGCATCGGATTCTTCCGTGCTGAGTCCCGCCGCTGCCGCCTGTTGCCAAGCGTTCAAAGCATCTCCTGTCAGCTCTTGTGTAGAACCCACGGCGATGATCTGTACAGCAATGCCCAAACGCTGCGCCAGATAAGCCAGCCAGTAGCCGTCCCCGGCGTTGTTGCCCTTACCGCAAACGATAGTGACTGCCGGTGTGTTCGGACACAGCAACATCAAGGTATCCAGCGCAAACTGCGCCGCCCGTTCCATGAGTACATCACCGGACAAACCCATGCCGCCTGCGGATTGGGGCGCCATGGCTGCGGCGTCAATGGCGCGGCAAGCAGCGGCGGTATACAGCTTTACATCTGCTGCCGGCACGTTACTCGGCGAATTGGTCATGGCCACCTCTCGTCCTTTGCTCGCGCTGTCCATCGATCCCATCTTCTGGGTTTTCTGACGGCGCTTGCACTCATACCTTGGCCCACGGCTGGCGTGGGTCCAGTATACTCAGGCCATTCTGCTACCAGCGAGTTAGTCATTAACAGCCCATCAGACTCCACAGCTTACCCTAAGGGTTGGGACCCTGATCGGGTCAAAGCGCAAATTCTGGCCCAAGGCAAAGCGCTGGGATTTGACAAACTAGCGGTGACGAACACCGACCTTTCTCAGTACACACCGCACCTGCGGGCATGGCTAGCCGCAGGCTTTGCCGGAGAGATGGGCTACATGGGGCAAAACGTGGATAAGCGCGAGCGCCCAGAGCTGCTGGAGCCACAAACCTGCCGCATCATCACGGCACGCATGCAGTACCTACCGGCGGACACTCGACCTATTGAGGTGCTCGCAAACAGCAATCTTGCCTACATATCCCGCTATGCGTTAGGCAGGGATTATCACAAGGTCCTGCGCCGTCGACTGGCCAAGCTCGCGCAGCAAGTCAACGTCGCCCTTGAAAGTGGCCAACCCCATTTTCGCTACCGCGCCTTTACCGATTCAGCACCGGTGCTGGAAAAAGCCCTGGGGGAAAAGGCCGGGCTGGGCTGGATTGGTAAACACACGCTGCTGCTAGAGAAAGACGCAGGCTCTTGGTTTTTTCTTGGCGAGATTTACACCAACGCACCGCTGCCTGTTGATGAGCCTGGCGGCGAGGACGCCTGCGGGAAGTGCAGCGCCTGTATGACGGTATGCCCCACCCAGGCCATTGTTGCTCCTCGCCGGCTGGATGCTAGGCGCTGCATTTCCTACCTGACCATCGAGCACAAAAGCGCTATTCCTGTGGAGTTTCGTAAACCCATGGGCAACCGCATTTACGGCTGCGATGACTGCCAGCTGTTTTGTCCGTGGAATCGAGAAGCACCCACCACCACAGAAGCGGATTTTGCCGTTCGCCACGGCCTGGACAGTGCTCCTTTAGTGGATCTCTTCGCAATGTCCGAGGAGGAGTTTCTGTCCTTAACCGAGGGCTCCGCCATGCGGCGCATTGGCTATACCCAGTGGCAGCGAAATCTGGCCATCGGGCTAGGCAACAGCAGCGGGGGCAAAGATGTGATTGGCGCCTTAAGAAAGGGGCTGGGCAGAGTTAACGCCATGGTCGACGAGCACATTCGTTGGGCCTTAGCTCAGCTTGAGGACTCTTGAACGAAGAGCTTATCGCGGTAGTAGCGAAGCTCTTCAATGGACTCACGAATGTCCGCCAACGCCGTATGCTGATTTGTTTTGACCACGCCAGAGGCGATGCCAGGGTGCCAGCGCTTGGCCAGCTCTTTGATGCTGCTGACATCGATCATGCGATAGTGCAGATAGCTTTCTAGCGTTGGCATGTAGTGCGAAAGAAATCGCCGGTCCTGCCAGATGGTATTGCCGCACAAAGGCGCTGCTCCGGGCTCTACGTGTTTTTCGATAAACGCCAAGGACAGCGCCTGGGCCTCGGTTTCGCTGACGCCCTCGCTAGCGATTCTATCCAGCAGCCCCGATGCGCTGTGGTGGGTTTGATTCCAATCGTCCATACCGTCTAGCAAGGCCTTAGGCTGTTTGATAGCCAACACCGGTCCCTCTTCTATGACGTTTAGATCGCTGTCAGTAATGATGGTGGCCATCTCAATGATTCGATCATGCGAGGGGTCCAGCCCGGTCATTTCTAAATCGATCCAAACCAAATCGGAACTCACTGATTTCTCCTGTTTGCTCTGCTGTTTCGGCTATGATGCAACTCTAACCATAGCCTCGGAGCACCACGTGTACCACCAACACCCGGTAGAAATGCTGGAACCTGATGTCGTCGCAGACTTACCTGAAGGCGACACCCTCTTGGTGCAAATCACCACACGGGCGCTCTACGAGCAGGCGCACATCCCGGGCTCGGTGCTAGTTGAGCCTGCCGAACTGATTTGCGGCGTGCCGCCTGCCACGGGCAAGCTGCCGCCATTGTCTGAGATTGAAGCGACATTGGCCAGAATCGGCTATCAGCCAGACCAGCGGATTATCGCCTTCGACGATGAAGGCGGTGGCTGGGCAGGCCGTTTTTTCTGGACCTTAGACGTTATCGGACATCACGATTGGGCCTACCTTGACGGCGGCCTGCACGCTTGGCACGGCGCAGGATTGCCACTGCATCAAGGCACTACTGAGGTTGCACCGAGCCAGCCGTTAACACTATCCATTGATCCAGGCCCCATCGCCGAGATGACAGACGTCCTGGACGCCATCGAGAATGAGAACTGGGTTGTGTGGGACGTTCGCTCAGCCGAGGAGTTTGCCGGCCTGCGCTCCGGTTCGGCGCGTCGAGGCCACGTTCCCGGGGCAGTAAACCTGGACTGGGAATTACTCAAAGACGGTAACCGCCAGCTGCGGCTTATCGAGGACCTGGAGGGTGTCGCTGCGGAGCTGGGTTTACTGGACGCCGAGCAAGTGATTACCCACTGTCAGACGCATCATCGCTCGGGGCTTTCCTACCTGGTCGGCCGGCTACTGGGATTGCCCATCAAAGCCTTCCACGGCTCTTGGGCGGAGTGGGGAAATGATCCCAACACCCCCATCGAGAACCCTGTTGAGAGGGGTGCGTAATGAGCCAATTTTTCCTCAGCCTGCAAAGAGTTCTCCCCCAACACGGTCTGTCTCGCTTGGTAGGCTGGCTCGCCCAGAGCGAGATTTCCTTTATACGCCGCGGCTTTATCCATCTGTTTGCTCGGGCCTATGACATATCCCTTGCGGACGCTGAACGTCAGCATCTTGACGACTACACGAGCTTCAACGACTTCTTCACTCGGGCGCTGGCGGACGGCGCGAGACCGCTGCCAGCGGAATCCGCAGCTCTAGCCTGCCCGGTGGACGGTACGGTAAGCCAGATAGGACCAATCCAAAGCGACCTGCTGATGCAGGCCAAGGGTCATCAATACACTCTGAACTCGTTGGCGGGCGAAACAGGCAGGGGATTTGAAAATGGGGATTTCTGCACCATTTACTTGGCACCGAGCAATTACCATCGGATTCACCTGCCCTGTGACGCAAAGCTCCTAGAGACCCGAGCAATTCCGGGCGCACTATTTTCTGTCAACGGTGTCACCGAAGCAGGCATACCGGGACTGTTTTGCCGCAACGAGCGCTTGGTGTGCCGGTTTGAAACCGAATTTGGTCCCATGCTGTTGGTGCTGGTTGGCGCGCTGATCGTCGCTTCCATCGAAACCGTTTGGCAGGGCCCAGCGTCTCCCTATCGGGAAGAAATCGTTTCCAGCCACGATCAAGACTTCAAACGAGGTGATGAGATTGGGCGCTTCTTGCTAGGATCTACGGTGATTTGCTGCTTTACCAGAGACGCCGTGAGCTTTGGCAACGGCATAGCTGAAGGCCGCCCGGTTCGATTGGGGCAAACCCTGGCGACGGTTAGCGACCCCTCGTAAATTGGAGTACAACGGTGATCGAAACCTTTACCCGTCCTTATGCCTGGCAGGCGATCGATCTGGCGACCAGCAATGCTGGCGCTGCCATTCTTAAAGCAGCGCTGCCCGCGCCGCGAGTGACCGCGCTCAACGCGGAAATCACCGCGTACCTTGCAACCTCTAACCTTGGCCTGCCCGCCACCGGCTCTGCGGATTACGATAATTTTCTCGGCCACAACACCATTCGCATGCACGGGCTGATCGAGAAATTCCCCACCAGCGCAAACGTCATTGGTGACCCTGACATCGTCAGCTGGGCCCAACGCGCCATGAGCCCGCTTGCGGAAAATGTGCTGCTCAACGCCGGCGAGCTGATTGAAATCCAGCCCGGTGAGCCGCGTCAGCAGGCGCACAGAGACTCCGATTCCTGGCCGATACCGCTCAGCGAACATCCGTTCATCGTTAACGCAATATTTGCCTTGGACGACTTTACCGAAGAAAACGGCGCAACCTGGCTGGCACCACACAGTTGGCGCTGGCCTAAAGAACAGCGCGCGCAAACAACCGATTACCAGCGGGCGGTAATGGATCGCGGCGACGCCATTATTTTCCGCGGAGACTTGGTTCATCGCGGCGGCGCCAATGCCAGCGCTGAGCCCAGACGCGGGCTTTCCATTTCCTATTGCGCGGGTTGGCTGAGAACCGTGGAAAATACCTTCATGAATCATTCTTTCGACACCGTGCGGGCGCAAAATGAGTCAGTCAGAGCGCTGCTGGGCTTTGGTGCCTACGACGGCCAGGCCCAGCAAAGCGGCATGCTAGGTCTCTACGAAAATGGCCACGCCGGGCGTTATTTGGATGACGAGCAGCCAACGCACTGAAAAACTAAGGGGTGCCCTTAAAGGACAGTACGTCGGATAAGTTTGTGGCTCCGGCGGCCAACATCACCAGCCGGTCAAATCCCAGAGCGACTCCCGCGCACTCTGGCAGGCCGTGTTCTAAGGCCGCTAGAAATGCGTCATCCACGGCCATGGTGGGGAGCTGGCGCTGCTGACGCACCTCAATATCCGTAGCAAATCGTCGTCGGAGTTCCTCTGCATTCCGCAATTCCCAGTAGCCGTTGGCAACTTCAACACCATCAATCACCAGTTCGAAGCGTGCTGCGGTTTTTCCATCCGGGTTTATGCGAGCCAGTGCGGCCTGATCCCCTGGATAGTCGGTGATAAAAAATCGGCCCGGCGTCAGACCTTCACAGGCTTCAGCGAAGGCAAGATCCAGCGCTGCTCTGGAATCACCGTCAGCATTGCCTATCAATTCCTGATACGTGAGGCGCTGGTAGGGCTTTGAGCCCAGCAGCGCGTCCACCAAGTCCGCGACTTCGTACATCAGCTGAGCGTGGTCATAGCCTAGGCGATACCACTCCAGCATGGTGAATTCAGGATTGTGCAGCCGTCCCCGCTCGCCGTGACGAAAGGCCGGGCCAAGTTGGTAACAGCTGGGCATGCCCGCCGCGAGCAGGCGTTTTATTTGATATTCCGGTGAGGTCTGCAGATATCCGTAGCCCGGCACTTGAATGCTCTGCACATCAGGTTCGGTCACCGAGTGCTCTGCAAGCACTGGGGTCTGCACCTCGATTACCTTGCGCTGGGCGAAAAAAGATCGGGTCTCCGCTAGCAGCTGCGCCCGTTGTCGCAGCTGCGCCGTGGTTGCCGAGGGTCGCCAGTGGCTCACAGCCGTACCGCCTGTACTTAGGCTGGCTAGGTTTTTGCTCGGGACACGTATTCACCAGTGCGGGTGTCGACCTTGAGCACGTCGCCGATATTGATGAACAGGGGCACGCCCTTAATCGTTGCGCCGGTTGAAAGTGTTGCCGGTTTGGTGCCGCCGTTGGCGGTATCGCCTTTCAGCCCGGGGTCAGTGTCGGTAACTTCCAGCTCGACGAAGTTGGGTGGGGTAACGGCGATTGGATCGTCGTTCCATAGGGTCACCTGATATATGTCCTGCTCTTTAAGCCAGTTCTGACAGTCGGATACCGCAGCTGCACCAGCGGCCACTTGCTCGTAGCTGTCATCGGTTTTCATGAAGTGCCAAAACTCACCGTCGGTATAAAGGTACTCCATGTCCAGATCAATCACGTCCGCCGCTTCAATGCTCTCGCCAGACTTAAAGGTGCGCTCCCAGACGCGACCGTTCATAAGATTGCGCATTTTTACCCGGTTGAAAGCTTGGCCCTTGCCCGGCTTCACGAACTCGTTTTCCAAAATATTGCAGGGGTCGCCGTCCAGCATAACTTTCATGCCCGAGCGAAATTCGTTGGTAGAATAGGTAGCCATAATTTTGCATTCATCCGTTGGTAGGCCGTCATGATAACCCCGAACCGAACGCCGTGGCAGCCCGACGCTTGGCAAAAGCTGCTGCAAAGCGCGTTTCGCCAGCCACAAGCCCTGCTGGACTACCTCGGATTGGAAAATCACGGCCGCGCCATTGACCATCAGCCCGATTTCAAAATGCTGGTGCCCGAGCCATTCGCCAAACGCATGCGGCCTGGTGATCCAAACGACCCGCTGCTGCTGCAAGTGCTGCCCACGGCACTAGAAAACCAAAGTACCGACGGCTTTACCCTGGACCCGCTGATGGAAACCGATGCGGCCCTGGGCTTCCAGCGTGCCCCAACGTTGATTCAAAAATACCGGGGCCGGGCACTGCTGATCACCACACCAGGTTGCGCCGTTAACTGTCGCTACTGTTTTCGGCGGCACTTTCCCTATCAGCACCATAGGCCAGCCGCCCACGGTGAGGCCTTAAAGGTGATAGCCGCAGACCCCACCATTACCGAGGTGATTTTGTCCGGAGGCGACCCCCTGCTGCTGTCAGATCAGGCCATGGGTGACCTGTTTGAGCAGATTAACGCCATCGATCACGTCAGACGCATTCGTTTGCACAGTCGTCTGCCCATCGTGCTGCCTCAGCGCGTGACGGCCCAGCTGCTGGCGAGTTTGGCATCCAGCACCAACCCAGTGACCTTGGTCGTGCACTGCAATCACGCCCAAGAGCTGAGCCTGGATACCGCTGCCGCTTTCGCGCAGCTGCGTCGCGCGGGTGTGCACCTGCTTAACCAAAGCGTGTTGCTGCGTGGAATCAACGATCAAGCCACAACCCTTTGCGAGCTTTCCCAGACCTTATTCGATCAAGGTGTGCTGCCTTATTACCTGCACATGCCGGACCCCGTCAGCGGCACCGCCCATTTTTACGTAGCGGACCAAGCAGCCTTAATGCTGCATGACGACATGCGGGCGCGGTTACCGGGCTATTTGCTGCCCAGGCTGGTGCGGGAGAACGCTGGCATGACGTCAAAGTCAGAGCTAATTGCCACCGCCCGGTAGCCAGGTCCAACGATCTCCAGTGAATGTCCGCTGACCTGGCTTCGACAGCGAACCCTGAATCGGCCTGGGCAGCGCGCAACCGACTACTCGTGGTTAACAATACCTCCGCCGACTACACTGGTAGCTCAATCCATGGAGCCAATCTCAGCGTCAGTACCGCTAAGTAGGTTTCCACGCACCATTCACTCTTCACTCTTTGGGAAGCGCTATGACAGACCTAACGAATCAAGTTTTTATCATCACCGGCGGTAACGGCGGCATTGGCCTTGGGATGGCTGAAGGGATTGCCGCTGCCGGTGGCTCGGTGGCGGTTTGGGGCCGTAACGAAGCGAAAAACGCTCAAGCCCTGGAACAGCTGAGGGAATATGGCACCAACAGCCGGGCCTACGTTTGCGACGTTGGGGATGAGGATCAGATTATCCAGTGCATGCAGCGCACTACCGATGACTTTGGTCGTATCGACGGTTTATTCGCCAATGCAGGCCGCGGCGGCACGGGTAAAGCCTTCGTCGACATGTCTCTTGCCGATTGGCGAGACGTTATGGCGGTGAACTTGGACGGCGTTTTCCTTACCCTTCGAGAAGCAGCCAAGGTTCTTATCGAACAAGGTGAAGGTGGTAGCTTGGTGGCCGTGTCTTCCACTTCAGCGATTCACGGTGCTGCCGGTAATGAGGCCTACGGCACTGCCAAAACCGGCTTGAACGGTCTGGTGCGAGCTCTGGCCGTGGGCCTTGCGCGCCATAACATACGCGTCAATTCCCTGCTCCCTGGCTGGACCAAAACCGAGTTGGCGTCCGGGGGCTACGAAAACGACACCTTTCGCACGGTAACCACCAAGCGTACTCCGGTTCGGCGCTGGGCAGACCCGAGCGAGTTTCGGCAGGTAGGCGCGTTTCTAGCGGATACCTCTTTGTCTTTCCATACCGGCCAAGAGGTTGTTGTGGACGGTGGCTACACGGTGTTTTAGCCGCCGTTACCCAAGGAACTACTCAGCCAACACCGGGCAGGGGTTTGACGTTGGCGGTCACTCCCAAACCCAGCCAGTGCCGCAGTTCTGGGCTTAACTGCGCTTTGGTATCAGCACCGAGCCCCACATTGAAATTCCACTGAGGGCGGATAAAGGAACGGGCGTAGTAACCAAACAGCAGCGCGCGGTCTTCATCCGCCGTGATGTTTTCTCCCGAGGTATGCCAAAGCCGGCCTTCCATTACGATGATGCTGCCCGCCTTCGCTTCGAAGGGCACCATGGCCTGCCTGGGATCGGCGGGCAACTCGCTGCGCCGGGTAATCCGGTGACTGCCGGGCAGATACTGGGTGGCGCCGTTGTCGGCGTGCACATCATCCAAACACCAGATTACGTTAACGCTCCAGGGCGCATGCCAGGGCTCCGGGATAACGATGGCCAGATCCGAGTGGACGGCCATGGAGCCACTGCCGGGCTTCGCGATATTGGCGGTGAAATTGGAAATGATGAAGTCGTCTTCAAGCAGCCAGCCCACGGCGTCGATGGCCGCTGGGTGAGCCACCAGCCGAGTAAATAGCGGGTCTAAGTCCAGCAGATTGAAAACCCGCACGTTGGCGTCATTAGGGTCAAGGGAACCGATGTAAGTCGCCACACCTCGGCGCCGACTTTCCTTAACCCCTCGTTCCAAGGCCTCCCGCGCTTGCGCCACCTCAGCCGGTGTCAGCACGTCGGGCACAATGCAAAAACCCTGTTCAACGAGAGCCGTTCTATCCGCGTCGGACAACATACTGCCACCTCCCTTGCTCACGAAGATCCTAGCAACCCCTAAATCTTGCCACCAGTTGCGCATCCGGTCTCGCTGGGTTTGGTACCTCGCCCTTTGGGGCGCTGCTATGCTCAGTCGCACAACCTGTTCGCCTCAGCTAAAGCAATAATCGGAGAGCAAATTGAACTACCAGTACATTCGCGTGAACCCAGCCAACCACATTACTCGCATCACCTTAAACCGACCGGACGTGATGAACGCACTGCATGCGCCGATGCACGAGGAACTGGAGCAGGCCTTTAATGATTTCGCTCGGGACGATGCCCAATACCTGTGCGTCATTGATGGCGCAGGTGATAAGGCGTTTTGCGCCGGCAGCGATCTCAAAGCCATCGCCGACCAAGGCCGTCACGCCGACTACCCCGAGCACGGTTATGCTGGACTCATTGAACGATTTGATTTGAGCAAACCCATTATCGCCGCCGTCGACGGATTTGCGTTGGGAGGTGGATTTGAAATTGCCCTAGCCTGCGACCTGATCATTGCCACAGAGCGCTCATGGTTTGGTTTACCCGAACCCTTAGTTGGCGCGGTTGCCCTAGGTGGTGGTGTGCACCGACTGGCTCGGCAGATTGGCCTGAAGCAAGCCATGGGACTGGTGCTGAGCGCCCAGCGCGTCAGCGCAGGTGAGGGCTTACGAATGGGCTTTGTTACTCAAGTGGTGGCAAATGACGACTTGGCAGACGTGGTATCCCAGTGGTGCGACAACATCCTCGCAGGTGCACCACTGGCGATACAGGCTTCCAAAGAGGCCATGCTTAAGGGGCTGGACGAGGACAGTTTGGCCGCGGCCATGAGCGCTCAGGAAGCCTATCCACACTTTCACCGCTGGCGGCGCTCGGCTGACGCCAAGGAAGGGCCAAAAGCCTTTGCGGAAAAGCGTAAACCCCAATGGTCCGGCCATTAAGCCCTTATTGCATGATTTCCCTATGGCGCTGGGGCAAAGCTATTCCTCACTGGTCAGCGCCTGCTCTACATCCAGGTCACTAAAGCCGATCAGATACAAAATCGCATCGAGGCCAAAATTCGAAATCGAGTGTTTAGCGCTTTCCCGCACGATGGTTTTGGCGTGATAGGCAACGCCCAGACCCGCTTGCTGCAGCATCGGTAAATCGTTAGCGCCGTCGCCCACGGCAATGGTCTGAGCCAGCCTGATACCTTCCGCAGCGGCGATTTTATGCAGCAAATCTGCCTTGCCCTGAGCGTCCACAATGTCCCCCAGCACCCGTCCGGTCATGACGCCATCGATGACCTCGAGCTCATTGGCATAAACGTAGTCGATGCCCAACTGACGCTGCAGGTGTTCGCCCACGTACTGAAAGCCGCCGGAAAACACGGCAATGGTATAGCCAAAGTGCTTCAGCGCCTTGATCAACCGGTGAGCGCCCGTGTTCAAAGCCACAGACTCGGCAACGTCGTGAAGAACCTCCAGCGGCATTCCCTGCAGCAGCGCCGCTCGCCGCCTGAAACTTTCTTTGAAATCCAGCTCGCCAGCCATGGCCGCGTCGGTAATCGCCACCACCTGATCACCGACGCCATGGCGTTTCGCCAGCTCGTCCATGACTTCCTCGGCAATTAGCGTGGAGTCCATATCAAAGGCCACTAGGCGCCGGTTGCGCCGAAACACGGAATCTCGCTGCAGGCTGACATCGAATTCGCGGCTGTCCGCCAGCTTCAGCAGCTCTGCCTGAAACTCAGCGCTGTTGGCCAACTCGCCGCTTAACCGCATTTCTACGCCAAAGCGCTGATCTGAGTCTGCGGAGAACGACCTCGGCTTGGTCAGCCGCCTTACCGTATCAATGTTCATTTGGTACTGATGAGTCAGTTTGCTCACCGCCAGCAGCGCTTGCGCAGCCTCGCTGCTAGTGAGCAACGTCAGGATCAGCGGGCTTTTGAAGATGGTTTGGGACCAAGCGCCATAATCCGCGGCTTCCACCGATTCCAGTCTTAGCGAGGAACCGCTGCGTTCGCAGCAAGCCGTAAAAGCCTTGCTCAGGGCTTCAGGATTCGACGAGGACACCAACAATCCAAGGGCCAACTCGTCGTGAATAACCGCCTGACCCATGTCCAGGATCTCAGCGTCGTGGGCGGCGCAGACCGTCATCAATGCCGACATTAATCCCGACTTATCTTGGCCGGAGATACTCACGAGCATAATCTGATCGGCCAATTGACTACCCTAGGATATTACCAAGCCGCTAGTTTAACGATGCAGCCTCGCAGGGAGAAGGATGGGTTTCCCCACTTTGTGTTAATTTACGCCCTTGGTACCCGCGATAGGCCCGACAGCCCATGCCTTCAACCCAACGAATTCAGCGTCCCTGCAGATGGGCTTTTGCGGCGGATGCCTGCTGGCTGACGGGACAGAACTGATGGGGCCACTGCAGCGCTTTCGCACTAAATTTCGAGCCAGCCGGGTTACCCTGCCCGCCGCCGCAATTGCCACAGCGATTACTGCTTGCTGTTTACTGCTGATCTGGTTCGAGCGCCCGGACGGCCAGGACGAAATGGATCGTTACGGCAGCGCCCTGGCAGCCACCCTGGCCGACACAACTGCGCCAGAATTATTCAATAAACAACGCATTACCTTGACGGTTGTGGCCAACCGCCTGACCACACTTGAGGAAGTCGCCGGGGTTGCCTTCTACGGCGCAGACGAGGAACTCATGGCTTTGAGCGGGCTGCAGCGCTCAGAGGCCCACTATCGTGCAATCGCCACCATCGACAATACGCTCAGCGGTGCCGTTACCGTCAGTCTGAACTCGGACGTGTTTGCCCCGGCCATCCCTTGGAGCCGTTGGTTTTTTTCTGTGCTGGCGCTGCTGCTAACGCCGCCCATTACGGTAATGGCGATTCAGTTCAGTACTCGAGGTAATCGGTCACTGCCCATTGTTTCCGTGCCCAGGGATCCGGTGCAGGAGCAACCCGCCTATCTGCTGACGGTGAAGCTGCACAACCAGCGCAGCCTCAATACTCAAGAGCAGCAGCAGGCTATCAACGACGCCCTGACCATGGGGCGAGAAGTCTGCGCTCTGTATCCGGGGTTTGCCCTGACCCTGCAAGAGCGAGGCCTTGCTCTGCTAATCAGCAAAGCTGCGGCCAGCGGCCTGAACGCACTGTACGCTTCTTTTTTGCTGCAGCGCCTGTTGCAAGAGTACGAAACTCAGGGGGAATTTCGCTGTCTGCTCGCAACTGTACTGAGCCCCAAGGATCCCGCTGAAGCCACCTCCATTACCGCAGCAGCGCTGGAGGATATTACCAATGTGGAACAAAGCTTAACCTTGGCGTCATTAGCCAAGGCCGACACCGCCCTTATGACCGCGGAGGTGTTTCAAGAACTCAGCCCAGATCAACAGCAGTGGGCGGCGGAATTTTCGCATCCGATTTTGGCAGACCTAGCTCCCGACGGTGTTTTTTACTCCATTAGCAGTCTGCCTGGCAGCGAGCAAACACTGATTACCGAACAGGCTCAGGTTGTGTTGGGTTTCAACCTCGGTGGGTAGCTTTGTCTTCGGGAAGGGTCTAGGCTCGCTAACGGTTTTTATCACTAGAGGAGTTAGAGTATGTTGAATCACGTCATGATTGGCGCCAACGACATTCAGAAGTCTAAGCAGTTTTACGATGCGGTTCTGAGCGTTCTGGGCGCTGGTCCAGCTATGGAACACGTCAACGACACCGGACAAACCCGCCTGTTCTATGCACACAACGGCTCGACGTTCAGCGTGTCTGAACCCATTAACGGTCAGCCTGCCTCAGTAGCAAATGGCTCTACTATTGGATTCGTTTGCGACTCACCTGAGCAGCTGCAGGAATTCCACGACGCTGCCGTGACCAACGGTGGCACCACCGCAGAAGATCCGCCGGGACCACGCGAGGGCAACATGGGGCTGATGTACCTGTGCTACTTCTTGGACCCAGATGGCCACAAAATCTGCGGCATTCACCGCCCGGCCTGAGGCCTATAGCCCGAGGGGCGCCGGGACCTTCCGGCGCCTTTATTCCACCGACAACCGTTCTACCTTCTGAAAGCCCCTGGGCAGTTTACGCCCGCGACGCGCCCGCTCTCCCTCATAGTTTTCCAGATCTTTAGCTTTCAAGCGCAGGTGGCGCTGGCCCGCATGCACCAGTAACTCGTCTTTCTCGCTCAGCGCAACCGCTCCCACCAGCTCCTCTTCACCGGACTTAAACGCCGCCGACGGTACGTTGAGCAACTTGTTGCCCTTACCCCGGGCCAGCTCGGGCAAATCCTGCAGGGCGAACACCAACAGGCGGCCTTGATTGGTCACCGCGGCCACCCGGGCGTCAGCAGATTCGTAGAGCCCGGCATCGATCAGTACCGGTGGCAGCGCATAGCCGCCCGAAGGCACGCTCAAACACGCTTTCCCCGCCTTGTTCTTCGTCACCATCTCGCTCAGCGTACCAACGAAGCCGAAACCTGCGTTGGACGCCAGCAGCACTTTGGCGTCGCCGCTTCCCATCAGCACACCGACAAAACGCGCATCGTTCTTAGCTTTAAAGCGACCCGACAAGGGCTCGCCTTGACCTCGGGCAGACGGCAGCGTGTGGGCTGCCGCGTTGTAGCTGCGGCCATCGGAATCTAAGAACACCAGTACGTCGTTACTGCGCCCCTTGGCGGCCTGAGCAAACTCATCGCCGGTGCGATAATTCAATTCGTGTGGTTTAACGTCGTGCCCCTTGGCGGCCCGTACCCACCCCTTAGTCGACAGCACCACGGTGATGGGGTCATTGGTGAGCAGATCTTCCTCGCTAAAGGCCTGAGACTCCTCGGCCTCCAGCAGCGGCGTGCGCCGGTCATCACCGTACTCGGCGGCCACGGCCAGCAGTTCCTTTTTAATTAGCGTTTGCATGCGAGCCTTGGAGCCCAGCGTCTTTTCCAGGTCAGCTTTTTCCGTCTCCAGCTCGTCTTTTTCGCCGCGCAGCTTCATTTCTTCTAGCTTGGCAAGATTGCGCAGCCGCAAATCTAAAATGGCGTTGGCCTGAATCTCACTCAAGCCAAAGCGCTTCATTAGAGCGGGGCGGGGCTCGTCCTCTTCTCGGATAATGCGAATCACTTCGTCAAGGTTAAGGTAAGCAATGAGCAGCCCATCCAAGATGTGCAGCCGGTCATTGATCTTCTCCAGCCGAAAATTCAGCCGCCGCGTGACCACGTCTAAGCGGTAGCGCAGCCATTCTTTCAAAATCCCGACCAGGCCTTTCACCTCGGGACGGTGGTCGAGACCAATAATGTTTAGGTTCACCCGATAGCTGCGTTCCAGGTCAGTAGTAGCAAACAGGTGGCTCATCAGGCGATCGTAATCAATGCGGTTAGAACGGGGTACAAACACCAATCGCGTGGGGTTTTCATGGTCGGACTCATCCCGCAAGTCCACCAGCATGGGCAGTTTTTTTGCGTTCATCTGGGCCGCCACCTGCTCCAGCACCTTGGCGGGAGATACCTGATGCGGCAGGGCGGTAATCACCACTTCCGGGCCTTCTCGGTGATAGACCGCCCGCGCCTTAATACTGCCCCGACCGCTTTCGTAGAGGGCCTGAATGTCCGCCACCGGGGTTATGACCTGGGCTTCGGTAGGATAATCCGGGCCCTTGATGTGCGTCATAAGGTCTGCGGTGGTGGCCTTGGGGCTATCTAACAAATGTACGCAGGCGCTTATCACTTCATTGAGATTATGCGGCGGTATGTCGGTAGCCATGCCCACCGCAATACCGGTGCTGCCGTTGAGCAAGACAAAGGGGGCTTGGGCAGGCAGCAGCTTGGGTTCCTGAACGCTGCCATCAAAATTTGGGGTGTAGTCGACGGTGCCCTGTTTGGCCTCGCTAAGCAGGAGCTGGGCAAAGCGCGACAGCCGAGCTTCGGTATAGCGCATGGCCGCGAAGGATTTTGGATCATCCGGCGCTCCCCAGTTCCCTTGGCCATCTACCATGGGGTAACGGAACGAAAACGATTGCGCCATCAGCACCATGGCTTCATAGCAAGCACTGTCACCGTGGGGATGAAACTTACCCAGTACGTCACCCACCGTGCGCGCCGATTTAGCGTACTTAGCCTGGTTATTCAGGCCCAGCTCGCTCATGGCATAAATGATGCGGCGCTGCACGGGCTTGAGGCCATCGGCTATGTGAGGCAGGGCCCGGTCATTAATGACGTACATGGAATAGTCCAGGTAGGCTCGCTCGGTATAAGCGGCCAGCGACATTGACTCTGAGGAATCACCCGCGGCGGGTGAGGATTGGATTTCGTCATCCATAGGAAATATGCCTGTCTCGTTCTTCGTTCAATTTGTCGGGTTAGTGCGGCTCAGCAGCGGTTAGTCCAAAACCGCCTGGTCGCCCTTCTTTTCCAGCCAGGCGCGACGGTCAGGCGCGCGCTTCTTGGCCAACAGCATGTCCATCATGTCATCGGTTTTTCGGCCCTGGTCCGCGGTGAGCCGCACCAGGCGCCGGGTGTCCGGGTGGATGGTGGTTTCACGCAACTGAGCCGGATTCATTTCCCCTAAGCCTTTAAAACGCTGAACCGACGGGGTTGCGCGTTTCTTTTCCTCAGCGACCCGGGTAAGCACCGCGTCTTTTTCCGCCTCATCCAAGGCGTAAAAGACTTCTTTACCTACGTCGATGCGGTACAGGGGCGGCATGGCGACATAGACGTGGCCGGCGTTGACCAAGGCACGAAAGTGTTTCACGAACAAAGCGCACAACAAGGTCGCGATGTGCAGGCCGTCTGAGTCCGCGTCCGCCAGAATGCACACCTTGTCGTAGCGGAGCCCGGCAAGATCTTCGCTGGCCGGATCCACGCCAATAGCCAGGGCTATATCGTGCACTTCCTGGGAAGCCAGCACCTGATTGGCGTCCACTTCCCAAGTGTTCAGAATTTTCCCGCGCAGGGGCATGATGGCCTGGAACTCGCGGTCTCGCGCCTGTTTAGCCGAGCCTCCGGCGGAGTCGCCTTCCACCAAAAACAGCTCCGCCCGGCTGGCGTCCTGGCCAGAACAATCGGCCAGTTTGCCCGGTAGCGCCGGACCTGACGTAACCCGTTTGCGCGCGACTTTTTTGGCCGCATTTAAGCGTCGTTGAGCGTTGCCAATGGCCATCTCAGCGATTTTTTCGCCTTCGCTGGCGTGCTCATTTAGCCAAAGACTGAATGCGTCTTTCGCCACCCCAGACACGAACACCGCTGATTGGCGTGACGACAGCCGCTCCTTGGTTTGTCCCGCAAACTGGGGATCCAGCAGCTTGACGCTAAGGACGTAGCTACACTGCTCCCATATGTCGTCGCCGGTGATTTTTACGCCCCGAGGCAGTAAGTCGCGAAATTCGCAAAACTCTTTGAGGGCGTCGATCAAACCCGAGCGCAAACCGTTAACGTGAGTACCGCCCTGGGCAGTTGGTATCAGGTTTACATAGCTTTCGTTGATGGGCGCGGAACCATCGGCCACCCACTTCAGGGCGTATTCCACCGCCTCGGCGTTGCCCTTAGCCTGATGCATAATCGTGGCCTGGGGAACACACTCCGCATCGCCGACGGCGGCTTCCAAGTATTGCCGCAGGCCATCTTCGTAAAGCCAGCTCTCGTTCTCCTCTGGCTTGGCCTCCACAGACAAACTCATACGCAGGCCGGGGCACAGCACTGCCTTGGCGCGAAGCAAATGTCGCAGTCGGCCCATGGCCAGCGCCGCGGTGTCAAAATACTTAGCCTCGGGCAGAAAGCACACTCTGGTGCCGGTGTTGCGCTTGCCCACGGTGTCCACGGGTTCAAGGGCAGTCACCGGTTCGCCATATTCGTAGCGCTGCCGGTACAGGTTTCCGTCGCGCTTGACCTCCACCTCTAAAAATTCAGACAGCGCATTCACCACGGACACCCCAACACCGTGCAGGCCGCCGGAAAAGTTATAGTTCTCGTTATCGAATTTACCGCCGGCGTGCAGGCGGGTAAGGATGAGCTCAACCCCAGACACCTTGTGTTCCGGGTGAATGTCCACCGGCATGCCGCGCCCGTCATCAATCACTTCAATGGAGCCATCGGCGTTAATGCAAACCTCAATTTCCCTGGCGTGACCGGCGATTGCCTCGTCGACGCTGTTATCGACCACCTCCTGCACTAAGTGGTTTGGCCGGGTGGTGTCGGTATACATTCCTGGCCGGCGACGCACCGGCTCCAGGCCAGAAAGGACCTGCAAGGATTCCGCTGAATAGGATTTTTCTGCCATATGCCTGAAGACCTAGGTTAACGAGGATTGAGTGTGGGTTGCGCCAAGCCAGTGCACCTGACTGGTGACCGAGCCGTCATCGTGCAGGAACAACCAGCGATAGGCCGGCCGCTTGCTGCCCATGGTGAAGGTTTCGCTGCGCGGCGCAAACTGAAAAGCCGTGGAGGGTGTGCCCAGCAGTGGGACACCCCGATAATGGGCGTTTATCTCCTGGTGGGCGTGGCCAAAAATCGCGCCGCCAAACCGGGGAGCTGACTGTTCGAGCAAACTGTCCAGCAAGGACTCCGGCGATTCGATGCGATCTTTGTCCAGCCAGGGTGCACCTATGGAGAGCAGCGGGTGATGTGTGGCCAGCAGAGCAAAAGCCGTGTGCTGTTGCTGCCAGCAGGCCGTGAACGCGCGGCGCCGCGTTTCATCCACCCGGGCCTTGGGCTCATCGTCAACGTGAGAATCTAAGCCCAAAATCGACCACGCACCCACTTGCAACGGCGCCATGGGCAGCCCCGCCGCCAGCATCGGCGTCAGCAGGTCGTGGTTGCCCGGAGTACATAATAGCGGCCCTGTACTGGCAGCCGCCAACGTGGTCATAAACTGGCGATACACTTTTTCACCACCCGCATGCACAAGATCACCGGTGGCAATCACCGCATCGGGGCTGTACTCGCTCATCGCTTGAGCCAAAACCTCGGTTAAGGTGGCGTTGGTATCGGTGCCTTGAAGTTTTTCGCCTAGCGGAACTAGGTGACAGTCTGTGATGTGTAGCAGGGTTGCTGGCACTGGGTGCTATGACGCCTTGTTGCCAGACTCATCACTCAGCGGCTTTGCAGCGCTGCTCAACATTGGCAAATTCACCGGATCCGGGCTCATACCCACTGCAAGACACAGCGCCAGGTACTCACCAAGAAAGCGATTGAGCTGTTCTTTTTCATCACGAGCACGCATGCGCTTGTTGGGGTATTCGTAGGCGCCATGAAAACGGGACTGGTGCTGGTAGGCCACCACTTCAGCACTCTTGGCGTCGTGGTACAGCTGAATGCGCATATTCGGGCTGCTGCCCCAATCCTGTTTGGGCACCTGAGCCAGCTGCAGTAGGGTGGTATAGGGTCCTCGCTCCAGTACGGTCAGTTCAACCCTGGTGCCGGACGCGCCAGGAAGCAGCATTACACAGCTAAAATCCTCGTCACGCATGGTAGGGAAAAGCTGCATTAGACGCTGAAAGTTGGTGTCGCACTCGGCCATGTGACCGGCCAAATCGTGGTGATAGCGCCGCCCGGGCTGCTGTGCCCCGGTGGCAAAGTCGTAGCTCAGCTCCGTCGAGCGGCTAAGAATATCGGCATCTGTTTCTGGGCGCTTATCTGACACTCGCGGTTTCCTGTTTCCGGCGGCCGCTACTATACCCAGCCCAGCGCGTTGGTGTCATGAGTCAATTGCTGCAAACCGCCGCGGACAGCGCCATTGAAACCCAAAGGACTTCACGTTACTTGCACCGTCAACAAAGGCATAATCGACCCTCGTCGCACAACGGAAAACACCCAGCCCAGCGGGTGCAGATAGGAAACCTTGAATGATCCAATCAATCCTCGTCTCTGCCGGTCGCCTGTTCGCAATCGCCGCCCTTGCGGCCTTGGCCACGTCACCCGTTCATGCAGAGGATTTGGTCGACGTCTTCGTTGCAGCCAAGGATAACGATGCCTCAGTAGGTGCTGCCCGGGCATCCTATCGCGCAGATCGGGAACGCGTGCCTCAGGCTCGGGCAGTACTGCTGCCATCGGTTGTGGCCAGTGCCAGTACCTCGAAAACCGAGACCACGCTGCCGGGATACAGCGGCCCTGAAAGTCAGGTGTTGGAGGACGGCTACAACGACAACAGCTGGAACGCCCAACTGCGGCAGCCGGTCGTGAACCTGTCCAGCTGGTTTGGCTACAGCAGCGCCAAGGCTTTTGTTGCCGCATCGTCCTATGCCTTAGAAGCACAGGAACAGGATTTGATCGTCCGGGTGGCGGATGCCTACCTGAACATTCTGCGAACACGAGATCGACTGGACACCACCAATGCCGAAGTCACCGCAGTCAAACGCCAGCTGGAGCAGGTGCAGCAGCGCTTCGATGTAGGCCTGGTTGCCATTACCGACGTACTGGAATCCCAGGCCGCTTTCGACGCGGCCCTGGTGCGGCAGATTCAGGCCGAAACCAATCACTACATCAGTTTTGAAACCCTCAGGACGTTGACCGGACGGGACTATGAGGAACTGGCAACCCTGTCTGGCAACCTGCCCGTAGTAAACCCCGACCCCATGGATGAGGAGGCTTGGGTTAACGCGGCGTTGGCCACCAATCTGGGTATTCAGGCCGCCATGGAGCAACTTAACGCCTCGCGCAGGGACCAAAAAGCGCGACTGGCCGATCATCTGCCCACCGTGGACGCCACGGTTACCCGCAGCAAAAATAACAACGGCAATCCTTTGACCCGCAGTTTTAGCCCGGAAGAGACCGAGACCACGATTTATGGCCTGCAAATGACCATGCCCGTGTTTCAGGGCGGGCGAACCACCTCGCGGGTACGCGAAAGTTCCGCAAGGGTCGAGCAGGCCAAGGAGCAGCTGCTGGAGCAGCAGCGCACAGTGGTGCGTAATACCCGCAACCTCTTTAAATCCGTGTCAACGGATGTGGCCCGGGTACGGGCCCGTCTCAAGGCGATTCGCTCGTCCCAGTCCGCCTTGGAGGCTACCCAAACCGGTTACGAGGTGGGAACACGCAACATAGTCGACGTGCTGCAGGCCCAGCAGCGACTCTACGACTCTCAATTCGCCTACGCGGACTCACGCTACACCTACCTGATTAACCTGCTCCGACTGAAGCAGCAAACGGGCTTGCTAAGCCCTGCCGATCTGGAAGAAATGAACAGTTTCATGGACTCGGCTAATCCGGTAATTCGAGTGGTTTCCCTGCAAAGAGCCACTAACTGATTGCAGAGAGGGCTATCGCACCGAGTCCAGGACCGGCGCAATCAGATCAATTCCTCGCTGGGTAGCGCCTTTGTTGGCCTGCACTACCGCGTCCCCAGCTGCACCCATTTGCTGACGCTTTGCGCCATCGTTCATAAGCTCCAGCAAAATAGTGCTGAAGGTTTCTGTGGTGACCTGCCTGAAGGCCCCTGCAGCGTTTAGATCGGTATACACCTGCAAAAAATTGAAGTTGTGAGGCCCGGCTATGATCGGCGTTCGCAAGCTCGCCGGCTCGATGGGATTGTGGCCGCCTCTCGGCACCAAGGTGCCGCCAACGAAGGCGACCTCAGCCATTCTATAAAGGGGCATGAGGACACCCATTTGATCAACCAATATGATGTTCCAGGGTCGGGAACCTCCGGAGCTGCCGGATACGAAGAACTCGCTGTACAGGCACCAATCTCCGCCAAGCTGGGCGGCTATGCGATCTAGCAAAGACTCTAGCTCGGCTGCTCGATGGGGATGTCTGGGAGCTAAGATCAAAGTGAGGTTGGGAATGTGCTTACTGGCTTGCAGGTGCGCGCGCAGTACTTGTTCCTCCTCACCGGCATGGGTGGACGCCGCAATCCAACATCGTCGTCCGTCCATGCCAAGACGCTGGCGCTGAATCTGAGCGCGTTCGCCGATATCCGCGTCCACTTTGAGGTCGTATTTTACATTGCCGACCAAGTGCAGACGGTCGCCACTAACCCCCAAATTCGCAAAACGCTGAACGTGCTCAGGGGTCTGGCAGACCACTAGGTCTAATGTCTGAAACACCGGGCCGGCCAGCCAGTCGATACGCTGATACCCCAGTGCCGATTTTGCCGACATACGCGCGTTCATAAGAATGATTGGGATACCGAAAGCCTTAGCCTCCAGCAACAGGTTGGGCCAAATCTCAGTTTCCATTAGCACCAACGCTCGCGGTTTGACATGGCCTAAAAACCTTCGCACTGCGAAAGTGAAGTCGTAGGGCGCGTAGCAATGCTCCACCACATCGCCCAGCAAAGAGGCGACTTGTGCGCTGCCGGTAGGCGTCATCGTTGTCACCAAGAACGGCGTTGACGACTCACCCTGAGAAAACCCATCCGCAATGGCGCGGATTGTCGGCGCAGCAGCAATTGATTCCCCCGCAGACACGGTGTGAAACCAAATCGGCCGCTCGGTTATCGTGGCGTCGTAAAAACCAAACCGCTCACGCCAACGAGATTGATACGCCTCTTCCATCTGACCCCGCCACAGCAAACGCAGCGCCACCACCGGAAGAGCTAGCGCCAGCAGGATTCGATAGATCCAAAGGCCGAAGTATCCAGGTGCCCTCATGTAATCAGGTCCTTCAGCTTATTCATCACGTCTTCCGCCACCGCGTGCGAGTTGTCGTCCCTTGCGTTCTGGTGAATCTGCAGGCCCTTGTATTTTTCCGCTGGGGCCAAGCGCCCTAGCATAGCCAGACAAGGTTTGTTTTGCTGATCCGCCACGTAGGCCAATGCCCTGGGTTCCGCGACGCTGCCCAGACCAAAGTCCGCAATGACCAAGGCTGCAGCATTGCGCAAATAGCGCTCAGCGCGGTTTTGCAGGTGAGACTGATACTCGCTCATACCGTCAATCGGCAGCGCGCGCTCATCTTTGTGCCGTCTGACGCTGCGACCGTTGGCATCTTTGGCGGGTGGCTCCGCTGGTATTTCTAGCGCCGCGTCGGTAAAGGTAGTCCAGTGTTTGATGTGCAGCAAATCCCCAGCCACACCCGCTGCTGCAAAGGCTGCGTCAACGGCATCCGCAAGCGCGTCATCGCCCACGAACCCCACAAAGGTCACTGAGTGTCCTTGCTCGGCAGCTCGGAGAGCCAAGAGCGCGGCCGGGCATTGGTTGAATAGATCCCCGCAAGAATCCTCCCAGTCCTGCCGATGAATCCACAGATCACCGACCATCAGGATGTGTCCGTCTTTCGGTGATAACGCTTGGACACTATTCAAAATGGATTGCAGCACACAGACCTCTCTTACTGGCGCGCTATGGTAGCAGAGCGCTGGAGGCCGCTGGGAGGTTTCGCGCAAGGTGGATAAAACCGCTACTATCCGTCGATGCAGAAACCCCACCTCCAGCGGCCCACGCTCCTTAAGCCTGCTTACTGGCCGGTCTGGCTTGCTGCCGCGTTGATGTGGGTAATCGCCCGCTTGCCGATGCCCTGGATCTTCGCCCTCGGCAAAATAATCGGCTATCTGGCCTTGCATATTGCGCGATCGCGCCGGCATATAACCGAAGTTAACATCGCTCGCTGTTTCCCAGATCTGGATGACCAAGCCCAACGCCGGTTGGTGCGGAGCAACTTCACCCATTCTGGCATTGGCATCGTTGAAACCGCGCTGTCTTGGCTGAACCCTAAGCGGGATCTGTCCAAGCATTTTCGGGTGGAGGGTCTTGAGCGCCTGCAAGCCGCGCACGCGCAAGGGCGCGGGGTTTTGTTGGTGGGTGCCCACTACACGGCCATCGACATCAGCAGCCAGTTTTTTGCCCAAGTCGGCTTCGTCGATGTGATGTATCGACGCAACAAGCATCCAGTGTGGGAATGGCTGCAAACCCGCGGGCGGCAGTACTACTTCGACGGTGTGGTGGAACGCAGTGATATGCGACAGATCATCAGTCGCTTAAAAAAAGGCCGTGCGATTTGGTACGCGGCAGATCAGGATTACGGGCCAAGACACTCATCCTTTGTGCCATTCTTTGGCATCCCTGCCGCCACAATCACGGTGACCTCGAGACTGGCAGAGCGCAACCAATCGCCGGTGTTGATGCTGCATCAAATTCGAGACATCCCAACGCGAACCTGGATCTTGCGCTTTGGCCCCGTGCTGGAAAATTTTGCCCAGGGTGACGTAATCGAGGACGCCACTCGGCTAAATACCGAACTGGAAAAATCCCTGCGGCAGTATCCGGACCAATACCTTTGGATGCACCGTCGTTTCAAAACCCGGCCCCCAGGCGAGGACTCGTTTTACCGCAAGGGTTAGGCATAGAATAGACCCATTGGATTTCTAGGATATTCCCTTGCTGCCCACCTTTCACCAGATGCTGACCCAACTGGTCGCAGAGCCTTCGGTTAGCTCAACTTCGCCGGACATTGACCGCAGCAACCTGCGCGTGATTGAGCACCTGGCCAATTGGCTGGAGGACTTGGGATTCCAGGCCGAAATCATGCCGCTTCCCGATCGGCCAGATAAGGCCAATTTGATTGCCACCCTTGGCGCCAACGTTAACGACGGCATGGGCGGCCTGGTGCTGGCAGGCCACACGGACACAGTGCCTTTTGATGAGGCGCTATGGGACAGCGACCCGTTTACCCTCAAGGATCATCAGGATCGTTTTTATGGCTTGGGCAGCTGCGACATGAAGGGCTTTTTCCCGGTCGCCCTAGAAGCAGCGGCCACCTTTAGCCAGCGCCAGCTCAGCGCGCCTCTGACCGTCGTGGCAACGTCAGATGAAGAGTCGTCTATGGCCGGTGGGCGCTATCTGCTGGAATCCGGCAAGCCCAAGGCCGATTACGCAATCATTGGTGAACCCACGGCCATGCAGCCCGTATACGCCCACAAAGGCATCAGCATGATGACCATCAACATTGAGGGCGCGTCGGGCCATTCATCAGACCCTGGTCTGGGTGCCAATGCCTTGGACGCTATGCATGCTGTCATGAGCGAGCTAATCACCATGCGCGAAGAGCTGGCTGCGGGCCAACAAAACCAAGCCTTTGCCGTTCATGTGCCAACTCTGAACCTTGGCTGCATGCGCGCTGGCGACAATCCCAACCGCATCTGCGGTCATGCGGAACTGCAAATCGATTTACGATTGCTGCCGGGTATGGACTCTGCCGCGCTGCATGGCGAATTAGAGCGACGTATCCACAAAGTGGTCGAGCATCGCGGTGTCTCCCTGAGTCTGAAAACGGCCTATCCGCCGATTCCACCTTTTCAAACAGATCCAAGCGGCACGCTAGTGCAAGCGTTAAGTAGCCTTAGCGGCAACCCACCTGGCACCGTTGCCTTTGGCACCGAGGCGCATTTTATGCAGACCCTTGGCATGGAAACCGTGGTCTGGGGACCGGGCAGCATTGATCAGGCCCATCAGCCCAATGAGTACTTGAGCAAGGATCAACTGGAACCCGCCACCAACACCCTTCGCGCTGTCATCCAGCGCTTTTGTTTGGCCTAACTATGGAAACGAACGACTACTCCCAATGGTTTCGAGGTTCGACACCGTACATTAGCGCTCATCGAGGAAAAACGTTCGTGGTTTTTCTCGGCGGTGACGCGCTGGCTCATGGCAACCTCACCAATATTGTTCACGACCTGGCACTGCTGCATGTGCTGGGCGTGCGGCTGGTTATCGTTCACGGTGGTCGTCCTCAGCTTGACGCTGCGCTCCCGGGCTCTACTACCCACAACAACCGGCGCATCACCGCACCCGACGACATGAATACCGTCACCGGGGTATACGGTTTGCTGCGCAGCCAGCTGGAGGCTTTGTTTTCCACGGGCTTGCCCAACACGCCTCTGCACAACGTGAACGTCAGCGTGGTTTCTGGCAACTTCGTTACCGCTAAACCTTTGGGCGTGATCGACGGCATAGACCACCTGCTGACAGGCCAGCTGCGAAGCTTGGAAGCACAGCGAATCAGCGCCCTCCTCGACGCCGACAACATCGTGCTGCAGTCGCCGCTTGGATTCTCCAGCTCTGGCCAGGGGTTCAACCTTGCCGCAGAGGAGCTAGCCGCAGACCTCAGCATCGGCCTGCAGGCGGATAAGGTTATTTTCTTCGACGCACCAGCGCACCTTGCCTCTCGGGACGGAGTCAGAGAGGGCACGGTCACGCCCAGCTCGTTAGAGCAGCACTTAGACAATATGTCACAGACCACGGCTCTGCGCTTTACCGCCATGGCAAGAGCCGTGCGCGCCGGCGTAACCAAAGCCCATCAGGTTTCCTTCGCCACTGACGGCGGCCTGCTGCAGGAACTGTTTACCGCCGATGGCGTTGGCACCCAAGTCGTAGAGGAACGCGCTTTGCCGGTGCGCGCTGCGGGGCTGAACGATGTGGGCGATATCGTCGAGATCATCCGTCCGCTAGAGGAAAGCGGCGTCCTCGTGCGCCGCTCCCGAGACCGGCTGGAGCAGGAAATCACCCAATTCTTGGTGGCGGAAGTCGACGGCGTCATTGTTGGCTGCTGCGCGGTCTATCCCGACGGCGACTACGCGGAATTAGCCTGCGTTGCTGTTAGCGAGCTGTATCAACGCGGACACGCCGGAGTAGCCATTGGCGGCAATCTGCTGGCCGCAGCGGAGCAGGCGGCAAAAAACCTGGGCGCCAATCAGCTCTTTGTTTTGACTACTCAGACACAGGATTGGTTTGTCGAGCGAGGCTTTCGGGACGGTGACGTTGCAGAGCTGCCGCAAACCAAACAATCTCTTTACAACTGGCAGCGCGGCTCTAAAGTGCTGTTCAAATCCTTGGGGTAGAAGCGCCCCGCATAACTTAAGGAACCCCCATGGCTGATGAACGTCCCTATAGCTCCATCGTTGTTGACGGTGTGGAACAAGCCCCCAGCCGGGCCATGCTCTACCCCACCGGCTTCACCACCGAGGATTTCAGCAAACCACAGATTGGTATTGCCTCCACCTGGAGCATGGTAACCCCCTGCAACATGCACATTAATGAGTTGGCGGAAGCCGCCGCCATGGGCGCGGATGAAGCCGGCGCTAAGTCCGTGCTGTTCAACACCATTACGGTTTCTGACGGCATTTCCATGGGCACGCCTGGCATGCGCTATTCCTTAGTTTCCCGCGAGGTCATTGCCGACTCTATCGAAACCGTGGTGGGTGCTCAGGGCTTCGACGGTTTCGTCGCTATTGGTGGCTGCGACAAAAACATGCCCGCCTGTGGCATGGCCATGGCGCGCATGGATCGCCCCAGCGTTTTTGTTTATGGCGGCACAATTTTACCCGGCAAGGAGCGCCGGGACATTGTCTCGGTGTTCGAGGCGGTTGGCGGTCATGCGGCCGGCACGGTTTCAGACATTGAACTAAAAGACGTTGAGGCAACGGCAATTCCCGGCCCGGGTTCCTGTGGCGGCATGTACACAGCAAATACTATGGCCTCTTCCATGGAGGCCTTGGGGCTGTCGCTGCCCGGCAGCTCGGCGCAAAACGCCGTCAGCCAGGACAAAAAACAAGACAGCTACAACGCCGGCGCAGCCGTGCGCAATCTCATCAAGCTCGGCATCAAGCCCAGCGACATTTTGAGTCGAGAGGCATTTGAGAACGCGATCACCCTTACCATTGCTCTCGAGGGTTCCACCAACGCCGTACTGCATTTGCTAGCCATTGCTCATGCAGCCAACATCCCCCTGTCCATTGACGACTTCAGTCGCGTCGGCAAGCGCGTCCCGGTACTGGCGGACATGCGTCCTGCCGGCGTCTACGCCATGAGTGAGCTCATCGAGATAGGGGGGATTTTGCCGCTGATGAAAACCCTGCTGCAGGAGGGCTTACTGCACGGTGACTGCATGACCGTTACCGGCAAAACCATGGCGGCAAACCTTGCGGACGTGGCCGACTACCCGGCGGAGCAAAAGATTATTCGGCCATTGTCTAACCCCATCAAGAAAGACAGCCACCTTGTGGTGTTGCGGGGCAACCTGGCTCCCGAGGGCGCAGTGGCGAAAATCACCGGGCATGAGGGACTCACCTTCACCGGCAAAGCCCGCTGCTTCCACGGCGAAGAGGCTGCCATGGCCGCCATCATGGATGGCACCGTGGTCAAAGGCGACGTGGTGATCGTGCGCTACGAAGGCCCCAAGGGCGGTCCGGGTATGCGAGAAATGCTTAGCCCCACCAGCGCCATCAACGGTCGCGGGCTATCTCAAGAGGTTGCTTTGCTTACCGACGGCCGCTTCTCCGGCGGCTCCCATGGCTTTGTCATCGGCCACGTGACCCCGGAAGCCCATCTGGGCGGGCCCATCGCTTTGGTGGAAGACGGCGACACCATCACCGTGGATGCAGACAAGGCTGAAATCAATCTCCATGTGAGCGACGAGGATCTGGCCGCGCGCAAGGCTAAATGGCAGGCCCCGGCCCCCTACGCCCAGCGCGGCACCCTGGCTAAGTATGCCCAGCTGGTGAGCTCGGCTAGTGAGGGCGCGGTGACGGATAAGTACCTAGGCGGCTAATGTCTCAAGCATCCAGCTGCGCGCTGTGCGGCGACACCCAAAACCTGACCTTGGCTCCCAGCTATAAAATCTTGGCCTGCCAGCGCTGTTGGCACGGTGCTGAGCATGGCTGGCCCGCCGCGGCGGAACCGGCGCTATTCAGGGCCTTAGCCGCACAGGGCCTGCTTATCCCTGATCGTGATGATAAAGGCCGCTTGCCGCGAACCTACGCGCCGCCAGCGGATTACGCGCTTTAGCTTGCAGGGCCGATCTAGTCCAACCCGTCGACGGTTACCAATCTGACGGCAATACCCTGCTCCGGAGACCCAACCAAAACGGCGACTAGGGAATCGCTGCGGCCGTACTTAGCCGCCATGCGCTGATTGAGCCAGCCAATTCGCTGAGGTTCGGCAAGCGCGAACACCGCAATAGACTGCTCATCCCGGATCAACAGCGCAGGATTTTCCCGGTCATGAGTAATAAGCCGCTGGTACCAGGCAGAGCCTTGATCGGCGCGAAGCCACATTGCATCGTCGGCATCGGCAACCCAAAGGCGCGTGGTGGTTTTGTGCCCCTGCTGATCCTGAGTCACCAGCTGCACTACCTCACCACTTTCCGAGGCACCATAGATAAGTGCCAGATAAACAGAGGCTAACCCGACAAGCGCAAGCAGTCCCCGAAAGAGCAATTTGCGCATCAGGCTACTCCGTCGCAGCTACTTACTGCTGTACTCATGCACGAAATCTACCAAGCACTTCACGTTATCCACGGGGGTTTCCGGAATGATGCCGTGACCCAAATTGAAGATGTGCCCCGGCTGACCCTGCACTTGGTCAAGCAACCACTGCGCCTGGATTCGTACAGATGTTTGATCGGCACACAGCACGATGGGGTCAAGATTGCCCTGCACGGCCTGACACCCAAGCTGATCCCAAGTGGGCTTGAGCGGCGTGCGCCAATCAAACGCAAGCACGTCGATATTCAGCTCAGACACCGCTGGCAATAAATGGTAGTTGCCGGTGCCGAAGTAGATCACCGGCACCGTCCCGGCAAGGGCATCCACCAGGGCCTTTAGATGAGGTTCGACATACGTTCGATAGTCCTGCACAGACAGGTTGCCCACCCAGGTATCGAAAAGCTGTACCGCCTCGACCCCGGCACTGATTTGCAGCTGCAGGTAGCTGGCCAATTGGCCGGTGAGCTTGGTCATTAGCTGATGCCAAAGCTCCGGGGCTTGGTACATCATTTTTTTAACAAACACGTAGTTGCGAGAACCCTGACCCTCAATGGCGTAGGAGGCCAGGGTAAATGGCGCTCCGGCAAAGCCAATCAACGCGATCTCTGGCGGCAGCCCCTCATTGATGCAGCGCACGGTATCGGCAATGTATGGGGTGTGCTCTAGCGCCGGCGCTGTTGCCAGATTCGCCACGTCCGCCTCGGTGCGAATCGGATTGGCAAATACCGGGCCTTGCCCGGGCACGTACTCTAAATCCAATCCCATGGGCTCTAAAATTGGCAGCAGGTCCGCAAACATGATGGCCGCGTCCACGCCCAAAATACGCTGAGCGTCCAAAGTGGCTTGAGCCGCTTTTTCAGGATCTTTGAAGAAATCCAGGCTGGGCAGGTCGGCCTTTACCTGGTGATACTCGGGCATATAGCGCCCGGCCTGCCGATTCAGCCAAATGGGTGTATGAGCCGTTGGCTCACCACGGCATGCTTGCAAGAAGACTTTATCCATCTACTTCCCTTAACAATTGATTTCCAAGAAGTTGGGTATTTGTGGCAGGTCAGTCAATGCGCTCAGGATTTACATCAGCATCGTAATCTACGCCTGGCATACCAAAGCCAAAGATCTTTAAAAAATCCTCGCGGAACCCGGCCAAATCGCCAAGCTCTGGCAGGTTGTCAGTGTTCACCAGCGGCCACCGCCGTTTTACTTCCGATTGTACGGTTTCAGAAAGCTCTAAATCATCGACGCGAATACGACCTGCCTCATCCAGCCTCATGTTGGCGCCGCTTTGCAGTTGGCTGCCGAACAAGCGATCGATGTGTTCGATACACTCCTCATGGCTGCCCTGCTCTTTCATCACCTGAAACAGCAACGCGGCATACAGGGGCACCACCGGAATCGCCGCACTGGCTTGACTGACGATGGCCTTCAGCACCGCTACTCTGGCGTCGCCGTTAACCGCTTGCAGCTTGCGCCGAATATCACCGCTTGCACGATCTAGGTCCGCCTTGGCTTTGCCCAAGGTGCCTTCCCAGTAAATCGGCCAAGTCAACTCGCTACCAATATAGGTGTAAGCCACGGTCTTGGCGTTGGGCGCTAACAAGTCGTTAGCCAACAGCGCATCAATCCAGTACTCCCAGTCCTCCCCGCCCATTACTGTGACGGTATCCGCCACTTCCTGTTGCGTTGCTGGTTCCAGCGCCACATTGGACACCTCGCCTTTTTCGACGTGGACGGTTTTGATGTCCAATACCTCACCAAGAGGTTTGATGGCCGACCGGTGCAGTACCTCTGTCTTAGGGTGCTGACGAACCGGCGAGGCAAGGCTGTAAACCACCAAATCAATCTTGCCCATGTCGGCCTTGATGGTGTCCATCACCCGGTTGCGCATGGCATCAGAGAAGGCGTCACCGTCCAGGGTTTTTGCGTACAGACCCTGTTGCGCTGCGCGGGCCTCAAAAGCTCGGTTGTTGTACCAGCCAGCCGAGGCTGTCTTGCTCTCGGTAGGCTCTTTTTCAAAAGATACGCCAAGGGTTTTAGCCCCACAGCCAAAACCCGCAACAATGCGGCTGGCCAGGCCATAGCCGCCGGAACAGCCAAGCACCAAGACGTTGCTATAGTCTCCTTGGGTAGCGCTACTGCCGCTTACCACATAATCAATTTGTTGGTTTACGTGGGCCGCGCAGCCGCGGGGATGCGCGGTGGTGCAAATAAAACCGCGAATGCGGGGTTTAACGATCATGTTTCCACCTTCAGGAATAGTTAGAGCAGGAGCTAAGCTGACGGGGCCGACATCATACCCGCTCCCACCGCCCAACGCATGATGCCTTCCACGTTCAATATTCGGGGCCCGTCACGGCGCAGAGTGACTTCCGCGGTTTCGCCTTGGTCCAGAGTGTGATCCCGGTCACCATCCAGCGCGACAACGCCGGGACCCTGGAACAACATCCGTTCGTTAAAGGCAGTCCGCTGGGTGCGGATCACGCCGACGTTGCGAAAGTGCCCGGGTGATAGCGGCGCACACACCTGCTGGCCGCCGCTGCCCATTTGAACCCAGAGTCCGCAATCGTCTTGGGCATAAACCGGGTCCACAAATCCGCCAATGGGGGACATGCCAACCGAGTTGGGCTCTGCCCGGGTTAGCAGCATAGAGTCTAGCCGGTCGGCATCGAAGGGCAGCAAATTGCCAACGTGATCGCGGCGCAGCAGCACGGCATCGATCAGGCCAATATCTTTTTGCCTAGGGGTCTGTAAATGCAGCACCTTGGCGCGGGGGCGCAAATCAGCGGGCAGGTCCTGGGTTTTTCCTAAGGCATTGAGTCCCGCCACCATGCCCCCCAAGGTCGGCTCCATCAGAGCGGGAAAGACGTTGTTGGTGCCAGTGGAAATAGGTACGAGGTCGATGTCGCTGTCAGCTCGGACAAGGGCGCGATTAGTACCGTCTCCGCCCAAGGAGACAACTGTGTGACAACCTTCGGCCTTAAAAACCTCCATCGCCGCTGCGGTGTCTTTGGCTGTGTTGGTCAGCGGAATATCAACGATGTGAACCCGGGCGTTCAGAGGCATCAGTTCCAGCGCACCCTGGGCAATACGAAAAGGTTCCCGAGCCACATAAATGTCGGTCACTCCCACCGCATCCGCGCCGGCAGCCACCCGAGCGACAATGTCGCGTTTTGCTTCGTGAGTCATGTTTGCGGCTCGAGCCGCTAACCGGCGCACATCGCGACCAGACATGGGGTTAACGCATAACGCCAGCTTGCCGTTGGCTACTGGACCCGCATGGTCTTGGCTCACGACGCCCGCACCAAGGTTTGGATAGTGTAAGCACTGCTGTGGCGCGCATCGGCCTCGAAGCGCTCCTCGGCAGTCACAGTCCATTGCGCCAGATCGAATTCAGGAAAAAAGACGTCGCCTTCTGGCTCATCGTGCACCCAGGTGACATACAGCGTGTCCGCTAGAGGCAAAGCCATCTCGTAAATCTGCGCTCCGCCAATAATCATTATTTCGTCCACACCGTCGATGAGACACTGACTTTGCGCCAGCTCAATAGCCTCTTCCAGGGTTGTCACCACCTGCACACCCTGCCGCTGCCATTGCGCGTTTTGGGTAAGAACGATATTGGTACGTCCCGGCAGTGGAGCCTTCATGGACTCAAAGGTCTTTCGGCCCATAATCACCGGCCTGCCCAGCGTGGTCTGCATAAAGTGACGCATGTCGTTTGGCAAACGCCAAGGCAAGGTGTTGTCTCGGCCGATCACCCGATTCTCGGCCATCGCCCAAATCATTGATAACTGCATAGTTGAGGGAACCTTGGTTTAGACCGCTATAGGCGCTTTGATCGCTCCGTGACACTGATATCCGCTGAGCTCAAAGTCCTCGTACTGGAAACCAAAAATGTCCTTAATCTGGGGATTAAGCTGCATGTGCGGCAGGGGCAGCGGGCTGCGGCTTAGCTGCAGATCTGTTTGCTCTAAGTGATTAGTGTACAAATGGGCATCGCCCATGGTGTGCACGAAATCGCCCAGCTTTAGGTCGCAGACCTGGGCGATCATCATCGTTAGCAGCGCATAGGATGCAATGTTAAAGGGCACGCCAAGAAAAATATCGGCGCTGCGCTGATACAGCTGGCATGAAAGCTTGCCGTCGGCTACGTAGAACTGAAAGAGGGTATGGCAGGGCGGCAAAGCCATGTTGCCTACCTCAGCCACATTCCATGCGCTAACGATATGCCGCCGACTGTCAGGATTGTTGCGAATGCCGTCAATCAACGTCTCGATCTGATCGATAGTGCTGCCGTCGGGCCCGGGCCAGGATCGCCACTGAGAGCCGTAAACCGGTCCCAGCTCACCGTGTTCATCCGCCCATTCGTCCCAAATGTGCACATTGTGGTCGGTAAGGTAAGAAATGTTCGTGGAGCCAGACAAAAACCACAAAAGCTCATGAATGATGCCCTTCAAAAACATTTTTTTGCTGGTGACCAATGGAAACCCCTGGGCCAGATCGAAACGCATTTGATGGCCAAAAACGCTGTAGGTGCCTGTTCCGGTTCGATCGGATTTGTAGGTACCGTGCTCGCGCACGTGTCGCATCAGGTCGAGATACTGTTGCATGCTAAATCGCTCTTGCTGTGCAAAGTCGGATATTAGCAGCCTTGGTTTGGGCGAGCGATCAGATCTTCCCCACCGGAGTTTGACTAGCCGACGACCAGCGCAGCAACAGCAGGCCGGCGACAATCATCGGCACGGACAGCAGCTGTCCCATACTTAGCAGCTCGAATAAAACAAACCCAAGGTGCGCATCCGGCGAGCGGAAAAATTCGGTGACAAAGCGAGCGCAGCCATAAGCGGTTAAGAACGCGCCGGACAGTGTGCCCTTAGGGCGAGGGGTTAGCGCTAGCCACCACAGCAGGCAGAACAGTAACAGCCCCTCGGTCAGCCCTTGGTAAAGAGACGATGGATGGCGCGCCGCATTCTCCCAAACGCCAAAACACATGGGGTTTAAATCGCTTACTGCCCGGCAGGGGAACACCAGCCCAATGGCGCTGTCGGTGATCCGGCCTGGCAACTCCACGTTGATAAAGTTGCCCATGCGACCCAATCCCAACCCAACCGCACACAGCGGCGCAAGAAAATCGGTGACGCTGAGGAAGTCTTTTTGCGTGCGCCGACCGAACATCAGCACGGCAACAAGGACGCCTAGGAAGCCGCCGTGAAACGACATACCGCCTTCCCATACGCGCAGCAGATACAGCGGATCAGCAGCGAAGCGATCCAAGGCGTAAAACACAATGTAACCAACCCGCCCCCCAAGCACTGCGCCCATGGCGCCGTAAAACACCAGATCCGACAGTTGCTGTGAATCCCAAGCGCCACTGAGAGTGTTCGGCCGGTGGTTGATTCGCCAATTTCCCAACAGGTATACGGCGGCAAATCCTAAAATGTACATGAGCCCGTACCACCGCAGAGCGACGGGGCCTAACTCAACAATGATGGGGTCGATCACCGGGTAGTGCATGGGCAAATGTCTTCATGAAGGCAACCCGCAGAATACCTCAAAGTCCTGCTACACTCGCCATTCTTTGTTATCCGGGCCGCGTTTATGTGCCTAATTTTGTTCCGCTTTCGCCCACAATCCGACGAGCCACTGCTGGTCGCCGCCAACCGCGACGAATTCCATGCCCGGGCCACCGCCCAAGCGGATTTTTGGCAGGACGAACCACAAATTCTGGCAGGCCGGGACTTGGTGGCTGGCGGCACCTGGCTCGGTTGTTCTCGGCAAGGCCGTTTTGCGGCCCTAACCAACTTCACCCAAGACCCCACAGCAACCTTCGCAAAATCCCGCGGTGCCCTGGTCTATGACTTTCTTGCCGGGTCTCAATCAGTAAAAGACTATGCCCTTGGCCTTATCCCAACCGACTACGCGGGCTACAACTTGCTGTTATTCGATGGTAGCCGTTTGCTCTACACCACGAATATTGGCCAGCCAGGACAGCCGCGCAGCCGCCTGCTGCCGGCAGGTGACTACGGATTGAGCAACGCAGAGCTTGGTGCTCAGTGGCCCAAGTGTGTGGACGGTGCCCGGCGATTAGGGGAACTGGCGGACAAGGCGCATCGCAACGACGAGCTACTAGCCATGCTGTCCAACCAGCAACAGCCAGAAGATCATCGGCTGCCTCAGCGCGGCAAGCCCATAGAGGCGGAGCGTCATCTTGGTTGCTGCTTTATCAGCGACAGCACCTACGGCACCCGTGCAAGTACGGTAGTGCGAATGGGGCGTCAGCACATCTACTTTTGCGAACAAACCTACCTGCCCGATGGAGTTGAAGGACCCAAGGTAGAGTACGAGTTTTCGCCAGAAGCAGAGCAACAAATCACTCAAGGCTAAAGCGCCGCGTCCAAGCTCTAGCGGACGCGCGAAATAGGTGGGCTAACCCTTTATTTTGCCCAGCAGATCAATCAACTCGTTGAACTTTTGTCGCCGGTCCTGCTCATCATCAGACCGTATGGCGCTCTCGACACAGGTGGCAGCGTGGTCTTTCAACACCGCGTCCTCTACCTTGGACAAGGCAGCTTTAATGGCCTGGATTTGCTGCAAGACATCAATGCAATACCTTTCCTCCTGAATCATCCGGCTTACGCCTCGAACCTGCCCTTCGATCCGACTTAAGCGACGGATGTTCGCGTCCTTTTGAATGTTCATTAGTCGTTACTTAATACTATAGGGGGGTATAGTTTATTCGCCATGGGCCTTTGTAGGAATACATTGTCGACAGTGTTTTGTTGGCTGCTGATAACCAGCAGCACACTGTGCCTTTGCACTCCGGTAAACGCCGAGCACCCGACGCCAGCGGACCATGCGTCCCATCATGGCCATCACGAGGCTGCCGCTGGATTGAACGAAAATTCGGGGCACTGGTGCCAGGACTGTGAGCTTAGCGTCCTAGGAGCATCTGCAGATCAGGACCTGGCCGCTGCCGGCAACACGCCGCGAGACCCCAATGCTCCGGAAGCACTTTCGGTGGCATTGGCCTTGGGGCCAGATTCACCACCAATACCCTTACTGATCGGTTCGCCGAACCCCTCACCCACACTCCGACCCGCCGACACTCCGTTGCGGCGCTGGGATCTTCTGCTGGATTAAACCCGTTGCCGAGACTGATGCGCACTAGTGCTTATGCCCAAGCCCGCGCGTCGCCGCTTTAGCTCAACTCGACAAACAACGGAGAAATCCATGGCCTTACAAACTACGCTGCCAGGGCTGCAACACGTTACGCTGCTGACCTTCGCGATGACGCTGGTTCTCACTGGCTGCGCCAGCCAACCCATCAATCTCGGGCAACAGGCCGTTGACCGGCTGGCCGAACAACGGGGCCGACCCGTTTCAGATCAAACCTTAGAGTCATTGATCGGCGCTCTGGATCGCAACCCCATACAATTAGAAGACGCTGTAGCCCTTGCGTTGGCGAACAATCCAGAGGTGGCAAACGGATACTTGCAGCTGCGTTTGGGTGCCGCACAAGCGCATAGAGTAAGTCGTATTCGTAACCCTGTGCTGGCAGCTACGATCCTCAGCTCAAATCAATCCCGCGACGGCATGCAACTGGGTTTTGATCTGGTTGGATCCTTTACGGACTTGCTAACCCTTGGTGCGCGCAAGCGCCTGGCCGCCAGTGAGTTTCAAGCGCTCCAGCAAGAGGTGGCGGCTGCGCTTTTGGTTACCGCTGCAGAGGCAGAGCGTGCCTACTACGATTACGTGGCAGCACAGCAGATTTTCGCGATGCGGCGGCAAATGGCTAAAGCTGCTCAAGCGTCTTTGGAACTGGCCGCGCGATACCATCAAGCAGGTAACTTAAGCCCGCGACAATTTGCCCTGGCTCAAGCCACCGCCGCAGAAATGGTGCTTGCCCAATTAGAGGCTCAAGAGGCTCGGGCCGAAAGCAGGCAAGCCCTGGCCAACGTGTTGGGCATCGCGGCTCAAGGTTCTTGGCAAACGTCACAGCAACTTCCACAATCCGCCACGACGGAAGATTCTTTAACCGACCTGATAGCGCGAGGATTAGACAGCCGACTGGACTTAGCTGCTGCCCGGATGCGAGCGCAAACCTTGGCAGATCAGCTACAGCTCACCGCGCGCACGAGCGGTCTGGGAGAGCTTGATCTTGGCCTTGCTTATGAAAAAGAAACTGATGGCGCGGAACTTATCGGCCCGGTCGTCGCATGGGAGGTACCGCTGTTCATTCGCAACAAAGCGGCATTGGTGCAGGGACGGGCAGAATTAGAGGCCGCCATCATCGCACGCCAACAACTTGCTACCGCTGTAAGCAACCAGGTTCAGCTTGCCCATGCCGAATTAACCAATGCCCAAGCCCGGGCGGACATTTACCGGCAACGTCTGATTCCCGCCCGAATAGCCGCTACGGATCGCGCCCAGGAAGAGGCCAACTACATGCTGATCGGTTCCTTCGAGTTGATACAAGCCAAACAGGACGAATACACCAGCTATCTTGGCTACCTTGCCGCGGTACGAGACTACTGGATAGCCCACAGCGCGCTGCGGCTCGCCGTGGGTGATCGGCTCACCGGCGGCACGCCAGCCACCCAGCCGCCGCTAGACGTGGAGGCGACCTTTCGAACAACAATGCACTCATCTCACCAACTCCACGGGCGCCCGCAACATGCCTGGGAAATAAAACATAACGGCCACGCCCCGGCGCAAGACCAAGGACATTAATCATGGATAAGACACGACGAAATTTTGTATCACTGGGGGGCGCAGGATTACTGGCTGCCTCGGTTTCTGCACCATTGGGTTTAACCCAGGCTCAAGCCGCTGCGGCCAAAGCTCAGGCACTACCCAAAGCTACGGCTGGCGCACAAACTCATCCCAGCCAACCCCCCAAAGTCCACCCTGTAAACGGCTGGACGCTACCCTACCGCTGGAAAAACGGCGTGTAGGAATTTCGTTTAATTGCTGAGGAAGTCGAGCATGAATTTGCGCTAGGCACCAAGGTTAGGTGCTGGGGCTACAACGGTTCAACACCAGGACCCACCATCGAAGCAGTGGAGGGCGACCGGGTGCGGATACTGGTGACCAACGGCCTAAAAGAGCATACCTCGATGCACTGGCACGGGCTTTTGCTGCCCAGCGGCATGGACGGTGTGGCCGGATTGAATCAGCCCGCTATTAAACCCGGGGAAACCTTCGCCTATGAGTTCACGCTAAAACAGCACGGCACCCACATGTACCACCCCCATGCTGACGAAATGACTCAGCTGGCGGTGGGGATGATGGGTATGTTCATTATTCACCCGAAAAAAGAGCCCAAACCCGTCGATCGTGACTACTGCTTTTTGCTGCACAATTGGGCAGTGCACCCAGGTACCTACCGGCCAGATCCGGCGGTTATGGTTGAGTTCGACTTATGGACCTTTAACTCAAAAGTTTTTCCAGCCATCGATCCCCTGGTTGCCCGAACTGGCGAGCGAGTTCGAGTGCGTATCGGCAATCTGTCCATGTGGAACCACCCAATCCACATGCATGGGGTGCAGTTTCAGGTTACCGGCTCCGACGGCGGCCCATGGCCGGAGCATCAATGGCGCCGGGAGACCACAGAAATTATTGGGGTGGGCCAGACCCGGGACATCGAGTTTATTGCCGAGCCAGGGGATTGGGCCTTTCACTGTCACATGTCTCACCACACCATGAACGCCATGGGCCACGAGGTGCCGAATGGACTGGGCGTCAATCAGCGCGGCGTGGCCCAGGACATACGCAACATGCTTCCCGATTTTATTGCCATGGGCGAGCACGGCATGGCCGAGCATCAGGCCCACGTTGCGGCAGGACAACACCAAGGCCCACCCAATACCATGCCCATGATGACCGGCACCGGCCCCTATGGGAGCCTAGAGATGGGTGGAATGTTTACCGTGGTGAAAGTTCGCGACGATATCGCCCCGTGCGATTACTCAGACCCGGGTTGGTACCAAGCGCCTGATGGAACCCTTGCCTCGCGCATCAGCAGCGATCCAAGCTTTGGCAGCCCGCCCAGAAAACCGGGCTAGGGCTGGGTGTAACGCTGGCAGCCGGACGCTTTGTTGTGATCATCAATGCTCGCTGTCAGCGCTGGGGTAATCAGCGCTCCAGCCCGCCGGTTTCCGGCGCAGGTCTTGCCCGCTGGTTGTATAGCAGCGCCCGCAGCGCTGCGGCTTCGTCCTTTGAGAGCTTCGAGTAATCGTTTTGCATCTCCGACCCGGCGGCCATGCCGCGCTGCACTGCCGGCCTTTGGCCAATCTCCTCAAACCAGCGCCTGAAGTATTTGAACTCGTTGATGTCTTGACCCTGACCTTCCCAATTGACTGTCCAGGGGTAGCAGATCATGTCGGCAATGGTGTACTCGTCACCGCAGAGATAACGCTGGTCGTAGAGGCGGTTGTTCAGCACACCGTAAAATCGATTCACCTCATCGGTGAAACGAGTAACGGCGTAAGTTTGATCGCCAGCATCAGACCCCAGCCGTCGGAAGTGACCGCACTCGCCGGTTTTCGGCCCTTGATTCGCCATTTGCCACATGACCCACTGAACAACCTCATACTTGCCGCGCGGATCCGCTGGCATGAACTGCCCGGTCTTTTCCGCCAGATAGAGCATGATGGCGCCGGACTCAAAGACAGAGAGCGGCCCCTGACCGTCGGCGGGGTTGTGATCCACCAATACTGGCATGCGCGTATTGGGGTTGATCTGCAAAAACTCTTCGGTGAACTGATCGCCCTTGCCGATGTTGCATTCCACAAGGTTGTAATCCAGCCCACACTCTTCCAGCTGAATGGTCACTTTCTTGCCGTTAGGGGTGGGCCAATAATGTAAATCCAGCATGCACAGACTCCTGATGTTTGATCGGCGAATGAGTATTCTGTCACCGCCACCGCGCCTAGGGAACTGCAACGCGACTTGCAGAGGACGTAAACCAATAGGAGACGATTAAAGCCATGGACACTTCACTGAACAACAAAGTGGCGCTGATTACCGGTGCCAGCAAGGGATTGGGGCTAGCTATGGCAAAGGCCTACTACTCCCATGGCGCCAAGGTCGCTTTACTGGCGCGAGGAGCCGAGGATCTGACCGCGGCTGCAGCCCAAATCAGCGGCTTAGCGTTATCCGACCCCTACCGTGACAGCGCTCAGGTAAAGACTTACGTATGCGATGTCACCAACCCAGATGCGCTGATTACTACGCATCAGAAAGTGGTAGCCGATTTAGGCAGCGTGGACGTGCTGGTCAATAACGCGGGTCAGTCTGCTGCAAAACCGTTTCTCAAAATCACCGACGAGGAATGGCAGGCAGACCTAGATCTTAAGCTGATGGCTGCCGTGCGCCTGACTCGACTCGTCTGGCCAGCCATGGCTGAAAAACAGTGGGGGCGCGTCATCAATCTACTCAACGTCTATGCCAAGCTGCCCGATGCCGGTACCGCGCCAACGTCTATTTCTCGAGCTGCCGGGATGGCGTTAACGAAGGTGCTCAGTGCTGAGGGGGCCGCGGACAACATCCTGGTTAACGCCATGCTCATTGGCTTTATCGAAAGCGACCAAATACGGCGCCAGCATGCCGCCAGTGACCAGTCCCTTTCGCTGCAGGAGTTCATTGCAAAAGCGGGGCAGCGCCTGCCCATGAAGCGTATGGGCAAGGCTGAAGAGGCGGCTGATCTTGCTCTGTTCCTCGCCAGCGATCGCGCATCTTATTTGACCGGCTGTGCTATCAACATGGATGGAGGCCTGTCCAAAGCCGTTTAGGGCTCACAAGCTCAAGGTGGTGAACCTTCGGTCTCCTGGGAAAACACGCGTGATTTTGTCTACTTTTGGTTCATACTCTTTGCGTCTGCCGCTACAGCGGCTGACAAATGCTCTATCCATCACCTGGCGCGAGCAACCAAGAACAACAATAAAGAGTTGCCATTACCGTGTTATCCGGCCTCCGCACCAAACCCATCACCAGTGCCTGGCTTTTCATCATCCTGAGCTTGGGCTTAGCGCTACTCTTCGATGCCCATCGGTATCCGCTGCTGGTCAGGGAAGGCGGCATCATTGAATCCCTGTCTGCGCTTGGCTACTTCATTTGCGCCTTGGTCATGCTTTATCGGGGCGGGCTGAAGTTCGTCCAGCGCTATCACTACCTGGTTATTCTGGTGATCTTATTCGGGTTTAGAGAGCTCGACTTTGATAAGCGCTTTACCACCATGGGTATTTTGAAAAGCCGTTTTTATACCGGCGACACCGTGCCCTTTGGTGAAAAGATCATCGGGTTCGCCGTCATTGCGCTTTTGCTCTACGTTGTCTTGCGAATCGTTAAAAACCATAGCGCAAGTTTCATCGCTGGGATCAAAAAGACAGCGCCCCAGCACCTGGGTGCCTTGTCCGTTATCGCCGCGCTGGTATTCGCCAAATCCATTGATGGCCTGGACAGAAAACTTAGCAGCATTGGCCTAGCCGTTGACCCGGCCTTAGGGACTCAATTTGGCGTCATTGAAGAAGTGCTGGAGTTGGGCATACCGGTGCTGATTTTGGCTACGTTTACCGTGTACCAATCCACTCTTGGAAAATCGACCTCTCGGACGAGCAGCCTTTAACGCCGTCCCCTGGAGCAGGACATCAGGCTGTGCCAAGCCGGGCGGGCATGACCTTGCTTAGGCCCAAGCGCTGCATTTCCTGATTCAGATAGCTGGTGACTTCTTCCGCAGCGTCCATACGCATTACCCGGGCCAGAATTCGACGAGCGTCACTACGCTTAATGTTGCGTATTACCCATTTAACTCGGAGCAGGTGCGTGGCGTTCATCGACAGCACGTGGTATCCCATGGCCATCAACAAAATGGCTCCTGCCGGGGTGCCCGCAAGCTCACCGCAAATCCCCAGAGGCTTTTCTTCGGCGTGCACTGCCCTTGCAACTTCCCGAAGCGCGGTGATCACCGCTGGATGCACCTCTTGGTAAAGCTCGGCAACTCGGGGGTTGTTGCGATCCACCGCCAACAAGTACTGGGTCAGATCGTTGGAGCCAACGGCGATGAAGTCTGCTTCTTTTGCCAATAGCCGCGCCTGATAGACCGCTGCAGGCACTTCGATAAGAACACCAACCTGAGGGCGTTTCACCTGTACCCCCTCTTCGATCACCTCGCTGTAAGCTTGATCAATGAGGCTCTTAGCGCGTCGCAGTTCCGCAAGGCTTGAGATCATGGGCAGCATGATGCGCAGATCCCCTAGCAGGCCGGCATTGGCCTTTAGCATGGCCCGAACCTGGACCAAAAATATTTCCGGGTGATCGAGAGTTACCCGAATCCCTCGCCACCCAAGGAAAGGGTTGTCTTCCTGGATGGGGAAATACGAAAGGGACTTGTCCCCGCCAATGTCCAGAGTGCGCATGGTCACCGGTCGTGGCTCGAAGGCCTCCATATGCTCCCGATATAGGGCGCGCTGCTCTGCCTCGGTCGGGAAACGGTCTTGGCTCATAAAAGGCACTTCGGTACGAAACAGGCCAATGCCTTCGGCGCCACGGTCCAGAGACCGATTAATATCACCGGTCAGACCGATATTCACCCAAAGCTGGAGTCGCCAGCCGTCTTGGGTCACACAGGGCAGTTCCTTGAGTTCGTTAAGCTCTGCCGCAAAAACCTGCTCTTGTTCCAGCAACAACAGATTTTCCGACAGTCGCTGAGGGCTTGGCCGGGTATACACGTCGCCGTAATGACCGTCGACGATAATGGGCACACCCTCGAGATCATAGGCTGGAAGGTCTATGGCACCCATCACCGCGGGAATACCCATGGCGCGAGCTAGAATCGCCACGTGGGAGTTGCCAGAACCGCGGACCGATATAACGCCCTGCAACTGCTCGACAGGAATCGCTGCCAGCATTCCCGGCGTCACCTCTTCACCGACCAAAATGGCTTTATCGGGAAACTGGGTTTTTTTCTCGCGGATGCGCTGTAGGTAACCCAGAACCCTAATGCCAAGATCTTTGACATCTGTGCCCCGCTCGCGCAGGTAGGGGTCATCCATGATCTCAAACCGACTGACATGCTGACGAATGACCTTACGCAGCGCCCCTTGAGCCCACTGGCCCTGACGTACCACCGCCCGAATGTCGCCGGCCAGGGCACCATCGTCCAGCATGTGGAGGTAGGCGTCGAACAAGGCCAGTTCTTCTTGCGGCAAACTGGCCTGTAAATCTCGCATCATGTTCCGAATGTCATTTCGCACCGCATCAATGGCCCGATCGAGCAGCATCAACTCCGTGGTCAGATCTTCGGCCTGCCGGCTTGGCACCGCGTCCAAATCGGCAATGGGGTGCATTACCACCCCGACTCCGATACCAATACCAGGGGCCCCGGCGAAGCCCTTAAACACGCCATCATCTATCAAATCCACGGAGTCATCGGCGACGACTGTGCTCCCCACCGCCTCAGCGTGGGCAATGCTGGTTGCCAGCTGGGCGGAAAGGGTCACGAGAAAGGCTTCTTCCGACTCATCGAAGCGTCGCGGCTGACGTTGCTGCACGACCAAGACACCCAGCACCCGGCCCTGATGCAAAACCGGCACGCCCAAAAACGCGTTAAACGGTTCCTCACCAATTTCTGCAACAAAATAGAAATTTGGGTGGCTAGGCGCGTCGTCCAGGTTTAACGGCTCGGCCCGCCGCCCGACCAAGCCAACGAGACCTTGATCTTGGGTCAGGATGACCTCGCCAATGCGTTCTTTGTTTAACCCCTGAGTAGCCGCAAGTACGTAACCGTCGTCGCCATTTGAGGTTAGGTAAATGGAACAAACTTCGGTACCCAGCGCTTCCTGAATGTGCCCGGCAAGGCGCTGTACGGCCAGGGCAAAGTCGCCCTCTTGGGTAACGTCCTGAACAATTTTTCGAAGCACGTTAAGCACGGAGTTGCCTCATTTTCGCTCTTGCCGGTTCCTGCTGGGCGTTAGATTTCAGGCGGAAGCGCTGGCAGTGGGCAGGTATTGAGCCAGCTCCACCAGCGCTTGACGGTAAACGTCTTGCTTAAAATCTACCACTTGGCCAATTGGGTAGTAGTAACTGACCCATTGCCAGTCATCAAATTCGGGCTTAGCCGATAAGTCCAGGCTGATGGAGTCGTCTGAGGCCAACAGCTCCAGCAAGAACCACTGCTGTTTTTGGCCCACAAACCCCGGCGTGGAATTATTGCGCCGCATATGCCGGGGCAGTCGATAATGCAGCCAGTCCTCAGTGCGGCCCAGAATCTTTACCGCTTCGGCGGCAACGCCGATCTCCTCGTAGAGTTCCCGAAACACCGCCTGTTCTGGCGTCTCACCACTGTGTATCCCGCCCTGGGGAAACTGCCACGCGTTGAAACCGCCAACCCGCCGAGCCCAAAGCACCTTTCCTTCGGCGGCGGGATTGGATCGCCCCTGAGTCAGGACAATACCCACGTTAGGGCGAAACCCATGCTGGTCAATATTCGAATCCATTTCCTCTGCCTCCGCCCCAACCATACAACAATACCAACTGGAGCCTGTCATTTATTCGCGCTGGCGGCGCTGTTGTTGCGCCTAAGGTCTAATCTGGGCACAAACGTGCGAAACTGTGCACTTCGTCGCCATGGACCCAGCTCTTTCACTATGACCAACGCACTGACCCAGCAGACCAGCCTGTATTTAAAACAGCACTCAGAGCAACCGGTACATTGGTTGCCGTGGAGCGATCAAACCCTGGCAGACGCCAAGATTAGTGACAAACCGATCTTTCTTTCCATTGGCTATGCTGGCTCGCACTGGTGCCAGGTTATGTCTAGAGAGTCTTATAGCGAACCCGTCACAGCCCAAGTGCTTAACGATCATTACTGCTGCATCAAAGTCGATCGGGAGGAGCGTCCAGACCTGGACAAGGTTTATCTCAGCGCCATGCAGCTGCTCACACAGCAGGGCGGCGGCTGGCCGCTGAATTTGTTTTTAGATCCGCAAACTGAACTGCCATTTTTTGCTGGCACCTACTTTCCGGCACAAACCCAAAACGGTCAGCCGGGTTTTGCGGATTTACTTCTGCGCTTGTTCGAAGCTTACGACCAAAAGCGCGAAGAACTGACGAGCCAAAGTGACAAGCTAGCCAACACGCTGAAGCAATTGTCGCCGCCAGTGCTGGATCCAGAAATGACCGACATCGACCTGCTGCAGGCCTGCCGGGATACCTTGGCCCAGCGCTTCGATTCGGCGGAAGGCGGTTTTGGTCAAAGCATGAAGTTCGCCATGCCCGGCAGCATAGAACGTTTACTGCGACACTGGGCCCACGCACGCCGCGCCAATGAAGCGGACAAAGATGGCCTCGAAATGGTCATGACCACCCTAACTCAAATGGCTCGAGGCGGTATTTTTGACCATCTTGGCGGCGGCTTTTTCCGCTATGCCCAAGACCGCCAGTGGCGCGTTCCGCAATTCGAAAAAGTGCTTTACGACAACGCTCAACTGCTGAGTATTTACGCTCAGGCACTAAAACTTGGTGGCGACGCGCTATTTGAAGATGCACTGACCAGCACCTTGTCCTGGTTAATGGCGGAAATGCGCGACGCAACCGGCGCTTTTTACGCTAGCCAAGACGGCGCCAGTTTCGGCCAGCGTGGACGCCACTACCTGTGGCGCAGGGAGCAAGTAAAAAAGCTGTTAGAGCCGGAAGCCTATCTGCTCATCGAGACCCTATATGCCTTAGACAAACCTGCAAATGCAGACAACCATTGGGTACTGCATCGGCGCGATTCCTATCGCTCGGTTATCCAGCGTTTGTCCCTGGAGCAAGCAAGCGCAGACCAACTATTAGACCAAGCCCGATCCACCCTGCTCGCTGCCCGGCACGAGCGAACATCGGTAGTCACCGACAAAAAAATACTGACCGGCTGGAACGGACTGCTCATCACCGGGCTGTGTCAGGCATCCGAGGCATTGCAGGAAGACAGGTGGCTGGACACCGCTGGAGAGATAGCCGACTTCTTGATGCGCCAGTGCTGGCAAAATCAGCGCCTGAGCGTGTGCTGGCAGGACGGTAGCGGCCCTAACCCGGGCTTCTTGGACGACTATGCGAATGTGCTACAGGGCGTCATCACCCTGCTCAGCCATCGCTGGCGAGCAGAGCATGCCGCCTTCGCCCAAGACCTAGCCGACGCGACCATGGAGCTGTTCTACGACGTGGAGGCCGGCGGCTTCTATTTCACCCCAGCGGATCAAACGGAACTGATCTTTCGCCCCAAGCCAAGCTTTGATGAGGCCCTGCCACCGGGCAACGCAACCGCAGCTAGTGCACTGTTATCCCTTGGCCAGCTGCTGGGCAACACAACCTACATCGATGCCGCCGCCAACACCCTGCGCTGGGCTCGGGCGGCCATGGAACGCTATCCGGCCAACCACTGCAGTTTAATCACGGCCCTGCAGGCCAGCCTCGGCGATCAAACCGTCGTGCTGCGCGGCCCCGAGGACGAAATGGCGTCATGGCGCGCAGCCCTTCATCAAGGCTATCAACCTTGGCTCACGGTTTTCTGTTTGCCATACGATGTGGCGGGACCGGTGCCGGCCTATCTGCCGGGACTCGTCAGCGCCGCGACCCGGAACCGGGTCAGCGCCTTTGTTTTCGAGGATGGACGAGCCAGCGATGCCATTCAGGACCTTGCTGAGCTCAAAGCCCTGCTAGGATCCTAGCCAGCGCTGACTTCACTCCAGGTCAGATCTAGCTCTCGTGCAGCCTTAACGTCGTCTAGGCGTCGAACCGGTGTGGAATAAGGTGCCTGCTTCACAAAGTCCGCGTCCTCCCGAGCTTCGGCGCGCACAGCAATCATGGCATCCACAAAAGCGTCGAGCTCTTGCTTGCTTTCAGTTTCCGTAGGCTCGACCAGAAAACACTCCGGCACTAGCAGCGGGAAATAGGTTGTCGGCGAATGCACGCCGTAGTCCAGTAGCCGCTTGGCCATGTCCATGGCATTAACGCCGAGCTCCTTGGTCTCTTTTTGATAGGTCACAATGAATTCGTGGGTCGCCCTCCGGGACGGATAAGCCAGCTGAAAACCGGCTTGGGCCAGCCGCGCGGCCATGTAGTTAGCATTTAAGGTCGCGTACTGGCCCACGCGGTGCATCCCCTCGCGGCCGAGCAGTAAGGCGTAAGCCAAGGCCCGGAGCAGTATTCCTGCATTGCCGGAAAATCCCGACAAGGTGCCTATGCTTTGGGGCAGATCCTGGGCGCCCATCCAGCGGTATCCATCAGCTTCCTTGGCAACCACTGGCACCGGTAGGTGAGGCAGAAGTCGCTCACCCACTCCCACAGGACCCGCGCCAGGTCCGCCGCCGCCGTGGGGCGTTGCGAAGGTCTTGTGCAGGTTCATGTGCAGTACGTCAAAACCCATATCGCCAGGCTTTACCTTGCCCAAAATGGCATTGAGGTTGGCGCCGTCGTAATACAGCAGACCGCCGGCATCGTGCACGGTGCTGGCAATGGCTTCGATTTGCCGCTCAAAAACACCGCAGGTAGAGGGATTGGTCATCATCAGCCCGGCAGTCTGCGGGCCTACCTTGCCCTTGAGGGCTTCCAGGTCTACATCGCCCTCATCGTTAACCGGTACTTCCGTCACCTTATAGCCGCACATCACAGCCGTGGCGGGATTGGTGCCATGAGCAGCCGTGGGCACAATGATTTCGGTTCGCTCATGATCCCCACGGGCTTCGTGATAGGCACGAATCATGGCCACGCCGGCGAACTCACCCTGGGCACCGGCCATGGGCGCTAAAGACACACCTTTCATGCCGGTGACGTCTTTGAGTATTTCTTGCAGGTCGTACATACAGGCCAAGTGGCCCTGACTGGCTGCTTCTGGAGCCAATGGGTGACGACCCAGGAATCCCGGCATGCTGGCGGCTTTGTGAGCGCCGCGGGGGTTGTACTTCATCGTGCACGAACCCAACGGATAGAACATGGTGTCGATGGCATAGTTTTGCTGAGACAGATTGGTGTAATGACGCACGGCCTGCAGCTCAGACACCTCGGGCAAACCTGGCGCTTGGGTTCTCAGCAGGTGCGCTGGAATATCGGCCAGGCTGGTGGCGTCAGTGCCGTCTACGCGCTGGGCGCTGGCTCGTCGACTTGGGGCACTAAGCTCGAAGATCGAGCGTCCTTGCACCGCGCGCCGGTTTTTGTTGCTGGATAATTCTGCGCTGTTGTTCTGCAACTCGCTCATGCCGATGCTCCTGTGCTAACTGCCTGCAATGCGTCGCCAAACACACGCACGTATTCATCGAGTTCGCCATCAGTGCGCTTCTCTGTGACGGCGACCAGCAGGCCGCTGTCAGCGTTTGCCACGTCGGCGCCGACAAAATCTGCCATGTTCAAACCCGCCAAAATCCCCTGTTGCATCATGTAGTCGATCACTTGAGAAGACGGCACGGGCAGCGTCAGCGCAAACTCGTGGAAGGTTGGGCCGGGGAAAAAGTCCGCAACGCCATCCAGCTCCAGCAAACGCTGACGCAAATCGTTGGCCTTGCGGTGACAGTCCAAAGCAGTCTCGCGGATACCCTGAGGCCCCATAAGACTCATGTAAATGGTCCCGGCAGTGACTAACAAACCCTGGTTGGTGCAGATATTCGAGGTAGCCTTGCCGCGGCGGATGTGCTGTTCACGGGCCTGCAAAGTAAGGGCGTAGCCGACCCGACCCTCCAAGTCTTCCGTGCGACCAATAATGCGTCCGGGCAGTTGCCGCATGAACGCGGCGCGAGCACAAATGAACCCGAACGAAGGCCCGCCAGAGGCCATGGGTACGCCGAAAGGCTGGCCATCGCCAACGGCAATATCTGCGCCTTGTTGTCCCCATTCCCCCGGCGGCTTCAGGATGCCGAGGCTCATAGGATTCACCACCGCAATCACCAAAGCACCCAAGTCTTGGGCCCAGTCGGTTAGGGCGTCAACGGATTCCAAACCGCCAAAAAAGTTGGGCTGCTGGATGATGATGGCGCTTGGGGCCGTGTCGCCCGCGGCGGCGCTAAGTTGGGCCGGGTCTATCAGGCCCCGGCTGTCTATGGGCAACACGTCGATATCAACGTCTTGATTGCGGACAATGTTGCGAGTGGTCTGGGTGTAATGAGGATGAACGGACTGGGCAATCAGCACCCGGCCGTCTTTGTTTTTCTTGTTGGCGCGCACGGCCATCAGTACTGCCTCGGCTAACCCGCTGGCGCCGTCGTACACGGAGGCATTGGAGACATCCATGCCGGTAAGAGAGGCCATCATGGTTTGGTATTCGTAAATCAGCTGCAAGGTGCCCTGGCTCGCTTCTGCCTGATAAGGCGTATAGGCGGTCATGAACTCGCCTCGGGTCGTCAGGTCCCAGACCGCGGAAGGGATATGATGGTCGTAGCTGCCGCCACCTAAAAAACAGGTATAGCCCTGATCTTGCTCAGCCCGCTGAGCCATGTACTGGAGCATGGCCATCTCGCTCATGCCTTTGGGCACGTTATCCAGACGATCGCTGATTAGATGCTCAGGGATTTCGTCAAACAGCGCGTCGATTTGATCGACACCAATCTGCGCCAACATCTCGTCAACATCCGTCTGGGTATGCGGGATAAACGGCATTCACAACTCCGGTTTATTTCAGAACAGGGAGCCCCCGTTCAACGTTTTGGTCCGCCGCCTTAGTTAGCACAGTACCCGCAGTGTTCAGGCGGCCCAGCTTAAAACGACTTATTTGGGGCGCTTCAGCACGCCAATTACTCTTCGTCGGCACACACCTCGGCATAGCCGTCGGCATCAAGCAGATCATCTAAGTCCGCCGTATCTGTTGGCGTCAGCTTAAAAAACCAACCATCCCCATAGGGATCTTGGTTTACGATTTCTGGGGAATCAGCCAGGCTGTCATTAACTGCACAGACGGTTCCGCCCACCGGTGCATATATGTCGGAAGCTGCCTTCACGGATTCGACTACGCCAGCCTCCTCTTGGGCGGCCACAGTCAAGCCGACCTCAGGAGCTTCGATATACACCACATCACCCAGTGCGCTTTGAGCGTGGTCACTGATGCCAACGGTAACGGTACCGTCCTCTTCCAATCGCGCCCATTCATGGGTGGCTGCGTATTTCAGTTCTGCTGGGATATCGCTCATGGAACCCTCACTCCTTGCGTTCGACGGGACGCTACCTGCAGCTGCCTGTGACGTCCCTCTTCGCGGTTCATTTTCCGCGAAAGTGCTTGTTTCACCTAACTTTTGTTAGGCCGTTAGTTGACCAGAATTTTACCCTTGCGAACAAAGGGCAGCTTAACTAAACGTGCGCTTTTCGCCGTGCCGCGAATTTCAACGGTGCAATTTTCCCCTGCCGCCGCTGGCACCCGAACCAGACCAATACTGCGCTGTAACGTCGGCGAATAGGTGCCGCTGGTTACCAAGCCAGGGCCCGCATCGGTTTGCACCTGCTGATCGTGACGCAAAACACCTTTGTCCTCTAACACGATGCCCGTGAGCCGGTGAGATACCGCGTGCCGTTCTTGCTCTAGGGCGTGACGCCCGATAAAGGCCCGCTCAGCAGGCTCCCAAGCCACAGTCCACCCGATGTTGCTTACCAGCGGGGACTGGGTTTCGTCCATGTCCTGACCATAAAGATTCAGCCCGGCTTCCAAGCGCAGCGTATCTCGGGCACCCAGTCCCGCGGGCTTCACACCGACCGCCAGCAAACTCTGCCACAGGGCAAGACCCTGGTCGGCCGGCAACATTACCTCAACACCGTCCTCACCGGTGTAGCCGGTCCTGCCAATCAACCAATCGCCGTGGCTGGCGGCGAAAAAGGGTTTGATGTCCAGGCTTGCTAAATCCGTGGCCGCCAAAAGTTTGGCTATGGCTTGGGGGCCTTGAATTGCCAACATCACTTGGGGTTTGTGTTCGATGCGCATATTCACCATGGCTTGGCTTTCAAACCACTCCAGCATCTTCTCCCGAGTGGAGGCGTTGACCACGCATCGGTATCCCTTGGCCAAACGATAGATGATGAGATCGTCCAGGATGCCGCCGTGGGCATTCAGCGCGGTACTGTAGAGAGCTTGATTGTTCTGCAGCACGGATACGTCGTTGGCAAGCACTTTACGCAAAAACGCTTCGGCATCAGGCCCATCGATATCAACAATGGTCATGTGGGAGACATCGAACATTCCGGCGTCGCTGCGCACAGCAGTGTGCTCTTCGATTTGGGAGCCGTAGTTTACCGGCATCAGCCAACCAGCAAAGTCGACCATCTTGCCGCCGGCGGCCAGGTGCGCATCGTAAAGTGGAGTCTTATCTGCCATGAATTCTTCGCCGAAGTGATGGGTCGGGCGCTTACCTAGTCACCCGCGAAAGCCACCTATTGTAACCAAAGGACTGGGCTTTGCCGCAAAATCGGCTCAGCCAAGTGTTGCAGGGCTTTCAGGCCGACAGCTCGTGGAGGCCCGTGGCTTCGGCAATCGCCTGGCGCTGCAGCCAGCGACGCCGACCAAACCAGCCCACGCCTAGGTTGCGAATCCAGCCAACCCAGGGATCGTCATTACCGAACAGCCGCCTCAGCGCATCAAGACTGCGCAGCATAATCTCGGAGCGCAGTAGGCGCTGACGCGCAAACTGATCCCAGCAGCCCGGAGCAGTTAAATCTGCCCGGGATTGAGCCACCGCCAGCAGTGCGGCCAAATCCTCAAAGCCTAAATTCACCCCCAAACCGGCCAGCGGGTGCACGACGCGCAGCGCATCACCCAGCAGCAGCACTCGCCGATGGGGATATGCGCTTTGCGCCAGCTGTTGATTCAACGGGAAAGCCTGGCGGGGACCGACCTCTAGCACATGGCCCAAACGCCCTTCGCTGGCGCGGAACAGCTCCTGACAAAAATCCGCGTCAGCCAGCGCCACCCGACGCTGTGCCTGGGCCTCAGACTGGGACCAAACCACAGAGCAAACCTGAGGATTGACGCTGGGCAGCAGGGCCAGCGGCCCATCCAGCAGGAATCGTTGCCATGCGGTGTTACCGTGACCCTGCTCGGTACGCACCACGGTAGTCAGGGCCAATTGACCGGTTTGCCAATGACGCACGGGCACTCCTAGCGCCTGGCGCACGCTGGAATTGGCGCCATCCGAGGCGATGAGTAAATCCGCATCGAGGGTTTGCGCATCCGGGCCGTCGCCTAGGCTGGCGCGAACGCCATCCGCCCCGGCTTGAACAGCGCAGATACCGCCATAAACCAACGCCACATTTGCGGCGCGATCCAGCTGCTGCCACAGCTGCTCCAGCAAGGGGGCCACCTCCACTAACCACCCAAGCTCTGAGCGGTTCACGCTGGCGGCATCGAACTCAAGCTGGCTGGCGCCCCTTTCTTCCCAGACACGCATTTTATTGTAGGCCGCCGCTTGCTCCGGCCAGCCGTCAACCGAGCACAGCAATTCGGCGGAACTGGGCGACAAAGCCACATTGCGCACGTCCATTCCCAGGCCTGCAGGCCCGGCCTGCGGGCGCTGACGATCGACCAAGGTGATTTGGTGCCCTTGATTTGCCAGACACAGCGCTGCAGTCGCCCCGACCGGACCACCGCCGGCGACGATAATGTTGTGTGAAGAGCCAGTGGGACTCATGCAACCACCCGCTGTCCGCTGGCCATCAGCGCCTCGATCTCGTCCGGGTTCTTCACTAAGTCATCGGTTAGCACGGAACAGCCTTGGGCAGTAATGAGCACCGAGTCTTCAATCCGTATACCTAGGCCACGAAATACATCGGGCACATCCAAGGTGGTGTCGTCCCGGGGAATGTAAACACCGGGTTCTACCGTAAGCACCATACCCGGAGACAAATCCCGCCAGGCCTCACCCAGTCGGTAGTCACCCACGTCGTGCACATCCAGCCCTAACCAGTGGGAGACGTTGTGTGGACAAAATCTGCTATGGCCACCGCTGGCAATGAGCGCTTCTGGGTCACCACTGAGCACACCGACATCCACCAATCCTTGCACCAGAACCCGAGTCGCTTCCTCGTGAGGGCGGATAAAGGGCGCGCCGGGAACGCAGGCGGCAATTGCGGCTCGGTTAGCGGCTAAGACTACCTCGTACAGCCGCCGCTGGGGGGCACTGAAACGCCCGCTAACGGGATAAGTTCGGGTGACGTCTGCCGCGTAGTGCTGGTACTCGCAGCCTGCGTCCACCAGCACTAAGTGCCCTTGCTCCAGCGGTTGATCGTTGTCTGCATAGTGCAAAATACAGGCGTTTTCACCGCTGGCCACGATGCTGGGATACGCCTCGTATTTAGCCCCCTGGCGGCGAAAGCTGTATAGCAGCTCCGTTTCTATGTCTGCCTCCAGGTGCGCGGCGTCAATGCTGCCAAGGGCATGATAGTGAGCGGCAACGCTGATTTCCGCGGCCCGAGCCATAAGCGCCTGTTCTTTGGCGGTTTTGATCAAGCGCTGCTCGTGCAGCAAGTGCCCTAAATCAACCACCTCGCCGGTGATATTTTTCTCTGCCGGGTCAGATTCGCTCAGCGTTTTGAGATATGCCAGCACACGTAAATCCCACTGGCGATGCTCCCCCATGCTCAGATAAATCTGGGATTTTCCTTCGAGCATGCCAGGTAAAATATCGTCCACATCGGCAATGGGAAAAGCATCATCCAAGCCGAGGGCCTGGCAGCACTGATCCGGCCCTAAAATCCGTCCGCGCTGGCGCTCTACCACGGGATCCCGCTCTCGGCAGAACAAGATGCTCTCCCCATGGGCCCGCCCTGGGATCAGTACCAGGAGCGCATCCGGCTCGACGAATCCGGTTAAGTAGTAAAAATCGCTGTTCTGCCGAAACGGGTAGTACACGTCACGATTGCGGCGCTGCTCGCGAGCACCGGGGATAACGGCGATAGCGCCAGGTTGCATAGCAGCCAGCAGCTGACGCCGGCGCTGATCAAAATCCCCCGTGTGCAGGCTGGGCTGAATCAATCCGATACCGCCGTGGCCGCGTGATCGTCCATCAGCGCCAGAACCAGCATGATGCTAACTCGAATGTACTCGTGTACCTCGGTCAGCGACGCTTCATGCTCTTCCTGCTCCCCGGGCTCAAAGTCCGCCTCGCTGTAATCCTCGGGATCCAGACCCGTAAGCGAGACCAGATCTTTGATGATCTCCTGTACGTCAACGGGCAACTCGTGTTGCTCATAGTCCAAGCCGGCGGCAAAACCGGCAAGAAAGCCGCCACACCAGTTGGCAATCGTCTCTACGCGTTTCGCGATGGACTCATCGTCCTCGGCAATCAGGGGCTGAAAAACCATATTTTGGTCGTGCAGTTCGTCCAAGGTCGCATTGACAAATGCACCAATGGACTCTTGATCTGAGAGCGCATCAACACCCACTAGGTCGATTAACTCGCTGAGCACAAATTCTGGGCGACCGTTCACGGCCATGCCGCACACAGTGCCGTGCAGTTCCTCGGGTTCAATGGAAAAAGCCGCCATTTCGGCTTGAATGCGCAGGTCAGTCATAGCGATGTCTTTTGTGGTGGGCGGCCCTGTGGGTGGCGCAAACTATCTCGCACTGGATGTGGAATTGCCAGTGTAGTTGCGTTGCCGCTCCCTGATCATCGCCGCTGGCGGCGGCAAGGGCCGCCTTGCAGACGGCTGAGCTAAAAAAGCATTCGGCGATTGAAATTTAGACGCCAGCCGAGCAGCATGACAAGGTTGTAGCAAGCTGCCGATTCCAACCTATGTCTAATGTAAACCAAGCTTCCAGCCAACCCATGCAAGAGATGGACGTTCTCGAACGCCGGGTGGGCGAATTGATCGCACTGACCGAACAACTCGCCACAGAGAACCGCGCCCTGCGCACTCAACAGGAGAACTGGTCGGTGGAGCGCGCCAAGCTCATCGAAAAAAACGAGCTGGCAAAAAGCCGCGTGGAATCCATGATCGGCCGCCTGCGGGCCTTAGAGAAAGAATAAAAAGACGATCTAGCGAAAAAAATAAGCAGAAAACGAACAAACAGATTGAGCCCGCCATGACGAAACTCAGCACGAAAACTCTGACCGTGACCATTATGCAGAAGGAGTTTCAAATCGCCTGCCCGGAAGGAGAAGAGGATGCGCTGCGTCGCGCGGCGCACCATTTGAACGAACAGATGGAAGCCATTCGTGCCGGAGGCAAAGTCGTTGGGCTTGATCGCGTCGCCATCATGACGGCGCTGAACATGTCGAATGATCTGCTCAACGGCCAGTCAAAAGTACAAACCAGCCAAGATTACGCCAAGCTGCGCATCCGCGCCCTGAGCGATCGCGTTGCAGCAGCCATCGCCGATGGAAAACAGCTAAAACTCTAGGGACTGTGCAGATGAGTCAGGGTTCACAAGCGTCCAGATTTACTGCGCCAACGCCCTATTTCCTCAAGCAAAAATCGCTATACTGCCGCTTCTCCTGGGATGTTAGCCAGTGGTCGCGTCCTTGAGCCGTTATAAAAACGTCAGGGAACCTTTCGTTAGTTCTGTGTGCTTACCCAACTTGATGGGCCGCCTTCGAGCTAGCTGAGGTTTCCGCCTTGAATCGAAACGGTTCAGGGCAAACCAACAGCGGCATCACCGGGAGAACTTTTCATTTTACGCTCTTGGCCTGGGGCGCTTTTCAACGTCGCGTGGTGCTGGGGGAATCCTTATGACATCGCCTAAGCTCCACAAGCAGGCCCTGCGGCAAACCTTTCGTCGTAAGCGCGGGGCCTTGACCTCCTCCGTCAGAAGCCAGGCCCACCAGCAAATTGCCGCCCATCTGACCGCATTCTTTACCCAGCGCAAGCACTTCCAAAAGGTCGCGATTTATCTGGCCACCCCGGAAGAAGTCGACCTGGCTCCCTGGATGCAGTCCGCTTGGGCTGAGGGGATTAGTCTGTACGCACCGGTGCTGTCGCAAACCCAAGGACATATGACCTTTCATGGCATTGGCCCTCAAACAGCCTTGCGCAAAGGCCGGTTTGGCCTGACAGAACCCGCCGCAGAACCCAACGAGCTGTCCATAGACCCTTTCGACCTGGACGTTGCTTTGCTACCACTGCTGGCCTTTGACGACTGCGGCGGTCGATTAGGTATGGGCGGTGGTTACTATGATCGTTACTTCCAACAAGCAAGCCGCCGACCGCTCATCATCGGCGTCGCCTATGGCCTGCAGCAGGCGGAGCAAGTGCTGCCCGCTGAGACCTGGGACCTGGGTTTAGACGGCGTAGTAACGGAATCCGGCCTGGGGTTTTTCAACTCCAGCAACCACATCGACAGCCATCCTAAGGGACCACTATGAGCATTCATCAAATCATTAAGATGGGCCACCCGACTTTGCGTCAGGTGGCGCAACCCGTGCAACGGGCAGACATCGAGACGCCTGAGATGAACGCCTTGATTGCCGACATGATCGAAACCTTGCACCATGCCGGCGGCATCGGCTTGGCCGCGCCTCAAATCAATCAACCGCTGCAGCTGGCGATTATTGAAGTCCCCGGCGGCCCCAGCCGCTACGGAGAGATTGAGCCCATACCGCTAACCGTATTTTTCAATCCCGTGCTGACGGTGCTAAACCCAGACGAGGCCGGCTATTGGGAGGGGTGCCTTTCGGTGCCGGGTTTGCGAGGCTTCGTCTATCGGCCGCAGCACGTGCGCGTGGATTATCTTGACCGTTCTGGTCAGGCAGCAACGTTAGAGCTCCAGGGCTTTTTAGCCACCGTCGTGCAGCACGAGTTTGACCACCTGGCTGGCCGGCTTTACGTGGATCACATTCGCGACATGACCCAGCTGGTCTTTGAGGACGAGTGGCATGCTCACCAACAGGCAGAGGAACAGGGCTAGACGCAGACCCACAAACACAGCAGCGGTGGGGGAAGTTAAACGCCCAATCCCTGGCTAGCGAAGAAACAATTCGTAAGCCGGATTGTCTTGTTCCGACCAAAAGCGATAGCCGATGCGCTGCAGGTAATCCTGTAAGGTTTTCTTCTCCTTGATGCTGGCGTCGAAACCCACCAGCACTCGACCCCAGGCCGAGCCGTGGTTGCGATAGTGAAACAACGAAATGTTCCAATCCGAACCCAAGCCGGACAAAAATTGCAGCAGCGCGCCAGGGCGCTCAGGAAACTCGAAGCGGAACAACATCTCTGTAGTCGGGTTGCGTCGGTGTCCTCCCACCATGTGCCGCAGATGCACCTTGGCCGCCTCGTTTTCCGTCATATCAAAAACCTGGTAACCCTTGCTCTGCAGCTGGGTCACAAGTTCCAAGCGGTCTTCTTTTGACTTCACGCCGATCCCCACATAAATGTGCGCTTGATCTGCATCCGCGCAGCGGTAGTTGAACTCGGTAATGGCCCGCTTGCCCAGCGCTCGGCAAAACTTCAAAAAGCTGCCCTTCGCTTCGTCAATGGTCACCGCCAAAATTGCCTCTCTAGCCTCACCCACCTCGGCTCGCTCAGAGATATGGCGTAATCGGTCGAAGTTGACATTGGCGCCGCTAACAATGGAGACCACGTGATTCATGCCGGAGTTCTGCGCGAGGTAGCGTTTCATGCCAGCAATGGCCAGGGCGCCTGCCGGCTCCGCCACACAGCGCGTGTCTTCAAACACGTCCTTAATAGCAGCACAAATCTCATCGACATTGACCACCACCACGTCATCCACATAACGCTTGGCAACCTTGAACGTCTCCTTGCCGATTTGTGCAACGCTGACTCCGTCGGCAAACAGATCTAAGGTTTCGATAGGCAGACTGACCCGCCGGCCCGCGCGCATGGCCGCGTCCAAACAATTGGAGCCCTCTACCTCAACGCCGATGATCTTCGTTTTGGGGTTGAGGTATTTCACGTAAGCGGTGACGCCGGCCAGCAAACCGCCGCCGCCAACGGGCACAAAAATGGCGTCGAGGGGTTCGCTGTGCTGATTGACGATTTCCATGCCAATGGTGCCTTGGCCGGCAATTACATCCACATCATCGTAAGGGGGGATGTAGACCAGGTTTTCGGCGTCGCAAAGCGTTTTGGCGTGCTCGGCGGCCTCATTGTAATTGTCGCCGAAGAGCACGACTTTGGCACCACGATCTCTGACCGCGTTTACCTTGATGCTCGGAGTATTTTTACCCATGACGATGGTGGCGCGTATGCCGAGCTTTTGCGCCGAAATTGCAACACCCTGAGCATGATTGCCCGCCGACGCCGTAATCACACCGGCGTTTTTTTGCTCCTGGGGTAGCTGAACCATTTTGTTGTAGGCACCGCGGAGCTTGAAGCTGTAGACCGACTGCATATCCTCACGCTTCAAGCTGACCTGCACGCCAAGACGGCGGCTGAGCAATGGCGCTGGCGACAATGGACTCTCAACGGCTAAGTCATAAACTCTTGAACCAAGAATTTTCTTTACATAACTTTCCAACATGCGAACACTTTCTCTACGGTTTTTCGAAACTCGAACGAACTCTTCATTTTTCTAGCACTCACGAGGCGCGCTATCAGTCACTCCAAAGATGACCTCAAACAACAGGCGGCGAAAGCAGCCATCTCCTACATTGCACCCAAACTCGACAGCAAAAGCATCGTCGGCGTCGGCACGGGGTCAACAGCCAACTGCTTTATTGACGAACTGGCCGCCATTAAACACACCTTCGATGCGGCGGTTGCATCCAGCCAGGCAACCCACCAGCGCCTGGTCGACCACGGCATTACCGTCTTGGACCTTAACGCCACGCCACGCTTAGACGTCTACGTTGACGGCGCGGACGAAATCGACGCCGCTGGCAACATGATCAAGGGCGGGGGCGCTGCCCTTACCCGAGAGAAAATCGTGGCCGCCGCCGCTGATGAATTCGTTTGCATTGCCGACGACACCAAATTAGTTCAGTGCTTGGGCGCTTTCCCATTACCTATTGAGGTAATTCCAATGGCCCGAGGCTTAGTTGCTCGGGCTTTGGTGACCTTGGGCGGCAACCCAATTTGGCGAGAGGGCGTCATCACCGACAATGGCAACATTATCTTGGATGTTCATGGCCTGACCGTTGAGCATCCGTTTGATCTTGAGGCGCGCATTAACAACGTTGCCGGCGTCGTTTGCAACGGTATTTTTGCGCAACAGGCGGCCAATGTCGCGTTCTTGGCTGGACAAAGCGGCATAGTCACCTTGACGCCTTAACGAGCAACTTCCTCACGCCACCCCGGCCACCCCATAGATTGGGCAAGCAGCGCGAATTTTTATCACGTGGCATCTTCCCCGGCCCCGGCCGGCATTTTTTCGAAGTGGTCTACGTTTTCGCCGGACATTCGAGGACTCACTTTACCGTTTAACCTAGGATCGAGGCTCCAAACGTACGTTGGAGTCCGAAACATGCGCTGCCATGATGTTGATTACGCCATTCTCGGAGATGCCATGCCGGTCGTGGAGATCGAGCTGGATCCGGGTGAAACCGTTATCGCGGAAGCGGGTGCGCTGACCTATATGGAAGACGGGATTTCCTTCGAAACCAAAATGGGTGACGGCTCTGACGCTGGCCAGGGCGTAATGACCAAGCTTTTCGGAGCCGGTAAACGCATGATCATGGGTGAATCCTTGTTCACCACCCACTTCTCAAACCACCAAAGCCGTCGGCGCCGGGTCGCCTTCGCTGCGCCCTATCCAGGCAACATCGTCCCGGTGAACATGGCCGCAATCGGCGAAGAGTTGATCTGCCAAAAGGATGCGTTTCTTTGCGCCGCATTGGGTACCAAGTTGGATATCACGCTGAATCGAAAACTTGGAGCGGGGCTGTTCGGTGGCGAGGGCTTCATCCTGCAGCGCCTGGAGGGCGACGGCATGGCCTTTATCCAGGCCGGTGGCACCACCATCAAAAAACAGCTCAACAACGAAACCTTGCGGGTAGATACCGGGTGTCTGGTGGCCTTCACGCCCAGCGTGCGCTACGACATTGAGCGAGCCGGCGGCCTAAAATCCATGGTATTCGGCGGCGAAGGACTGTTTCTTGCCACCTTGCAAGGTACCGGTACCGTCTGGCTACAAAGCCTCCCCTTCTCCCGCATGGCCGATCGCATTTTATCGGCGGCACCCCAGGGCGGGGGCAAGGACAAAGGCGAAGGTTCTGTGCTGGGTGGGCTGGGCCGTTTTCTGGACGGCGATAACCGCTGAATTCCCGCCGGGCTACCAGCGCTATTTCGCCGCGAGCTGGTTAAGCCAGCGGCAGGAGCTTATCCGGATTCAGAATCTGATCTGGATCGAACAGGTCTTTTAAACCACGCATGAGGGCAATTTCATCGTCGCTGCGGCTGTAGCCAAGAAAATCTCGTTTCAACAGGCCGACGCCGTGTTCCGCAGAAATACTGCCTCGCCGCGCCTGCACCAACTCAAAGATTTTAGGGCTCATAGCGTGGCCATGGTGGAAAAATTCCTCAACGGACATGGACTCTGGACGCAGGATGTTCAGGTGCAGATTGCCGTCACCAATGTGGCCATACCAACACACGTCAAAGTCGGGGTAACCCTCGCTGACATACTGGTCCACGTCGGCAAGAAACGCTGGAACCTCGCTAATGCGAACGGACAGATCATTTTTGTAGGGGGTGTGTGGAGCCAAGCTTTCGGAGATGCCCTCGCGCAGCTGCCACAACGCAGCGGCCTGGGCTTGGGACTGGCTGACCACGCCATCAACAAGCCAGCCCGCCTCCAAACATTGGGCAAAGGCCTCTTCAGCTTGAGTCAGATCTGACTCGTCGAATTCCAGTAAAGCGTAATTTTCCACTCGGCTCGATAGCGGATCTGGCAGCTGTCGATGCGCCTGAACTTTTTGCAGGGCCAGATCCGAGAAAAATTCAAAAGCGGACAGCGCCAGCTTGTCGCCAAAAGAGTGCAGAATATTCAGCAGGTCGGTGATCTGGGGAACGCCGACAACCATCACAATTTGCGGCTGAGGTTGGGGAGCCAGATGCATATCCAGCTCACCAATCAAACCTAAGGTGCCCTCGGAGCCAATCATCAAGTGTCGAAAGTCGTAGCCAGTGGCGTTCTTAATCAGACCCGCATTGCAATCCAGCAGTGCGCCGGTGCCAGTCACCACTTTCATGCCCGCAACCCAGTCTCGGGTAAGGCCGTAGCGAATGACTTTGATGCCGCCGGCGTTGGTGGCCACGTTGCCGCCAATATGGGAGCTGCCCGAGGACGCAAAATCCACCGGATAAAAAAGCCCTTGCTCTTCGGCAAATGCCTGGAGGTTGGCGGTAATTAAGCCGGGCTGGCAGGTCACAATGCGATCCTTGGCAGAAAAATCCAGAATCTTGTTCATGCGGTCAAAAGACACCACGATCTCGCCCTGGCTGGCTACCGCACCGCCGGAAAGACCCGTGCGCCCCCCAGACGGTACTAGCTTGACAGTGTTCGCCCGGGCGTAGGCCACCAGATCCTGAAGCTGCTCTAGGCTCTCAGGAAAAACAATGGCGCTTGGCGCGACCACAAATCCGTTGGTCCAGTCTTTACCCCAAATCTGCAGGCTCTCTGGGTCTTCCTTTATCTGCTTCGGCGCCAATACATCAGCCAGCATTACTTTCTCCCTGCCTTTTCTGCCAGTCACAGGCCGCATCTAACCATTCCCATATGGCGGCTTGAATTTCTGGCACTTCATTGACCAAGTGGTGGCGGGCGGGCGGCACAACATGCACCCACGCCTGAGGATACAGTCGCTCGAGCACTGGCAGGTTGTACCGGTAACTAACGGTACGATCGCCGTAGCCATGAATGACTTTGGGTGAGAGCACCGAAGGCGGCCCCGCCTCAAATTGATGAAACCAGTTCACCATGGCGTTTACCCAAGCCACAGGCAGTGTTTTTGCCTGCAAAGGATCTTTAGTCAGTAGCGTGACAAATTCTGGATTATCAATATTGGTGGTCACGTCTCTAGGCCGATGATCCACCAGCCGTTTGGCCACCTCAAAAACCCACCGCATTGCTATCCAAGCATAGGGCCGCACCAGGGGCGCCAACAGTACCATTTCCCCCGTGGGTTGAGACTGTTGGGCCAAGCGCTGCTGCTGCCAATACTCCATGGTCAAAGCGCCGCCCATGCTTTGGCCGAACCAGTGCAGGGGTAAGTTGCCACACAGTCGCTTACTGAGTAGATGCACTGCCTCGATGACTTTAATGTAGCGCTGAAAATCGCTGATGGTCGCCTGCGGGCCAGTAGAGAGGCCGTGGCCGATCTGGTCGAATCCAACCACCGCAACGTTGCGCTCCAGCAGGCGGCCGATCAGATGACCGTATAGACCCATATGATCGTAGTAGCCGTGACACACCAGCGCCCAGGCTACCGGTGCGCCGCCTGCAGGCACAAAGGTTTGCGTGAAAATCCGTTCGTCTCCCACTGCAACCACACCATAGGAGCGGGACGCACCAAGGGCGTTGAAGTCGAGGCTGTAATAGGCGTTGTACTGGTCGAATAAGCTACCGTCGATTTCGCACCATGTCCCCTGATCCACTGGCGGCGCGGCCAAGCTTTGTATCAGGGCGGCATCGTCGAAGGCGCCTTGTCCGCGCTTTGCAAGTTCTAACAAGACAGGGCCCTAGGCAATCTTCGGGGCCAGATCCCCGGCGGCGTAATCCAAAAACATGGCCTCAAGAGATTTGGCTTGAATCTTATCGGCCTGGCCCGCTGTGCCAAAAGCCTGATAGCGCGCGACCACCACGGCCTTCATGGCCTGCTGAGAAACCGCTAGGTATTTGCGCGGATCAAATTCCTCAGGATTGGCTGCCAGGAATTTACGAATGGACGCTGTAGAGGCGAGGCGCAGGTCGGTGTCGATGTTGACCTTGCGCACGCCGTGCTTGATGCCCTGCTGAATTTCCTCCACCGGTACACCATAGGTTTCGGCGATCTCACCCCCGTGAGCATTTATCTCTTGCAGCAACTCCTGGGGCACGGACGAACTGCCGTGCATGACTAAATGAGTATTGGGCAAACGCTGATGTATGGCCTTGATGCGTTCGATGGCCAAGATGTCGCCTGAGGGTGGGCGACTAAACTTATAGGCGCCATGAGACGTGCCAATGGCAATGGCCAAGGCATCCACTTCGGTCTTGGCGACAAAATCAGCGGCTTCTTCCGGGTCCGTTAACAGCTGGTCCATGTTCAGCACGCCCTCGGCACCAACACCGTCTTCTTCGCCAGCAGTGCCGGTTTCCAAAGACCCGAGGCAGCCAAGTTCGCCTTCAACGGAAACACCACATGCGTGCGCCATGGCCACCACTCGGCGGGTGACGTCAACATTGTATTCGTAATCTGCCGGTGTCTTTTGATCCTCAAGCAGTGAGCCGTCCATCATCACCGACGTGAAGCCCATCTGAATGGAACGCTGGCACACGTCAGCCGACGCGCCATGGTCTTGGTGCATGACTACCGGAATGTGGGGAAACTCTTCTACCGCCGCGAGCATGAGATGGCGCAGAAAGTTAGGGCCCGCGTACTTTCTCGCTCCCGCTGAGGCTTGAACAATCACCGGACTGTTGGTTTCATCCGCACCCTCCATGATGGCGCGCATCTGCTCTAGGTTGTTGACGTTAAATGCCGGCACGCCGTAATCGTTCTCCGCCGCGTGATCCAAGAGCTGGCGCATGCTTATCAGTGCCATGTGTATTCTCCAATTAACTAAACTGTTCGTGCGCGCCATCAGGCGCACCATCTTATTCCGCGCTGCGAGTGCCCAGAGCCGCCACCGCCGGCAGGACTTTACCTTCTACCAATTCCAAAAACGCACCACCGCCGGTTGAGATGTAGGAAATGCGGTTTTCTAGCCCGTAGTTTTCTACCGCCGCAAGCGTGTCGCCTCCGCCAGCAATGGAAAACGCACTGCTTGAGGCGATGGCCTCACCGATAACCTTAGTACCTTGACCAAACTGGGCAAACTCAAAGACACCCACCGGGCCATTCCAAAGAATGGTTTTGGCTTCCATTAAATTCTCGGCCCATGCTCGAGCGGTTATGGGCCCAATGTCCAAAATCATATCGTCCGGCTGTACTTCGTTGATGGGCTTGACGACGCCGACAGCGTCGGCGGAAAAGCTTTTGGCCACGACCACATCCACTGGGATGGGAATATCTACCTGTTCAGCAATACCGCGCGCATGATCTAACAGATCTTTTTCGTATAGAGAGCTGCCAACTTCGTAGCCGGCCGCTGCAATAAAGGTGTTCGCGATTCCGCCGCCAACGATAATGCTGTCCGCAATGGAGGACAAAGAGCCTAAAACTTCCAGTTTCGTAGAAACCTTTGCGCCGCCAATAATCGCCACCATCGGTTTGGCGGGTTGCGCCAGAGCTTGTTCAAACGCATTGAGCTCGGCCTGCAAAAGCAGCCCGGCACACGCTTGAGGCGCCTGCAAAATCACGCCGTGAGTAGACGCTTGGGCTCGATGGGCGGTGCCAAACGCGTCCATCACGAACACGTCGCAGTTCTCTGCCATGCGCCTGGCCAAATGAGGGTCGTCGGCTTTCTCCCCAGTCAAAAACCGCACATTTTCTAGTAAAGCCACATGACCGGTTGCAACGGTCTTGCATTGATCGAGCTCGGGTAGCAGCTCAACGCTTTTGCCCAACAGCTCGCCCAGCTTTGCGGCAACCGGGGCTAGCGAACTGGCAGCATCAAATTCACCCTCTACCGGCCGCCCCAGGTGTGACATCACCACCACACCGGCCCCCTGCTCCAAGGCTGCCTGAATGGTGGGTAGCGATGCGCGAATTCGGGTGTCGCTGGCAACCTGCCCGTGGCTCAAAGGCACGTTGAGGTCCGCGCGTATCAGCACGCGTTTACCGTGCAGATGAAGCTCGGACATCGCCTTGATTGGCGGTAGATTCATGGTCATTCCCAATCTTGAATTATCGTTGTGTGCACTGCCTGCGCCCAGCGCGTCGAGGCTAACCCGCAAAACCTGCGTCTTGAAGCTGCACCTTGAACCTGCGCGTTGGCGATTATCTGCCCAAAACGCTCAGAGCTTCGGTTACCACGTGTGCCGCATTAATACCCATTTCCTCTAGGGCCTGAGCACCTGGCGCTGACAAACCAAAGCGATCGACCCCGACTACAGCCCCGTCAAGCCCAACATACTTAAACCAGATATCCGGATGGCCCGCCTCCACAGCTACTCGCGCTCTGACGGCACTTGGCAAAACCGCTTCTCGATACGCCGCATCTTGGGCGGCAAAAACTTCGACGCAAGGCATGGAAACAACCCGTGCAGCGACCCCTTGGGCGGCTAAAGTGGACGCGGCGTCCATGGCCAGGGCTACCTCTGAACCGGTGGCGATCAAGACTACCTGGGGATCCGTCTCTGGCTCGTGCAGGATGTATCCGCCTCTTTCAATGTCGCTAAAGGCTTGGGCAGAACGCGATTGGGCCGCGGTTTTTTGCCGCGTAAACACCAGGGCTGTTGGTTTGTTTTGACTGGCTATCGCGGCCTTCCAAGCAAAAGCCGTCTCTACCGTGTCGCAGGGCCGCCAGGTGGCCAGGTTAGGCGTCGTGCGTAAATTCGCCAGCTGCTCCACCGGCTGATGCGTAGGCCCGTCCTCGCCTACGGCCACCGAATCGTGGGTGTAAACAAAAATATTGGGTATCTGCATGAGAGCCGCCAGGCGCACAGCGTTGCGGGCATACTCCATGAAGATCAGAAACGTGCCGGTAAAGGGTCGGTAGCCGCCGTGGAGCAAAATGCCATTGCTGATCGCTGTCATCCCGAACTCACGCACGCCGTAGCTCAGGTACTGGTCGTCCTCGGCCTCACTCCAGCGAGTGTTGTTTGAACCGGTCAAGTCCGCTGAACCACCGAAAAGCTCGGGCAGGCCTTGGGCCACGGCGCCAATGGCCGCCTGCGAAGACTTGCGCGTTTCAAGGTCCGTCATGCTGGCCTGCTGCTCTGCTGCAAAAGCGTCAATGCCCGCCTGCCAATTCGCTGGCAGTTCACCGCGCATACGCCGCGCGAATTCCTCAGCTGCTGCCGGATTAGCAACGCCGAAGGACTGCATCTGCTGTTCCCAGGCCTGCTGGGCTTGAGCACCGGCTTCGCACTGATTCCAAGCTTCGGCGATATCTGCGGGAATTTCCCAATCTCCTGCGGTCCAGCCTAACTCTTTCTTCGTCAGCGCAATCTCGTCTTGACCCAACACCGAACCATGAGCACCGGCAGTACCACGCTTATTCGGCGATCCGAAGCCGATCACCGTCTTGCAGCACACCAGAGTTGGCCGCCCATCAGTTTGGACTGCGGCAGTCAGGGCGCTGGAAATCTCATCGGCATCGTGACCATCGACGTTGCGAATGACTCGCCAGCCGTAGGCCTCGAAACGAGCCGGAACATCTTCTCCAAACCATTCACTGACCTCGCCGTCAATGGAGATCCCGTTATCGTCATACAGGCAGATCAGCTTAGACAGTCCCAGCGTCCCCGCTAACGAGGCTGCTTCGTGGGAGATACCCTCCATCAAACAACCATCGCCGGCGATGACCCAAGTGCGGTGATCAACGATGCTGTGATCCGGTGTATTAAACGTTGCAGCCAGCTTTTGCTCTGCCAGCGCCATACCAACGGCCATGGCAAAACCTTGGCCCAGGGGACCTGTAGTGGTCTCAACCCCAGGACACTCTCCAAATTCCGGATGACCTGCGGTCTTGGCGTGCAGCTGCCGAAAGTCCTTCAGGTCTTGCAGGCTAACGTCATAGCCCGTCAGATGAAGCAAGGCGTAAAGGAGCATGGATCCGTGCCCGTTCGACAGCACAAAGCGGTCCCGGTCAAACCAACTAGGATCATTGGGGTTGTGTTTGAGAAAATCTCGCCACAAGACTTCCGCTACATCCGCCAGGCCCATGGGCGCGCCGGGGTGTCCACTGTTGGCTGCTTGCACAGCGTCCATTGCCAACACCCGTACGGCATTAGCGAGAGCAAATCGTGACGGCATAAAACTTCTCTTTAAATCGAGGCGACCATTGTCCTTGTTTTGCCGCCCTTGCTGCAAACTTTCTGATTCAAAAAACCAAATAAACCGCCCGTCCGGCGAAAATTACTGACCCTTAACACCAAAGCAGAAACCCAGTAGAGTCCTGCTCGTCGATTGGCGCGTGCCCAAGGAGAGTCGTGCCAACCAACGGTATTTGCGCTTTTTACCGGCGCCCAGACCTCGGTTAACTACGCCACCCCAGCTCATCTCCTGCCAACCAACAAGGAGCCGCCATGCCTACTACGACTTTATTTACCTCGGAATCTGTCTCTGAAGGCCACCCGGACAAAGTAGCCGACCAAATATCCGATGCCGTCGTCGACGCCATGCTCAGCCAGGACCCAGAGTCCCGCGTCGCCTGCGAAACCATGATCAAGACCGGGATCGTTATTCTTGCGGGCGAAATTCGCAGTGACGCGCAAGTCGATTTTGACAAACTGGCGCGGCAGGTTATTGCCCGCATCGGCTATGACGGCCCCGAAATCGGCTTCGATCCCGAGTCCTGCACCGTGATCAACGCTCTTGGACAGCAAAGCCCGGACATCGCTCAAGGCGTGGACGAAACCCAGAGTCATGAGCAGGGCGCTGGTGACCAAGGGCTGATGTTTGGCTACGCCACTAACGAAACTGACGTGCTCATGCCGGCCCCCATTGTGTACTCCCACCAACTGGTGCAGCAGCAAGCTAAAGCAAGGCGCAGCGGATTGCCGTTTTTACGACCCGATGCTAAGAGCCAGCTAACTTTTCGTTACGATGATTCCGGCAGACCAACGGGCATTGACGCCGTGGTGCTGTCGACCCAGCACTCCCCCGATGTCGACCAGAAGACGCTACGGGAGGCCGTTATGGAAGAAATTATCAAGCCGGTGCTGCCGCAGAATTGGGTGTCTAAGGAGACCCAGTTCCACATCAACCCCACGGGGCAATTCATTATTGGCGGGCCGGTGGGAGACTGTGGCCTGACCGGGCGCAAAATCATCGTGGACACATATGGCGGCATGGCCCGACACGGCGGCGGTGCTTTCTCCGGGAAAGACCCCTCCAAAGTTGACCGATCCGCTGCCTATGCCGGCCGCTACGTAGCAAAAAACATCGTTGCTGCGGGATTAGCCGAGCGCTGCGAACTCCAGGTTAGCTACGCCATCGGCGTGGCTGAACCCACCTCCATCAGCATTGAGACCTATGGCACCGGTAAATTGCCCGATAGCGAAATCGTTCAACTTGTGCGTGAACACTTTGATTTGAGGCCCAAAGGCTTAATCGCGATGCTGGATCTCAAGCGTCCCATTTATGAACAAACCGCTGCCTATGGCCACTTCGGTCGCACCGGTGACGACTTCACCTGGGAGCGCACCGATAAAGCAGAGGCCTTGGCGGCAGCCATCGCCTAAACTGGGGATACCGATGATGAGTTCCCTTGTTACCAGGGCATCACTAGGAACTCATCATGGCGCAACAGCTTCCCAGCGAACGCAACCGGCTACCCATAGGCCTGAGCTTCGAGTTTTTCCCGCCGAAAACCGACGAAGGCATCCAGCGATTGGTGGCTGGCCCTGCAGCCAAACTTGCCGCGTTCAAACCTGACTTCTTCTCGGTAACTTACGGTGCTGGCGGTACCACTCGTCAAGGCACCGCCGCGCTGGTTGGCCAGTTGCTGGATGCAGGCAGGCCCTGCGTACCCCACCTGTCATTTGGGGGTAGCACTACGCATGAACTCAATGCTTTGATCGATCAATATCGCGAGCTTGGTGTCACCCAACTGCTGTGTCTGCGGGGAGATGAAGCGTCCGCAGGAACCCATCCGCCCATTTACGCAAAGGAACTGGTTCAGCACGTCAAAGCGCGCTACGGAGACCACTTTGAATTAACTGTTGCTGCTTATCCGGAAGTGCACCCAGATGCCCGCTGCGCCAAGGAGGACCTACACTTCTTTGCTGACAAGGTGCGAGCCGGTGCCAGCGCCGCGATAACCCAGTACTTTTATGTTCCGGAAGCCTACGAAAACTTTTTGCAGCAGTGCGAGAAAGCAGGCTTATCTATTCCCGTCCACGTCGGGGTAATGCCCATTACCAATGTTGAGTCGCTAGAGCGCTTCAGCGCGAAAGCGGGCGCCGACATTCCGCGATGGCTCTCCAAGTCCATGGCGAACTACGCCGATCGAGAAAAAGATCTCATCGCTTTCGGTGTAGAGGTGGTGACTAACCTTTGCGAGAAGCTGCTGCAAATAGGCGCTCCTGGGCTACACTTCTACACTCTTAACCGATGGGGTGCGAGTAGCCAAATTTGCCGTAATTTGGGCTTTCTCGAAGGATAATTTGTCACGTCTAAACCGTTTCTTCGTGCCGGGGCAGCATGCTTTTGGCCAAATACTGCAGCTTGATGCCGAGCGCTCCAACTATGCCTGCAAAGTCCTTCGCCTAACCGCGGGAGATGCCTTGGACATTTTTAACGGGGTCGGTGACTGCTATCGATGCGAACTGGTAGAACCCCACCAACGCCGAGCAAAAATTCGGGTAGAAGATGTACTGGCGGTGCCCCCTCCGTCCAACCTTGCCCCGTCAGTGGCCATCGGGCTTTTGAAAGGACAGGCCATGGATCGGGCCATTCAGCAAGCGGTAGAGGTGGGGGCTAACGACATTTGGCTGCTGCAGGCTCAGCGCAGCAATGTGCCGCTTAAAGGCGAGCGCTTGGCGCAAAAACTCGAGCATTGGCGGCGCATTATCGCGTCAGCCTGTGAACAGTGCGGACGCCTGTGGATGCCAATGCTGCGCGGCCCTGACGCAACGGGTGACGTATTAAGTCGGCTGTCCAAGGACATGATCAGCGTCGTCTTTGACCCCCAAGGAGAAACGTTGCCTGCGGTGCTAGAAGCAGCGCCTCGCCTGCTCTTCATTGGACCAGAAGGTGGCTGGAGCGAGGACGAGCGAGCATTGTTTGAGCAAAACCAGGTGGCGATCTATCGCCTTGGTCCGACAGTGCTCAGGGCCGAGACCATGCCTGGGGTGGCCCTGGCGCTGGTTCAGCAAGCCCAAGGTTGGCGCTAAAAGGTTGGAGTTAAACGGCTGGTGTTAAAAGACTGGCGTTAGTCCGGATCAAAACGGCCAAGCAGCTTTTGCGCAAGATGCGCAAGCTGGGATAGATCCGCCCGCAGCTCTTTATCGGTGGGCGCGTCATCTCTTTCACCTAAGGTATCGGCCACCAACGGGGGGATGGCCTCCAGCACCGTGGCGAGTTGGGCGTTAACGGATGCCGCCGTCGAATCGGTAGCGAGCGCGACACCTTGTGGCAACGGGTCTGGATCCGCACCGGCAAAACTGCCGCCAGATGCCAATACATCGGCTCGTTCAATGACTCGCTCGTAAGCTGCATCGTCGATTTGTGAATCTTGAGGCGAGTCGGCTTTCGGCACCGAAAGTGACTCGAGAAGGACCAGAGCCGACCAAGCAACGCTGGGGTGGTCACTTGTTGCTGCAAGGGTGCCGTCTAGGAGACGGTCTAGCATGTTCATGAGCGAATCACTGATTTCTTTGGCGTCATCCCAAGATAGCGACTGAGCAAACTCATGCACCTGAGCAAAGCATTCGCGCAGCTTTGCCAGCGGCTGCTTATGCTCTTGTGGTTGCGGGTGCCAAGCATTGAATGCCGTGACCAAGTTCTGCAGCGCTTGCAGCCAGTTAGCCTCAAGGTGACTCACACTCTCCACGGGGGTGAGATCCATGCGAGCCCTAATCAGTAATGGGGTTAACAGCACGTCTGCGCCAAGAGGGAGGTGGCCTGCTTTGTCCGCCTGGTGGTCTAAATATTTCAGAACTCTGCCTAAGTCTCTGAGCAGAGCAAAGGTATCCCTGGTCACCGAGAGCTGACCAGATTGCTGAGCCAACAGCCACTGACGAATGCGCTGCCACTGAGCTGGCGCTACCGTCAACGCTGCAACTTCGCCCACTGTGCGGTCCATCAACGCAAAGCCATCGCGCCGGTTTGCATCAACGATGATCGATAGCAGGCCACGCTCATATTCTTGCCGCAGGTGTTTTATTTTTTCCGCTGTGCTGGAGGTTGGCATGGCAACTCACTGTCAAAGTGGCTCGGTTGCTCGGCTGAAGAATAACCGCGCGTGCTCTGCATCATACCCGTCTCGGGCGCTGGCTCCAGAAAAGGGCGCAACGAAAGACCAGACCGCGCATTCTATTTGCGTCTTTGGCCCAACAATCGTTACCGTAGCGTTTTTCCTAGCTGCGGAACCCGCCATGACCAATATCGCTTTTTTGATGGATCCAATCGAATCCCTTGCGATCAAAAAGGACTCTACCCTCGCCATGATTCGCGCCGCGCAGCTGCGCGGCCTGAAGGTATTCTATTTTCGCCAGGAGGATCTGATGATTTGCGATGCCCAGGTGCAGGCTAATCTGCGATCACTCACCTTGGATAGCGAATTTGCAGTACAGCTAGATCCTGCCACCGTGGCTTCCGGGGCGGCTCCTTGGTACCACTTGGGTGACGCTCAGCAACGGCCGCTATCGGACATGGACATTGTCATGATGCGCAAAGATCCGCCCTTTGACATGGAGTACATCTACACCACCTACCTGCTTGAAATGGCGGAAAAAGAGGGGGTGAGAGTCATCAATCGACCCGGCGCTTTGCGGGACTGCAACGAAAAACTATTCGCAACAACCTTTCCTCAATGCTGTCCGCCGCTGATCGTCAGCCGCAGCATGGACGCCCTGAAGCGATTCCACTCAGAGCACAAAAACGTGGTGTTCAAAAAGCTTGATGGCATGGGTGGGGCCTCCATTTTTCGGGTCATGGAGTCGGATCCGAACCTTTCCGTGGTGCTCGAGACGCTGACCGATAGCGGCAAACAACAAATCATGGGACAGGTGTACCTGCCAGAGATTGTCGACGGCGACAAAAGAATTCTTATTGTTAACGGCACGCCGGTGCCTTACGCACTGGCAAGAATTCCATCCGCCGGTGAAACTCGGGGCAATCTAGCCGCTGGCGGTAGAGGCGAAGGCCGACCGCTCACGGATCGGGACCGATGGATCGCCGAGCAGATTGGCCCAGAATTGCAAAAGCGCGGCCTGGTCTTCGTCGGTATCGACGTGATCGGTGATTATCTGACAGAGATTAACGTCACCTGCCCGACCTGCGTACGCGAGCTGGATAGCCAGTTTGGTCTGGATATCGCAGGAGACTTAATGGATTCGTTAATCGCCTGAGGCGCGGTTTGGCCATCATGCATGTCGCGCCAGACCGGCTTCTCTTCACCCTATTTCTTGCGATTGGCGCTCATGTCATTGTCCTGCTAGGGCTAAATTTGCCCACTAAGGCAGCGCTCGTCGTCGCGCCGCCCCTGACCCTGGAACTGAAGCGGGGTGGTGATCCGGTAACCCAGCAGGCAACGCAAAAGACCGATGCAGATGAAATAGCGCAACAAATCTTGCCCGAGCCCAGACCGCCAGTGCCGGTAGCGGAAACTCAGCCGGCAGAAATTCTTGAATCCGCCCGCAAACCTGAAGCAGCATCCCAAGAGTTAACGCCGGTAATACCGTCGCCACGACCGATTCCGTTCTTAGATCCAAGTCGGGTCGCGCAACAAATAGCGGCTTTGGATGACCAACGACAACAGGAACTTGGCGACAGCCGAGTGCGCCGGCTGAGCAACCTAGGAGGGCTTAGCAGCGCCGAGAGCGCTTACCTCGCCATGTGGCGGCGCAAATGCGAGCGCATTGGTTCCAACAATTATCCGGGGGGAAATCTTCAGGGTGAACTGACGCTTAAAGTGGTTATTCACCACACCGGACGGCTGCTGGAGGCGTCGCTGCTGCGCTCTTCCGGGCATCCAGCGCTCGATGAGGCGGCTTTAGCTACCGTTCATCAGGCGGCCCCATATCAACCCTTCAACGTAGAGATGCGGAAGCGCTATGATCAGTTATCCTTTACGCGCTCTTGGCAATTTAGTCGCCGCAGCGCCTCGATTGACTAAGAAAAGCACCGACACAAGCCTGTGCACTAAATCGCTATGAATCTAACCAACCACTTTCTTCTCGCCATGCCCACGCTACAGCGAGATTATTTCGCGGCAACGCTCACCTTCATTTGTGAGCACAGTAGCGACGGCGCCATGGGCATCGTGGTCAATCAGCCCTCGGACCTCAGCGTATTCGAGCTGCTCACTAACCTTGGCCTGCAACCCCACCAGCGCTGGATCGAAAACCCGGTCATCGCCGGCGGCCCGGTGTCCCAGGATCGTGGTTTCATGCTCTACGGCGGCGAGGCTATTTATGAGTCGTCCCTCACCGTCAGCGAGGGCATTCATCTGACCAGTTCTTTGGAGTCCCTGCGCGCGATCGCAGACGACCAGGGCCCGGAACAGTTCCTGGTAGCACGCGGATACGCGGGCTGGAGTGGCGGTCAATTAGAGTCGGAAATCGCGCGCAACGTCTGGATCACCGCAGAGGCCAGCCGCGCAATATTGTTTGATCTGCCTTTTGATTTGCGGTTGGACGCAGCGGCCAAAACATTAGGTATTGATCTCAACCTGGTTGCACCGGACGCGGGTCACAGCTGATGAAGATCCGCCAAGGGCTGCCCGGGACAGGGGAAATCAATGTCTGATGGCTACGTCTTAGGGATCGATTTTGGGCTCAAGCACATTGGTATTGCCGTGGGCCAAACCGTTACCCGCACGGCCAACGGGCTCACCACCCTGACCGCCCAAAAGGGCAAACCAAATTGGCTTGAGCTGGACGAGTTGATTCAGCAGTATCGGCCCATTGCCTTGGTCGTAGGGCTGCCTCTTAACATGGACGATACGCCGTCGGACATGTCCGCACTGGCTTCAGACTTTGCGCGGCAGCTGGCATCACGAACCCGGCATCCGGTTTTTCTTGCCGATGAACGACTCAGCTCGTGGGCAGTGCGCTCTTCTGAGAACGGCACGGACGAGGGCATTCACAATGCTTCCGCAGCCTTGATCGCACAGACGTTTTTAAACGACCCATCCAACTGCCATGGCGTTGGCAAGGACGGCTGATCCCTAACCCACTTGGAAGTTTTTATGGTGCCCAATGCCGATGACCGCTTTGCAGGGCGGCTTGATGAGTTAAATGAGCGGATCGAGCGCGCCTGCCGCAGCTGTGGGCGCAGCCGGGAGTCCGTTCACCTAATCGGCGTAAGCAAGACCAAGCCCGCCGCGGATGTCGTCGCCGCTCGGGAGGCAGGACTGCGAGATTTTGGCGAGAACTACCTGCAAGAGGCCATTGCCAAAATCCAGGAGCTTGAGCAGCTGGATCTTGCTTGGCACTACATCGGTAACATTCAATCCAACAAAACTAAGGACATCGCCTGCCAATTTGACTGGGTGCACACAGTGGATCGAGCCAAGATCGGCAAGCGTTTGAACGACCAGCGCAGGTTAGGGAAGCCGCTGCAGATTCTCATTCAGGTCAACATCGACGACGACCCAAACAAAGGCGGCTGCCACATAAACGAGCTGCCAGAGCTTCTGGAGGCCCTGGTGCCGCTGCCCAATCTTGAGCTGCGGGGTCTCATGGCCATCCTTAGCCAAGCTTCTGATCCTAGGGCCAGCTATGAAAGCGTGGCACAATTGCACCGCCAGGCCGCCGAGCTTTTACCGGCAGACGCTCAGCCGACCTGGGATGCGCTCTCCATGGGTATGTCCGGTGACATGGAACACGCCATTGCCGCCGGCGCAACGCATATCCGCATCGGTACGGCGCTGTTTGGTGAGCGCTCTTAGGCTTACCGCCCGAATGATGTTTTACGCAGCAGTTTTGGAACAACAACAATGACCATCACTTTTATAGGTGCAGGCAACATGGCTGGCAGCCTAATCAAGGGGCTGCTGGCCAGCGGCACGGACCCGCAAACAATCACCGCTGCAGATCCGTCCCAACAACAACTGGACGGTTTTGCGGGAATGGACATTACTACCACCCAAGACAACGCCGCAGCAGTGGCAGACGCCGACGTTGTCGTGCTCGCCATCAAACCGCAGATTATTGGCAGCGTCCTCACCCAGCTGCCGGCACTGAAAAGCGAGCAACTGGTTATTTCAATTGTTGCTGGCATTGACATGGCCAGCCTGCAGCACTGGCTACCCGAGCACCAACCCATTGTCCGCTGTATGCCCAATACGCCGGCGCTACTGGGAGCGGGCATTACCGGCCTCTACGCTAATGCAGCGGTGAGCTCAGACCAGCGCGCCAGCGCGCAACAGATTCTTAACGCCGTGGGCTCCAGCGTCTGGGTCAAAGAAGAGCATCTGCTGGATGCGGTAACCGCCGTTTCAGGCAGTGGCCCGGCCTACTACTTCTTGCTCATGGAAAGCATGGTGACAACGGCTCAGGCTCTGGGGCTCGACGCCGACACCAGCCGCCAACTGGTGGTGGAAACGGCTCGCGGCGCCGCGCTGATGGCCTGCGAGCCGGATGCGGACCCTGCAACCCTGCGGCGCAACGTCACCTCTCCGGGAGGCACCACCGAAGCGGCACTCAACGTGATGTCGGAACAGTCCCTGCCGCAAACCGTAGACACTGCCCTGCGCGCCGCTGCCGCTCGCGCCAAAACTCTGGCCAAAGAATTTGGAAGCCAAGCATGAACCCAACCCTGTATATGATCGTTGACCTGATTTTTCGCCTAGCCACGTTGCTGTTTTTGGTTCGGTTTTTATTGCAGGCCTGTGCCGCAGATTTTTATAACCCCATCAGCCAAGCGGTGGTGAAAGGCAGCGAGGGCATCCTGGCACCGCTGCGGCGAGTTCTGCCAAAAACCGGGCGGTGGGATTTAGCGTCACTGATCCTCGCCTGGCTCATGGGCGTAGCATTTGCCGGGCTAATCACCATGGGCGGTCTTGGCGCGACTCAATACCTGGTGGCAGGGCTGGTGCGGACTCTGTCAATCCTCGTGGATTTTTATTGGTGGTCGACGCTGCTGCTGGTCATCGCCAGCTTTATTAGCCAAGGCAACTATCACCCCGCTTTGTCCCTACTGGAGGAACTGCTGGCGCCGCTGATGACACCTCTTAGAAACATCCTGCCCACTGCGGGCCCATTAGATTTTTCGCCCATGGTGTTGATACTGCTGCTGTCGATTTTGCAGCAATCATTGCCCCGGGCGTACGGATTGGTCTAGATCAATGGCGTTTCCAGCAAACTCTGTGGGCTTAGTAGAGCCCAAACACTTTCGTTGCCAGACCCCCTTGGAGCTGCAAAACGGCGAGACCCTCAGCAGCTATGAACTGGTGTACGAAACCTATGGGGAACTTAACGCAGATAAGTCCAACGCGCTGCTTATTTGTCATGCCCTGTCAGGCCACCACCACGCCGCCGGCTACCACCACGAAGAGGATGCCAAGCCGGGCTGGTGGGATGCCTGCATTGGCCCGGGCAAGGCCATCGACACCGATCGCTTCTTTGTCGTCAGCCTGAACAACCTTGGCGGCTGTCATGGCAGTAGCGGCCCTCGCACCATCAACCCTGACACTGGCAAAAACTATGGCCCTGACTTTCCCAACGTTGTTGTGAAAGATTGGGTGAACAGCCAGGCGGCGCTAGCCGATCACCTTGGCATCCAAACCTTTGTTGCCGTTGTGGGCGGAAGCTTGGGGGGCATGCAGGCTCTGCAATGGGCCATGGACTACCCTGAGCGGGTAAACGCCTGTGTCGCCATCGCCTGCGCAGCAAAACTCTCGGCGCAGAATATCGCCTTCAATGAAATTGCGCGCCAAGCTATTACCAGCGACCAAGATTTTAACGGCGGTCGCTACGCCGACGTGGGAAGCAATCCCGAACGCGGACTCGGTCTGGCGCGGATGATCGGTCACGTCACCTATTTGTCCGACGACGGCATGGGCGCCAAGTTTGGCCGGGACATTAAATCTGGCGATTTTGCGACGGGGGCAGACGTTGAGTTTCAGGTAGAGAGTTATTTGAACTATCAAGGCCGGGCGTTTACCCAATATTTTGATGCGAACACTTACTTATTAATGACCAAGGCCCTGGACCATTTCGACCCTGCAAGAGAGACAGACGGTAATTTGGTTGAGGCTTTGAATCGCGCCAGCTGCAAGTTTCTGGTGCTGTCCTTCAGCTCGGACTGGCGGTTTTCTGCAGAGCGCTCTCAGGAAATTATCGATGCCCTGGTGAGAGCGAAGAAAAATGTCGCCAGCGCCGTCATCGAATCTGAACACGGCCACGATTCTTTTTTACTTCCCATCGAGCGCTACGTGCAGGCCTTGGGCACTTTCTTGAACCGCACGCTTGCCGAGCACCTGCAATACCGCCAGGGAGATTCCGCATGAGTCTGCGCGGCGACCTGGCGCTGATCAGCGAACTCATCAATGCCAACGCCCGGGTACTGGATCTGGGCTGCGGAACAGGCGATTTGCTGGCCAATTTACAGGCCAGCAAAGACGTCAACGGATACGGGCTCGACAAAGATCCGGCCAATATTCAGGTGTGTTTGGATAAAGGCGTCAACGTGATCGAACAAGATCTGGACGCCGGGCTGGGCAACTTTGCCGATGACAACTTCGACATGGTGGTGATGACCGATGCTCTCCAAGCCGTCCGAGATCCGCGCGGCTTGCTGCGAGAAATGCTGCGTATCGGTGAGGAATGCGTGGTGACCTTCCCTAACTTTGGTCATTGGCGATGCCGACTGCAGCTCGGGCTAGGCGGGCATATGCCGGTGTCCAAACATCTTCCCCACGATTGGTTTAATACCCCAAATATTCATCTGTGTACGACTCAGGACTTCGAGGGCCTGTGTCGTGAAGAAAGCTTTCGCATCATTCAGCGCCAGGTAGTGAACACTCGCTATGCCGAGCACTGGTCGATTCAATTGGCGCCGAACCTGTTTGGCAGCCACGCATTTTACCGGCTCGGGAGACCCACGTGATTCATCCAATAAACAAACTGCTTGCAGGCGTCACAGCGATCTTGGTCCTGGCATCGACCCTGACCATACCGAAAGTCCAAGCTCAGCAGCTGCAGCGCTTTGGCGACTATGAGCTCCACTACATCGTTATTCCCACCACTACGCTCAACCCGGATGTGGCCCAACGCTACGATATCCAGCGCGGTAAGGATCGGGCGCTATGCAATATCTCCGTCATCGACGAGGATGGCAAAGGTGTTCGTGTGACGCTAGAGGGTGATACCCAGAACCTGCTGGGCCAGCGTCAGGATCTGGGTTTTACCGAAGTGGTTGACGGCGACGCGGTTTATTATTTAGCCACCATCCGACACGCCGACGAGGAAGTTCATCGCATCAATGTTAACGCCCAAACCCCGGACGGCATTCGCACTAACCTGCGTTTCAACCAAAAACTGTACTGGGCAGACTGATGGATCTCGTGCTTGCCACCCGCAACCAGGGCAAAGTCGACGAGATGCGGCCAATGCTTGAAACCTTGGGCGTGAACCTGATTAATCAAGCCGAAACCGACATTCCAAGCCCGGAAGAAGATGGCGCAACCTTCGTTGAAAATGCGCTTATCAAGGCGCGGGCGGTAGCCCGCGCAACAGGGTTACCGTGTATTGCCGACGACAGCGGCCTTGTGGTCACAGCCCTAGACGGCGCCCCTGGTATTTACAGCGCGCGCTACGCAGGACAGGACGCCAGCGATGAGCAGAATAATCAAAAGCTGCTAGGGGCTCTGGCGAACCATGCGGACCGCAGCGCCTATTTCTATTGCTGCATGGTGTTTCTGCAACACGCCGACGATCCAACACCGCTTATCGCCAGCGGACAGTGGCCGGGTGAAATCCTGCACCAGCCAAGGGGTAAAGGCGGGTTTGGTTACGACCCGCTGTTTTGGATTCCGGAACAGCAGAAAACCGCAGCGGAACTGTCCAAGGAAACTAAAAACCAGATCAGCCATCGCGGCCAGGCCTGTGCAGCGCTGCTGGGCACGCTGCGGGCTCAGACCTTAAGCAGCTGATGCTGAATCCGGACGACCTGGAGCATGTGCTGGGTTTATATGTGCATTTCCCGTGGTGCGTAAAAAAGTGTCCTTACTGTGACTTTAACTCCCACCCATTAAAAGCCGACACCAGCCAAACAGATTACCTAAGCGCCTTGCTGCAGGATTGGCACACCCAGTTTTCGGCTTTTGGGGCGACGCGATTGTCCAACACGAAGACCCAGAACTTTACCTCCGTGTTTTTTGGGGGCGGCACGCCCAGCTTGTTCGAGCCACGGCATATCAAGCGCCTGTTAAACCAGACCCCACATCAAGGTGCTGAAGTAACTCTGGAAGTTAATCCGGGCACCGTGGAACACCACAGTTTCCATGACTTTAAAGACGCGGGGGTCAATCGATTAAGTCTTGGCGCCCAAAGTTTTGCCGACACTCAGCTGCAGCGGCTGGGGCGCATTCATCGCAGCAACGAAACCCTTCGTGCCTTCGCCGAGGCCCGGGAGGCAGGTTTTTCCAATATCAACGTTGACCTCATGTGGGGACTGCCCGGTCAAACCGTTGAGGCAGCGCTGGCAGATCTTGAGCAGGCCATAGCTCTGCAGGCGGAACATATTTCCTGGTATCAGCTGACCATTGAGGCAAAAACCGAGTTCGCCAGGCGACCGCCAATCTTACCCAAAGACGGAATCCTTCAGGACATTGAACAAGCTGGCCTTGAGCGGCTTGCTCAAGCTGGGTACCAGCGTTACGAGGTCTCTGCCTTTGCTAAAGACCACAGGTATTGTCGTCATAATCTGACCTACTGGAGCTTTGGTGACTATTTGGGCATTGGCGCTGGCGCTCACGGCAAGGTCACCATCGACGGCGAGGCGGTTCGAACGCAACGGCCTTCCCAACCTCGGCTTTATCAAAAAGATCCAGATGCCTTAGCCTCGACAGCGGTTCCAGCAGATCAACTGGTGCTGGAGTTTATGATGAACGCGCTGCGTTTAACCGAAGGTGTACCAAAGTCAGTTTTTACCCAACGCACTGGCATGAGCTGGACCCAAATCGAACCCGTCTGGCGTGAGCTTGTTGGCCTCAATTTGGTTTACGAGGATCGATGCGCCACTACTGCCTTGGGTTTACGCTATCTCGACAGCGTGCTGGAAAAGTTTGTGGCGAGCTAGCCTTTCAGAGCACTACTCTTGCCAATGCTCCGCAACCCAAGGAGTGGGCAAAATAAAATGCCGAAGGTGTGCGAAGACCGACCGGTTTCTTGCGCCGCTGAAGGTGGCCTGCAAATGCTCCGAAGCGGATCGTACTGGCTCGTCTTCGTGGTAGCGGCCGTCAATGGCATCCTGCGGATTCAGGTCGCCTGGAAAAATCACCATCTTGCTGTGATCGGGCAGCTTCGAAACTTTGAGGTAGTTCATCGGAAAGGTGCGCCGACACTGTTGGCGGAAATGAAGCACCCAGCCTCTGGGCCAGAAGTGAACGCCACCGGGCGCATGGCGCGTCACGTATCGCTGCTCGTACTTGTATTGTTCCGCAATCTCCAGCGGTGACAGTGCAAACTTTTCCAGCAGCGGTAACAGCTTGCCCACCGGGAAACGATAAACAGACGTTTGCCCCAGGCGCTCTAACGGGTTGCTTGGATTGCGGGCAAGGATCACATCATCCGGCTCGCCAAAAGAGAAAAAGGCGTCCAGATTGCCGGTAATCACCAAATCCAAATCGAGAAAGAGAACTGGGCCTTCTAGGTCAGCTAATCGTTCGCTCCACAAACGACACTTAGGCCAGATTCCCTTCTTCGTTACTGGCAGCTCAAAATTCAGCTCCGGTAAAGGCTCTGCTCGAACCTCGGATCGAAAGCCATCGCTGTTGTCAGTAAAACAAGTGAAGGTGAAGGGCGGGGTGACATGTCTTGCCACCATGCCGTAAAGCCGATTGACGTATTCCGCCCCGTACTTACTGCCCCAATTGATACAGATTACTTGCTTTATCATCTGGCCCGCTTATTGATCTCGTTGGTACTGGTTAACGCCAATGCGCTGCAACCCAGGTGGCGGGCTTGAAACGGCGGTACCATTTACCGCTAGTGCCAGCAATGGCGTCATCTGGGTCGGGTTTGCCATGAAATACCAGGACCCGCATATCCGGCGGCTGCAGGGTGTCTCGAGCCAAGATCATTGAGAAAGGCTGAATACAGTGGCGCTTAAAACTGCGACACCAGTGATCTGGCCAGTAGCCCAGAGCGCCCTTGGCCTGCATGGCCGCGGACATATATTCCTGCTCATTGCGATGTTGTTTCTTCACCTCGTCGAACCTTCGCTCAAATTCGGCTAAGACCTCAGCGTGGGCGCCAACCTCAAAGCGATAAACCGATGAGTTGCCGGTGCCATCTTTTTTGATCCAATCTCTGATGATCAGGACTTCACCGGGATAGTCGAAGAAATCGTCTAGGGGCCCCGTGATAATCAAATCCAGATCCAAACACAGCACGGTGCCCTTTAAGTCGTAAAGTTCCCCCGCAAAAACCGCCAATTTATTCCAGCCACGCTCCGGGCCGGCTAGGTTCACATTCAGTTCGGGCAGGGGAAATACTTCTATACCCTCATGCAGCCCAGCACCATCTTCGGTAAGGCACACGAAGCGAAACGCGCGCTGCATGTTGCGCGACACCATGGAGTAAAGGGTGTTGACGAAGTCTGCTGAATACTTGGTACCCCATTTCATGCAGAGTACGTTAGCTACTTCGGTCGCTGCCATGTCGCCTCTCAAAACGCTGTTGTCTTATTTACGCTCTTGATAAGTTTTTACCCCGCGTCGGCCGCAACCATAACAGAGTGCGAGCCTGCATTAATCAGAGATTCGCTTTGCCTTCAATGGCTGGCCTCAACTGCAGGGACTTCATGAAAGCGGAAGCCGACGATACAGCAGGTCGCGGATCTCATGGCCCAATCTCTGTCCGCGTGCTTCAAATTTAGTGACATCGCGTATGCCAACCTCCGGGGCCAGACCTACGCCAGGCGAATCGGCCCCTCGAATGTCATCAGAGATCAGTTCGAAGCCCGAGTGTTGGGCAAAGTGTTCTACCATCCACTCGGCGTACTCGGCCCAATCTGTGGCCAACCGGACTAAGCCATCGACCTTTAGGGCACCATGAAGCTGCTGCAAAAATTCAGGCTGAATAAGCCTGCGCTTGCTGTGGCGCTTTTTCGGCCATGGATCTGGAAAAAAAATGCGCACCTCGTCGATACACTGCTGGGGCAGACGCTCCAGCAAAAGCTGGGCTGGTTGGTCTACCAATCGGATGTTTTCGAGGTTTTGCTTGTGCAGGCGCGAGAGCATGGCACCAATGCCCGGCTGGTAAAGCTCTACTCCCAGGAGCAGCCATTGGGGCTGCTGGTCGCCCCAAGCCAATAGCTGAGCACCCATGCCAAAGCCAATCTCAATACCCAGGGGCCGCTGATCGAGCTCGCCAGACCAGCGATATTGTGCTGTCAGAGTGTCTATGGCCTGAGCCTGAGCCTTGGTGAAACGACCGCGTCGTCGGATGTAATTAAACTTAACGTCGACCTGCTCTGCGCCAACTTCGTCGTCGTTCAAGCCCGATCTCCCCGGGTAATGGACTGCAGGCCCGCTACGCAAAGGCACAGCCAGCCGCTAATCAAGCTCAGGCCGCCCAGGGGTGTCACCGGGCCAAGCCACCAAGCCGACGTGAAAGCCAAACCATAAATGCTGCCACTGAACGCGATGATGCCGAGAATAAAAAGCCAACCCGCTGCCCTGAGTACCGCCGGCCCACCTTGCAGCAACCAAAGCCCGCTGAAGAGCAGCACCAGCGAGTGGTACATCTGATACGCCACCCCGGTCTGCCAAGTGTCCAGTTGCGCCGGTGAAAACACCTGGCTCAAGCCATGGGCCGCAAAAGCACCCAGCACAACGGACAGGAGGCCGAAAAGGCCTCCTGTGATTAACATAGTTTTTGCTGAACTCTCCGACGTCACCGCCATCTCCTGGATTCGGCGCTAGGCAGAAATCGCGGTCTTCAGCTTGATCATCGCGTTTTTCTCAAGCTGCCGAATCCGCTCTGCGGATACGCCGTATTCCGCAGCAAGTTCGTGCAGTGTGGCTTTGTCGTCGCTCAACCAACGCTGCTGCAAAATATCTCGACTGCGTTCATCTAAATTCGCCAGGCCCGCGCTCAGGCGCAAATGCATGTCTTGGTCGTTACTGGCGTCAGCCACAAGATCCGCAGGATCTGGCGCCGCCGAGGGTAAATAATGCACTGGCGCAGTAGCGGTTTCATCGTCACTACCGTAACCATCGAAGGCCATATCATTAGCGCTGAGGCGGCTTTCCATTCGCGTGACCTCGGCACTGGGCACGCCTAATTCGTCGGCGATGGCTTCCGTTTCTTCGACGCTCAGCCAGGTAGTCGATTTTTTTGCGCCGCGAAGGTTAAAGAACAGCTTGCGCTGAGCCTTAGTTGTCGCGACTTTGACGATCCGCCAGTTACGCAGAATGTACTCGTGCATTTCGGCTTTGATCCAGTGCACTGCAAAGGAAATCAAGCGCACGCCCACGGTGGGATCAAAGCGCTTCACTGCCTTCATCAGGCCCACGTTGCCTTCTTGAATCAGGTCTGCCTGGGACAGGCCGTAGCCCTTGTAAGAGCGCGCCAAATGCACGACGAAACGCAGATGGCACATCACCAGCTCACGAGCGGCATCCAAATCGCCTTCGTTGTGCAGTCGATGGGCAAGGGATCGCTCTTCTTCTGGCGTGAGAATGGGAAATTGGCTGATGGTTCGCAGGTATGCATCCAGGTCAGCGCCCGGTGCCATACTTGGTAGCTTCATTACCTCGGTCGTCATGGTTTTTGCCCTCGCTGGGTTTCTGCCGTTTCGGTCGCCTGTTTGTCAGCACTCTCGGCCGCTGGTAAACGGTGGTCTTGCAAGCAAACTCCTGCTCGCCTTTTGATAATTACCGCTTCTTTTTGATTGCGACGCTTTTGGTGCTACTTCAGGTAACAATGTTGAGATTTTAGCACTCGTGCAACAAGAGTGCTAATACGACTTTGGGACATAAAACATACGTTTACGGCTGAAATGTGAAATCGGCGTGAAACCCGGCACCGAGATCGGTGCAGCCAGAGTGACTAAGATGCTTCTTTTGTTAGATCGCCCAGCTTTTGCGATAGGGCTAACAGCGCGCCCATTAATCCCAAAAGCCATCCGGTGACGACAACCGCCAGCAGAAAGCCGGGGCTAAAGCCCGCGAGCGAGACATCGATCTGATAGGAAATCAACAAAGACTCCAGCGGAGCCTCAATTTCGTTCAGAAATAAGGCCATTAGTAGAACCGCCATAATACCGCCGCCAACGCCATAGGACGCCCCGAAATACAGGAAAGGCCGCCGCATTTGCGACGCCGTGGCACCCACCAGGGCGAGAACTCTCAGTTCGGCAAGTTTGGACTCGATGGCCAAACGCACCGCAGCAAAAGTTACCAACACCGCCGCCACCAGCAAAATCGCCGACAAACCACCACCAATTGCATTGGCGAGATTTGTCAGGTCCTGCAGGCGCTCAATCCACGCCGACTGAATCACCACATCGTCCACCCCGGGCAGCGCCAAAAGTTGGCGGCTCAGAGCATCAAGAGCCAGATAGCTAGCGTCATCTTTGAGCACAACCGAAAATGATGCGGGCAGCGGGTTCACGTCTATAGAAGCTAAAGCCTCACGCAAAAATTCAGAGTCACCGCTGCGTGCCAAAAGCTCTTCCAGGGCCGCTGCCGGGGTGGTCAGAACAGCCCGCTGAACCGTATTGTTTTGCTGCAGTTGCGCGGCTAAATCACGCACTTGAGACTCGGACGCCCCAACCTCCATATACACCGACAGCCCGGCATTACCCTGCCACTGGCTACCAAAGGCCTGCAGGTTACTTTGAGCAATCCACAGCAGACCGGGGAGCGTCAACGCGATGCCAAGCATCAGCCAGACTAAAAAACTGCTGAGAATCCGCTGGCTGATAAAGTTAGCCGTGTCCGACGCCACTCGGCGATGATCCGCTACCCAAGTTTTAAGCAGGCCGGCCTCAGGCTTGGTCGCTAAACCGGCGGCGTTTGGCCGATCCTCAGCGGTCATTGGGCTTCTCCACCGGGATTCTGGGCCGTATCCTGAACCAACGAGCCTTGGGACAGGTGCAAAATGCGGCAGCCTTGGTCTTTGATCAAATCAATGTCGTGGCTTGCCACCAGCACCGTGGTACCCAAGTCCCGGAACTGGTGAAACAGGGCCATTACCTGTCGCGACAAAAACGGATCCAAATTTCCCGTTGGCTCATCCGCCAAAATAATGCGCGGGCGGGTGACTACCGCGCGGGCTATGCCCACGCGCTGTTGCTCGCCAGTAGACAAATGCCTTGGCAGCAATGCACCTTTGTCGCTTAGATCCACTGTCGCCAGAGCGCCGCGGACCCGGCGCGCTGCGTCTTTTGCCGACATGGGATTGAGACGCAGAGGCAGCGCCACGTTTTCAAACACCGTTCGGTCCGGCAATAAATTATGGTCTTGCAGCACGATGCCGATCTGACGCCGATACCAGGGCAGTTGTTTTGCTTTAAGCTTGTTTAGATCGAAGCCATCGACTATCACTCGTCCGGAGGTAGGCGATTCCAGCCCGATCAAAAGCTTTAGCAGCGTGCTTTTGCCAGCCCCAGAGTGTCCGGTCAAAAAAACCATGCTGCCCTGCTGAATACTCAAGGACACGTCGGACAAACCTTCCTGGCCGTTATCGAAACGGCGGGTCACGTGGTCAAACTGCAAAAACGTCATGGTCAGGCCGGGTCGTTGGCTTGCAGTAGCGCTGCCACAAAGGGCTCAGGCTCAAAGACTCGAAGGTCCTCGATGCCTTCGCCAACGCCGATAAAGTAAATGGGGATATCCCCCCAGGCTGCAGATTGAGAAGCCAGAGCAAATAGCACGCCGGCCTTGGCAGTACCGTCCAGCTTAGTCACGACCAAGCCGGTGACGGGTACGGCTTCGTTGAAAAGCTTGACCTGACTCAACGCATTTTGGCCCACACCGCCGTCGAGCACCAAAATCACCTCGTGGGGGGCATCGGGATCAAGGCGTTTAACCACGCGCTGAATTTTTGACAGTTCGTCCATAAGCTGCGCTTTGGCTTGCAGGCGACCGGCGGTATCCACCAACAACACGTCCACGCCCTTAGCTTGAGCGCTTTGCACTGCGTCAAAGGCCACAGACGCGCTGTCCGAGCCCTGTGCTTGAGCCACCACAGGGATATCCTCGCGCTGGCCCCAAGCCTGGAGCTGCTCCACCGCTGCCGCGCGAAACGTGTCCCCCGCCGCCAACATTACGCTCAGCCCCTGAGTCTTGTAGCGTTTGGCAAGCTTGCCGATGGTGGTTGTTTTGCCTACGCCATTGACGCCAACGAAAAAAATCACCTTGGGCGATGCGTCTGGTTGTTTTGCTTCCACGACCAGTGGTTTGGCCACATTACCAAGTCGCTCCACAAGCAGGTCATTTAGCGCCTCGTAAAGGGCTGCCATATTCGCCAGCTCCCGCCGGCCCGCCCGGGCGGTCAATTCGGAAACAATGGCTTGGGTGGTTTCCATACCCACATCGGTCATTAGCAATGCGGCCTCAAGATCCTCGAGGGCGCTTTCGTTAATCTCTTTTTCACCGAGGATTAAATTGCCCAGTCCCGTCGCCAATTGCGCCCGGGTTTTTGACAGCCCTGAGCGCAGCTTGCCGAAAAAACCTTGGGGCTCGGCTGGATCGGTGTCCGTGGCTGGATTCGTGGGCTCAGTCATGGCGGGGCATTTCTCCTCGGGGCACCTGAACGGCAGTTGTGCCCATCGTTTGTCGTGGAAAGATTCTATAGCATCCCAGTCTTAATCTAAGCGCTTGGATGGCAACCGTTGAAAAAAAAAGTCCGCCCGCAAAAGTCACAGGAAGTGCGCATTAACAGCGGTCACCTGCGAGGCAGGAAGATTGTCTTTCCCGATGTCGATGGCCTCAGACCTACCTTGGGGCGCGCGCGCGAAACCCTATTCAATTGGCTTCGCCCCATGCTGGCTGAAACCCAGTGCCTGGATCTATTTGCCGGAACCGGGGCGCTAGGCATCGAAGCATCCTCGAACGGAGCCGGTCGCGTGACCTTCGTCGAGCAGCATCCATTGGTAGCCGATAGTCTAAAACATACCCTCCAACAGCTTGGGTTACAGGACAACACCACCCTTGAGATTGACCATGCCCTGGCATTTTTGCAGCGGACCGACGAGCCGTTTGACGTCATTTTCCTAGACCCGCCTTTTGCCGCCAATGAGTTGCTCGAGCAATCGGTGACCCTGATCGCTGAAAAGAATCTGCTGGGACAATGGCTCTACTTGGAACACGATCAAACACAGCAAGCATCCGTTGAGACACTGATTGCCAGATTGGGGCTTGCCATGCACAAATCCGCAAAGGCGGGCACCACATGCAGTCTGTTAATTGGTGCGAACTGACGCTTAACAAATTGGCAGGACTCAGTCCAATTGCAGAAGCTGTGGGCCAGCGTTAGCATCGGCGCCACCATTGACTCGTGGCAATGCCACCATCCAATTTACAGAGGAAAAGCTAACATGCCTGAACGCATTGTGGTCTATCCAGGATCCTTTAATCCTATAACCAACGGCCATACCGATTTAGTGGAGCGCGCGCTTACGCTGTTTGACCACGTCATTCTTGCCATCGGCACATCGGCCCAGAAAGATCCGGCCGTGGCCCTGAAAGACCGCATGGAACTGTGCAGAGAAGTGCTTGCCCCTTATGGAGACCGGGTTTCTGTTGACGGCTTTAATAGTTTGCTGGTGGATTACGTGCGCTCGAAAAACACGCGCTTTGTATTGCGCGGCCTGCGCACGGTCACGGATTTCGACTACGAATTCCAGATGGCAGAGATGAATCGATCTCTGGACCCAGAAATGGAGTACGTATTCCTGCCTACGTCCAGAGACTGCTCGTTTATTTCCTCTACACTGGTGCGGGAAATTTCTGCCCTGGACGGCGACATTTCTCAGTTCGTGCATCCCGCCGTTATCGCTGCCTTAGCGAAGAACTGAACTCCAGCCCGCGGCTAGATCACCGAAGTTTTCCAGCCGGAGAACCTTTGACACGACGGACAGTAAACCGTGCTGCGCTGCCCGAGAATCTGCAGCTTCAAGGGTGTGGCGCAAATCCGGCATGGCTCACCCTGACGCCCGTAAACATTCAAACTCTGCTTGAAGTACCCGGGCTGACCATCCGAGCCGACAAAGTCCCGTAGCGTGGTGCCACCGACCTGTATCGCCTTGCCAAGAATCTGGCGAATGGCTTCAGCCAAATTTTGGTAGGCCAAGCGGCTGACCCGATAAGCGGCGGTAGATGGCCTGATTCCAGCACGAAACAAGGCTTCTGCGGCGTAGATATTACCCACGCCGACAACGATTTTACCGTCCATGATGTGGTTTTTTACCGCAACCCGGCGTTTTCTGGAGGTAACAAACAAGTGATCACCGGAAAACTCATTGCCCAGCGGTTCAACACCCAGGTTTGCTAGCAGCCAATGTTCTTCGCTCGGATGCTCGGCAAAGTGAAAGCTGCCAAACCGGCGGGGGTCGTTGTAGCGCAGCCAGGGGCCGTTCTTTATTTCGATGTCCACATGATCGTGGAGGCGAGGCGCCTCGTCAGGCTGCACCACACGCAGGCTTCCGGACATACCTAGGTGAACGATTAACGCGCCATGATCGGTCTCAATGAGGATATATTTAGCGCGTCGGGCGACGCGCCGTACCGTGCTACCCGCAAGGTGTCTGGGTAGCTGCACCGGCCATCGCAGCCGCTGCTCTCGCACACGAATGTGTTGAATCGTGTGCCCGGTCAGGAAGGGCTCTATGCCCCGTCGAGTCGTTTCGACCTCGGGGAGCTCGGGCATTTACTACTTAATCTTGCCTTCTTTATAAATCACGTGCTTGCGGACTACGGGATCGTACTTCTTGATCTCCATCTTGTCCGGCGTGTTTTTCTTGTTTTTATCCGTGGTGTAGTAGTGGCCGGTTCCGGCACTGGATACCAATTTAATTTTATCTCGCATGATGTGTTCCTCTGGCGCTAGCGCGCATTAAACCTTGTGACCTGCCGCACGAACGTCTTTCAGCACTTCATCGATACCCTTTTTGTCGATGATGCGCATGCCGTTAGAAGACACCCGAAGCTTCACATAACGCTTTTCGGATTCAACCCAAAAACGGTGGTCGTGAAGGTTGGGCAAAAAGCGGCGGCGCGTTTTGTTCATGGCGTGACTGACGTTGTTTCCAGCCATTGGTCGCTTGCCTGTGACCTGACATACCTTGGACATGATGTGAGTCCCTAAAAATTTGAGGCGCGTTTATACCAAAGTGGCGCTAGCAGGGCAACAAAAGCCGGAGGAAAGGTCGAAAATCCCGCCTCTGACCCCGCCTCTAACGGAGCTCAGGATTCGATAGCGTGGCGGCAAAGTGTGATCTGGCCCAAGACCGAACGAGCCGGCCATAAACCGTTTAGTTTCTTGGCCCTTGGGTTGTACCTTGTCCCCTCTTCAGATCAGGCCTCGCGCCCGCAAGGACACCCAGCTACGAGCGCTAACCACAATATGATCCAACAAACGGATCTCTACTTGCTCCAACAGCGACGATAGTGAGCGGGTTAACGCGATGTCAGCTTGACTGGGTTCCGCATTCCCCGACGGGTGGTTGTGACAGACGATAACAGCAGCGGCGTTTAGCTCTAAGCCACGCTTCAAAACCTCTCTGGCATGAACGTAGGTTCGATCAATGGAGCCGCGAAACAGCACCTCGAAACCCAGCTGCTCATGCTTTGCGTTCAAAAACAAACAGGCAAAAGCCTCGTGAGGCAAATGCCCCATACGTTTGCGCAAGTAGCCGCCCACGACTTCGACATCGGCAAATTTCTGAGCCTGTATTAAGTTTGATTCGGCGTCGCGGGCAGCAATTTCCTGTATCGCCTTGATGAGAGTTGCCTTAGCCAGTCCAATCCCGCGAACCTTTATCAGCTTTTGCAGCGGTGCGGACAACACGCCAGAGATGCCGCCAAACTCAGACAGCAGGCGCCGAGCCAGCTGCACGGCGTCTTCTCCGGGCAGCCCACTCACTAGGCAAATGGCCAGCAACTCTGCGGTAGACATTTGGCCCGCTCCATACCGGTTCAAACGGGCGCGCGGCTGTTCTTCAGCAACCCAGCTAGCAATAACGCTGGCCGCAGCTTCGGTGTTACCCTTACGTTCTTGGCTGAGCAAAGATTGCTCAGCGGGCTTTGCAGTCATTTTTTGCAGCCTTATTTGCAACTTTGATTATTCGTTCGCGCACCACACTGGGGAAGGGGCCATGCCCGATACGACGTTAAACCTTTCTGGCAAACACATTCTGCTTGGCGTGAGCGGGGGTATTGCTGCGTATAAAACCCCCATGCTCGTACGCCAACTCGTACAGGCCGGTGCGCTGGTTCAAGTTGTTATGACCGAGAACGCCCATCACTTTGTCACCGCGACCACACTCCAAGCGGTCAGCGGCCATGCCGTGCGCGACGACCTGTGGGACCAGGCCGCGGAAGCCGCAATGGGCCACATTGAGTTGGCCCGATGGGCGGACCATATTTTAATTGCCCCCGCCACCGCCGGGACCATTTCACGCTTGGCCAACGGCGACGCCTCTGACCTGCTCACCACCCTATGTCTGGCCAGCAATGCCCCAATGAGCCTTGCGCCGGCCATGAATCAGCAAATGTTTGCCCATCCCGCCGTGCAGCGGAACCTCGCCACATTACGATCTGACGGCTGGCAGATCATCGGACCCGACAGCGGCGATCAGGCTTGCGGGGATACCGGCCCTGGCCGCATGAGTGAACCCCAGGCGCTGGTGCAGGCGCTGAGCGCGAGTGCGGCTGAACCCGTTTTGTGCTCCATGAGCGGACAAACGCTGATGATCACAACAGGCCCAACCCGAGAAGCCATCGATCCAGTGCGCTATATCAGCAACCACAGCTCTGGTCTTCAGGGCTTGGCTATTGCCGAGGCCGGCAGACAGGCCGGCGCCAAGGTAATCTTGATTGCTGGACCCGGCGTGGCTGAATGTCATGCCGACATCACTCGCATTAACATCATCAGCGCTCAAGAAATGCACGACAGCGTGCACCAGCATCTGCCCGGGACAGATCTTTTCATTGGTGTCGCCGCCGTAGCCGACTATCGACCTGCAACGGCCCAACAGCAAAAAATAAAGCGTCACGCCCAAGCCGACAGTTCGCCCCAGCTGCCCCTTGTTGAAAATCCGGACATCATCGCATCGGTGGTGCAGGCCGGGCAGGCTAAAATGGTGGTGGGCTTCGCTGCGGAAACCAACGACGCCCTGGCAAACGCCAGAGAAAAGCGCCAGCGCAAGGGCCTCGACGCCATTGTGGTCAATGACGTGTCCGATCAGCGCATTGGCTTTAATAGCGCCGATAACGCGGTGACGTTGATTCATGCTGACGGCGAAGTAGATTTTGGGATTCAGCCCAAAACCGCCATTGCGGAGCAGCTGATTTCCCAACTGGCAGCTTTGTTGCAGCAGAAATTGCAGTCTTAAAGCTATGCAGGCCCGGGCACCAGCATTTGTACCGAAGATAAATGCACCGAAGATCAACGTACCGAAGATCAATCCAGCGAAGAAGGACCGCCTGTAAACCATGAGCGAAAACGCACCCAAACCCACCATCGACCCCGGTATTTTTCGGGCCTACGACATTCGCGGTATCACTACCCAAAACCTAACCGAAGACGTGGTGTACTGGATCGGTCGCAGCTTTGCGGCGGCGGCTCTTGGGGAAAACCAATCCACCGCCGTGGTTGGACGTGATGGCCGTCTATCCAGCCCGGGACTAGAAGAGTCGTTAACGAGGGGTTTGTGTGACGGCGGCATGGACGTTATCAGCGTGGGGCTTGTGCCCACTCCCGTACTTTATTTTGCGACCTACGCGCTGGAGACCGGGACGGGAATCATGATCACTGGAAGCCATAATCCACCGGAATACAATGGCCTGAAGATGATGATCGGCGGGACAACGCTGGCGGAAGAGCGCATCCAGTCGCTGTTGGCAAACCTACAAAACGACACGCTTACTGACGGACAAGGCCAACGCTCCCGTGTCGACATCGTGCCGAAATTTACCGCGGACCTGCTCTCGGTTTGCAAACTGGAGAGACCGCTGAATGTCGTGGTTGATTGCGGTAATGGCGTAGCCGGAGGGGTAGCCCCAGCAATTCTTGAGGCGCTAGGCTGCGAGGTAACGCCTTTGTTTTGCGAAGTAGACGGGCACTTCCCTAACCACCATCCCGATCCCGCCGAACCAGAAAACCTCCAGGACCTGATCGACAAAGTTACCGAAATCGGCGCCGATATCGGCCTCGCCTTTGACGGCGACGGCGATCGTCTGGGCGTTGTAACGCCTCGGGGGGAAATCATTTGGCCGGACAAACTCATGATGCTTTTCGCTGAGGACATCTGCGCCAGACACCCGGGCGAAACGGTTATTTTCGATGTGAAATGCAGCCGCCATTTGCCAGCAGTGATTCAGCGAGCCGGCGGTAAACCGCTGATGTGGAAAACAGGGCATTCCCATATCAAGGCGAAAATCAAAGAAACCAACGCACCCCTTGCCGGAGAATTCAGCGGGCACCTTTGCGTTACCGAGAACTGGTACGGGTTCGACGACGCGATTTTTGCCGCTGCACGCCTTCTCGCCTTGCTAAGCCAAGGAACTGAGAACGCAGATCAGCGCTTTGACAAGTACCCAGTCACCGTGACCACAGCAGAAATCAAAATCCAAACCACCGAAGAACATAAATTTACTGTGATGGAAGCCTTGGCCAAAACAGCGGACTTTGGCGATGGCGCCCTAACTCGAATCGATGGCATACGCGTGGACTTCAACGATGGCTGGGGGCTCATACGACCATCTAACACCAGCCCTGTGCTGTCGCTGCGCTTTGAAGCCGACCATGATGAGGCGCTAAGCAGAATCCAAGAAGTGTTCCAAAAGCAATTGCAGCAGGTCGATCCAGAGCTCGCCTTTCGCTGACTCAACCCGCTGGCAATGCGATCTCGCTTCCGGGAACCCATCGCTTTCATTCTTGGAACACCCACCTAAGATTGGCATAGAAAATTAGGAGCATGCGCAGACCGATGACCGCAGCAAACGACAACATCACGAGCCAGGTACTCACCGAGGCGCTTCCCTACATTCGGCGCTTTCACGGCACCACGGTGGTCATCAAATATGGCGGCAACGCCATGACCGAGGATGCACTGAAGGACAGCTTTGCCGCAGACGTCGTATTGATGAAGTTGGTCGGCATTAATCCCGTGGTCATTCACGGTGGCGGACCGCAAATCGGTGAACTGCTGCAGCGACTGAACATCGAATCTAAGTTCGTTAATGGTATGAGGGTCACGGACTCGGCCACCATGGACGTGGTCCAAATGGTTCTCGGCGGCTTGGTAAATCCGGACATCGTGTCGCTCATTAATACCCATGGCGGACGTGCCGTTGGCATTACCGGCAAGGACGACAACATGATTCAAGCGGAAAAAATGCCCATGACCATTGCGTCCAGCGATGCAGGGGCCAGCGCCCCAGAGATTATCGACATCGGCCACGTTGGCAGTATCACCAAGGTGCAGGTCGACCTGCTCGATTCACTGGTGCAGTCTGAATTCATTCCCGTTATTGCCCCAATTGGCGTGGGCCAGCAGGGCGAGTCATACAACATCAACGCGGACATCGTCGCTGGCGCCGTGGCCCAGGCTCTGGGGGCGGAAAAGCTTGTTCTGCTCACCAATACGCCGGGCATTTTGGACGCCAAAAAGGAAACGATATCGTCCATCGAAAAAACCGAGGTGGAGGCGCTAATCACCGACGGCACCATAAGCGAAGGCATGCTGCCTAAAGTGGAGTGCGCGCTAGATGCGGTTTCTCAAGGAGTTAACAGCGTCACCATCGTTGACGGCCGCGTGCCTCATGCCCTGCTGCTGGAAGTTTTTACCGACTCAGGTGTTGGCACCCAAATCCTGAGCCAGCGAACCACCAGCACGGACGCCGAAAATGCCTAGAACCAGCCGAAAGCCAGAAATTCTGCAGGCCTTAGCCCACATGTTAGAGGCAAATCCTGGCGGCAAAATCACCACCGCTAAACTCGCTCAAGAGGTCGGGCTGTCCGAAGCGGCTCTTTATCGGCACTTTCCGAGTAAGGCAAAAATGATCGAGGGCTTGATTGAGTTCACCGAGGAAACGTTATTCTCCCGCATGAACGGCATTGCCAAGGAAAACCGCAGTCAGGAAAGTAAGTGCCACGACATCGTGCTTTTGCTGCTCACCTTTGTTGAACGCAATCCAGGTTTTGCGCGGCTGTTTGTGGGCGATGCGCTGCAGGGCGAGACCGAGCGACTGCGGGCGCGCATGCGACAGCTGCTGGATCGAATTGAGACCCAGCTACGGCAGATTCTTCGGGAGCTGGCGCTAGAGACGGATCCGTTGCCGGGCAATCAACCTGCGGTTCTGGCACGAGTTTTAATGACGCTGGCAGAGGGGCAAATTGCCCAATTCGTGCGCAGCGACTTTAAGCAGCAGCTAACGGAGCAATGGGACGATCATTGGCAGATCGTAAGGCGCGGTGTATTTGGCGCCTAGGCGCCGGCAGCTAGATTACAGTGCTGGTCCACATAGGCGCTCATGGCGGTCAGCGCAGACTGCAGGGATGGCTCTTCCGCCAGATAGGCCAGCACGTCGCTAACGTGGGCGATACTAATCACCGGCGCCCCGAGTTCTGCAGCCAGTGTCGAAACCGCGGTCTGCGGCGTCCCTGCCGAATCCGCATTGGTGGCTTCGGCTCGATCCATGGCAATTACTGCCCCGACAATTGAGGCCTCTTCTGGATTAATAAAAGCGGCTGCCTCGCGAATGGCCTTACCCGAAGTCAGCACATCGTCCAGCATCAGCACGCGACCCCGGACCGGCGCACCCACCAACAGGCCGCCCTCGCCATGAGCCTTGGCCTCTTTGCGATTGTAGGCAACGCCTACGTCCAACCCCAGCTCAGCCAACGCTAACGACGTGGCCACCGCAATTGGAATGCCTTTGTAGGCCGGCCCGAATAACAAATCGAACTTAACCTGAGACTGCACAATGGCGCGGGCATAGGCTCGGCCCAGGGTCGCGAAAGCCGCGCCCGAGGCCACCGAGCCCAGGTTGAAGAAATAGGGACTTTGACGGCCAGACTTCAGCGTAAATTCGCCGAACTTCAGGACGTTCTGCTCAATCAGAAAGCGGATGAATTCGGATTTATCGGACGTTGATTTTGCAGTCATTGGCGGCTCTCGATCAGTAATTTCTTCAACTTGTCGTTACAGTCTGGTGCCTCAGACCTCGGCCAAGGCAGCCTGCTGCAGCGCCAGTAACTGCTCGGTGCCTTGTTCGGCCAGCTCTATCAAGGAAGCCAGCTCCGTTTTGGTAAAGGGCGCTGCCTCACCGGTGCCCTGCAGCTCAATAAAGCCATCACCTAGTCGCACCACGTTCATGTCGGTTTCTGCGTTGGAATCCTCGGCATAGTCCAAGTCCAGCACCGGCTGTCCTTGGTAAATCCCTACGCTCACGGAAGACACGAAACCCACCAACGCATCCTCTGCGGGAATGCTCTTAATGGCATCCGCCAGCGCCAACGCTCCACCGGTTATCGAGGCGGTTCGCGTGCCTCCATCGGCTTGAATGACATCGCAATCAATGCGGATGGTGCGCTCGCCCAGTTTCTTCATATCCACCATGGCCCGCAACGAGCGGCCAATTAGGCGCTGGATTTCCACGGTGCGGCCATTTTGCTTACCTCTCGCTGCCTCGCGATCATTGCGGGTATTGGTGGCGCCGGGCAGCATGCCGTATTCTGCGGTGACCCACCCCTTACCGCGCCCGCGCAAAAAGCCGGGCACGGAATTTTCCACCGCGGCGGTGCAGATCACCTTGGTGTCACCGAACTCCACCAGCACTGATCCTGCAGCATGCTTGGTAAAACGTCGGGTAAAACGGACGGTGCGAAGTTCGTTGGTGGCTCTTCCACTAGGTCGCATAGGGTCTCCTGGTTTGAGTTAGATGCGCTCCGGCCCTAGGTTTGCTTACCCGCAGTGAGTCATGCAACGTCTTTGGCCTGAAGCGTGCCGAACCGTAAGGAAGTTCGCATACCGACACAACCGAAATTTGCCACCAAGCGTCACATCGGTTTAGCAGCGGATAAGGTAGACTGCCTACCCCGCGTCACCGACAGATTTCCATGACCACCATGTTCAGCATGACCGGCTTTGCCCGAGCCGAAACTCAAACCCCGGACTACCAGTTGGTGTGGGAACTCAAAACCGTCAATCATCGCTACCTGGAAACCGCGTTTAAGCTACCGGAACCCCTGCGCGGTCTGGAACACGCCCTGCGAGACACCGTCAGGTCTCAGGTAAGCCGGGGCAAACTAGACGCGACCCTTAAGCTCGAAGGCGGGCAGGGTTCAGGTTCGCTGTCAGTCAATCACGGGCTGCTAAAAAGTCTGATTAGCAGCGCCGAAGAAATTGCCCGGCTGGCACCCAACGCAACACCCCTCAACCAAAGCCAGCTGATGTCTTGGCCCGGCGTGCTTACCCCATCAGACAATCAACTAGACGAGCTGACTCAGGCGGCGCTGGCGCTTTTCGAGGTCGCACTCAAGCAACTGCTGGACAGTCGCGCCGAGGAGGGCGAAAAGCTTGGCCGGCTGCTGCTGGTCAATTTGGATGCCATGACCGCCCAGCTCCAGGTGTTGCAACCACTCATTGACGATCTCCCGAAACTGCAACAGCAGCGGCTGCAGGAGCGGCTAGACGCCTTGGCTGCCAAGGTCGAGGGCGATCGTATGGCCCAAGAAGTTGCCTTGTTAGCGCAAAAAGCCGACGTTCGGGAAGAGCTAGACCGTCTAACCATTCACATCGAACAGGCGCGCTCTATGATTAATGCCGCCGGGCCCCATGGCAGGCGACTGGATTTTTTAACCCAAGAACTGAATCGGGAAGCCAATACCTTAGGTGCCAAAGCCATTTGCAGCGAGCTGACTAACGCATCGGTTGAGCTGAAGGTTATCATCGAGCAAATTCGCGAACAGGTGCAGAACATTCAATGAACCTGCGGCTCGGGCTATCCCGTCGCCAATGCAGCAAAACCACGGTGCTGCGAGACCGAAGCGCATGGGCACACCGCGCCAACCTCGATTAATATGCGTCCTTGCCGTCTTGCGACGACGTTAGCGCCACAGCAAAAGAAGAACATGTTATGCATACCGGTAACCTTTTCCTCGTATCAGCCCCCTCTGGAGCGGGGAAGACCTCTATCGTCAAAGCTGCCCTTGGCGCGGACGCCAGCACTACGGTTTCTGTGAGCCATACCACGCGCCCAGCACGAGGTGGTGAGGTAGACGGCGAAAATTACTATTTCGTCAGCGATGACGAATTCACTCGAATGATTGAAAACGACGAGTTCCTTGAACACGCTAACGTTTTTGGCAAGCGCTACGGCACCTCCAAGGCAGAAGTAACGCGCCGGCGCAATATGGGCCAAAACGTCATATTGGAAATTGATTGGCAGGGCGCCCAGCAGGTTCGATCCGTGCTACCCGAAGCAATCAGTATTTTCATTTTACCGCCGTCAGTGGAGGAACTGGCTCAGCGCCTCAATGCCCGGGGCGAAGACAGCGCCCAAAGCATTGAAAAACGCCTAAGCGAGGCCAAGCTCGACATGTCTCAGGCGACTCACTTTGACTTCCTGGTAGTCAACGCTGATTTTGAACAAGCCCTATCGGACTTCATGGACATCATGCGGGTCGCCAGCTTGAGAACGGCAACTCAGGCCCAGCATCCGGAAATCCTCGAGCTCATTAACGGGGAATAATTCCGCCTCGCAAACGCCGTTAAATAGCCCGATCTTGTGCTACGGACAGGCGGTCTGTATCCTTCTTACCCTCTTTATTTTCTGTCACGAGTATTTTATGGCCCGCATTACCGTAGAGGACTGCCTTGACCACGTAGATAATCGCTTTGACTTGGTGATGCTAGCCAGTCGCCGCGCTCGCGCACTGCGAAACTACAACACTGAAGCTTTGGTTGCTGAAGAAAACGATAAGCCCACGGTGATTGCGCTGCGGGAGATTGCCAAAGGCGTGATGAGCCACGAGCTGTTGGACAGCCAGGAAGTATCCGCCGACGACGACGAAGTGCCAACGGACTTCAGCATTTCAAACCTGGAAGCCAACAGGTTGGGAGACGATGAGCCTGCAGCAGGCTGAGACTCGCCAAGAGTCATATGTTGTCGCTCAGCTAGCGGCAGAAGCGAAACGTCCAGAAGTGGCGGCTCCCGCCACCATTGATTCCCTAGTTGCCAGTTTAAGCTACCTCAGTGATGAGGAGCAGGCACTGGTGCGACAAGCTCACGAATACGCCAGCCGAGCCCACCAAGGCCAGCGTCGGCGCACCGGACACGACTACATCAGCCACCCTACCGCGGTGGCACAAATCCTCGCTAACATGAACATGGATCATCAGTCCTTGATGGCCGCCCTGCTCCACGACGTCATCGAAGACTCCGACGTCAATCGAGCGGGGCTGGGGGAAATTTTCGGTTCATCCGTTGCCGACATCGTCGACGGCGTTTCCAAGCTAAGCAAAATCTTCGCCAGCCGGGACGAAGCCCAGGCCGAAAACCTACAGAAAATGGCTATGGCCATGGCCAAGGACATCCGCGTCATCATGGTGAAGATGGCTGACCGGCTGCACAACATGCGCACGATTGGCGTCATGTCCAACGCCCAGCGTAAACGCATAGCGCGAGAAACCCTGGAATTTTACGCGCCAATCGCCAACCGCTTGGGCGTGCAAACCATTAAAGGTGAGCTCGAGGAGCTGGCCTTTCGCGCGCTCTATCCCCTGCGCTCGGATCTTATTGCGCGCGCAGTAAAAGCTGCCAGAGGCAATCGCAGCGCCATCGTAGACGAAATCCAAACGGCCATCTCGGCGGCTCTGAATCGTGAAGGCATTGTTGGCGAGGTCATTGGGCGGCAGAAAAACACCTTCTCTATTTATCGCAAGATGAAAACCCAGCATAAATCCTTCGCGGAAATCATGGATGTCTTCGGTTTTCGAATTGTCGTGGACCAGCCGGACTCCTGTTACCGAGCCTTGGGCATCGTGCACAGTCTGTATAGCCCGCTGGCGGCGCGGTTCAAGGACTACATCGCCATTCCAAAAGTGAATGGCTATCAGTCCCTACACACCACGCTTATGGGGCCCCAGGGCTCGCCTATTGAAGTGCAGATTCGCACCAAACAGCAGCAGGCAGTAGCGGAAAACGGCATTGCCGGACACTGGCTGTATCGTTCCAATACCGGTTTCGAGTCCAGCCAACAGCGCGCCCGTCAGTGGGTTTCAGATCTAATGGAACTGCAGAGCCGGGCCGGTAATCCTATGGAGTTCATCGAGAGTTTAAAAATCGACCTATTCCCCGATGAGGTCTATGTCTTTACTCCAAAGGGAAAAATCCTGGAGCTACCACGAGGCGCCAGCCCGGTGGATTTTGCTTACTGCGTCCACACCGCCGTGGGCAATCACTGCATGAGCTGCCGCATTGATGGGCAGCTAGCGCCTTTGTCACAGCAGCTGCAGAGCGGTCAGCAAGTGGAGATCATTACTGCCGCAGACGGCAAGCCCAATCCGGCGTGGCTCAATTTTGCCGTTACGTCCAAAGCCCGCTCCGCCATTCGTAACGAACTCAAGCAGCAACATACCGGGCAGTCGGTCGCCCTTGGCAGAAAACTTCTAAACCGGGTTCTGGGTGCCGCCAACACCAGCATCAACGACCTGGATTTTCGACGCTTACGCCGGGTCTTTTCCGAACTGGGCGTGCGCAAGCTGGATGAACTGCTGGAGTCAATCGGCAGCGGCGATGTCTCCGCCCACCTAGCCGCACAAAAGTTGCTGTCCGCAGACAACCCGGATTATCAAGCCATTACGGTAGAAGGAGCAGGTCCGGTGACCATCGCTGGCGGTGAGGGCTTGGTGGTCAGTTACGGCCGCTGCTGCAGCCCGCTACCCGGTGACCACATTGTTGGCCAGATGACGCCTGGAAAGGGTTTCGTGGTACATATCGAAACCTGCAGAAACCTTAGCGAGGTGCGCCGCCGCAGCGCTCATGAAATTACCCCCGCTCGCTGGACTAGCCAAGTCGAAGGCGAGTTCCCAGCGATGCTGCGTGTCAACGTGAGACGGCGTAAGGGCATCATGGCGGAAATCGCGGCGGAAATTACCTCTAGCGACGCGGGGGTTGAGAGCATTAACGTAGAAGAGCGCAATGCGGAAATCAGCACCGTCAACGTCGGAATTACCGTGCGCAGCCGCGATCATCTTGCCAAACTCATGCGCCGGCTGCGGCGCATTACCGCCGTGATTAACGTCGCGCGCCGGGTCAGCTAACCCGCCTCAATTTGAGCAGCAATTTAAGCAACAACAGGAACCGTCATGAGCCGCGAGATCATCGATACAGATAATGCGCCCAGCGCCATTGGCACTTACTCCCAAGCGGTGAAAACAGCCCCCGGGGCCATGGTGTTTATTTCCGGGCAGATACCCTTAGCCCCGAGCGACGATCCAGCCAACGCCGAACTTGTGAGCACGGACTTCGTGGCCCAAGCCCATCAGGTTTTCAAAAACATCGAGGCGGTTGCCCAGGCAGCCGGTGGCAGCATTGCAGACTGCGTCAAACTCACCATTTACCTCACCGACCTGGGACAGTTTGCGCTGGTTAACCAGGTGATGGCCGAGTACTTCGGTCAGCCCTACCCAGCCCGGGCTGCAGTGGAAGTATCGGCTTTGCCCAAGGGCGCACAAATCGAGAGCGATGCAATCATGGTGCTGAGCTAGATCCAGCCGCGCAGAACACCACCAATGTCAGTGGATCCACAGGGCAGCGTGACGCAACTCAAGGGGGTTGGCCCAAAACTCCAGGAGACCCTAGCCAAACTAGGGATTTTCAGACTCCTAGACCTGCTGATTCATCTGCCAATGCGCTACCAGGATCGGACTAAGGTAACGCCGTTGGCGGAGCTGCGGGCCGGCGATGACTGCCTGGTCGATGGAGAAATCGTCGGTAGCAAAGTGACATTTGGCCGCAGCCGGGGACTGGAGGTGGTCATCCATGATGGACACCGCGATCTGCGCCTGCGTTTTTTTCATTTCAACAAGTCCCAGCAGCGAGCTTTCGAGGCAGGCAAATACGTCAGGGCATTTGGCAGCATTGCGTTCATCGGCCGGCATCTGGCCATGGCCCACCCGGAATACCAGGTCTTCGACCAGCCGCCTCCACCGCCCAAACCAGAGTTGGTTCCGGTTTATCCCACCACCCAGGGGCTGGGTCAGGCGCGCCTGCGCAATCTGACCCGGGCGTTGCAGTCCTTAGCTTGGCCAAGCCAGCAGGGCACGCCCTTTGCAAAGCTCCTGTACCTGCACCAGCCCACCGACTTCAGCGCCATAGAGCAGGCCAGGGAAGCCTTAGCCCTGGACGAGCTGTGCGCCTACTACGTTGTCATGAAACGCCGGGCGCTGACGCGACGGCGACAGCAAGCGACAGCGCTGCCGCAAAAAACCGGCTTGGGCCGCATCCTTCGGGATAATTTGCCATTTCAGCTGACCCAGGCCCAAACCCGGGTCATTCGACAGACCCTAAACGACTTGGGCCAACAGACCCCTATGCTTCGACTCATCCAAGGTGATGTGGGCTCCGGTAAAACCATCGTCGCCGCCTTTGCGGCCATTCGCGCCAATGAACACGGTTGCCAGACTGCAGTGATGGCGCCTACGGAGTTGTTGGCTGAACAGCATCAGCTGAATTTTCAGCAGTGGCTAGAACCTTTGGGTATCCGCGTGGGACTGCTCACAGGACAAATGTCGGCCAAGGCCCAGGGTGAGACGTTAAGCGCCGTTGCCAGTGGCGAAATTCAGGTGGTGATTGGCACCCATGCGCTGTTCCAAGAGAAAGTTGTGTTCCATGACCTGGCGCTGGTCATTATTGACGAACAACACCGTTTTGGCGTGCATCAGCGCATGACCCTGCAGAGCAAAGGGGCGTTCCCGCACCAGCTGGTCATGACGGCGACACCCATTCCGCGGACACTGACCATGACCCTTTATGCAGATATGGACGTATCCGTCATCGATGAGCTACCCAAGGGTCGGCAGCCCATCACTACTCACACCGCCGCGCAACCAAACCGCCCGGACCTCATCGCCCGACTGCGAGATGTTCTAGCACAGGGTCAACAGGCGTATTGGGTCTGCACGCTAATCGAGCCTTCGGACGAGATTGATGCCATGGCGGCGGAAGAGGCCTTCGAGCTGTTAACAGCAGAGCTGTCAAACTTCCGAGTCGCCCTGCTGCATGGGCGCATGAGAGGTGAGGACAAAGTGGAGGTCATGCGCGCTTTCAAAGCCGGCGAATATCATTTGTTAGTCGCCACCACTGTGGTAGAGGTTGGCGTTGACGTGCCTAACGCCACGCACATGTTTATTGAGAACGCTGAGCGCTTGGGACTTGCGCAACTGCATCAATTGCGGGGCCGGGTTGGACGCGGCCACTTAGCCAGTCGCTGCTTCTTACTGTTTAAGCCCGGTGTCAGCGAAGCGGGCCGGCATCGCCTCAATGCCCTGCGCCAGAGCCAGGACGGTTTTTATCTGGCGGAACAGGACCTAAAGCTTCGGGGGCCCGGGGACATTTTGGGTACCCGCCAGTCCGGAGAACAGAGCTTTAAGATCGCAGACTTAGGTGCTGACGCTCACTTGATGCCTCAGGTGGTGGAGCGCAGCGAGCGGCTATTAAATGCGCCAGAGCGTTCCGAAGATCACGAGTACCTGCTGGGCTTACTGACCACCTGGGCCTCGTCTGACTCCGGGCATTTAACGGTTTAACCCCGCGCGTCGAACTGGACAGGTTAGCAAGCTTACAAGAACAATGATGCGGTTCTCACTTTGGACAACTTGCCGCTTCGAAGACCATTAATCCGTTGTCTGACAGCACCCGTTTGCGCAACCTGCAAGATCAATGGGGCGCGCCTGAGCGCCTGATCTAGCCATTCATCTGCGGAACTTGCTATGGACAACAAATTCGTCGTCATCATCCTTTCGATTCTTATCCCACCCTTGGCAGTCTTTTTGAAGAAAGGCGCAACCCAAGACCTGTTAATCAATTTAGTACTCTGCCTGCTCGGGTTTTTGCCTGGCGTCATTCATGCGCTGTGGCTGCTGGTGTTCAAAGACTCGGCATAGCTGCTTGGTCTTAGCCAAGGTCCCGGCAGGAATCCCAGAAAGTGTCTAACTAAAACACTCCTTAGCCTTCGACCCTTGCCGGGCTGACCTGTTCCGACCCAGCCTGAGGGGACATAAACAGTTCTCGATCAAGCTGTCCCTCGCTGGTGGCCACAATGGTTGCCACGGTGGCGTCTCCAGTGACATTGACCGCGGTTCGCAGCATGTCCAGGAGTCGATCCACGCCGATGATCAGGGCGATTCCCTCTACCGGTAATCCCACCTGATCCAATACTAGGGTCAGCGTAATCAGTCCGACGCCAGGCACCGCCGCGGTTCCAATAGACGCCATCGTCGCGGTTAGCACGACGGTTAGCAGGGCGCTCAGGGTCAGATCAATGCCGTAAAACTGAGCAATAAAAACCGTGGCGACGCCCTGCATGATGGCGGTGCCGTCCATATTAATTGTGGCGCCTAAAGGCACAGCAAAGGAGGCCACATTATTCGGCACGCCTAGCTTGTACTCCACGGTGCGCAGGGTCACCGGCAACGTCGCACCGCTGGAGGAAGTAGAAAAAGCCACCAGCAAGGGCTCGCGCATTTTCGCCAGAAACACGCTCGGGCTAAGGCCAGCAAAGCCCCTGAGCAGGGCCGGATAAACCAGGGTGCCATGGATCACTAGGGCCAGCACCAGGGTGACGAAATACATGCCCACCTTGGCGATTTCCGCCAGGCCCAGGGTAGCGCCAAGCTGGGTCATCAAACAGAAAACCCCGAGGGGGGTCAGCGCAATAATCATGGTGATCAAGCGCATCATGACCTCGTTAAGGTCTGAGAACACGTTTCGCACCCGTGTCCCGCTATCACCCGCCTTGCTCAGCGCAAGGCCAAGCAGCAGCGCGAATAAAATCACCTGAAGCATTTCGCCGTCGGCCATAGCAGCCACGGGGTTGCTCGGGACAATGTTAATCAGGGTTTCCTTGACGCTAGGGGCCTGCTTGGGCTCAAAGCTTTCGGTGACTTGCTGATCCAAATCGTCCGCGCTGCTTAAGCCGGGGTTTGTGGTGAGGGCCACCAGCATCGCCAAAGAGACCGCAATCCCCGTTGTCAGCAGGTATAAACCGATGGTTTTGCCGCCCAGACGACCCACGGCGCCGCTATCGCCAAGGCTGGCTGCTCCGCACACTAGCGAGACAAACACCAGCGGTACAACCAGCATTTTCAGCAGCGCAATGAACACCGCACCGCCACTGTCGATGATCCCGTTCAGCAGCACGGACATGACAAAATGGTAGGAGGGCAGAGCCAGCCACTGCAGCGTAGCCCCGAGACCTATACCCAGCGCCATGGCGACAAGAATCCGTTTTGTGAGGCTCATGCCGGCTCCAAATTCCGAGGGTTAGTGGCCGATGACCGGTTCTAACCTCTTTCTAACCTATTTCTATCATCTCAAAGTCGGCTTTACCTACGCCGCACTCGGGACAAACGAAGTCTTCGTCTACGTCCTCCCAGGCAGTCCCCGGCGCTATGCCTTCGTCTTCGTACCCTTCGGCCTCATCATAAATCCAACCGCAGACGATGCACTGCCACTTTTTCATATTTGGTCCACTCTTCGATGTCTGTCACGAAAGCGCGGTACGCTATCGCCAGCGCCACCAAATTGCAACGCGCCGGTGGCGGTAGAGGTGTTTACCGGAAATCAATACACTGCCGGGGTCATTTCGCTGAGATAACCCCTTGGACAGCAACGCCCAATCCCCCGCCAATCTGCAGGACTATTTGCGTCTGATGCGGCTGGACAGACCCGTAGGCACACTGCTGCTGCTGTGGCCGACCCTGGCGGCCTTAGTGATGGCGGCAGATGGCATTCCGCCCCTGGCCTTAATCGTGATTTTTACCCTGGGCACATTTCTAATGCGCAGCGCTGGCTGCGTCATTAATGACTACGCGGATCGCAAGGTGGACGGTGGGGTCAAGCGCACCAAGGATCGCCCTCTAGTCACGGGTGCTGTATCGGGTACTCAGGCCCTCGCCCTGTTCGCGGCCTTGGTTGCCAGCGCCGGCCTGCTGATTTTATTTTTGAATCGCCAGACTCAGCTGCTGGCAGTGATCGGGCTGGCCATAGCCATGGCCTACCCGTTTATGAAACGCTATACCCATCTGCCTCAAGTCGTCCTTGGAGCAGCGTTTAGCTGGGGCATTTTTATGGCGTGGACGGCCCAAGGTTCGGGCATTCCCAGAGAAGCCATTCTGCTATTCATCGGCTCGCTGTTTTGGATCGTCGCCTACGATACCCAGTACGCTATGGTGGATCGGGACGACGATTTGGTCATGGGGATCAAAAGCACGGCGATTTTGTTTGGCACCTTGGACCGAGTCATGATCGCGGCCTTACAAACCCTTACCCTTGCCGCCTGGTTTTTCGTTGGGGTAAGCCTGAACTATCAGCAGGGGTTCTTCCTGGGTCTGATCGTCATTACCGGCTTATTCGCCTATCAGCAGCGATTGATTAGAACCCGGTCGCGGGAGAGCTGTTTCGCCGCGTTTAAAAACAATATTTGGGTCGGCGGCGTACTGCTTGTGGCGACCCTGTCTGAGGTCCTTTAGATGACAGTCGTAAACCCTGGGCTGTGGAGCCGTTAACGTGGTTCTATTAAACCTGTTTATCGCTTTAGGGCGTGGGATTGACGCCTGCATTCGGCCGCTACGCTGGTTAGCGCTGCTGATGGTATTGATCACCTTCGCCATCGTGGTTTTGCGCTATGCCTTCAATACCGGTGGCGCGCTGCTGCCGGAGTCGGTCATGTATCTGCACGGCACGTTTTTTATGCTGGCCATCGCCCTGGGCATTCGAGAAAACTCCCATGTGCGAGTCGATATTGTCTATAGCCGCCGATCTACCGGGCAACAGGGCTGGATCGATTTGCTGGGCCATGTGCTGTTTTTGCTGCCCGTGGCCGGCTTCATGGTTTGGGTAAGCCTGCCTTATGCCGCCAATAGCTGGGCGATTCTTGAGGGATCCAGCGAGGTGGGCGGCATTCCCGCAGTCTTTTTACTCAAAACCCTGATCCCCCTGACCGGCGCCCTGCTGTTTTTACAGGGACTGGCCGCTATTGCCAGCATCGTGCAGGGTAAGCTTCGCTCATGAATCTCACACCCCTTGCGCTATTTGCCGTGACCTTCGCTGCTCTGCTGGCGGGCTATCCCGTCGCGCTGACGCTGGCAGGCGTGGCGCTGATTTTTGCCTTTGTCGGCACCTTAACCGGGGCCTTCAATCCGGCGGACTTAGGCTTTGCCGCCGGACGACTGTTTGGCATCGTTACCAACCAAACGCTGATCGCAGTGCCGCTCTTTGTGTTTATGGGCGTGCTGCTGGAAAAAACCCGAATCGCTGAGGATTTGCTGGCAAACCTGTCTAACCTGCTAGGCCGTTACCGCGGCGGGTTGGCCATTACCGTCATTGTCGTCGGCATGCTGATGGCCGCCAGCACCGGAATCGTTGGCGCCACCGTTGTGACGATGGGGCTGATGTCCCTGCCTATCATGTTGCAGCGGGGATATTCACCTAGCCTGGCTACCGGCACCATTTGCGCAACCGGTACGCTGGGGCAAATCATTCCTCCGTCCATTGCCCTGGTGCTGTTAGGCGACGTGTTGTCCAACGGCTACCAGCAGGCCCAGCTCAGCATGGGCATCTTTGCGCCCAAAGCCATCTCTGTAGGTGACTTGTTCGCTGGGGCCATCATCCCGGGGCTGTGTCTGGTGGCATTGTACCTTGGCTACATTTTGCTGCGGGTGATGATTTCGCCTCAGTCCATGCCGCCGGCGGAACGCACCGAAGACGTGAAGCTGGCCCCGGTGCTTGGCGCGTTAGCGCCGCCACTTCTGTTAATCGTCGCCGTGCTGGGCTCAATTTTAGGTGGCTTTGCAACGCCCACCGAAGCCGCCGGCGTCGGCGCTTTTGGCGCCTTAGTGCTGGGCCTGGTGTACGGACGGCTGAATTTACAGGTGCTGACCGACGTGGGCAGCGCCACCCTGTCCACGACTGGCATGGTGTTTTTTATTTTAGTCGGCGCATCCATCTTCTCCCTGGTCTTCCGCGGCTACGGCGGTGAGGAGATGGTGCACGAACTGTTCCAGCAAATGCCCGGCGGAATGTGGGGTGCCCTGGGCATCGTTATGCTCGTGATCTTCCTCCTGGGCTTTATTCTCGACTTTATCGAGATCACCTTTGTCGTCGTGCCGATTGTGGGGCCGGTACTCATGGCCATGGGTGTAGATCCCATTTGGCTGGGCATTTTGATCGCGGTGAATTTGCAGACCTCGTTCCTGACCCCGCCCTTTGGCTTTGCCCTTTTCTATTTACGCGGCGTTGCCCCAGACCATGTGGCCACCACAGAGATTTATCGTGGAGTGCTGCCTTTTATTGGACTACAACTACTGCTGCTGGCGGCTCTGTTGATCTGGCCAGCGCTGGCTACGTGGCTACCAGCCCAGCTTTAAAACCTGTCCTTCGGGGCAGCGGCCTTAGGTAACCGACGGCCAATTCGGCGGCCGTTTTTCCACGAGGGCGGCAATGCCTTCTTTGAAGTCTTCTTCTTTGGCCATGTCTTCGATAAGGCGCTCGGACTCGATCACCGCACTGGCTACATCCCGATGTAGGTCTTTGTAAATTTGCCAGCGCGTCTGGCGCAGGGAATTGGGGGATACGCTGGCCACTAGCTGGTGGGCATATTCCCTGGTCTGATCCATTAACGATTCTGGCTCGAAGATTTGATTCACAAACCCCAACGTTAACGCTTCGTCGCTGGTGAATACTCGGCTGGTCAGCAGCAGGTCGTTGGCTCGGCCAAGGCCCACGATTTTCGGCAGCATCCAGGACAGGCCGTACTCAGCGGGCAAATTCAACTTGCCGTGGGCGGTGGTGAATTTTACTCCGGGCACCGCAAAGCGCAGATCGGCAAAGCAGGCTAGCGCCAAACCCACTCCAGCGGCAGGCCCATTCATCGCGGCAATCACCGGTTTGTCGAGGCCAAAGTGGTAGGCAAAGGAGGCATCGAAATCCGGATGGGTGCCGTAGCCGGGCTTTGCTATGTCAGCGCTGATGCCTGGGCTGTACTCGCCCCGGGCGGCATGACCGCTTAGGGCCTGGCTATCGCCACCGACGCAAAACCCTTTGCCGCGACCGGTAACGATAATCGCGCGCACCTTAGGATCGTCGTTGGCCTGCTGCAGCAGATAGCGATACTCCGTGTGGAGTTTGCCGGTCCAGGCGTTCATGCGATGAGGGCGATTGAGCCAGATAGTGGCCACCCCATGATCGTCGACCTCGTACTCGCTGTTCTTAAGCTCCATGGCGTCCTCCCTTAGCAGCAACGGCGGCGCTAGTCGCGCACGTTCAAATACGCCTGTTCGCTGATGGCGTGATAGCGGCGTACCTCGGCAAAATAAGCCATGTAAGAGTCGTAGATTCGCTTGGCCAGCGGATCCGCCTCGCCGATTTCCGCCACCACCTCTACCGAGGCTGCCTGCAGTGCGGCGATGACGTCATCGGGCAGTCGCCGTAACTCGACGCCGTGTTCATTAATCAACGTCTCCAGAGCGGCATTGTTGCGGGCCGTGAACTCACTCAGTAAATCCTCATTAATGGCTTGAGTTGCGGTTTCCACCATGGCCTGTAAGTCCGGGGGCAATGAGTCCCAGGCTTGCTGATTAACGATGGCCTCTAAAATGGGGCCGGGCTCGTGCCAGCCTGGGTAGTAGTAGTACTTGGCCGCCGTGTGCAGGGAAAAGGCCAAGTCGTTATAGGGGCCCACCCATTCGGTGGCGTCGATGGCGCCGGTTTGCAGGGCGGTAAAGATTTCGCCGCCTGGTAAGATCACCGGTACGCCGCCAGCGCGCGCCAGCACCTCGCCACCAATGCCCGGAATGCGCATGCGCAAACCCTGCAGGTCGTCGATGGAATTAATTTCTTTGTTAAACCAGCCCGCCATCTGCACACCGGAATTGCCGGCAGCAAACGGCACCAGGTTGAACTGGGCATACAATTCCCGCCACAGGGCCATACCGCCACCGTAGTGCAGCCAGCCGTTCATTTCCTGGGCGTTCATGCCGAAGGGTACCGTGGCGAACATGGCGGTGGCGGGATTTTTGCCGCGCCAGTAGTAGGCGGCACCATGTCCCATTTGTGCGGTGCCTTGGGATACCGCGTCGAACACCTCCAGCGCAGGCACCAGTTCCCCGGCGCCATAGACTTTGATGTCTAGACGGCCGTTGCTCATCACGCGCAACCGGTCGGCCAAGCGCTCGGGGGCGGTGCCAAGGCCGGGTAGGTTCTTCGGCCAAGTGGTCACCATCTTCCACTCATAGACCTTGGCGTCGACAGCGCCGGATCCCGACGCCGTGCCTTGGGCGCCATTGGGTGCCGGGGCGCAGCCGGCCATCAGCAGGAGCAAACACAAACTGACCACTAGTCCCGTGGTTTGAGCACTTTTCGTTACCTGAGTCATTGTTACCACCTCACTTGTCAACAACGTTGGTTTTCTCATCAGTCAATCGCCTGCAAATTCGCGTAGCCAACCATCAGCCATTTCGCGCCTTCGGCAAAGTTCACCTGCACCTTGGCGCGTTCGCCATTGCCTTCAAACTGCAGCACCACGCCCTCGCCGTATTTACCGTGCAGTACGCGCTGACCCATCCGCATGCCGTTGGATTCTTCCTGCATCAGGCTGCCACCGCCACCGGCACCGGCATAGCCGCTGGCAAATAACCCTTGGGTGTTGGCTTTCATGCGCACTTCTGACAGGAGGTCTTGGGGAATCTCCATCAGGAAGCGGCTGGGGCGATTGTAGCTGTCTTGACCGTGCAGGCGGCGGCTTTCCGCGTAGGTCAGGTAAAGCTCCTGCATGGCCCGGGTGATGCCAACATAGGCAAGACGCCGTTCTTCCTCCAACCGTCCGGGCTCCTCCACAGACATACGGTGGGGAAACAAGCCCTCTTCCATGCCGCCAAGAAATACCAGGGGAAACTCTAGACCCTTTGCCGAGTGCAGGGTCATCATCTGAACGCTGGGGCCTTGGGCACTCTGGCGGTCACCGGCATCCAGAGTCATCTGATCCAAAAACTCTTGCAGCACGCTAACCTCGGCCCGGTCACTGTCCTCAAAAGGGAAAACTAAATCGCCGCTGAATTGTCGACAGGCAGACACTAATTCCTGCAGGTTTTCCTTTCGCGCTAAACCGCGTTCTCCTCGCTCCTGGCTGTGAAAGGTCATTAGTCCGCTGGCGTCGATGACGTGCTCTGCCAACTCATCCAGGTGCATGGGTGCCACGGCTTCTGCCAAATCGTCAATAAGCTTTAGGAAACCGCCAACGGCACCATTGACCCGGGCGGTAAAGGCTCCGCCGGCGATGCCGTCTTTCGCTGCCTGCCATAGGGAAATTTGATTGTTCCGGGCAAGCGCACGAATGCCTTCGAGGGTTTTGTCGCCGATACCTCGGGTGGGGGTGTTCACCACCCGCTCAAAAGCCGTGTCCGAATGGCGATCCTCCATCAAGCGCATATAGGCCAGGGCATTTTTAATTTCTGCGCGCTCGAAGAAACGCTGACCGCCGTAGATCTGATACGGAATGTTAAGGCGCAGCAGGGCCTCCTCCAGCACCCGTGACTGGGCGTTGGAGCGATACAGTATCGCCGCCTCGTTGGGGCTGCCGCCGTCGTCGATCCACTGCTGGATGCGCTCGGCAATAAATCGCGCCTCGTCTAAATCGTTAAAACCCGCGTATACCTTGATCGGCTCGCCGCGCTGGCCCTCAGACCACAGCTCCTTGCCAAGCCGATTGGTATTGCGCTGAATCAGGCCATTGGCTGCGTCCAGGATCGTCTGGGTAGAGCGATAGTTTTGCTCTAGCCGAATCATGGACACGCCGGGAAAATCATCAGCAAACTGGTGGATGTTCTCCACCTTGGCTCCCCGCCATCCGTAAATGGACTGGTCATCATCGCCGACGGCCATGACTTTCGCGGTACGCCCCGCCAGCACCCGCAACCAGGCGTATTGAATGGTATTGGTGTCCTGAAACTCGTCCACCAGCAGATGGGAAAACCGCTGCTGGTAGTGCGCCAACAGCTCAGCGTCGTTTAGCCAAAGTTCGTGGGAACGCAGCAGCAGTTCCGCAAAGTCCACCAACCCGCCTTGTTCGCAGGTCTCTGCATAGGCCTGGTATATGCGTTTGTGGGTGATCTGAAACAGATCATCGCCATCGGCGACTTCGTGGGCGCGTTTGCCTTCGTCTTTTTGACCGTTGATAAACCACGCCGCTTGCCGGGCCGGCCATTTTTTTTCGTCGATGTCTTGAGCTTTCATGATGCGTTTGATCAGTCGCACCTGATCGTCGCCATCAATGATTTGAAAGTTTTGCGGCAGCCGTGCTTCCGCCCAATGCATGCGCAGCAGGCGATGCGCCAGTCCGTGGAAAGTACCTACCCACATGGATCGGGCGCTGACATTCAGCAGCGCTTCGGTTCTGGCGCGCAGCTCCGCGGCGGCTTTGTTGGTGAAGGTGACGGCCAAGATGCCGTGGGGGGATACGCCCTCTACATCCACCAGCCAGGCGATGCGGTGTACCAGCACCCGGGTTTTGCCGCTGCCAGCGCCGGCCACCACCAGCGCATGATTTAGCGGCGCTGACACCGCGTCGCGCTGGGACTCATTTAGCCCGTCGAGAATGTGGGATATATCCAAGAATGACCCCGCCTGAATTACAACCTGCCCATCCTACCTGAGCTTGTTGCCAGACGCTTAGCGGGGCTTAAGAATTTCGCGTTTCCGGCGTGCCATCTGCATCCTCGGCCACGCTGGCATCGTACTCTTCGCCCCGGGCCTGACTGCCAAAATCCAGGGTATGGGATGTCACTAACTGACTAATACCGCGGCCCTGTTCGGTCATGTGCAGGCGGTTCAAGATCTCATTTACCAAACCTCGAACTTCAGCCCGCAGCTCCGGCAATTCGGCTTCAGGTACGGTTACTGACTGGGCACCGATACGGTAAAACCGCTGCACATAGGATGCGGGTAACCAGGAATGCACTTCTCCGCGCAGGCCGCCCACCGCTGCATCACTTTCCGGCACGGCTTCGCGGTTACGCTGGCGATCTAGCTGGCCTTGGTCGATGACTTGCTCCACATGGCGGGCTAAGACAAAGGCGTAGCGACTGCTGAGCTGTTCAATCACATCCGGATGTTTGCCTGGATTCTCCAGGGCGTCCCAAATGGCTTTGCCGCGAAAGCCCGACAGCGCGCCCCCGGCTTTTGCGGACGTTGCGTCTCCGGGCAGCCCCGAATCTGCTTCCTTTTGCCGAGCTTCCAGGGATCGAACGCGCATCAGCACGTAGCCGAGCACGATGGCTAAAATGATGAGTAACGTGATGGTGAGCGTAATCAGAACGATCGGAATGAAACTGTTCGCCATATCTCGTCGGCTCCTTGCACAGATCTATCAAGCTACGCGTTTCAGGACGTCACGGCTACCAGCGCAGGCGCATCCGTCAACCATAAAATATCGATTGATTCACATTTTAAGGTTATATATCGACAGATCGTCAACCTAAAACAAACAGGCGCGTTGTTTCCCAGCATACGCTTTCGCGGCAATGTCTTTTGGCTGCTATTCGCCCAGAGCCACGGGATCTCGGTCCTGAATTTGCCCGGCCACTCGCGCTCGCTCGATGATGTACAAATCACCCACGGTATCTTCCACGCTGCTCAGATTTCCTCGTAGTTCCGTGAGTTCACGCCGAATTCCTCTCAGTGAACCCACTGCGGCACCCTGTTCGTCCAAGCTTCGCTGAGCCCGATCCAGTTCGCTGAGTAAGCGTGTGGTCTCTGCTTGCACACTTTGCAGCTGGTTTTGCAGCTCTGCTTGAGTCTGACCCAAGGCCTGGTCGGTAGCGTTCTGCAGGGTACCCGGCATGGCCTCCAGCTGCTGGTTGAGGGTGGTCATCGCAACTTCGTTGGCGGCTAACATTTCCTGGAGCATTAGCTGGTTGGCCAGGCCTTGATCTACTCGCGTTTCCAGGGCGCTGAAGCTTTCAATGCCCTTGGTCATTTGCAGCGTGCGCTTGGCCATGGCAGCCAACATGGCATCAATTTCCTTCACCTTAGACGACAGCTGGGCGGCCATCAGCACATAAAACAGCACTGCGGCTAACAGCGCCGTACACAGCGCACCCACGGAATACAGGGTAAATCGCTGGGATTTCTCCAGCTGCTCGGCAATGTCCTCAATCAGCGGATGAGCGGTAGAAATACGCAGGGTCTCGCCGCCAACGCTAATCTGAAGATTCGGTTCGTCCTCGTCATCGGCAGTGGATTCGGCTGTGGGGGCCAGCACATCAATTGGCGCTGCAGGTTCCTCAGGCTGAACCACAGGCGTCTCAGGATCTGCTGCGGTTTTAGGCAGCGCGGTGGGCTGGCTGACTTCCGCCAGCACGTCTTCGATTTCCGCGGCGCGGTTCTTCACGTTTTCCGCAATGGCTTCCATGGCTTCGGCGGCAGCCTGGGAATCTTCTGCCGTGCCATCTTCTGCTACGGTCTCCGCAGCGGCTGCCTCTAGGTCGGCTGTTTCCGCGCCTGGCTCCCCGGCGCTTGGCATCGGGGTTTCGCCTGCGGTTTCTTCAGCGGTATTAGCCGCCGCCTGCTGATCTTCTGGCTTTTCTTCATCTGCCATGATGCTCTCCAGTGTTCAATCCGCTTAGGATCGAACGGTTAGTACGTCTGCGCTAATAAAGTACGGACGTGCGGTAATGCCGAATTCGGCTAAATATTCTGTAGCTTGGCCCCGATCTAAAAACGGCCCGCTAACTGTTACAAATCGTTCGCCTTTCGCAAAAACTTTAACGCCGGGGATCTGCACGTTGTTGTTTTTCCAAATCAGAGCGCTTTGGGGCAAGCGGAACGACGCATGCTGTACGTATACCCCAGGTTCTACGTTTATACCTGAGGCCGCGGAAGCCTGTACAACCGGCGTCTTCGGCGAAGGCACCGGGAACAGCGCTGTTAGGCTGGCTTCATCGCTGCTCGCGCGGTCTATCGGCTCACTCGCGGCAATGCTTGCAGCTGTCTCAGCGGCGATGACATCGCCTGCCGTTTCTGCGGGTACTGGCAATGTTGGCACCATTACCGGATCAGGCCCCGGAGTCGCCACTGGAGCCGGCTCGTCTGCCGAAACCTCAGACCCTGCCGGGTTCAAGGCAATCACCTGAGCCGTTGGCTTCTGATTCGGATCTTGCACGGGCGGCGTGGCGTCGGGTGACGCCGAGCTGACGGATTGAATCCAGGTCACACCTTTGTCAAAAGCTGAAAACGGATCAACGCCGGGACTCAGGTAGAGGGCGACAATCAGAGCGCTGGCGACCCCTGATGAAACCAAAATTCGCGTGTTCGATACTCCTGATGCAGGGCCTTTGAGCGCTGGCCCCGGGAGCGCTGGCCCTACCGCACTCTTGCTGGTGCTTGTGGGGGCGCGTTCCTGGGGCTTGGCTACGGGCTTCGGCAGCTTTTTCCCTGCCTGCTGCATAAGGTTGGACAAGGGGGAGGGCTGGGCGACGGCGGCGGCGTCTTCTTGGGGTAGCGAAATGCCCAACGAAGCGATGAGCTGGTTGACCTGAGGCACCTCGGCAGTACCTCGCGCTTTGTCGGCCAAGGCCCTGCATTGTTCTTCCGTTGGATTTTGGAAAACCACCTGCTTGGCGCGCATACGGGTGGCCAGCTTTTGCAGGTGAGGCGAATCCGGCCGCGCCTGCCGAGAGTGCACGACAATGCTTACCCCCGCGGCTTTAAATTGACCAATCATCTTGGCCGCCATTTGCAGCAGTTCAGACTCCGCTGGTCCCGGCAGCTCGTAAAGCCAAATCTCCCGGGTCTTTACCACGCGCTTTGCCTGCAGCGCAGAGATTTCTAAATCAGCCAAATGTTCGTTTAGGCGCTGGAGCAGACCGTCACTACTGTTGGGCATGCGTCGTATGGCCACGGTGTTGTTGCTGGTTGCGTTCAAATTTGCTAGCAATGTGCGGGTGTAGTGGGCAAGCAAATTTTCATGCCTCGCCGATGCCAACACCACGTTGCCGGCGGTGGCAAGATGAGTTTGGCAGCTCTGTAATGCCTGAGCATCTTCATCGCTGAAACACAGCGTGGCTTCAATGGTGGGCTCTTCCTTTAACGGGATCATCCTCTTTTCCTCTATTGGCGTGAGTTTGGCGGCGGCGTCTGGCTCCGACGGCGTCCGCTTTCATCAAAGATCAATTCTTCGGGTACCTGGGGTTTCGGTTTGGTCATCTTCTGCGCGCCTGGGGCCACAGAGTTCAAGCTGTAAACGTAAGCAATGACCTGAGCTACGGCGTGGAATAAACCGTGGGGGATGTACATGCCCACGTCTGATGTGAAGTACAGGGCGCGAGCCAGCAGCGGCGCTTCAAAGATTTCAACGCCACTTTCACCGGCCTTGTCGCGGATTTTCTTGGCCATGAAATTCTTGCCCTTGGCCACCACCCGGGGGGCTTCTTCTTTGTCCATCTCATAGACCAGGGCGACGGCAAAGTGTTGCGGGTTGGTGACCACAACATCTGCCGATGGCACATCATCCAGCTGGCGCTGCTGGGCCATTTCACGCTGCTTGGCGCGAATGCGCTGGCGCACTTCTGGCTGACCCTCAATGTCTTTCATCTCATCTTTGACTTCCTGCTTGGTCATCTTCAGTTTTTTGATGAATTCATAGCGCTGGTAGGGCACGTCGATTAAGGCGATCAACACCAGAGCAACGGTCGCAATCAGCGCGCCCAGCAACACGGTTTCTACGCTTTGGGCGATGGCCGCTTCGATAGGCATATCGCCCACGCTCATGATCGAATCGAAATTAAAGTACAGATAAGAGCCGCCAATGCCCGCCACCAACATGAATTTCAGCAGTGACTTTGTTAGCTCAACCAGGGCCTTAAGGCCAAAAATCCGGCTCATGCCTTTGATGGGATTAAGCTTGCTGGCTTTGGGCGCAAAGGCTTTAGCAGAGAAAACGAAGCCCCCCAGGGCTGTGGCTGAACCGATGGCGGCCACAATGGCCAAGGCGAACACCGGTGTGACGGTAATAAAACTGTCTACAGCTAAAATCGACAGCCGGGTGACGGCCAGGTTCTCTTCAAAGGCGTAATTTGCCGGGATTGTTAGTGCTTGAGTAAAAACATCCACAAACCGCGGGCCCATCCAAAATCCGCCAAGATACATGGCGGCGATGACCGTGGCCGTCACTGCGGCGATGGTCATGTCCTGGGAACGCAGCACTTGGCCGTCCTCCTTGGCTTTTTCCAGGCGCCGCGCGGTGGGTTCTTCTGTTTTGTCGTCTTGAGATTCTTCAGCCATTACAAACCCAACATATTCTCATTGAGGGTTTGAAAGGCCTGGTACCACAGGCCCTCCATCTTGCTGATGATGAGCACCATGCTCAGCAGCACCATGCCAAAACCAATCGGGATCAACGCGGGGAAGCCCACCGCAAATACGTTCAGACTGGGCGACGCGCGAGAAATTACGCCCAGGCAACCATTGATCATGAGCAGCCCCAACATGATGGGCAAAACCATGATGACCGCGCCAATAAATACTTGCGAAGACCAGGCCAAAAACCCGGTAATTGCGTTGGTGCTGAGCAAACCGCTGCCTACGGGAATGGCGACAAAGCTTTGCACCAACACGCTGATAAGAACCAAATGTCCGCCTAACGCGAGGAATACCAGCAAACCAATGATCAGTAGGAATTGGGACAACGTCGGCACGTTACCTAAGTTGGGGTCCACCATGTTGGCCATACCAAGCCCCATGCTTGAGGACACCGCGTGCCCGCTGACCACAATGGCCGCGGTCACAATTTGCAGCGTGACACCCATCAATGCACCCACGGTGACCTCGTTGAAAAGCCCATAGAGGGCCCCGACGGAGAACGGATCCACTGGCGGAATGTCGATGAAAGGGTAAATCATCCAGGTCAGCACAAAGCCAGTGACGATGCGGGCACGGAGATTCATCGCCCGCTGGGAAAAAATCGGCGCGGTCATCATCACCGCCGACACGCGCACAAAGGGCCACATGAAGGTTTGCAGCATTTCCACAAGTTCGGCGACAAAAAACGTCATAGCGCTACAGGGTAACCGTGCGGACACGTTCAAAAATGTCGTTGAAATACTCGGCAAGCACGGCAATTTGCCACTCACCGAAGATCACCAAAGAAAGCACCATGACTGCCAGCTTGGGGATAAAGCTCAGGGTCATTTCCTGAATGGAGGTAGCGGCCTGCAAAATACCCACCAGCAAACCCGAGAGCAGGGCCGCGGCAAGAATGGGGGCTGCTACTAAGATGGTGACTCTTAAGGAGTCCAGTGCAATGTCCATGACCAAGGAGGTATCCATAGCCGCCCCTAAGTCAGGTAGGTTGCGACCAGGGAACCGGTAACCAGCCCCCAGCCGTCTACCAGCACGAATAACAATAGCTTGAACGGCATGGATATCATCATGGGCGACAACATCATCATGCCCATGGACATCAGCACGCTGGCAACCACCAGATCAATGATGATGAAGGGTATGTAAATCAAAAAACCTATGGTGAAAGCAGTCTTAAGCTCCGATGTGATGAAGGCCGGTACCAAAACACTGAGGGGCACATCGGCAACATCATCCACAGGGCCAGTCTCGGACATTTCCATAAACAGCATCATGTCTTTTTCGCGGGTCTGCCCCAGCATGAACTGCTGCAGGGGTATCCGCGCACGGTCTAAACCCTCTTGGAAAGTAATCTCGTTGTTTTGCACCGGCTGCAGCGCGTCATCGTAAATCGCCTGCAGAATTGGATTCATGATGAACAAGGTTAGAAACAGGGCGATACCAATGAGCACTTGGTTGGGTGGGGTCTGGGCTGTGCCCATGGCCTGCCGCAACAGCGACAGCACGATAATGATGCGGGTGAAGGAGGTCATGAGGATCAAAATAGACGGCAGCAGGCCAAGCAGCGTCATCACGATAATGAGTTGAAGCGACAGGCTGTACTCGGTACCGCCGTCGTTGCCCTCAAGAATCTTCAAGGCCGGGATTCCCTCGGCATAAGACAGCCCAGGCAGCAGCGTGCTGATGAGCAAAACCATCAGCCCAAGAGCCATGGGCCTCTTCAAGAGACCCGCCATCTGCAGGCGCACATTCGTGTATATTTGGTTCATATTTTCTCGATGATCAGACACAGGCCCGCGCTTTCCAGTAGCGGCTGAGCTTTAGTTTGGTTTTAGAAAGCAAAGAATGTGCCATATTTAAAAACTATAAAATTCAGTAGGTTATAGTCAGGTGGCGAGGTTTTGCCGGGGCAAATGCCGCAGTAGGCAGCCAGCGTCAAGAATTCGACAGAGCGCAGCAAAGGCTGTCCGACCGTATACCAATAAGTAACGACCATTCGTGAGGTTTTACATGCCAATCATCTCCCTCAGCCAGGGATATCGACGCGCAGCCCAGCGAGCACTTTGTTGCCTAACCTGGTGCCTGCTGAGCGTGCCCGCAGGGGTATTAGGAGAATCCGGCGATGAGGTGCCTGACCCGGACGCGGCTCAGCAAACGGACAATGCGGACCTGGCAGCGGATCAGCCAAATTCAGCCAGCCCGGCAAATGACGACCCCATCGTCGTAGAGCTGGACATTCCACCAGAGCTCGAGGCTTTTTTAGCGGCCCAGGACCAGCAATCACTCCAGCGTGAGGATGCGCCCACGGGTGACGCCGAACTTGCGCCTCCTGCCCAGATTCAACCCGAGACCTCTACCCAGGCCCAGCCCGAAACCTCGTCTGGGACGCTTACCGACAGCGACAATGGCCAAGCAACCGCTGAGCCAGCCGCCTCGACCCCAGCTGACCCGCCACAGGCGCAAGCTCTATTGGAGGAATTGCCCTACCAAACCTGCTTCAGCAGCGCCGCAGCAACCTATCAGATCGAAGAATCTCTACTAATCGGTATTGCCATCGTCGAGAGCAGTTTGGACCCAAACGCTGTTTCCAGCGCCAACGCCCTAGGCTTGATGCAGATCAAGTGGCCTATCACCGCGAACCACTTGGGGATTGAAGAACGCCAGGCCCTTTTTGACCCTTGCACCAATATCGATGCCGGAGCGCGCTACTTGCGCGAACTGCTAGACGACTTAGGTTCCTTTGCACTGGAACCGCGCATGCGCCTTGCTCTGGCCAGTTATCGCTTAGGCCCCAATGGTTTTGATCCCAACCTGCCGCTGCCAGCCAACGCCCAGGATTACATTGAGCGCGTTCGAGCCCAGCAAGATACCCTCGGTACTTCCGCCGATGCCCCTGGCCCAGTCACGGTGTCCGGCCCGGTTCTGCCCTGTGTGGTGGAAAATCTGCGGCAGCTGGCAGCGGTGACCCACGACCCAAGCCAACGTAACGCCCAGTTTGGCAATTGGCTCACCGCCCGCGGTCAAGGATGCAGTGCCTTGGCGCTGATTAAGATTCGCAACAACATGCCCACCTGGCTTGGCACCGGGCTGACGCCGGAGCTGGAGGCCCAGGTTATTGCGCTGCTGGAGTTATCAATCGAGGGGGCTTCGGCGGCAGCGTCACGTTAAGGGCACTGCTAGCGGCGCAGAGCTAAGCGTTGTGGGTTTGAGCGGGCGCCGTGAACCCCAGCAGCTAATCGCCGGGATTTTGCTGCATTAATTGGCGCAGCTGGCCCGAAAACGAGTCGCTGGGCTGGCCTTGACCCGGCGAGTCTTGCCCGGCTGGCAGGCTTGCCTCTTCGGCGGATTGGGGCTGGTTATCCAGCAGGGTGATTTGGTTGGGGGCAACGCCAATGAGAATGCGGCGACCCGCATAGTCCACCACGTCTAACCGGTGCTTGTTGCTCAGCCGCAGGCTGTTGACCACCCGCAGCCCTTTGCCGTTCATGGGCCCAAGACCAATGCCTCTGGCGCGCACGAACCAGAGGGTGCCCAGCAATAAGGCAATAACAAAAACAAAGCTTAAAACCGCCGACGCCAGCGGCGAGATATCCATGTCCTAGACCGTTTTCACGCGTTCCAGCGGGGCAACAATTTCCACCACGCTGACGCCGAGCTTATCGCCCACGGTGACAACTTCACCTTTGGCGATGACGGTATCGTTAATCTTTACGTCCATGAGTTCCCCTACGCCTCGGTCCAACTCAAGGACACTGCCTTGGGACAACCGCAGCAGGTCCCGCAGTTTTAACGTGGTGGTTCCCACCTGCACCGACAGGGTGATGGGAATAGCACGGATCACGTCCTGATTTATGTTGCCGTCAGCAGCTTGCTCTGGCTGCTGTTCTGACTGCTGCTCTGGCTCTTGGCCGGTCTCTTCCGTTTCACTCATGAATCTTCCTCTGGCATTACGCTTTCAACTATTTGTATGGCCACCTGATTACCCTTACTGCCAACCTCAGCGGTGAACACGGGAAAACCGTTCACCGATACTTCGGCATGCTCTGGGGGGCGAATGGGCAGCCAGTCTCCGGCCTTCAAGCTAGATAACTGCTCGACGGAGATATCCAGCTCCGCCGCGGTAACCACCACCTCGATAGGAACTTCGTCCAGGCTTTCCAGCAAATCGTCGCCCCACTGCACGTCGGCTTCACCATCGCTGCCGCTGGTTTGAATACGCGAACGCAGCACATCTCGTACCAGTTTCAGGCTGGCATAGGGGTAGACGATGTCCACATAACCCAAATCTTCGCCATCACCCATGGTTTCGAAGCGATTCAAAATAATCATGTCGTCGTCGGCGGCGATGTTGGCAAATACGGCACTGATCTCCGCTGTGGTTAACGAACATTCAACCTGTAAAAACGGCGCCCAGGCTTCGGCAAGGGAATTAAAAATCACGCTGCGGATCTTTTCGATTACCGCAGACTCGGTGGGCGTGAAAATTCTGCCGGGCGGCACCGACGTCAACGATTGGGGTGAACCGCCGAACCAATTGTCCAAACAGCTGAACACGACTTGAGAATGAATGACCGCCAGGCACTCACCGCGCAAGGGATCGATTTTAGTGACGTTTACCGAAAGCGGCGGCGAGGTGCTTTGCACGTAATCGCCATAGCGGATGATTTCTATGCGTCCAGGCTGCAGTCGTGCGTTGTAGCGCAACTCATCGAGTAACCCTGCGCGCATGAAGCGATGGAATCGGTCGTTGATCTGTTCAATGGCGGTAACGTTGACCCCAACGCTGGTGTCCTGCAGGGTCAAATCGTAGGCGCTGGCGGCGATTCCGACGTTATAGCCATCGCCACCTAAATCTCCAGACGCCACCATCTCTTCGATGGCGTTGAGCTCTTCGTCGCTTAGCAGTTTGTCGTTTTCGTCGGCCATAGGGGCTTATTGTCCTGTTCGGTGCGCGCCGCCGGGCTACTGCACCACAAAGCCAATGAAATACACTTCTTCGATTCCGGCAAACTTGAATTCCTCAAACTTCTCGAGCACTGAATTCATGATTACCGTCAAATCCTCCTGCAGATCTCTGCGAAAGCTTTCTTCTCGCAACTCGTTTTCTGTGACCATTCTCAATCGGTCCAAGACAGCGGACTGAATTGCAAACTTGTGATCGCCAATGGCCGTGATCACCCGCTCGTCATAGAAGGTCATTACCGCAATGGTGACCTGCATTACTTTTCTCGAACCCGCCACGTTAGCCACGAAGGGCTCGTTAAACGTGTAGTAAGTGGGTTTAAATTTCTCTTCTTCCTCGGTTTCCTTTGACACTTTTTCCGGCACTTGAATTGCGTCGGTGCCTTCGATTTCCGCTTCCAGCTCCGCAATGGCCTCTTCAGCCGCATCCGCTTCTTTTTCGTCAAAGAACCCGGTAAAAAACAATGCACCCAGGGCAGAGGCCACCCCAACCAAGAGCACGACCAGTACGATTAAGATGATTTTGATCAGCCCGCCTTTTCCTGCCGGCGCTTCTTCTTCTACTTCAGCCACTGTTAACTCCTGCTATCCGCTGGTCAGTTTAAACAAAAACGTTTAATCCATCTCGAAGAATGTTGCCGTCGGCAATCGCTGCTTCAAGAGGTATGAATTCTTCAGCCATTAAATCCACGGCTATTTCGATATCCGCTTCGCGCTGCTGCTTCGCGCCGTTTTCACGATGATCATTTAACTCGATGTTGACGCCACCGTTGTCGCTGACCAACGCTTCCAGCGCTTGGCGCAATCTCGGCAACGAGTCATTTAATAGTTGACGAACATTGGCGTCATTGGCCGCAATCTGCCCTTCAATGCCACCGTTGTGAACCTGCAGTTCCACCCCAACCGGGCCCAGAGCAGCAGGGTTCAAGTTGAGCTTCACCGACCAGTTACCGTCTTTGACTGCCAGAGATAACTTCTGTGCCAACACCTCACCAAAGCGCTGTGCCCAAGCCTGATAGGGCTGCAGACGCGACTGCATTTGTGCGTTGTCAGTCGCGGTCAGTGCGTCCACCAAACCACCGACCACGGTGGCTACCGGACCCTGGGTCAAAGCACCCGGTCCAGCGCTGGCGGCAGTGTTCGCGGCCGGCACTGCCGAGACTTTAGGGGCCTGTGGTGTCACATCGCTGCTACCCGACGGCGGCATTGGCTCCAGCAAACGCTCAGGCGCACCCTGGGTGAGCATCTGCGTGCTTAGGGGAAGTTTGGGGCCAGTGTCTCGGGCCTCGCCTGTGGCGGCTTTAATCGCCTCTTTTGAAAGTTCAAGGCCGTCAACATTGGTGCCTGCATCACTCTTGGCCTGGCTTGGGCTATTTGTTTGAGTTGCTGACGGGTTTATCGCCTGGGTGTACTGACGCCAGTCTCCGAAAGCCTGACGCGGATGCGCCGAAGAGGTTAGGGTGGCTTCCGCTTTCAGCCCAGCGGCTAGGTTGCCAGATTCGGACTTGGTAGCGGCAGCCACTGGCAGCGTTGCCTCGCCCACCGGCGGTGGAGGCTGCTGCTCCATGAGACCCTGCAAAATACCCTGGGTTTGGGATACTGGCTGGTCTAACACCGCGGGCGTCGTGTCCGCTGATTGATTCTGGGCAAACTGATTTAAGCTCTCTTCACTGACCTTCGGGTTAGCCGTGGTCAAAATGACGCGTCCAACCTGCAGGCCTCTTGAATGTATCGACAGCTCGGGCAAGCCATTGCCGCTTGCGGGAAGAATAGGCAATGTAACCGGCGCTTGCGTGGTCGTTGCCGACTCCTCGCCATTGCCGGCAGCAGCCTTTACTAGACTGTCTTCCAGAGCCTGAGCCGAATCGTCGGTGGTCCCGGCAAACTGTGGGGCCTGGGATTGCTCTTTCTTTAAAATCTCAGCAAATTCAGCGGGTTGAGATCCAACCGATACGGGATTGCCAGGCACATCAGACTCTGCCCCAGCGGTTTTTGGTGCGGCATTGACGACGAATGAAAGGAAATTTTCGGACATTTTCGTGTCTGCTGATTAATGAACTTACTCGATTCAGAGCAATTTGCGTGCCAACGATGGTTTGCGCCTCTTGCCCTTTATCCTAGAGCCGCGCCACCCTCAGTCCTCGGCCCGGCCTGGAGTCTTAACGCGATAGCGCAGGGCATTGAGCAGGTCAGACTCCTTCTGCTCGCTTTTCTGCAGGCGCTGGCTTAGCTCCTCCTTGGCTCGCTTGGCCAGGGTTTCAAACTTTATGCGCTCTTGATTCAACTCACGAAAGCGCGCGGCAATGGATTGCTGCTGTTGCTGCAGCTGTGCCAACTCGTCGATGATCGCTCGGGTGGTGAGATCCAGCTGACCCATAAAGCGCCGTAGCCGAGCAGATTCCTGCAGGCTGTCGGACCGGTCTTCGGTAGACCGTAGCTGACTGAGGTAGTCTTGTTTCATACAGCGGATTTTTTCTTGTTCCGCGCACAGATCACTGTGCTTCGTGCGCACGGCGACCAAGGCACGCTGAACTTCCCCTGCCTCTTTACCGACGCCCTCAGCCAAAGACTCCCAGCGCTGGGCGGTACTTTTCAGTGAGTTAGACATGGATACTCTCCCGCAGTCGGGCTAGAGCATCCTCAAAGGTCACCAGTTCGTCCATGGGCTGGCGCAAGAATTCTTCCATCACCGAGCGCAGGGCAATGGCGCGGTCCAGGTCTGGGTTGGTGCCCATTTCGTAGGCCCCCACCTGAATTAAATCGATGCTTTGCTGATACAGCGTCCACAAGCGCCGAAAGGTATTCGCCGCATTGAGGTCATCGGTATCTGCAAGGGCTGGCATCAGCCGCGAAATGGAGCCGGCCAAATCAATGGCCGGGTAGTGGGCGGCATCGGCTAAAGCACGGCTGAGCACCACCTGTCCGTCCAGGGATGCCCTGGCCAAATCCACAACGGGGTCCTGCAGGTCATCACCTTCGGCTAACAGCGTATAAATGGCAGTAATGCTGCCTTCGTCCTTGGACCCGGTGCCGGTTCGCTCAATGAGGTTCGGCAGCAAACTAAAGACCGACGGGGGATAACCCTTGGAAGTCGGCGGCTCGCCAATGGCCAGACCAATTTCGCGCTGGGCGTGGGCAACGCGAGACATGCTGTCAACTAGCAGCAGCACGTCCTTACCCTGAGCCCGAAAATACTCTGCGTATAGATGCGCCAAATTGGTGGCGCGGATACGCAACAGTGGGGAGTTGTCAGCGGGAGCCGCAACCACCACCGCGTGACCCATGCCCTCGTCACCTAAAATCTGTTCAATAAACTCTTTGACCTCGCGGCCCCGCTCACCGATGAGGCCGATTACCACGACGTCTGCGGAAGTGAACTTAGTCAGCATGCCCAGCAGCACACTCTTGCCAACGCCAGAGCCTGCAATTAGTCCCAGCCGCTGGCCGCAGCCCACGGTCAGCATGGCATTGATGGCACGTACGCCAACGTCCAAAACCCGATCAATAGGCTGGCGCTGCATTGGGTTGATTGGTGCACCCTGCAGACCCCGGCGATGGCTGCACTTGACCGGTGCCAAACCATCCAGGGGCTCGCCAAGGGCATCCACCACCCGGCCAAGCAGGCGCTCTCCCACCGGGGCGCTGTCAGAGTCCGAGCGTAAATACACCTTGGCTCCGGCGTGCAGTCCGGCGGCTTCCCAAAGCGGCATCATAAAAACAGTGCCGCTTTGAAAACCCACTACTTGGGCGTCGACGTAGCGACTTCGGTCATCGTCAACATCATCAGGGCTGGCGTTGTTTTTTAGAATGCGGCAAATCGCTCCCACGGTGGCTGTAATCCCCCGGGCTTCGATGGTGAGCCCAACGATGCGCGTCAACACGCCATAGCGTCGGGGTTCGGGCCGGGGCGTTTGCGCAACCGCAAAATCCACATGGGCCTGAAAGCTGGCAACTTGGGAGGACAACATAAGCTCAGCTAATCCTCTTCAGGTCGCTGGAAAAAAATATCGTCCACCTCAGAGTACTCACCTTGAATGATGGCGCCTTGATCGTCGAATTCGCTGTTTTCCATAGCAGCCTCACCGCGATTCGCGGCGTCGGCGGGAACACTTGGTTCATCCAGCTCAACGGTTGGCTCGGACAGAGCCGCATCAGGCTGGCCTTGGGAAGACAAGGCGGCATCAGAAACAGGCGGGGGATTGCCAAGCAGGCTTGCAGCCAGCTGGGCCAGCCGGTGTTCAATGAAGTCTTCAATACTGGCGTCTTCCACGGCCAGCCGCACAGAGCCAGGCTGCAGGTCGTCGTCACAACGCAGCGTATATGCACTAAAGAGCGCGGCCAGATCGGGTTGCTGGAGGCGGTCATACCAGTCTCTGGAAACGTGGATTACCAGCTCCTGTAGCTGCAGCGGGTTGATCTGCGCAATGGCGCCCTGGATGAACTGGGATAGAGAGGCATCGCTTGCGCTCAGCTCGCGGCGCGCAATTTGCTCCGCCAACGCCAAGGCAAGTTTTTTAATGGGATCAAACAAATCCTGGTGTTGAACCAGGTGCTTCTGGGCCTCGCTAACGAAATCGCTCAGCATCGCCCCAAGTTCTTCGGCGCGCTGAGCACCGGCGCTGGCATTCTCCAGCTCAAACATTTGCTTGGCCTCTTGCTGGCCCTGAGCTTGGCCTTCTGCAAAGGCTTGGGCTCTGGCGCGCTCCAGCTCTGCGTCTTTTTCCGCTTGCTGTGCCGCCAGGGCCTGTTCCAGCTCGGTAATTCGTTCAATGTCGCTTTGCCGCCCGGGCTCAGGTGCTGCCACCGCGCTTTCGGCTAGCGGCGCTTCCGCTGGCTCAGCGTGGGGTTCTTGAGCGGGCGCCTTTGCGGCGATAACGCCGAAGGCCTTGGTTACGTCAACCCCGACAAAGCCATCGTCTGGTCCATAGCTTGGATTGACCAACGCCCGGGAATCCGCAAAGCCCTGCCGGGCGTTGGCGGACTTAAAGAGAGGGTTAGAGACGAACGGCGTTGATCTGGGTGTGCTAGACAAAGCCGCCACCATCTGCGGAGGCTAAGATGATCTCGCCTGCATCCTGAAGCTTGCGCGCCTGCCGAATGATATTGCGCTGGGCCTCTTCCGCATCGGTTACGCGGACCATGCCCATCATCTCCATCTCGTCCATAAACATCGCCCCAGCACGCTGAGACATGTTGGAAAGGAATTTTTCGACCACTGGATCTGGCGCTGCTTTGAGTGCGTAGGCCATTTGTTCTTGCTCCAAAGAGCGCATCAGTATCTGAATACTGCGGTTATCCAGGTCGACCAGGTTTTCAAAGTCGAACATGTTGTCCTGAATCCGCATGGCAAGATCTTCGTCGTTGCCGCTGATGTCGGTCATCACTGAGGTTTCAATCTCAAGCTTGGTCTTGCCCATGATATTTGCTGCGGCCTTAACGCCACCTACCGCCGCCGAGGACGTGGTGGTGGATTGAGCAAACTGCTTAGCCATCACCGACTCCAGTTCTGCCATGGCGTTCGGCTGAACCGTATCCAGCAGCGCAACCCGGCGAATCACCTCAGGACGAATGGCCGGAGGCAAAAACGTCAGCACGTCAGCTGCGGTTTCGTCTTCCAAAACGGACAAGATGATGGCAATTACCTGAGGATGCTCTTCGCCAACCATGTCGCAAATAGACCGCGGGGTCATCCACGACAGAATCTCCAGACCTTTGCTTGAGGAGCTGGGCAAAATGCGGCTGAGCACCGACGAGGCCCGCTCTGGCCCAAGGGCTCGATTAAGTACGCCTTCGATGTAATCCGGCGACCCCAGGCCTAAATTGGTTTGCTTCTTAAGTTCCGAAATGAACTCATCCAGCACCCGGTCCACCGCCTCCTGGCTGACGTCGGAGACCCCCACCATGGCGGTGCCCAAAGCCTGCACCTCTTTTGGATTCAGGTAGCCGACAATATCCGACGCTTGTTGCTCACCCAGCAGCAGCATCAGCAGCGCGGCGCGCTCGGTGGTTTTCAACGACTCCATTTCCAGTGCCAATTCAGGCGACATGGGCTCTTCTACGTTGATATCTGTAATTTCTGCCATGATTTTTTCCGTCTGCGGCGCTCTAGGCCTTAATCATTCGTTTGATGCTGTTTGCCACCCGACCAGGGTCGTCGGCAGCCAGCATGCGCAGCACGGCCACCTTATCGTCATAGCTGTTGGCGGTGTCCAGCATATCTAAGGGGATAGAAGATTTCTTAGGCTTCAACTTCGCCTTAATTTCTTCCAGGGTCTCGCCTTCACCCAGCTTAATCATTTGTAGATCCTGGTCGGACAGCTCGCCGTCCAGGGAGGCCAGCGGAATGTCTAAGTCATCGTCTACCGGCATGTTTGCACGAATGATCGGCCGCGCAACAAAAATCAAGATCAACAAAATCAGGATTAGGCTGGCACCGTACTTTATGAGATCCACAATGCTCTCGTCCTCCCACCAAGGCACGTCAGGCACCAGATCTACGGGCACTGCAAAACTGGAGGGCACTACGGCCACGGTGTCACCTCGCGCCTCGCTGAAGCCCACGACGCCCTTAACAACTTCCGTGAGGCGGTCGAGTTCTTCGGCGCTGATACCGTCTGGCACACCTTCTTCAAGGGAAATATAGGCGTCCTGGTTAATCACCACTGCCACAGAGACACGGTCGATGCTGCCTACCTGCTGCTTCACGTAGCGGATTTCACGATCCAGTTCGTAGTTTCGAGTAGTCGAGGAGCTCGACACACCGCTAGAAGAGGCAGTAGAGCCCTCGGGCAGGTTGCCGGTCTGAGCAAATTCTGGCGCAGCCGGTGGCTGGTTAGAAAAGCTGCCGGGTAAACCCGAAGCGCCGATGGCGGCTTCCTGTTCGTAATCCAAGGATTCAGAGCGGGTTCGCGGGCCCACCCCAGACTTATCAAACTCTTCGTAAGTGGTTTCCACCTCAGTAAAGTCCAGGGTCACGTCTACCTCAGAACGCACATTACCCATGCCTACAATGGACGCGAGAATTTGCTCAATGCGCCGGTTATAGGACATCTCCAAGGAGCGCTTATGCTCGGCCTGAGCCGTGGTCAGGGTCATGGCGTTTTCACCCGCCGTATCCGTTAGCAGCGCGCCAGTGTTATCCACCACTGAAACGTTCTCGGATGGCAGATAGGGCACGCTGGAGGAAACTAAATGCACAATGGCTTTGATTTGCGATTGGGTGACCACGCGCCCGGGGTGCGGGACCACCACGACTGACGCTTTGGCCGGTGTTTGATTGCGAACAAAAACACTTTGTTGCGGCTCAGCCAAATGCACTCTGGCGCCTCGAATGGTGGAGATTTCACTCACCGACTTGGCCAGCTCGGTTTCCATTGCTGCCCGGTAACTCACCTGTTCCATAAATCGGCTGGTGGTCATGGAACCCTGTTCTAGCAGGCTTTCAAAGCCACCACTGGTGGCGCTGCGGGGTATGTCCTGGGAGGCCAACAAAATCCGCGCTTCGTGATAGCGCTCGTCAGGCACCTGCAGTGAACCGCTATTAACGTCGATGCGGGGGCCAAAACCTGCCCCTTCTAATACGTCCTTCGCTTCTTGCCTGTCGGCCTCTGACATGCCCGGGTAAACGGAACGATAAGTGGGTGCCGACACCCACAGGTAAAACAAGACGCAAATGGCCAGCGCTAGGGTGCCGATGACGTAGGGCAGAATTCTCTGAACGTCAGGATTGTTCAGGAACCCCAGAGGACCTGACTCGCTATCGGCTGCAGGAGAATCCGCACTGAGGTCGTCCATCGGCAGCCTGGCGTCTTGGGCAGGGGCAGCCGGCAGATTGCTCTGCGCCGCCACTTGTCCGCCACCGGCGGGCGCCAGGGCCTGTTGATTTGCATCGAGAGTTGCTTCTGCCATGTCAGTCTCTTATTCCGCTTTCGCGCCGTTCAAACTCAGGGTTAAACCGGCATATTCATAATGTCTTCGTAGGCCCGAAGAAGTTTGTTCCGCACCTGCAAAGTCGCCTCAAAACCAATGGAGGCTTTCTGCATCGACAGCACCACATCGGTTAGCGGCACGTCTTCACCGCGCTCGTAGGCATTCTTCAGGTCTGCGCTGGCTTGCTGGGTGTCGTTAACGTCATTAAGGGCATCCACCATGAACGAGCCAAAGTTGCCGGTGCTGACTTCATTAGTTTTCTGCACTCCGCCGATGTCGCTGCGGATCAGGTCCGCGCGATTGCTTGGTTCGCCTTGGTGGGCGCGAATCTGATTGAGCAGATCCGCCACCTGATTTTGATAGTGGGTGTTCAAGCTAGACATGATTTACGCCGACCGCCGTTTTGGAATCTGAATACCGCGCTCTCGCATCCGGGCGATTTTGTAGCGCAGCGTGCGCTGGCTGATCCCCAGCATGTCCGCGGCCTCTTGGCGGGTTCGGGTGTTTTTAATGGTGTCCACGATAATGCGGAACTCGTTAGCGTCCATGGCGCTCTGCAATCCCGTGGCGGCATCGGTGGCATCTTCCGCGGTTTCGGCGAAGCCGTCGTGAGCCGCCATGTGGGCACTGAAGGGATTCGACTGCGACCCTTGGCTGTCGCGCCAACGCTCACGCTGACTGCCAGCGGCGTCTAAGGGGTGAATGTTGTTTTCCAAGGAGCGAGGGCCTTGGCCATATAGTTCGTGATCGGCCGGTTCATCAAATACCAGCTGGTTAGCAGCAATGACGCCATCGTTGCTCAGCACAATGGCCCGCTGAATGACGTTCTCCAGCTCGCGCACGTTTCCGGGCCAGGCGTAGGCCAACAGTTTTGCTGCGGCTTCGGGAGCCAGCTGCAGAATGCGGTCTTCGCGGCTGTGCTTCACCAGGAAATAGTTTGCCAAGGGCAAAATGTCGTCCAACCGCGCCGACAGGCCGGGAACGTTGATGCGAAACGTGCTAACGCGAAAGTACAGATCTTCACGGAAATAGCCGGCGCGAATGCCCGCCCGCAGATCGCGATTGGTTGCAGCGACGATGCGAACATCCACGCGCTGAGTTTCTGAGCTGCCCACGGGCAGTACTTCTTTCTCTTGGATAGCCCGCAGCAGTTTTGCCTGCAGCGGTAGCGTCAGCTCGCCGATCTCATCTAAAAACAGGGTTCCGCCTTGGGCCTGGGTAAAAAAGCCCTCGGTGCTGCGGGTGGCTCCGGTAAACGCACCTTTGGCATGGCCAAACAGCAGGCTTTCGGCCAAGGCCTCGGGTAACGCAGCACAGTTCACCGGCACAAAGGGGCCATCTCGGCGCGGTGAAAAGTCGTGGGTTAACCGGGCCAAGACCTCTTTGCCCGAACCGGTGGGCCCGTGCATCAGTGCGGTGACCTCGGCCGCACCAACTCGCTCTACCAAGGCCAACAAATGTTGGCTGGTCTCATCGACAAAGACGTAAGAATCATTTTTCAGCAGCCGCAGCTTTGCTAAGCCGGCAATCTTTTCCCACTTGGCCTGCTGGTCTGCGCCGTCGGCAATGACGTCGTCAACACCGCACTTAATGGCCTCTATGGTGCTCTCCAGGTCTGAGGGGTCTACTCGCAGAACCAGGTAAATTTTTGCGCCGTAATGCTGCTTCAGGGTGCGAATCATTTGGATATCGGGCAATTCGCGCCGGTGCATACACAGCACGCAAGATCCAAAGCCATCGCCCTCAACATATTTCGCGACCTCTGCTGCGCCCATAGAACGAGGACGAAACCCCGAGCGCGTCAAGATCCCCATGACGTTGGCGTCCATTGGCGAGGATTCATCCCATATCAGGTCAATTGGATGGTCTTGGTACATAGTCTTTACATCACATTCATTTTTCGATGCAGACTACTAAGCAAAACACGTGCCAGATATTTAATTCAGCAAATTCAATGGGTTACATTGTTGTGGCGGAATATTGCCACCCGGCCGGGGAAGTTTGCCGGTGGGCCGGCTAACGCTGTCGCTATTTCGACAGCCTGGCCCTGTGTGGGCAGAAACGGCGACCTGATTGGTTGCCAGGCAACGGTGCCCAGACCGCGGCGGATCAGGCTGCCGACATATTCAGATTGTATTTTTTGATGCGCTCTATCAGCGTCGTGCGCTGCATGCGCAACAGCTTGGCACAGCGCGAGACGTTACCATCGGTCTCCTGCAGTGCACGCTGAATCAGATCTTGTTCGATATCGCTCAAGACGCCCTTCAAGGATTGGCCGCGCTGACGGAAATCCTCAAAACCTTGGGCGTGCATGATAATCGACTCCACGTCACTGTCGTGATCCGGCTGGCCTGCCGGCTGATCGTCCCCCATCATCACGTCGAATAGCGATCCCTGCTCGTCCGCTGGATCTTGCTGTATGAGTTCGCACATGCCCGCTGGCAGCATCGATGAAGCAACGTGGTTCACATGCAAGGTTTGCCCCGGATAAAGTACCGATAGTCGATGCACCATATTCGACAGTTCCCGCACGTTGCCGGGCCAATCGTAGCGCTGCATCACCTGCAGAAAACCGTCGGTAAATTCGATCCCTGGCGTGTCTTGGTCGGTGAACTGCTTGGAAAAGTGGCGAATCAGCGCCGGCAGTTCCTCGCGCCGCTGGCGCAAGGGTTCCACCTGCAAGGGCACGACATTCAAGCGGTAATACAGATCTGCGCGGAAACGACCCGCCTTGATTTCATCCTCAAGCACTCGGTGGGTGGCAGCAACCACGCGAATGTCGACCTCCACCGGCTGGTTTGAGCCCACAGGCAAGACAACTTTTTCCTGCAGTACGCGCAGCAGTTTCACCTGCATGGACATGGGCATATCGCCAATTTCATCGAGAAACAGCGTGCCCCCGTTGGCCGCCGTAACTTTACCCAAGTGATCTGCAATGGCGCCGGTGAAAGCCCCTTTTTTGTGCCCAAACAGCTCGCTTTCCATCAGCTCGGCGGGAATGGCCCCGCAGTTCACCGGGATGAAGGGTTCGCTGGCTCGATTTGATTGGGTGTGGATGGCTTGAGCAACCAGCTCTTTACCCACACCGCTTTCGCCGTTGATCAGCACGCTCGCCGCGGTGGGCGCAATGGATCGGATCAACTGCATAAGCTGCCGAGTTTGCGCACTCTCTCCGACAATTACTTGCGACACCAGTCAGGCCTGCTCCTAGGGATCTGTCAACTTTATAGCAACAAAATCCCCTTGGCGACTAGATGCCCAGCGACGACGGCCTTGGCCGAACCCGGAATTTCAGCGGCCCCGGATTTGGGCAAGCCCGTGCCGCTTGCGCGGGATTTCGGCCGATTTGTGCCGACCCGTTCCGGCGGCTAGCGTCGGTTAACCACCGCAGCTTGGCAGGTTTTGCGCCTGTATCCCGGTTTGAGCGGCTTTTCTCAGCGTTTTTCTGTGTTTTTACAGGGGTTCATCAACCAAAGCTGTTTTGGCATACAAATTGCTAAGTTTAAGTTGGAGGCATTAGTGGGTGTGTTATCGACAAAAGGCGCACCTTGAACAAACCCATTCGTCTTGAACGTTTTGCTGGAAAAGCGGCTGCTCGTTGCTCACCAATGGAAGGCTCTGGGACGAATCTGGATTGACTAATTGCGCCAGCGGCGCAAGATGTCAGTCATTAACTTATAAGTTACAGCAACTGACTAAAGTTTTGCTTCGAATAACCGACTGGGTTGACGAGCAGCACTTTCTTCAGCGGACAATAGATCCTTATGGCAAGCATAGATTACGTTCAAGCCCTCGGCGCTGGTGCCGGTTTTGACACGAAAAAAATCGTGGAAGCCTTGGTGAACGCCGAAAGAGCACCCGCCGAAGCCAGATTGAACTCTAAAATCGCCGAGAACGAGGCGAAAATCAGCGGCCTGGGACAAGCGGTTTCAATACTCAACGTCGTGAAAGACGCGGCTCAGCGCCTTAACGACGCTAAAGACTTCAAAACCTTCGCGGTAAGCAACAGCCAAACCAACGCATTCGGTGCATCGGCTACCACCTCGGCCAGGGCCGGCTCAAACAATATCACCGTCAGCCAAATCGCCCAGGAGCAGCGCAGCGTATCCAATGCCTTCGCGTCAGCTACCGACGCGTTTAGTGCCGCTTCCGTTACCCTTTCTTTAACCGTTGGCAGCGGCGCAGCCACAGAGATTGCCGTCGCCGACGCCAGCCTGCAGGGCACGGTTACTGCGATCAACGAGGCCAATCTAGGGGTCACCGCCGAGCTTGTCGACACTGGCGTTGACGGCGATCGCTACCGCATCCAGCTCATCGGTGAGACCGGTGCCAGCAAAGCGTTTAGTTTGACGTCCAGCGACGAGACCATCACGTTTGCCAGCGTACAGACCGCTTCTGACGCCCAGCTGAACGTGAACGGGGTGGACTTCACCCGTTCAACCAATGTCATCGACGACGTTCTTACCGGCGTATCACTGACGCTGAATACCGTCACCGACGGCGCAGCGAACCTCACCATCAGCCAGGACAACAACGAAGCACGAGCCAACATCGTGGATTTCGTGACCATCTATAATGAAGCTCAGCGCCAGCTCAAAGAGCTCAGCAATTCCAGTTTGGACGGCGCTTTGGCCGGCGACAGCATCTTCCGCTCGTTAACATCGTCTTTGCGCAATATTGTGCTGGGCACGTCTTCGTCCGCCAGCGGCAGCATTGCCAACCTGTCCGATATGGGCATTAGCGTCGCTCGTTCCGGTGAGCTAGTGGTGGACGATGGCAAGCTCGACAGTGCCTTGGCGAACAATTACGCAGACGTCGTACAGATGTTTACCGCAAACACCGACGACCAGGCCGCATCCAGCGACGCGGTTGCGGGGTTGGCAGGCGACATAAATAAGCTAATCAGCAACGCCACCGACACGGACAGCTACTTGTTAACCCAGCAGGATACGCTGGCAAGCGCCAATAGCGCCCGAGAGGAGGAGCTGAGTGATTTGGCCGACCGCATGGAGCGAGTCGAGGAGCGATACAACCGCCAGTTTTTAGCCATGCAGCAGATCATCGATCAGATGAATAGCACTCGCGAGAGCATGGAAAGCAGTTTTGAAAACCTGCCTTTCTCTAACCGAGACTAAACAGCGCGGATTTCCTGAGGACAACCATGAGCGAATCAAAAAAACCGGTCTGTGTTGTTTGTATTCGCATACGCTGGTTCCTATTCATGGCGGTACCACTGGTGCTTCTTATGGGCACGCAAACCGAACTTCAGCCTCCAGAAGTGCCGCTGCATGAAATTGTAGCCCAGGGCATTATGCTGGCTCTGGTTGTTGTTCTGAGCTGGCGCATCTACGAGTATCGCCAGGAAAAGAAAGCCGTTGAGCGCCTATTGGAAAAGAAAGCACAGCGTCAAAGTGAAGGCGACGACTCAGTCTCCTAATTGCAATCTAGGTACTCCCAGTGCCACGCCTTATTCTCCCCATACCTAATGCTTGCCGATAAGCGCTATGAGCAGGACGCCAGCGGCCGACTCTTTTGTCGCGTTGCGGTGGATAACGTGTCGTTGAACTGCTTCTAGCGGGCATTTCACCCTCTTTATTCTTGTGCTGGGCTTTTTGCTTCTATCTAGCACTGCCCAATAAGCCATGCTTGTTTGAACCGATAAGGCAGCCTTGAGCCTGCTGGAATCCGCGCCCCGACGATATTCGTCACAAGAAAAACCAAGAATGATTCGTGAGGGAGTAATACTGCGCATAACGGCGCTGACAAAAGCGGCAGGGGGTGGCCCCAGCACGGCAATCCATCAGCGCCAGGCGGTACAACGTTGCCGCTCTTGGCATGGCAAAGTCAGCAACGGAAAAAAAAGTTAAAAAAAAATTCATCTTTTTGGTTGCCGCTTTTTGCCCTTTTATTGGGGTTTTCTTGGCATTTTCGGCGGAGCTTTGCCGGTTTCAAGTCCACAGTCAGATCCTCTCGGCATCCTGCTGCCGCTCTCTAACATATTTTCTAAGCGCACATTTTTAGCTGCCTAAAGATGAGTTTTGTTGGCCCGACTAACTTTCTGTCGCAACAGGCGATGCGCGGATGATTCGCAAGAGCACCGCTTAGCAAAATAACTTTAAGGAGAAAGACTATGTCTTTAGTGGTAAACACAAATGTGAGCTCCTTGACGGCGCAGCGCTCTCTGGCGAGTGCTAGCAACCTTCAAGCAGATGCCATGGAAAAACTGTCTACGGGCAGCCGCATTAATTCAGCGTCTGACGATGCTGCGGGCTTGGCGATCGTTTCGCGCATGGACGCTCAAATCAACGGCCTTAATATGGCCATCAAGAATGCCAACGACGGCATCTCTTTAACGCAATCCATCGAGGGCGCCCTGGTGGAAGTCACCGACATGCTTCAGCGCTTGCGCGAGCTTGCGGTGCAGTCTTCTAACGACACCAATACCGGTGTTGACCGAAGCTATATCCAGGACGAAGTCGATTTGTTGGTTGCTGAAATTACCCGCGTTTCTTCCAACACGCGCTACAACGGTCAAAAAGTTCTGGACGGCACCTTTGCCAACCGTAATGTGCAGGTCGGCACTCAAGGCGGTGAGGTTATTCAGTTCTCAGTAGACAACGTCGCCGCAACCAGCATTGGTGCGTATCAGACTATTGCAGCTGCCCGAGCTCCAATCAGCCCAGCCGCTGATGCTGCCACCGCGGCTAACCCAATCACGGCAAGTGACACACTGGTTATCGACAGTTCTGTAACGTCAAAGACCATCACGCCCGCTGCTGGTGAATCCGCTAAACAAATGGCTGCGCGGATCAACGATGTTTCTGACGACACTGGCGTTTCTGCAGAAGCGCAAACCTATGCGTTGCTTTCAACCACCAGCACGACTGATGTTGATGCAACCATTTCCATTAATGGCACATCCATCCGTCAATTTACTCTGAGCGCTACCAACGCCGCTGACGCCGTTGCAAAGATCAACGAGAAATCCAGCACCACGGGTGTTTACGCAAGCGTTCGTGATGACTATACAATTCTGTTAGCGGATGCGGATGGCGACGATATTGTGGTTGCGAACGCCGGATCTTCCACCAGCCTGCAGTTAGATTCCATGGACCACTCTGGAACAACGGCTAACGGTACCGCAGTGACGCTTACGCCAGGAACGGGTTCAGCAGTTGCAGGCGTACAAGCGGTATATAACGCATCCGCAGGAACGCTGGCGAACTACTCCGG
>JAYOBI010000036.1:0-12685 GCA_038104735.1 Gammaproteobacteria bacterium | reverse complement strand
CCGCCGCCGATGAGGGAACAGCTTCTGCTACCCAAACCGGCGCCAATGGGGCTGTAACCCAGACTATCGCCGGATCGGTATCAGGTGATGCAACCCGCATCTCTGGCACGCTGAAATTTGTATCGGCGGCCTCTTTCTCTGTTGAACAAGCGGGCAATCTGAATGGTGACAGCGGTTACTTCGCCGCGGGTTCCCAAACCGCCACGCTTGTGGATCTTACGCAAATCAAGATTAGCACTGAGGCTGGAGCCAGCGACGCGATCTCTATCATCGATGCTGCCCTGGATAAGGTTGCCCAAATGCGATCAGACCTAGGTGCCATCGAAAACCGCATGGATCACACCATCTCGAATCTCATGAATATCGCGGAGAAGACCGCAGATTCCCGTTCTCGATTGGAAGACGCCGATTTTGCCCTGGAATCTGCCCGCTTGGCTAAGAACCAAGTTCTGCAGCAGGCGGGAACCTCCATGCTCAGCCAAGCCAACCAGATGAGTCAGCTCGTCATGGAATTGTTGCGCGGGTAAGCCTTGAGAATTTTTGGAGCAGCTAAATGAGCCTAGACAGAATTTTTGGCGTTGCCGGCGGCGCGATGGATGCTCAAGTCATCCGTATGAACCTGGCGGTATCGAATATCGCTAACGCAGAAGTTACCGAGTCTTCGTCAGAGCAGGCGTACCGAGCCAAACGGCCGGTATTTGAAACGATCCTGGCAAAGGAAGTCGATCAGCGCCGTAACGAAACCGCTGGTGGTGTTCGCGTGAAACAGATTGTTGAAGATCAGGCAACACCACCGGTGAGCTACGATCCCGGTCACCCCAATGCCAACGAGGAAGGGTACGTGTACCTATCCAACGTTAATCCAATGAACGAGCTTATCGAGATGACCGCTGCGGCACGGTCTTTTGAAAGCAACATTGAAGCAATGAATACGGCAAAGCAGCTGATGATGCGAACCGTAGAGCTTCTTAAGAAATAGGGGGTTTTGATGAGTGATCTAAACATCGGCGGCATTCGCACGACAGCAGATTTACGCGCCGAAGCAGCGGCACCCAAGCCCGAGTCGGACCTAGACCGCGATGCGTTTTTGCGACTGTTTACAACACAGCTGCAAAATCAAAACCCATTGGATCCGATGAAGAACGAAGCCTTTGTTGCTCAGCTTGCACAGTTTTCAAGCCTGGAGGCGACCACGCGCATGTCGGACTCCTTAGACCAGTTTGTCTCTACGCAATCCAGCGAAAAGATCATGCGTGGTGCGTCCTTGATCGGGAAAAATGTCTTCGCCAGCGGCGCTGTTTTAAAGCAGCCCGGGGGTAGTTCCATCAGCGGATACGTCCGCCTGGATCAGGCGGCAGACAACATTCGTCTTAGCGTGCTGGATGCGCGCACGGGGCAAATCGTCAATGCCATGGACCTTGGCCCCCACGTGGCAGGTGAAGTTGGCTTTGACTGGAATGGCGGCGGTTTTGACGGCGACGCCGCACCTGCAGGCGACTATGTATTCCAAGCCGAAATGATCAATGGGGATGCCTCCCGAGGCCTTCCCGTATTCGGACAAACCCGCGTTCAGGGGGTTTCCTTCAATGATGAACTCGGACAGGTACTGGTGGAAATCAGCGACGGCCAGACCCTGGCTTTATCCGACGTCACGCGGATTTCCGAATAAATATTTACAGCACATCTAACCAAGCAGCACGCGAATTGGAGCACGATAAATGTCTTTCTATACCTCACTAACCGGGTTGAAGGCGGCGACAACAGAACTGGCCCTGACCAGTAACAACATCGCTAACGTAGGAACCAGCGGATTCAAAAAATCTCGGGCATCTTTTGGTGACATCTTCGCAACGTCGCCCCTGCAGAAATCCACATCCGTTGTGGGCCAGGGCGTTTCGTTGAAAGAGGTTCGTCAGGAATTTTCACAGGGCAACGTGGAGTTCTCCTCGAATACCCTAGACCTTGCGATTTCCGGCGAAGGCTTTTTCCCGCTCAAATCTGCAGATGGCCTAACGGATATTTTTACCCGCAACGGCAGCTTTGTGCTGAACGAGCAGTTCAACGTCGTGAACTCTTCTGGTCAGGCGCTGTTAGCTGCGGCAGTTGACTCCTCTGGTAAGGCGGACCTGGAAAAGCTCAGCCGTCTGGCCATTCCCGTATCCACGTCAGGACAAGCCACGGAAACCTCTGAGATCCAGCTGGCTCTGAACCTGCCATCAGATGCAGAAGTAATCGAGGCTCAGTTCAATCGAAATAATCCGGCGACCTACAACAAATCCACCGCACTCAGCGTTTATGACAGCGGGGGTAACTCTTACCTGGCAACGATTTATTACGTAAAAACCGCTAACGCAACAGCCAACTCGCCAACGAACAAATATCAAACTTATGTATTCGTTGGTGACGATCAGGTAAACCCAGCGCTGCAGCAGGCGACGGATGAAAATCAGGAACTGCTGTATGTGAACAAATATGGTGTGCTCAAGCCGTTCTCTGAAGTCGAGGACCTGTTGGTTAACCGGAAAACGCAAAAATTCTCGTTAGACGACTTAACTGACATTCGAACTTCAGTGCCCGCGACGGTTGAAGGTGCCAAGCTGCCCAACGATTTAACTGCGGATCAAGGGTTCAACTTCAGCACCGGCATAACTGACGGTTCGTTTACTACGGCGCAGCTGCAAAACTTTATGACCGTGGATGTGGATAACTCCGGCAATCCCGCCACCATCGACCTATCGGCACTAGCGGACCGAAACAAAAAATACACTGGCGTTGAGTTAGCGCAAATCATTCAGAATCAGCTAAACGTTAAGTTCGGGGATGAGCGCTTCTTCGACCTGACCACCGGTAGTGCCAGAACGTTCAAAGTGAACTTTACTACCGGCGCCACCACCACCGTGGCGGCCATTGATCTGTCAACGGCCTTTACAACAGACGCCGAGCGATTGTCGGCGACGACAGAACAGGTAATCGACGCAATTCAAGCTCAGCTGGACGCAGCTCTTGGCGCTGGTGAAGTAACGGCTTCATATGACTATGCTCGACGAGAGTTCCTCTTCAATTCGGCTTCGTCCTCAGATTCTGTGACGTTGAGCTCGGATGCCACCAACAATCTGTTTAAGACCACTCCAACAGAGGTGGCTGTCGATTCGGATGGTTCCTACGGTCAAACCGTGACGCCTAACGGTGCTCTTCAGCGTGTTGCCAACGAGCAACGCTACGGCATCAAAGTGAGCTACGACGGCGCGAGGCAGACGTTCTCATTCTCCTCGGGAAGCACTGGCGACACGTCCCAAGTAGCGGTGAATTTCTCGGTACCAACGTTCGATGCCGTGACCGGTGCGCCCACTGGGGCAACGGATGGCGACGGCAACCCGACCTTAGAATTAAACCAGGCTAGCGCATCATTCATGGGGTTTGAGGTAACGGGCACGGCGGACTCGCTTTACGCCGAGTTGCCCTCAGAAGAAGCGGTGCGCGGCGTCGTTTCACTGCCGGCAGTAAGCCAAGGCTCCTCTATCGCCGTGAACGTAAACAACAACTTCTCAGTGGACGCGTCCAACAACACCTTCGTTGTTTCCGTGGACGACGTAAAAGGCACATTGGTGCTGCCTACGGGATCCGGTTACACGTTGGACAGCTTTATCGTTGAGCTTGAAAGAGGCATTAACCAGTTAGCCTCAGACAACGGCAGTACCGTTTCTGGGGTAACCGTTGAATATAATCCCGAAACCAACGGTTTAGTGTTTACCTCCGGCACTACCGGTACTGACTCATTTATCAAGGTGTCCGGCTCCGCGACCTGGGGTTTAGCAAACATTGGTTCCGGTCGTGGTACCACGACGACGTGGATTAAGCCTTCTCAGTCGGCAGATACCGTCAACGGTGTATCCGTTAACAAATACATCGACGAATTTGGTGTGGAAACAGCCAGCGCAGACGGCTTCTCGACGCTGCCGGAATGGTCGCCGATCTTTTTGGATAAAGGCGAGTTGACGTTCGATACATCCGGCAACTTGGTGTCGCCAACTGGCGGTGCCCAGCTAGACACGGTGTTCCTAGCCGGCGGCCGTGGCGCCTTGAACCTCAGTATTGACTACACCGGTACTACTCAGTTCTCCCAAGCTTTTGCGGTTAAAGCCCAGTCGCAAGATGGTTCCCCAGAGGGTGACCTTGTCGGCGTCGATATTGGCGACGATGGCCTTGTGGTTGCTAGTTATTCCAACGGCTCTCAGGAGTCATTAGGCAAGATCGTGCTTACCACCTTCGCCAGTAACGAAGGCTTAAGGCAGAACGGTGACAGCTCCTACCTGTCCTCGGCCAAGTCTGGTGCTGCCGCCTTCGGTGAGGCAGGCACTGCGGGTTTTGGAACCATTCGAGCAGGTGCGCGAGAGCGCTCCAATGTGGATCTAACCACCGAGCTGGTGGGCCTGATCACCGCCCAACGAAACTTCCAGGCAAATGCGAAGGCCATTGAAACCTCGTCCGCATTAACGTCCGCCATCATCAACATCCGGAGCTAGGTAAGCAGCAATGGATAAGGGGATATACACAGCGGTGGGCTCGATAAACGCTCAGCGCCTGCAGGAAACCAACGCGGTTCACGAGCTTGCCAACGTTTCCACCATTGGATTCAAGAAGGCGTATCAAATCGCCCTGGAATCCTATCGGGTTGACGGAGACGGCTTCAAAACCCGGTTTTTGGCCGCCAATTCGCCAAGCGGCGTGGTCAATCTTGCACCGGGAAGTCGCATTGCCACCGGCAACGCGCTGGACATTTATATGAACGGGGCAACCGTGTTGGGTGTTCAGAACAGTGACGGTCAGGTGGCCTTCACTCGGCGCGGGGACATACGCCTGAATCAAGACGGTGAGCTGGCCCTAGTGACCGGTCAGGTTGTCATGGACGACGGCGGCGCGCCGATCGTGCCCCCACAAGATCAAGTTCTGAGTATTTCGGATGAAGGCGTGGTGTATGCCACCGATCCAGCTCAAGAAGTTGCAGAACCTCAAGAAGTTGGCCGCTTAATGTTGCGCGACGCCAGCGCGACATTTTTAGAAAAAATGCAGGACGGCTTGCTCAAGGTTCGGGGCCAAGCTGCCGGCGACTTTGAAAGCGGACCTGTCGCGGTTTCGGTATCCAGCGGTCAGCTGGAAGGCAGTTCGGCAAACGCCATGGAGACCATGGTGCAAATGATGAACGGCGTGCGCTCCTTCGAAATGAAAATGAAGCTGGTGAAAGAGCTAGGCGACTTGGGCGACTCCAACAACACGTTGATGCGTCTGAGCTAGACATTAACAAACGGATTTGATGCGAGGCCTGCGGCCTTGCGAGAGTAAAAGGAAAATTTATGGACGCTTCGCTATGGGTTGCTAAGACCGGTTTGAACGCTCAGCAAACAAGAATGAGCGTGATCTCAAACAACCTGGCAAACGTTAATACCAACGGATTCAAGCGCGATCGCGCGGTTTTTGAAGACCTGCTGTACCAGAACATTCGTCAGGCGGGTGGCCAGACTGGAGCGGATACCAACGCGCCAAACGGCTTCATGCTCGGCACCGGCACACGCATTGTGGCCACGGAAAAAATGCAGGGCCAAGGCAACATGGTTGCTACAGAGAACGCCCTGGATCTGGCCATTGAAGGCCCGGGGCTGTTCCAGATTCTACAGCCGGACGGTACCTTGGGGTACACACGAGATGGCAGCTTCAAGCTCTCTCAGGATGGTGAACTGGTGACCAGCGGCGGCTATCTGCTGCAGCCACAGATCGCTATTCCTCAAGAAGCGGCGAGTATTTCCGTCGGCACAGACGGCACCGTGAGCGTGGAGCTAGCCAATGGCGGCGGCAATCAGCAGATCGGCCAGATTCAGGTAGCGCGATTCATTAATGCATCGGGTTTGGAATCCTTGGGGCAAAACTTGTTCCGTGAAACCCAGGCCAGTGGTCCTCCCATCGTCTTAGTGCCTGGTGAACAGGGTGCGGGTCAAATCGCGCAAGGCATGCTCGAGGCCTCTAACGTCAACGTGGTGGAAGAGCTGGTCAACATGATCGAGACCCAGCGCGCTTACGAGGTGAATTCCAAAGCGATCTCGGCAGTAGATTCCATGCTGCGCTTCTTGAACAACAACCTGTAGGGCTGATGATGCGCGCAATTAGTACAGTGGTTTTTCTCGCCTGTGCCTGGACCGTCAGCGGATGCGTTGCTCCACAAGCAGCCACCCTGCTGCCGGAGCAGGCCTTCGAACCTATTACGCCGGTAATGCCAGAACCCATCACCTCAGTAACGGGCTCTATTTTTGCCGACAGCAATGCACGGTACCGGTTTGGCTATAAGAAGAACTTTCAGGTTGGCGACATCATCACCGTGGTGTTGACTGAGGCAACTCAGGCCCAGCGCCAAAGCGGAGTGGAAACGACCCGGGAGGGAACCAATAGCCCACTGAAGGCCTTGCAAGGTGCCTTTGCCTTGGATTCCAACCGCGTTAAAAGAGGCGTCAAAGCCATTCCCTTCGAGGATCTAACCATCGAATCCAAGGGCTCTGGCACCGCCAACCAGGCAGCGTCACTCAGCGGCGCCATTGCCGCCACAGTCATTCAAGTATTGCCCAACGAAAGCCTGCTGGTGAAAGGCCAGAAGCGGCTAACGCTCAGTGAGGGCAGCGAGACCATTCAATTGCTGGGCCTGGTCGATCAGCGTGACATTCAGCCAGACAACACGGTGCTGTCCTCACGCCTTGCGAACGCTCGAATTTCTTACGAGGGCTCCGGTGATTTATCCGCCGTTGCCAAGGTGCCCTGGGGAACCAACATAGTAAATAAGGTGTGGCCATTCTAATGATTGCTAATCGTGTGAAATTCATAGCGCTGGCGCTGGCCCTAGTACTGCAGCCGCTGGTGATAAACACCGCGACGGCGGATCGAATAAAAGATTTGACCTCGGTGGCCGGGGCGCGTCCAAACCAGCTTATTGGCTATGGCTTGGTCGTTGGTCTCCAGGGTACTGGCGACGAAGACAAGATTTCGTTTACGGCTCAAAGCTTAAAGAAAGTGTTAGATCGGTTAGGCGTTGATGTGGACGGCCCGATATCAAACTACGATTTATTTAATCGTGGCGTTGCCAACCTTGCTTATGACAAAACAAAGCTGGATAACGTGGCCTCGGTGCTGGTGACGGCTACCCTGCCCCCTTTCGCCAAACCCGGCCAGTCTGTCGACGTTAACGTGGCAACCATTGGTCTGGCCACTAGTCTGCGTGGCGGCAACTTAATTCTTACCGAGCTTAGAGGAGCCGATGGGCAAATCTATGCCCTGGCCCAAGGACCGCTGACCACTACGGGTATCGAAGTTAATGCCGCGGGTTCTGAGATCAGCATTGGCGTACCGACAACGGCTCGCGTACCCAACGGCGCCATTGTTGAACGTGCTGTTGAAACACCCTTTGGTCAGTCTGAGTTTGTTGTACTCAACGCCCACCAAACCGACTTTACAACGGTAAGCGCCATTGCTGACGCCATTAACGAGAAATTCGGTGTTGGCACTGCTAACCCCATTGACGCGCGCTCTGTAGCCGTCCGCGCCCCCCTTGGTTTAACCGAGCGCGTGGGCTTTTTGAGCATGATTGAAAATATCGATGTAATACCTGGTGAGCCTAAAGCCCGAGTCGTGGTGAATTCCCGCACGGGCACGGTGGTCATTAGCCGCACGGTAAAAGTGACCGCTGCCGCAGTTACCCAGGGAAGCCTATCGGTTTCCATCGCCGCAACGAACGAAGTTGTGCAGCCCGAGGCTGGTTTATTCGGCGGTGCTGGCGAGGCCGTGGAGGTGCAAAACGCCGACATTGAGGTCACTGAAGAAGTGAATCCTATGTTCCTGTTTCAGCCCGGCGTGGACCTGCGCGACATTGTTGAGGCCGTGAACCAGGTGGGTGCCAGCCCCTCATCCTTAATCGCAATCCTCGAAGCGCTGAAAAGCTCCGGCAGTTTGCGTGCTGAGTTGCTGGTGATATAGAAACCATGACGGACTTCATTTCCACCAAGCCCCAAATGACCAGTGCGCTGGATTTTGCCGGTCTCGCCGAGATGCGTGCGGGCGCAGTCCAGGGTAAAGAACAGGTCACTAAGGAGGTCGCTCAGCAGTTTGAGGCCATCTTCATCAACATGATGTTGAAGTCCATGCGTGATGCAACTGAGCGCTCAGGGCTACTGGATTCTCAGGCAACCAAGACCTACGAGTCTATGTTCGATCAGCAGCTCTCTACGGATCTGGCAGGCCAGGGAACCTTCGGAATTGCCCAAGCTCTGCAAAATCAGCTTAACGGTGATCCGCGCGAAAAAAGTGCCACCGGGTTTCTCCCGCTGGGACAGCAGCGGGGACTGGAGCTGCGGCAAAGTGACCTCGGTTACGAGCTAAAGCGCATCGCGCGCCCAGCAGCGATGCCCGGAGGTGAGCCATGACAGACCTGCTCTCCATTGGCAGCTCTGCGGTTCGCAATAGCCAGCTTGCGCTGTCTGTTGTCAGTAACAACATAGCCAACGTCAATACCGACGGCTATGTGCGCCAAGACTTAAATCTGCAGGAAGGCCTGCCGACCAAGAACGGCCTGTTCTTTCTTGGTAGCGGAGCCATTGCCGACGGCATTCGCCGAGCCTACGACGGCCAAGTGGAATCCTCCCTGCGGATGAGCATTAGCGACTTGAATGCCCAAACACCGCTGATCGCAAACACCGAGCGCCTGATTAATGTGTTCGGCAATAAAAACGCTTCCCTAACGCCAGCCCTTGGCGCGTTCTTCGACAGCCTGCGGGCGCTCAGCGTAGATGCGTCCTCGGACGTTCTGCGCAGTCAGGTGGTGAGCGACGGCCAAACGCTAACCGCTCGATTCAATGGCCTGGCTATCCAGCTAGACGACTTAGACGAAGAAACTCGTCGCTTGGCTCAAGAGAAAGTCGATGCGTTTAATGCCTTGGCAGAACAGCTGGCCAGCATCAATACCAATTTACAAAAGGCCTCTGATGTCACCCAGCAGCCAGCGACCCTGCTGGACAGCCGAGATCAGGTGCTGCGGGACATGGCGCAGATTACTCGAATTTCCGTTAGCGAAACCGCCAACGGCACCGTTTCCGTTGGCATTGGCGCCAACGCAGGCAATGCCCTGGTAGTGGAAGGTCTGGTGGCTACTCCAGTTGGCCTGAATTTTTTGGATGGAGCACCCAGTCGCGCAGAGCTGCTGCTGAATCCCTATGAAGATCCGGTGAATTTATCCGGTCTGATCGGTGGTGAGTTGGGCGGTGTCTTGAACTTTCGAGAGCAAATGCTTGCGCCGGCTATGAGTCAGCTGGATGACATTGCCTCAACCTTTATCCGCGAAATCAACGCCGCCCACGCCAAAGGCATGGACATGCGTGAAGCTCCGGGCAAAGCGCTGTTCGCCAGCCAGCCTGAGTTTTTGGTGGATTACAGCATGGCCAAGAGCGGTGCCACGGTGTCGGTAGCGGTGAACGAATCATCCAGTGCGAACCTGCGCCCAATAGACATAGTGTACGACGCGCAAAATACCCGCTGGGTAGCCGAAGACACCCAGTCAGGCTTGCGCTACACCTCTACCGGCGCTCCAGCGCAAATAGCCATTAATGGTTTAACGGTCACGATTAATGGCCAAGCCCAGGCAGGCGATATTCTCAGGCTGACCGGAGAAGATCGTCCGGCCCGCAGTATCAGCATGGCCATCGAGGATCCCAAGGCCATTGCCGCAGGGGACCTGTTTCGGATCGCCAAAAGCGTAACGAACACCAGCCCCGCCAATGCCACCATTAACTTGGTTGAATCTGTTGCTGGAACCGACTCCATAGCGAAGCTGGATACGCTGCTGGTAAACAATTTAAACCAAGACGCAGCGCTTACGGTGAGCACCAGCTACTCCCTGGCTAAAACCATCGCGCCAGCAGGAATCACGGATCTAGCGCTCACCATGTCCAAGGCTGTGACCAGCGACGCAGAGTTACAGGTGTTTACTCGGGACGGTCGCCATCTGTTTGGTAGCTCGTTAACCGACGCCCAGCGCAGCGTGATGCTCAGCGAGCAAAACGGATTCGTTACCGGCAGCACCTATAGCGATGCTTACCTCAATGGCACCACCCCATACCTGAATAAAGATTGGTCCATTGGTGCCAGCGCTCAGTCCGTTATCGAGACCTTGGACGATGGCAGTTCAGCTATCACCGCCGAGGCAATTTTGCGCGGTGGCGCCTTGCCCACTCTGACGAACAGCAGCGCCGACACCATGACGGTGATTGCCGACGGTGCTTTGCAGCTGGACGGTATTTCGCTGCCGGCATTAGAGCTGGCAAGCGGCGCCAGTCTGTCAGCCGGTGACGTGACGAGCTGGCTCAACACGGCCATTGCCGCAGCCGGGCTCTCTGTCACTGCAGCTGCAGAAAATGAAATACGCGTTCCGGCATCGCAAATATCCACCACCTCTGGTGAACTAAACATTAATGGAGTCAGCATCCACGACGCTACGCCGATTACCAGCACCACCGAGCTGGTGAACAGCATTAATGCCCAAACTGCCGCCACCAACGTGGAAGCGCGACTCGACTTTGATGGCGCGTTGATTCTGTCCAATGTGCAAGGCTCAGAAGACCAGACCATCGCCTTGGGCAACAGCAGCGCGGTTTTCACCAATATCTCGGGAGATATCCAGGCCGGTATTGCGCTTACGGCAACCCGCACAGGCGGTGACACCAGCCAGCGGACGGTGTCACTGACGCTATCGGAAACCGGCAGCGCCGCAGACCTCGCACGCCTGGGTTTTAACACAACCCTGCAAGTGCCGGGCACGCTCAGTGAAGACCTCATCGTTTTCACCACAGGATCCGTTGGTAACACCGCAGCCATTAGTGCCGGTTATCAACTTGGCGAAAGCGACCCCTTAGCGCTGCGTTCCACAACCCTGGAAATCCGCTTTACGTCGGACTCGGTATACGAAGTGCGCGATACCAGCAGCGGTACGGTGTTGGCGCAGCGCAGCTATGTACAGGGCCAACCCATTGTTTATCAGAACTTGCAGGTTAGCCTGGACGATCTGCCCGCCAGCGGCGATGTCTTCACTATCGATGACAACAGCGATGGCTTTGGCAGCAATGAAAATCTGCTGCGGCTCATCGACATTGAATCCGCCAAGCTATTGGGCAGCAACGACAGCCTGCACGAGTCCTACCTCGGGTTATTGAATCAGGCGGGTACCACAGCGCGGCAGGCTCAGGTTACGCAGGAAGCCCTGCAGGTTGTTTATGAACAGGCGAATGAAAGCCGGGATCAGATCGCCGGCGTTAACCTGGATGAAGAAGCCGCCAATTTGATTCGATTCCAGCAATCTTACCAAGCGTCAGCGCGAATGATTCAAACGGCTAATCAGCTGTTTGACGCGATTTTACGGCTCTAAGGAACGCTTATGAAAATTTCCACGGCGCTTAATTTCCAGCGGTCTTTGAACACGATGCAGGACACCCAGAACCAGGTGTCCAAGACCCGGGAGCAGCTGGCAACGGGCAAAGAAATCGTCCGACCTTCCGATGACACCATTAAAGTCAGCGCCATTGAAAACCTTGATCGCGCGATTGCCAAAGAGGACACCTATCAGACCCTGATGGGCCAGCTTAAAGACCGGTACCAGTTTGAGGAAACGTCATTAACCAACGGCTCAGACATTTTGGTTCGTATCAAAGAGCTGGCTTTGCAGGGTGCAAACGCCACGCTGTCAAACAGAGATCGCGAAATCATCGCGGTGGAAGTGCAGGGCTTGCGGGACGAGCTGCTGAGCATCGCCAACAGCCGAGACATAAACGGTAACTCAATCTTTGCTGGCGGCAACACCGAAGTGGATGCGTTCCAAACCCAGACCGATGGCAGCGTGGAGTATAAGGGCGATGCGCGCCAAACCCTGGTTAACGTCAGCGACGAACGCCAGTTAGGTAAAAACCGCAATGGCCTGGATGTTTTTGCTTCCGCGGATCGTTTGATTCCGGGAAGCCCAGCCACCTTCACCGTGGCCGCCAACGACCTGACGATTTTTAACGCAGTAGCTACCCTAAGCGATGGCACCACAAGTATCGTCTTAGATCACACCGGCGTGAATGCACCCACCGACCAGCAAGATTTGCTCACCGACATCACCAGTAACGATAATTACCAAGCGTTTGCCTATACCGTTGAGCTGTCCGGTGACAGTTTGGTGTTCACCGCCAAAAACAATGAGCCAATGGATCCTGGAACCGGTCCGACCTTTGGGGCCATCGGGGTCAGCAATGGTGCGGCAGGTGTGGCGGATCGAGTTGAGGGCGTGGGTTTCTTCTCAGCTCTTGATGATCTCATTGAGGCGCTGCAAACCAGCGACAGCGCTAACATCCAGCGTGCCCTCGGGGAGGTTTCGCAACTGCACGATGGCCTGGCTCTGGCTATTGGTAAAGTGGGTAGTGAGATTCAGAGCGTGGAAACTCAGCTAGAGATCAACGCCGATACGCGGCTGCGACTGCAGAGCATGTTGTCTGCCGAAGAAGATCTAGACTACGCAGCGGCCATCACGCGATTCAACCAAGAGATGACGCGGCTAGAGGCGACCCAGACCTCTTTCGCCAAAGTAGCTCAATTAAGCCTTTTCGAGTATCTCTAGCCCTAGCCCTAG
>JAYOBI010000035.1:0-13067 GCA_038104735.1 Gammaproteobacteria bacterium | reverse complement strand
CTAGCCCTAGCCCTAGGCCAACAGCCCCTTAGTTAAATCCGATGCCTTCTCTGACGTCGCCGCAGGTCCTGATGTGCTGGGAAGCAGTAGGGTTTCCCAGCCTTTTTGCAAATCGCAAACCAGCAATCGCAGCTCCTGCAGATCTTCTTCTAAAGGCAGCTGCATGCTGTGGTCTATCGACCGGTCCAGCATGGCAAAAAAGTCATTCAGGTGGCTCACAAGCTGCGGATCGGGCAGTTCCTGGAAGCTGCGCTCTAAGAAGCGCATTAGGTTTTTTGCGTGATGCAGAGACGTGGCGGCGGAAGTGTGCCGCTGGGCATTGGCATTACGTTCAGCAATAGCCAAGCTATTAATCAGCGAATCAAACAGCCAACGGATCTCCTGCTGTTTGGCGTCGCTAAATATCGCGAGGGTCTGAATGTATTGCGAAAAGTGTGACACGAGAGACCTAATTTCTTTGTCTACACCCATTAGTCGGGGGAGATTCCCGGATCTTTAGTGTTTTATCCCACAAACTTTTAATTAGGCGCGGAAATGTTGGCGCTAGCCAGGGCAGCTGGCGTATTCGGAGTCAAAGCAGGTTTGGGCCAGTTCCGTGGCTTTTTCTTGCACGCTGCGGGAAAGCTGCATTTTGCTGAACTCCAAAATACTGTCTGCGTCAGGGTAGCCATTCATTTTGCTCACCATGCCCCAAATAAAAGCTTTAAGCGGCTCGGTTTTTTCTGCCGGGTGACCCTCGCCGCCCTGAAACATCAGGGCGGTCATGAATTGCCCTAGCGCACTGCCAAGTTTTGCGGCGTCTAAAAAGTGCCCACGTGCTCTGGCGTGATTGGTCTTAACCCCGTGGCCCTGATAGTAAATTAGCCCCAGCATGTAGTGGGAATCCGGCAGGTCTTGCGCTGCGGCGTCGGCAAAGTAGCGCTTGGCGGCCATAAAGTCTTTGCGCATGCCGTAACCCTGAAACGCCAACATCCCTAAGTTGTGCATTGCTTCCGCAGAGTTCTGGGCAGCCGCTTTCTTATACCACTCTATGGCTCGGGTGTAGCTTTGCTTGACGCCGTAACCGTGCTCGTAAAGGTAGGCGATATTATTCTGGGCCTCGGATTCGCCACCTTCGGCCAGCCCCTGCCAGGCTCGAAAGGCGGTAGCGTAGTGCTCGCGCTCAAGGGCTTTGAGGCCGGCGCTAAAGGGCTCTGCGCTAAGGCAGTAGGGGTATAAAACCGCAAACATCAGCAGCGCCTTTAACCAGCCCTGCACTGTTCCAAAAATACCTACCGTCATTGCTGTCTTAAGCCTGCCTGTATCTGTAAGACCTTATTGAAAATGTCGCCCTCGCTGAGCGCGCCAACTAAGCGACCATTATCTACTACGGGAATGCTCTCGCCAACGAAGGTGCTGGCCGTGTTCATGGCGGCGTTTAAGTTATCGTCGGCGGCCAGGGTGGTTGGCTCGGTGTCCATCGCTGCGGCCAGGGTTGTGGCTTTGGCAAGGCCGTGTACATCCACCTTGCCTAATAGCCGGTCATGGTTGTCGCAGACGTATGCTTCGGTCGCGCCGGCCTCGGCCAGGGCTTGCTGAGCCCGCGGCACGGACACATCAGGGTCCAGGCGCAAAAATTCGCCGCCGCGGATTTCGTGCACAGGCGTTAAGGACAGTTCAATGTGTTCCTGACCCTGCTTTAAGTCGATACCTCGGTCCAGTAGCTGACGATCAAAGTACGATAGCCCGAAGAAACGCAGGGTTAGCACCGAGCATAAAATCACGCAAAGCATGGCGCTAAGGCCGTAGGCGTAGCTGCCGGTAAGTTCAATCACGATCATGATGACGGTAAGCGGAGCGCCAATCACCGCGCCACCGACGGCAGCAATAGCAGCCACGGGCAGGGCATAACTCAAGTAAGGGTCCAGACCTGCGGCAACGGCTAGATAGGCGGCAATCCCCCCGGTGCTGGCACCGACAAATAGGGCGGGCCCAAATACGCCGCCGAAAAACCCCGCGTTAAGGCAGTAGGCTGTGACAAAAATCTTTGCTACCAGCAGCATGATTAACATACCAAGGGTAAATTCCGCGCCGATCATCTGGTTGATCTGTACCAGGCCCAGTCCGGTGACGTCAGGCAGCAAAACCCCGACGGTGCCAACCACAAGTACGCAGCTGAGCATCAGCCTCGGCATCGACCACCCGGACTTTCCTGCCAGATCCCGACCTTTGCGAATAGCCGCCATATAGGCAATCGCGCTGCCGGTGCTCAAAAGGGCGGTGAGAATCAGGAAAGGCAGTAAGGGCTGCAACTCGATGGGCATATCCGGCACCGAGAAGGTGGGCTCGATCACGAAGAAAGCCTGGTTGGCGGCATAGGCAACAATGGACGCCACGGCAATTGGTGCGATCGCGCCAATGGAGATGCGGCGTAACAGGGCTTCGTGGGCAAATAGCACGCCAGCAATGGGCGCGTTGAACCCGGCAGAAATCGCACCGGCCACGCCGCAGGCGATAAAAACCCGGCGATCGATTTTGATTCGAACGTACTTCAGCAGTAGTTCGGTCATGGTCGCGCCGAAGTGAACTAGGGGTCCATATTGCCCAACGGAACCACCGCCGCTGGCGGCAACGAAGGCAGCCAGCGTTGAACCCATACCCAGCCGCACGTCCAGCGGCTCACGGCTTTGCTGCACCGCGTAAATGCTGTCTGCAGGCCCGGACCAAATGGTGATTCCTAATATCCGGCGCACCAGAAAAATCAGTACTGCAGCGACGCCCAAGGTCAGGTAGATGTCCAGATTGAAGACAAAATCGCCAAGCTGGATAGCAACAAAGCTATCGGTGCGGCTGGTATTTAAAAACCATCGCGCGCCCTCGACAAAGCTGTTGGCCACCACGGCCATAACCAGGCCCACCACCACTGCGAGTAAAAACTGGCTGGCAATGTCGATGAGAATTTCAGTGGGTTTTGTTGTAGCGCTATTGTCCGCGTGTTGCTGGCTCATGCTGCCCCCTCGATTCTTGTTCTTATGGTCTGACGCGAGCCCCCGCCCTGCTCCGGGTAATTTAACCCGCCCTATTGCCCGGGTTTGCCTTGAAACGCCAGACACTCGCGGCCGTCGCTCTGGCGCACCTCGATGCACGGCAGCATACGGCTTTTAAAATTCAGTGCCCGACACAAGTAGGGAAAGTTTTTGTCCCAACTGGTATTAAAGTGACGACACTGCCAGCAGCTCACCGCGGGCTGATTTGTTGTCGGCTTATCATTCATGGCTCTTATCGGAAATTTGCGTGGTCTCGCCGTCTATGTCCAGGATCACCGTTCGGTGGGATTGCTGGGCTTTAAGGTGGGCGGCGTTCTCAATGAGTTCTTTTAATGTCTCGGGTCGCAGTCCTAGGTCTTTGCCCATTTGCCGCAGCCGTTCGGTTTCGTCCTGGGTCAGAACGCCGTCCTCGAGAGCCTCGCTGACCTGGACCTCCAGGGAACGGCGTGAGCTACGCAGCTGATCGGAAAAGCTGGCAGCCAAAATACCTGAGGGCAAGGCCACCATACCAATACCGAGTATGGTCACCACGGAACCGAGAATTTTGCCCAGGGTTGTCATGGGTATGGCGTCACCGTAGCCAACCGTGGTCAAGGCAGCCATGGCCCACCACATGGCTTGAGGAATGGAGCCAAAGGCGTCCGGCTGAACATCGTGCTCAACCACGTAGAGCGCTGACGCCGCCAAGGTCAACACGATAAGCATGATCAAGAACGTGCCGGTGAGGTTTTTTCGCTCGTCGTAGAGAACGTTGAGCAGGATATCTAAAGAGGCGAAATAACGAATGAGCTTGAATACCCGGAACAAGCGCAAAATGCGCAAAAACCGCAGGTCCAAGCCGGGGATTAACGCCTGCAGGATCGAGGGCAGAAAGGCTACCAGGTCGATAATCGACATGGGCTTGAGCATATGTCGGAACCGCTTGCCGAGACTGCTTGGCGGATTTTTCGCCTTAGCCCGCGCTGCCGCATCGCCCGGCGCGTCAACACAGACCCAGACGCGCAGCAGATACTCCACAAGGAAGAATACGCAGGAGACGGATTCGATTAGAAAAAACGTGGATCCATAAGCCGCGGCATAGGCGGGAATGGATTCTAAAATGATCGCGACCAGGTTTACGGCGATCACACCGACGACAAGAGTACTGGTGACCACCGAGACCGGATCTGATCGGTCGTACTGTTCTAATGCGTGATAAAGGCGTTGCCGAACGCTGCCAAAAGTTGCCATTTATGTCCTCGGTCGATAGGCGCTAAAGAAATATGCCGGGAATCTCCAGCATAAAACACTACCCGTCGATTAGAATTTCTATGCGGCGATTTTCTGCTCTACCGGCGGCGCTGGCGTTATCGCTAACCGGCTTGGTGTCAGCGTAACCGAAGACGCTAACGCGCTGGCTGTCGATGTTGCTATTGGCGAAGAAAAAATCCGCCACAGCAGCGGCGCGGGCAGCGGACAAATCCCAGTTCGAGTCAAAACGTTCGCTGAACGCGATGGGAATGTTATCTGTATGGCCTGAAACCTGCACCTGGCCGCCGACATCGGCAACGGAATCGCCAACGTTTCGCAGGGTATCGAGAAAGGCGGGCTGCAGCTCCGCATAGCCAGAGCGAAAAGAGTTGGCCGCGGATAGGCTGATCAAAATTTGATCGCCAATTTTTTCCACCGCAGCCAGGCCTTGCTGTATCTCCGCGCTCAGGTCTGCTCGCAGAGTCTGGTACTTGTCGTCCAACTCTTGGGTTTGCCGTGCCTGCCGCAGCATCTGCTCTTCGCTGTCTGACGAGAGGTACTCTACTTCCAGTTCGGTTTCCATAAATGCCTGAGACTCTGCTACCTTGGCAAAAATTTCCAGCTCCTGGGCGTCCAGCTCACCGTCGCTATTTTGCGCCCCTACCTCGTCACGGGTATTGCTTTGCGAATCCTCGTTCACGGCAACGGTGATTTTGCCGTTTTCTTCTGTGACCGACACTTTGCCCCGGGCAATCTCTGTCGCAAACGTGCGCTTTAAGTTTTCGATATCGCTGAGCGTTTCCGATTTACTGATGTCGCGATTCTCCTCCAGCTCCTCTTCGATGGGCTCTTCGTTGGTGGTATCCTCTTTCGCGGCGACACCTGGGGGAGATTTCGTCGTATTGTATTGGGTGGCGATAATCGTTTTGCCCAGAGGCGCCTCCAGACTAGGCTTATTGCGCTGCACGCCGAAGGCCTCGGTCATCGTGCCCTCGAGCATCTTGGTGATGGATGGATCTTCCATTTCCGTGAAAGACAGAATGAGTACGAAGAACGCCATTAACAGAGTGGCCATGTCTGCGAAAGTAGCCATCCACGCCGGCGCACCCGCCTCGCAGGTGGGGCATTCTTTTTCTTTTTTCTTTTTGGGTTCTTCCGGCTCGTCCGGCCCGGCTTCCACCGCCTCGTCAAGCACCTCTTCTATGGGTTCATCAGCGCCATCGATGCTCGGATCTTGGTTTTCTTCAGCCATCGACAATAACCTCGATGCGTCGGTTGCGCGCACGGCCGGCGGCGGTTGCGTTGTCAGCGATAGGCTCGCTGTCAGCCAACCCAGTGATGGTTACACGCCCGGGTTGCAGCTGGGAGTTGTCGAGCAAAAAGTTTGCAACGGCGGCAGAGCGTGCTGACGACAGATCCCAGTTGGAGCGAAAACGTTCGCTGAAGGCAACGGGCACGTTATCGGTATGGCCCTCAACTCGCACCAGGCCGCCAGTGTTGTTTACAGCATTACCCACGCTAATCAGGGTTTCGGTAAAACTCTGCTGTAGGGCAGCGCTGCCTGAGCGAAAACTGTCCTGCTGTCCCAGCCGAATGATTACGCTGTCGCCGTCGCGCTCCACCTCGGCCAAGCCCTGCTCGATCTCCCTGCTCAGTTCGGCGCGGATGACTTCGTATTTGCTGCTGGCTTCGTTTGCCCGACCCTCGGCTTTTGCCTGGCCGGGATTTTGCCGCTTAACGACGATGTTGCTGGAGATCTCTTGTTGTACGTCGGTGACAGCCTGGGCAATGTCCAAGGTGCTTTGGGGAATCCGTCCGCCTTTGCCCATGCCTTGTTCTGCCGCATCGCTGTCATTGCTTGCTTCGACCAGCTCTACTACCACCTCTTCGCCGCGGATGCTAACGGTTACCTGGCCCTGCTCGATCTCGTTCTCCAGCGCTTCGATGACCTGTTGGTAGTCTGCCTGGGTTTCCAGCGGCGCCTCCTCAAAGTCCTTCATTTGCTGGACGTTTTGCTGGGTGGGATCTTTGACGCTTTGGGTCTCTTGGGGAATCACCGTGGGTGCTGCTTCGGAGAGTGTGAACGTGCTGTCGATGATGGTTTCGGCCATAGGAATCGTGACCTTGGGTACCACGCGGTCAATGCCGAAAGCCAGTTTGACGGATCCGGCTACCTGCTCGAACTTAGGTACGTTGACGCTGGCAAAGGACAGAATAAGCACGAAAAACGCCATCAGCAGGGTCGCCATATCGGCAAAGGTGGCCATCCAGGCCGGGGCACCTACCTCACAGGCCGGACACTCTTTTTCTTTTTCCTTGGGTGGCGGCGGGTCGGCCGGCGGCTCGTTCTCGCCGAGATTCTCGTCGACTTGGCCGGGGTCTAACGGGTCGTCGTTATTGGTGTCTTGGGTTTCGGCCATGACGTCACTGCCGCTACAGGCCTTCTAACGCCGCACGGTCTCCTGGCGCAAGGCGGGTTGCTAGCAGGTCCGATAAAGAGCGCGGGTTCATGCCGCTTTGAATGCCCATAATGCCCTCAACAATCAGTTCACAGTTTTCGGTCTCGTCCTGAGAGTAGCCTTCTAACTTTTCCGCGATAGGTTTGGCCAAGACGTTAGCGAAAAACGCCCCATATAGAGTGGTCAGCAAAGCAATGGCCATGGCAGGCCCAATGGCCTTGGGGTCACTCATGTTCTGGAGCATACCGACTAAGCCCACCAGCGTGCCGATCATACCCATAGCCGGGGCGATGTCTGCCCAAGAGCGCCACATCATGGCGGCGTTGGCGTGTCGGCTTTTCATCAGGGTCAGTTCGTTCTCGAGGCTAGAGGCGATGATTTCCGGTGGCGTGCTGTCTACTAACAGGCCAATGCCTTTAGCCAAGTATTGATTTTTGATGTCTTGGCCTTCCAGGGCGATCAAGCCGTCTTTGCGCGCAATATTGGCCATCTCGATGATCTGTTCGATCAGCTCGGCAGGTTTGTCCACGCCAACAAAAATGGTCTTCATGATGACCTTGGACCACATGGCGATGAAGTCGCCTAAACGCGAGCGCATCAGCAATACCAAAATCGAGCCGCCCAATACGATAGCGATGGAGGTGACGTCGATGAACGCGTTGATGCCAGCAGCATTGTCCATAGACCAGACGATCAGGCCTACTGAGGCGACGAGGCCTACAACAGTTGCGATATCCATGCGATCTCCATTGGAACGTTAGCGCTCGGCGGATTCTCCGCCATAAATTACATGTAAACAATCGGTTGATAGCGCATATACTTTAAAACATCGATCCTCGCTGTGAATAGCTCAAGGAAAAGCGATATGACATGTGAACCGCTGGGTGGCAAAGGGCCGGTGAATAAAGGGATTGTGCTGCTCGCGCGAGGACTCGGGCTTGCCCTAGTTGCTTTGGCGCTTGGGGGCTGCGATTTCTCCCGGGTGGAGGTGTCTTGTTTAGACCACATCCCGAGCGGCGATACCGGGCGGTTTATTGATCAAGGCAACGGCATCGTGCTGGATCCGCAAACGCAACTGCAGTGGTATCGGTGCGCGGTAGGTCAACGCTTCACCGAGCGGGGCTGCGCCGGCTCGCCCTTGCTGATGACCTGGGCGGAAATTGACGGCTACTTGAGCGAGGTCAGCGAGAAAGCGGGCGAACAGTGGCGCTTGCCCAAGGCCAGCGAATTTATGGCCCTTGGCGAAACGAGCTGCATTAACCCAGCCTTGAACCCCAACGTTTTCCCCAATGTTGCCATTGATAATCACTGGGTCGTGGGCGAGGGCATAAAAGCCGGCGAGCCTTGCGGCGTGTATACCTATAAGGGCACGCGTTCCTGCCGACTATTCAGCGAAAATTACCGACCCTTTTTTATGGTAAAGGCTCCTTAGGTTAAGAACCGCAGCCGCCGTGTTAGGTCACGGTTTGCCAAGCTTCCCTAAGTTCGGACATAGCTTCGTAGAGCTTGCTAATGCTCTCGCCGTCGCGATCACCCTTGGCCTTGAATAGGCTTGCGGCAATTGATGTATAGGTGTCGTAAAGGCTCTTAGCCACCTCGCCCCCTTGCTCCATGTCCAGCACGCCTCGCAGGGCGATAACAATTTGCAGAGCGTGGGTTGTGGCCTTATCAAAGGCCTCTGTTTCTTCGTGGGCGAGATTTTCGTTTGCCTGCCGGAGGAGGACGCAAGCTTTATCAAAAAGCATGGTTACCAGCTGAGCAGGGCTCTGGGAATCGGTCTTAGTTTCAACATCAATGTTGCTGTAAGCAGCCAGTGCGGATTTTCGATACATCTTTTTTTTATCCAAGAGAGTCTCGCGCTGACGGGATGTCAGCACTTTTTACCTACTTAATAAATCGGATACAAGTGGCGCAGCTTTAGGGGTTTGTGCAGGTACGCCACTTGTACCCGGTTTAATGGATTGCCCAAGGTGATCGATTCCGGCTATGTGCTTTGATCGATGAAGGTACCGAGCATCTTGGTCAGATTGCGCATGAAGGACAGCAGTTCTTCGGCGGGCATCTGTCGAATGACGTCTCCAGACTTGGCGTCAACGACCTTAACCACCTGCGCGCCACTTGATTCGTCGGTAACAAACTCAACGGCACGACTGCGCAAATCCATCATGACCTGTATCTGCTCAATAGACCGGTTGAGTTCCTGTTGCGTGGTGCTGGCCCTGGTGGCTTGCTCAGCTGGCAGTACCCGCTGGGCTTGAATGTTTTGCACTTGTTGCTCGTCTACCGCAGGTTTGGGTAAAACGCTGCTCATGGCTGGGTTGGGTATTGAGCCAGAAGTAATAGACTCTACTGACATTTCGTTTCTCCTTGGGCCTACCTTTGCCCTGTCTCGATCGCGCTTTTGGGCAGCCTAAAGCTCCCAGGGGCGCGGTTATAGTTGCCACGTTTGGTGAGGCGTGGCTTAACCTCGTAATACTTGCAGCACAATTTCCGTCGATGCGTTGGCCTGGGACAGCATGGATGCGCCTGCCTGCTGCAGCACCTGAGCCTTGGCCAATCGCGAAGTTTCGGCGGCGAAGTCTGCGTCTTCAATTCGTGACCGCGCGCCAATGGTGTATTCGGTTACCTTCATCAAATTGGATACCGAGTAATCCAGGCGATTTTGCAGGGTGCCCAGAGAGCCGCGCATTCCGGATACACGCTCTAAAGCGCCATCAATGGTGGCAATGGAGTAGCTGGCACCGATTTGGGTGGAGATATCAATAACGCCGACAGATTCCAGTTCGGCGGTTTGGGTTCCATCGTCGAAAAACGTGTCCGTGTCACCGTTGGTCTGCGCCACAGTGAAACCTGACGAAGAGGACATGCGCAACGTGCCTAGCACTTGAGTGGTGTCGGTTCCGCCATTGGCGGCCAGCGATATCGCGGTTGCGGTTTGTGCGGTGACGCCGTCGTTGCCAACCGCCTCAACCGTTAGATTGGTGCCGGAGCTGCCGTTGGTGATGATGATGTCGTCGCCATCTGCGTCAGTTAGCAGCACTTTGTTTTCGGTTGTTGCAGAAGCCATCACGCCAGTGGTGGCGAAAATTGCGTTTATTTTCGATACCGCGTCGCTAACGTCGTTGCTGGAAATGGTAAATGCCGCAGTTTGGGTGCCGTTGATGGTGACCTGGTAGCTCTCTGCTGTGGCAGACGCAGAAGCCAAATTTGCAAACGTCCGCGCCTGGGCAAAGACGGTGGTTGCCCCGGCGACTGAATTGATCTTTTTCGCCAGATCTTTGGCGGTGTCGTTGGCGGCCACATCGATGACGCGGGTGTTGCCGTTACCTACGATGGTCACATCGTCGGCGTCATCCGTCAGGTTGGTAGTGGTGCTGAAAGCACTGCTGGCAGCGGCCGTGTAGGCGCCAAGATTGTTCTCGCCCACGATGACGTAAGCGCCAAGCAGCGAGGACTCCACAGAATCGATGGTAAAGGTAATTTCTTCGCCGGACATGGTGCCGACCTGAAGCGCTTTAGCTGAAAAAGTACCGTTTAACACTTGCGTGCCGTTATAGCGTGTATTGGCGGACACTCGTGAGATTTCCAGCTGTAGCTGATTAAGTTCGTTGTTAGCGAAGGCTCGCTCGGTAGCCGAGTTGGTCGCGTTAGATGCCTGCACCGCCAGCTCTCGCATGCGCTGAAGCATGCCAGATACTTCAACCAGCGCGTTTTCCACGGTTCGTATCAGCGCGATGCCGTCGTTGGCGTTTTTTGTCGCCATCGTCAGGCCACGGATCTGCGAGTTCATGCGCTCGACCATCGCCAGCCCAGCGGCATCATCCGCTGCACTGTTGATGCGTTTACCTGTTGATAAGCGCTCCATGGCGCTCTCCATTTCTACTCGTGCCTCAGAAATCGCGCGCTGCGCCTGAATTGCACCGATGTTGGTGTTTAAAACCATTCCCATAACTAAACCCCTTTAGCTATCTACATACCTGCATTTGGTTGCCGCTTTTGCCGTTTTTAAATGGCGTTTCGGCAGCAGCGGCAATCTAGGTGGCAAAAAAGGCGGTTTTGTTCCGGTTTTTTGGCAACGTTTTGCCGCTTACACAGAGAAAGTCGGGCTGGTGATTTAAAACTTTAGAATTTTTTTGCAAAAAGGCGGAAACCCGGTCAGACCCCCTGACCGAGTTTCGAGGAAGCAAGGCGTTTAACCCCTTTTGTTGAGCCCTTTTTAAGGCCCCGGACCAGGGGCTCTTCAGCTTTACAGCCGAAGGGGTCGTGAGCCCCTGGCCAGAGTAAGTGGCCGCCGAGCCTCTAGCTCGGCAGCGTGCTTACCAGCCGAGAGACAGACCCTATCGGATCAGCTGGATAGCCAGTTGGGATGATGCGTTGGCCTGGGCCAGCATTGCAGTGCCGGTTTGCTGCAGCACTTGGGCTTTAGCCAGCCGTGCGCTCTCTGCGGCGAAGTCAGCGTCTTCGATGCGAGACCGAGCGGCCGTGGTGAATTCAGCAACGTTCATCAGGTTTGAAACCGTGTATTCCAGGCGATTGGCCAGCGCCCCGTAGCCTGCACGGTCTCCGGCCATCTGCTCAATCGCTGTGTCTAGCGCAGTCAAAGCTGTCGCTGCGTTGGCTGCATCTGACAGATCCAGTGCATCTATGCCTAGGTCGGTGGAAGCGATGGATGAGATGGAAAAATCAATGGTTTGTCCGCTGTCGGTACCGACTTGAATCTTGCCTGATAGCGATCCATCCAAGACCACCTTGTTGTTATACACCGTGTTGCTGGACACGCGGTCAATTTCCGCGACCAAAGAGTCAACCTCTGCCTGCAAATAGCCGCGATCGGCGCTGCCATTTGTGTCGTTAGCGGCCTGAACAGTAAGTTCACGAATACGCTGAAGCATGTCGGTAACGTCATTGGTGGCGTTTTCAATGGTAGATAGCATAGCTAAACCGTCGTTCGCGTTTTTGGTTGCCATGTTCAGACCGCGGACCTGGGCGGTCATACGTTCTGCAATGGCGAAGCCGGCGGCGTCGTCGGCGGCTGAGTTGATCTTCTTGCCAGAAGACAAACGTTCCATAGCGGTGGCCAGTTCTCGGGAAGATTCAGCGAGTGACCGCTGCGCGTTCAAAGAACCAATGTTGGTATTTACTACGATGCTCATAACAGACCCCTGTCATTTAATGGTGCTTTACTAGCCACCTAAGTTAAAAAGTTGGCAATCTCAGCTTGCATAAAGCGGCGGAAGTTTGCCGTTTCAATTAAAAGCGGCAGGTTATTGCCGCGTACAACAAGGGGATCGGGGAAAATCGGCAAAACTTTAGAAAAAAATCGGCAAAAACGGCAAGAAACTGCCGCTGATGCGGAAAATACCTGCCGCACTTGGATAGCTACTGATTTTGTGGGGGCTAAAGGGTCAGGACGCAGGCGCTATTCGACAATCCACCTGATGAGCTTGCTCACTATGGAAGTTCGTGCCGTGCCTTTTAAGGGAGAAAACTGAGAGAGTCTGGGTCGGTCACCGAGCAGAATGACCCCTAGGAGGGTCATCCTGCCCGATGGGCCGGGTGTCGAGCGCTAGGGCTGCCTATCGAAAAAGCGACAGAGCAAGCTGCTGCGAAGCGTTGGCTTGAGCCAGCATGGCTGTACCAGTCTGCTGCAGTACTTGCGCTTTCGCTAGCCGAGCACTTTCGGCGGCAAAATCCGCGTCCTCAATCCTTGATCGTGCTGCAGTCGTAAACTCTGCAACATTCATAAGGTTTGAAACGGTGTATTCCAGTCGATTCTGCAATGCGCCATATTCCGCACGATTGCCCGCCACGGTTTCAATAGCACTGCTGATTGCCGCGAGAGCATCAGAAGCATTGTCACCGGTTGTGACGTCGATCGCGTCGATGGCGAGCGTGGCAGCATCAACTGCGGCAACACTAAAGCTAATCGTTTGACCAGCTTCCGTGCCAACCTGGATCTTTGCGTCGGCTAATGACCCATCAAGAATGTTCGAACCGTTGTACTGGGTGTCAGCAGAGACCCGGTCGATTTCGGCCTTCAGAGCTTGTACTTCGTTATTTAAGTACGCGCGATCTTGTGATCCATTGGTGTCATTGATCGCCTGAACCGCAAGCTCGCGCATGCGGTGCAGCATGTCAGTGACATCGTTGGTGGCGTTTTCGATCGTGGCAAGCATGGACAGGCCATCGCTGGCGTTCTTGGTTGCCATGTTAAGACCCCGGATTTGGGCCGTCATTCTCTCGGCAATAGCAAAACCCGCAGCGTCGTCAGCGGCGCTGTTGATCTTCTTGCCTGAAGAAAGACGTTCCATAGCGGTCTTTAGTTCTGCTCCGGAAGCAGCCAAAGACCTTT
>JAYOBI010000034.1:0-13316 GCA_038104735.1 Gammaproteobacteria bacterium | reverse complement strand
GCGCTCGTAGCCTAGTGTCAGCCCGCTTTGCAGCGTAACCACCTGCCTCTGAGGATCGACATCCGCTGCCCGGTCGTAGCGCACGTCGACACCTTCAGTCACCAATCCAGCGTAGTCAAAGTATTGCTGCTCCATGGGGCGCTGATTCGCCATCACTAAGTTGCTCATCGGACACGCCACATAGCGTTTGCGCGCCTCCACCAGCGTTACCCGCAGCTCTGGAGCCAGTCGCCTGACATAGCGCGCTAAGGTAGCGCCGGCAAAGCCGCCGCCTACGATCACCACTCGGTGTTGCTCTTTTTTGGCGGCGGCGCGAACAGGCAGCCAGGGGGCAGCGGCGAGGGCTGCCAGCAGTTGCCTTCTGCCTAACTTAGTCATGACCATTGCTCGTCTTTACCAGCTCTCGGGCGATGCTTCGTATTTCCTCATCACTGTAGGCATGAACCAATCTGTGCATGGCAGTTTGGCCACTGGAGTTCTTAAGGGCCAACATCTGTTGCGTTAGCACTTGCTGGTCTTGGATCAGAGCCGGTATCCCGGCACCGGACACGGCGCCGTGACAGCCAGAACAAACGGCCCCTTGGCTAGCGCTTTGGCTCAGAGGATCCGCCAGTGCTGACGACGCCAGCCCAAACAGGCACAAACCACGAAGCCATCCTATGACGGTTGTCACCGGCACGAATCAGGCTCGCAAGCTTTGATCCCTCAACGGCAGCTGGCGAATACGCTTGCCCGTGGCAGCGAAAATCGCGTTCAGTACCGCCGGAGCAGCAACGCCAATGGTAGGCTCGCCTACGCCTCCATAAAATCCCCCTGAGGGCATCACGATTACCTCGACCTTGGGCATGGAGGCTATTTTCATCGACGGATAAGTGTGGAAGTTGTCCTCCTGAATTTCGCCGTTGGCGAGAGTGCTCTCGCTGTACAGCGCCGCGGACAGACCGTAAACAAAGGATCCCTGAACCTGAGCTTCAATTTGCTGAGGGTTCACTGCAGTGCCGCAATCGGTTGCGGCAACAATGCGATCCATGTGTAGATCGCCGGCGTCATCGACGGTAACTTCGGCACAGGCCGCAACGTAGCTGCCAAATGAGTGCAGTACAGCCAAACCTCGGGCTTTGCCGTCATTGCTACCCCAACCACCTTGCTTAGCCGCCGCTTTGAGTACCGCCGCGCTCTTGGGTTGGTTCTTCATTAGGGCCAGACGAAACTCCAGCGCATCCCGACCAGCCGCGTGGGCCATCTCCTCGAGAAAACATTCGAGGTAAATGGTGTTTTGGTTGACGTTCACACCTCGCCAAAACCCTGGGCGTATCGGCGGGTTGCGCATGGCATGGTCAACCAACACGTTGGGAATGTCGTAGCAGATGGAATGGTCGTCCATTGCAGGGTTTAGGCCTGCTTTGATCACTCCCTGGAACTGCAAATAATCGGCACCGTCTACCAATCGCTGGGGCATCAATCCCGCGAGAATCGATTGGCCAGAAATACGCATGTGCAAGCCGGTAAGATTGCCGTCGGCATCCAGGGACCCGCGCATTTTCGCCATAGTAGTTGGATGGAAAAAACCATGCTTTTGATCCTCTTCCCGAGACCACTGAAGTTTGATGGGTGTACCTGGGAACGCTTTCGCAATTTCCACCACCTGGTGCACGTAATCCCCTGCACCGCGGCGACCGAAGCCACCGCCCAGAATAGTTTTATAGACCTCGCACTGGCCTAATGGCAGGCCAGAGGCCGCCGACGCCGCAGCTAACGCTGCCTCGCCGTTCTGGGTTGGGCACCATATCTCACACCGATCCTTTGTCAGCAGCGCGGTGGCGTTCATGGGCTCCATGGGCGCGTGGTTTTGCGAGGGGCATTTGTAAACCGATTCGATCTGAGTCTCGCTATCGCTAAAGGCTGCAGCCACATCACCGCCCCAGTTGCCGGGATAGGCGTCTTCAGCCTCTAGCCCGTCTTGCAGCATTGCCGTTACCTTCGCATCGTCGAAATCGGCGTTTGGTCCAAGGTCCCACTCGATGGGCAGTTGCTTTAAGGCAGAGTGCGCGCGCCACCATGTATCGGCTACTACGGCGACACCATTGGTGCCCTCTTGGGTCTTCACCGCGACGGCTCCCTTTACTCCGGGCATGTTGCGAATTGCGCGCTCATCAAAGCTGACAAGCTTTCCGCCCATTACCGGGCAGTCCATGATGCTGGCGCAAAGCATTCCAGGCAGGCGCACGTCAGCGCCATAAACCAACTTGCCGGTGAGTTTGTCTGCGGTGTCTAAACGCTTTACTGGCTTGCCTGCAATCCGCCACTGAGCCGGATCGCGTAAAACCACCTTGGCCGGCACAGGCACCCCTGCTGCAGCATCCGCCACTTTGCCATAGGTTGTGCTGCGGCCGCTTGGGCCATGTGTGATCACGCTATTTGATGCTGTGCACTGGTCAAAGGGTACTTGCCATTGATCTGCGGCTGCCTGAACCAGCATGATTTTTGCGGCGGCACCACCCTCGCGCACGTACTGTTGGCTGGCCCGCAGACCACGACTACCGCCTGTGGAAAAGTCCCCCCACACACGCTCCCGAGCCACATTTTGCCCCGGCGTAGGAAACTCGTAGGTGACTTTGTCCCAATCACAATCCAGCTCTTCTGCTACTAGCTGGGCCAACCCGGTCAAGGTGCCCTGACCCATTTCCGACCGTGCAATACGGATTGTCACGGTGTCGTCGGCTGCGATGTGAACCCATGCGTTCACCTCATCATACGGTGCCGTAGACGAAGCTACCGGTCGAGTCGTCATCGCTAACGCTAAACCGGCGCCCAAGGTTGATGTGGTTACCAAAAAGCCTCGTCGCGAAACGTTCATGTTCTTTGCGCCTGACTTGTTCATGCGGTTTCTCCTTGCTGTTTCTTGGCGACATTCTTCGCAAGGTGAACCCCTTCGCGGACTCGTTGGAACGTCCCGCAGCGACAGATGTTGGTAATTTGGCTGTCTATTTGCGCGTCATCAGCGTCGGGGGTGGTATTGAGCATGCCGGCTACCGCCATGATCATCCCCGGTTGGCAATAGCCACATTGTGGAACATCCAGCTCGGCCCAGGCCTGCTGCACAGGATGACTGCCATCTGCCGAAAGGCCTTCGATGGTGGTGACGTTAACCTGGTCACTGACTGCGGCTAAGGGCATGACGCAGCTGCGTACCGCGACGCCGTCCAGATGCACGGTGCACGAACCGCATTGAGCGATCCCGCATCCATATTTCGTACCGGTTAAACCCAGGTGGTCACGTAGCACCCAAAGCAGCGGTGTATCGCCCTCTACATCCACTTCTAAGCGTTGACCATTTACATTCAACGTTTTCATCCGCACCCTCCTTCGCACTCATCTTGATTATTCTGTTAGTTCGTCCTCCGCCTCTCTCGGCAGGTCTGGTACGAACCTGGACAAGGCTCTCATGCCCAACGTCGCCAAACCTCAGAGTAGCACCTTTAACTCGCAGTGTGACGTTTGGCTCGGATCCGTGGGATGGCGGTTTTTGAGAAAACTATTGACCGAGCATTGATGAGAGGGTCAACGGCACGGCGGTTGCTCCGCTACTAGGACTTTGAAAAAAGATCCACTGAACGAGCAGAATGTTTCGCACCGCAGCATCATGCGTGCGCCCGATGTTACTATGACTACTCTTTCAAAAAAGCGAGAACTCATTAGGTTATTTAGTGAATATCGCTAACAATTAGTCGCTGGTGAAGCGTTACTTGAGAACAGCTTTGGTACCGTGAATGGCATGGCTGGGGCATTCGATAACCGACACAATAACTTAGTAGCAATACTTAAGAATTACTCATCACTAGCCCAAGCTGCTAGCGACGTAGGGGTGTCCGCAAACTACCTTTCCCAACTTAAAGGCGGCAAAAATATCGGCCATGTAATGGCTCGTCGCTTGGAATATGGCTTTGGTTTGGAACCGGGCTGGCTCGATCTGGATCATCTCTCCGACCAGACTACAAAGCTCAGCGAGCACCAAATTACCCAGCACGCCCTGAGCCTGAGCATCAAGTCCCGTACCCGGCTAATCAAAAAACTGGTGAATTCACTCCCCGATTAGCGCCCGCTGAAATTTGTACAAGAACAAAAAATGAAAACACGGTCTTTGTGGGTGGTAGTAGACGTTCAATCTGGACAGCGAGTTACACGCTTCGGCGTGCATGGATCCCAAGAATCAGCCCAAGCCATGATCGATCTACAGCTTTCTTCCTTCGGTATGAACATCAAACCCCAGTTTGAGGTTCAGCAAATTGAGGGAACTCAAACCGACCCTAGCTCTGACACTACTGAGCAGTAAATTTTTCAACTTGCACCAGACAGGTATGCGCCGACGGCCCTTGGGCAAGCTGAGAGGTGCCCTTATCCCGAGTCAGCACGTTTGGATTACCGTTCAACTCTAAACCCGTGTCCGGGCACGGCTTAAACCAAGCACCTACGGGTAAAATGACGGTGTCACGGCGCATTTGGGACTCTAGAGCAACGCCAGCGAGACACGCTCCGCGCTGGTTGAACACCCGAACCAAGTCGCCTGAGCCAATACCGCGATCTCGGGCCGCCTCAGGGTGCATGGTGAGCACCTCTTTACCCTGAATCTTACCGGCCTGACTGTAAGCGCTTTGATCGAACTGGCTGTGCAGCCGCCGTTTTGGTTGGGGGGACAGTAAATGTAGGGGGTAGCGAGCGCTATCAACCTCCTGCCATTCTATAGGCTCCAACCAGACAGCCTGACCAGGACAATCGTCATAGCCAAAACCAGCAACAGTCTCCGAGTACAGTTCCAGCTTGCCGGAGGGGGTAGTTAACGGTGATGAATTTGGGTCCGATCGAAAATCCGCCATCCAGTCTTTGGTACGCGGTTCGTCAGGCAGGCGATAAATCCCAGCCTTTTCCCACTGTTCAAACGTCGGCAGACTAAAACCCTGTTGGGTCGCTAAGGCCGCAGATCGCTGCCACATATCCTCTAGCCACTGGCGTTCGGTTTTGTTTTCCGTAAAGGCCTCGTTGAATCCTAGCCACTTAGCTAACCCGGCGAAAATCTCGTGGTCTGACTTGGCTTGGTGCTGTGGCGGTATAGCTTGCTGCATCAAGTGCGCGTATGGGTCGTGACTGGAGGCACAAATATCCGTGCGCTCCAGGGACGTGGTGGCTGGAAAAACGATGTCTGCCCATTGGGCTACTGGAGTCCACCAGGGTTCATTGACAATCACCGTGTCTGGACGTCGCCAACCTTCTACCAGACGATTCAGATGCTGATTATGGTTAAAGGGTTTACCGCCGGCCCAGTAAATCAACTTGGTATCCGGATAGTCGATAGCACGCCCGTCGTATTGCACCGAAGTATTGGGGTTTAGCAACATATCCGCTATCCGTGCTACCGGAATTGCATGGCCAGCCGGATTTCTGCCCTTCGGCAGAGTTGCCCAGTTAAAACGCTTGTAGTCAGACCCCACGAAACCCTCGGCACTGTAACCAAAGCCAAAGCCGCCTCCGGGCAGTCCGATCTGGCCGAGCATGGCGGCAAGGGTGGCCAACATCCAATAGGGCTGCTCACCGTGGTCGCCGCGCTGCAGGGCCCACGCAGCGGTCAGAAACGTTCGCTTAGACGCCATAGTTCTGGCTAGATCCCGAATCGTTGCGGCGTCCACACCAGAAATCGCCGCAGCCCAGGCAGGCGTCTTGGGCTCTTGGTCACTAGCGCCCAGCAGATAGTCTCTAACGCGTTGGTAACCGACACAGTGGCTTTGTAAAAATTCCTCAGCAGCCAGACCTTCGGTTTCCAGTACATAGGCTATACCCAGCATTAACGCCACATCTGAACCCGGTTTTGGGGCAATCCAGCTCGCATCTAACTCCGCGTCCACGTCCCCGCCCACCGGCGAGATGTTGATGAACTCAACCCCGGACACACGAGCGCGCCGCAGATCCAGGTGGGTTCGGTGCTCGGTAAGGCCGCCATAAGCCACCTGAGCGTTTCTCCTTGGCAGGCCACCAAAGGCTACAAACAACTCCGTGTTACCAATAACGCTCTCTAGCGTGGTTTGCTTTAGCTCCATTTCATGCCACGGCGCAATCACGTGGGGCAGAATTACCTGGGCAGCAGCGGTGCTGTAGGAATTCATTGCTCGGGTACACCCACCCAGCAAATTCAAAAATCGGTGCAGCTGAGACTGGGCATGATGAAAGCGTCCGGCGCTGGCCCAGCCATAGGAACCCCCAAAAATCGCGGTATTGCCGTGCTCGTCTACAACCCGCCTAAGCTCGTTGGCGGCTAGCTCTAAAGCCTCATCCCACGGCACATCATAGAACTCATCTCGGCCACGCTGCAGCCGGCCGCGATCTGCCTGCTGAAGCCAGCCTTTGCGAATGGCCGGGCGTTTGACACGGGTGTCATGCTGTATCCCGTCGAGTAGAACCTGTCCGATGTCGGAGACCTCGGGATCCTCAGGAATCCCCTGCACCGATGCGATGCGCCCGTTCTCCACGCCCACATCGTATACGCCCCATTGGGTTGCGTTACGAAAACGCTTCACGAGCCAAACCGGTAGCGCAGCTTCATGGTGACTTGCTCAACAACCGGATCATCAAAGGTGGAAGACAACAGCTCATTGAACGATTCATCGGCGACCTCATAGCGGCCATTCAGGGTATAGACTAAGAAAAAGTCCGATAGCGGTGCGAGCTCCCAGCGGTAGCGGAGCTGCAAAGACAAATCTGAAATGGCGAAGTCATCGCTGCGAGCAACATCATTGGACACGGCCTGGAGAAATGCGCCATCGGTTTGCAACTGATAGTTTTGGCTTTGGGTGGCTCGAATACCCACCCACTGAGACGAAAATTTCAGCTGATGTTTGGCGGACGGGTAAAATTCAACGCCCAGCTCTGGCCGCCACTCCCGAGCATCAAAGGTGGCAAAATCTGTGTTTTCCCGCCATAGCAACCAGCCCGATCGATCGACGTGGCGAAGTTTGGCCGTCACCGCGAGGTTGTCGAGAGGCCGCCAGCGCAGGCCAAGAGTAGTGCCGAATTCTGCACCCCCAAGTTTTTCCTTCTGTCGCCGCAGCGCCAGCTCGGCACTGAAGACTTTGGCCCGATCCGTGCGATAAGAAATTTCTACTCGGTTGCGATCACCGAAGCGATAGGTGCCATTGCCTCGGCTGTCTAAATCTTCGTCTCGGCCCGGAAAAAAACCTCCGCCTAGCTTCAACTGATGGCGATTGAGCAAATCAAACGCGGCGTCGAAGCCGATGCCTTTACGCACGTAATCCCCGGCGCTATTGCGTTCGAGTCGAAACCAGTAGGCCAGTTCCCGCTTACGGACTCGTTTCAGGTCAGACCGGATCGTCTTGTAGCGGCCGTTGGCGCCGCGCAGATCGTTGCGCTGAAGATAGCCAAGATCATTGATCTCCAGGTTTTCATCGTAATGTACATAGCCAAGCTTCAGGCTACGGCCCTGACCAAAGTTACGCTGCAGGTCGGCAAATCCGCCAATGCCGTCGTTACGATCATCGGCGCTGGAAAACAAAAACTGTCCGTCCACTTTCCATACCCCGGTGGCCGTGAGGTAGTGATAATCAAGGCCATGTGCTTGGGTGTCTTGCTCGACATGTGAGGTAAGGGCTGACAATAAACCCAAGGCGCGGTAATCCCCTTCACTGCTTTTGCTCTCATACAAAAAACGCGCAACGCCGTAATCTGTGCCGCTCTGGGAATACCTTTGGCCACCAGATGAGTAATCAGCGTCTTTCTCTGCCGCGCCAAGCAATCCATAGCGCAAGGCACCGACAGAGCCAACGGTTTTCAGCGCTCCTGCTAACTCAACCGGTCGTTGCCGCTCGAGATCCGACAGTTCTACGCCATCCGGCAGATCCGGTGCTCGTCCGATGCCACCAATGCGCCGAGTGTTGAGCAAGGTAGTCGGCGTATCTTCCTCGGCTCTGGGGGTGGCGGTGAACACCTCGATCCCTTCCTGAAAAAACAGTCTTTTCTCAGGAAAAAAGGTTTCAAAGGCACCAAGGTTTACCACCACGTCATCACTTTCCACGGCGCCAAAATCCGGCGTTATAGCCGCGGTTGCCTGAAAGTTAGTGGAGGGCCGCCAGAAAATATCCGCGCCCACACTCTCATCCTCCCGATGCGCCAGCGTATCAATGGTCATTGAAGCATAAGGAAAGACACTCCACTGCTGCACTGGATCCACGTCATCGAGCAACAGCGGCTGCATGATCGACATAAACAAAGGATTGGTGCGAGGCAAAGCCGGTAGCCCCCAGCGTTCGTCTAACGACGCCACCTTGCGCGATAGGTAAACTTTAATGATGCGGTCGCCCTCGGTCTTGGGCATCGCCATTTGCGACCAAGGCAAAAAGAACTCGGCGCTCCATCCTGTAGCGGTGACCGCTGTCCCCGAGTACCACGCTCCATCCCAGTCGCTGCTGAATTGGCGCTCCGGCAGCACAGTGCCATCGGATTGGCTGCCACCAAGAGCCACGTTCATCCAGTAGCCGTAGCGACCGGCGCCAGAGGTATCCAAGGTGATGCCAACGTTGTCCCGGTTCAAACTCCGGGAATCTCGACTGGAGAGCCGCCGCACAAGTGTGTCTCTGGGCTGCTCCATATCGATAGCAACATATAGCCCACGACTGGTGTAAAAACCCTTGACCAGTGTTCGATAAGGCGGCGTTGCTAGCGTATCCGGGTCGATAACAGAAAAGCCATCCGCACCGGGTAGTTGCTGCCAGATTGCTTCGTCAAGCCGCCCATCTACTTGCATATCCGCAGGCTTGCTCTGGCGTCGCGCCAGAGGAATCGGTGAATCCAACGCGAATTCAACCGCGGACAAATCTGTTGCCACGACCGCAGTGTTCACGGCACTCGGCGAGGCTGCGGTGGATTCGGCTGGTGGGTTTTGAAGCGTTGAAGAAGCGGAAAGGGCGGAACGAGGCTGGAGGGAGAGTTGCAGTGGGTTGGTGGACCTCAGCGGTGGAGCTCGAGCGTCTCGCCGGAGCTTGTTTAGCCGATAGCCTGGCGGCGCTGTGTTTGGGGCTTCTGGAAGCGCGTTGTTGGGCGAATCAATAATTTCGGATTCCAGCGCGTCGCCAAAATCGTAGTCATAATCGGTATCCGGGCCTGTCCCAAAGTCTTGATCAACCCCCAATGATTCAGCCTCAACACTGGGCGCGTCCACCATAGAGGTCGTAGCAGACTGCCAGACCCAGCCAGCACCGATACCCGCCGCCTCCAATAATCCTCGCGCATCCTGAGCCTGCTGGGATGTTGCGTAGGGCCCTGCTGCTACCCGAAAGAAATACCCCTTGCTAGTGTTAACGCCGTGAACCTTGAAAGCCTCGGCGCTTTGACGGTCGGCGGACACCATGGCGGATTCGGCCCCGTCACGGTTTTTAAAGCTGGCGATGGCTACCCAATACTCAGCAAAGGCCACGACAGGGGCAAAGGCGGCGCAAAGAAATATGAAAAGGCTCGGGAACTTCATAATTGACCAGATATTTAACCGCGCGGATTCTAACAACTCAGGTACCAATGCGCTAATGTCGGCTCACCCACCAACCAACATGATCATCAAACCAGCAGCTACTGCACTGCCAATCACACCGGCCACATTGGGCCCCATGGCGTGCATTAACAAATAGTTCTGGCCGTTTGCCTCCAGCCCTACTTTGTTTACCACACGAGCCGCCATCGGCACGGCGCTTACCCCCGCCGCGCCAATCAGCGGATTAATTGGTGAGGCCGAGAGACGATTCATAAGCTTTGCCATAAGCACCCCGCTGGCGGTGCCGATAGCGAACGCCAGCATACCCAGAACCAAGATCCCTAGCGTTTCTGCGGTGAGAAAGTTCTGGGCCTGAAGCTTTGAACCTACACCAAGACCCAGCATGATGGTAACGATATTAATCAGGGCGTTTCGGGTAGTGTCTGCTAATCGATCTACCACCCCACATTCGCGCATTAAATTGCCAAAGCAGAACATTCCTAACAGGGGCGCCGCTGAGGGCAGAAGAAATGCCACAAGCAGCAGTAGCAATAGCGGAAATACAATGCGCTCGAGCTGACTGACCTCACGCAGCTGCACCATCACGATCTTGCGCTCTTCTTCATTGGTCAGAGCCTTCATGATGGGGGGTTGAATGATGGGTACCAAGGCCATGTAAGAGTATGCGGCAATGGCAATGGCCCCTAACAGCTCGGGGGCCAGCTTGCCCGCCACAAATATCGCCGTAGGTCCGTCGGCGCCACCGATGATACCAATGGCAGCCGCTTGGCTAAGGCTGAAGTCCATCCAGCCCAAACTGTTGAGGACTAGGGCACCCAGCAGGGTCGCGAAAATACCGAACTGAGCTGCGGCGCCAAGCAAGAACGTCTTTGGATTTGCCAGCACCGGGCCAAAATCCGTCATCGCGCCCACACCCATGAAAATCAGCAGAGGGAATGCCCCGGTCTCAATGCCAACAACGTAAATCAGATGCAGGAGCCCATCACCGGTCGCAATCTCCACTCCTGGGATATTGCTCATCAGACCACCAAAGCCAATAGTGACCAGCAGCAGCGGCTCAAATTTCTTGGCAATGGCCAGATACAGCAGCACTAAGCTGACGATAATCATCGTTAGCTGCCCACCGGTCATCTGAGCCAGACCAGACCCCGCCCAAAGTTGATCAAAAAGTTCCAACTCGGTTCCCCCAAATACTTCTTTTCACCGCCTCATCAGCAGCACTTATTAACCCAGTGTCAGCAGCTCTTGGCCAACCGTTACCGCATCGCCAGCCGCCACTGCAACAGAACCCACTGTGCCTGATGCCCCAGCGCGAACTTCCGTCTCCATTTTCATGGCCTCCAAGATACAGACCACTTGGCCTTCCTCAACTTTGTCGCCCACCGCCACCAGCACTTGATGGATTGTGCCCGCCAACCCCGCTGTTACCGGGATGGAGCCAACCCCGGAGACAGGCGCCGAGGCTGCAACCGGCGCAGCCACAGGGGCAATGGTGGTATCACCATCGGCTACGACAACCTGATAAGAGTGACCATCCACAGCAACAGTGTAGTGCCCCAGGGCTCCGCCGCTGGCGACGGCTTGAGCGGTTGACGATGAGCCTGCCGCCGCCGGGGCGTCACCTGGCGCAGGCTCGAAGGCGCTCGGGTTGCCGCGATTGGCAAAGAACTTAGTCGCAACTTGAGGAAATAACGCGTAAGTGAGCACGTCATCGATTTCCTCGGCGTTGGCATCCGGGGCAAGAGCAAAACCCTCCTCCGCCGCCAGGCCACGCAGTGCTTGTGTTTGTTCCTCGATCTCCGGCGTCAGGTGATCGGCGGGTCGGGCCGTAATCAGCTCGTCCCCATCCAGAGCCCGAGCCTGCAACGCCGCGTCCACTGGGGCTGGCGTTGCGCCGTACTCACCTCGCAGCACCCCGGCGGATTCGCGGGTAATCGAGGCATAGCGAGTGCCAGCAAGAACGTTAATCACAGCCTGCGTGCCAACAATCTGCGAAGTCGGCGTCACCAGAGGAATCATGCCTAGATCCTCACGCACGCGAGGTATCTCCTCCAGCACCTCGTCCAAGCGCTCAGCCGCGTTTTGTTCCTTCAGTTGGCCCTCTAAATTGGTCAACATGCCGCCGGGAACCTGGGCTACCAGAATGCGCGAATCCACGCCTCGAAGCCCGCCTTCAAACTGAGCGTACTTCTTTCTGACATCGCGGAAGTAGGCGGCAATTTCCTCGAGCAACATGATGTCTAGTCCTGTATCTCGCTCTTGCCCCTCTAGCATGGCGACCAGGGATTCAGTTGCCGAGTGCCCGTAGGTCATGCTCATGGAAGAAATGGCTGTGTCCACGTTGTCGATGCCGGCTTCAATCGCCTTTAGATAGGTCGTGGTGGACATGCCCGTAGTGGCGTGGCACTGCATGTGAATGGGTATGTCCAGACTGGCTTTCAGCCCGCTGACCAGCTCGAAGGCGGTATAAGGTTTCAGCAGGCCGGCCATGTCCTTTATGCATAAACTTTGGGCGCCCATGTCTTCGATTTGCTTGCCCAGATCCAGCCATAGCTCCAGGGTATGCACTGGACTGACGGTGTAAGAAATCGTGCCCTGTGCATGCTTGCCCGTGGCCAGTGTCGCGCGAATCGCCGTCTGCAGATTACGCGTGTCGTTCATGGCGTCGAAAATGCGGAACACGTCGACGCCATTCTCCGCTGCTCGCTGAACAAATTTTTCCACCAAGTCGTCCGCGTAATGCCGGTAGCCCAGAATATTCTGACCGCGCAGCAACATTTGCTGAGGCGTATTGGGCATCGCGGCCTTGAGCAGCCGAATGCGCTCCCAAGGGTCCTCGCCCAGATACCGGATACAGGCATCAAAGGTTGCGCCGCCCCAAGACTCCAGGGACCAAAATCCAACTTGGTCTAACTTTGGCGCGATGGGCAGCATATCCTCAATGCGCATGCGCGTGGCGAGCAGACTTTGATGGGCGTCTCGAAGCACCACATCTGTGATACCTAACTTATTCATGGTCATTTTTCTTCCAATGGTCGGGGCAGCACTTGGGTGTCCTGCCAAGGTGGTAACGCGGTATGCCGGAAGCAGTTCCTCGCTTTTTGTTTTTGTGTTGGTCTTATTGCGCTTTGCTTTTGTGTTGTTCTAGGGCGCCAACAATTGCGGCCACGTGAGCTGGGGGTACGGCTTGGATCGACCCCCGCTGACTCGCGGATTCTTGCCTGGGCTCAATCCTTCCCAGCAGCTGGCTCATGACGCGGACGGCAAATACGAGCAGGGTTAAAAACACGAAGACCGTGCCCATGCCAACCAACATAAGCTGAAGGCCAGAGGCCACCAAAGGATCGAGTGCTGAATTCATTTTGTCCCCCAAAAGCGCACAGGGAGAGAATATAACTAAATTTTCGGGTTTGGCGATGGTTGCCTTGCAAGAAAAGTCGGCTGGAAAAATCTACTAACGGAAACACCTTGAGAACTGAGACGTTCTTCCAGATAATGCCGCGCACTGCACCCGTGGCCAAACTGGATAAGGCACCGGTCTACGAAACCGGGGATTACAGGTTCGAATCCTGTCGGGTGCGCCACTTTCCGGCTCTACCCAACTGGGGGTATCTTAACTCCTCTCCGGAGGTTAGGTTTTAACCCGACGTTTTTCTTGTCGGGCTGAAGCCCGACCTACAGACCGACCTACAACACATCATCCTTCGTAGGTCGGGTTTTAACCCGACGTTTTTCTTGTCGGGCTGAAGCCCGACCTACAGACCGACCT
>JAYOBI010000023.1:0-54886 GCA_038104735.1 Gammaproteobacteria bacterium | reverse complement strand
CTCAAAACGAATTACGTGTTCCCACACGAATGGCTTGTTTGTACATTTTGTTTCTCTCTTGTGGGGCTCTTGATTTTTCAAGGCCTCCCGTCGGGAGAACCACAATGCACTTGCTTTATATTTTTAAAGAGCTGCTGCATCAGCGTTTTGGGCTGTGCTGCAAGGGAGGCGTATAATACGCATATCGCGTTGCCGCGCAACCAGAATATGAAAAAAGTTACCGTTTTTTTTCATTCCACATCTTGGGTTATTCAAGCATCAGCAAGTGATAGTTCTTTTTCCCCTTACGAATCAGATAGAAACGCTGAAATAGCGCCTCTTCAGTGGTTAACAGGGCCTTGGGGTCAGATACCGAGTTACCGTTGAGTTTAACCCCATTGCCTTGGATTAACTTTCGAGCTTCGCCCGTAGACTTTGTCAGTCCCGCCTCCACTAGCGCCGTCAGCAGCCCCGTTTCTGGCGCGCAAATGCTGCTGGGCAGCCCATCTTGGTATAACTCCGCCAGATCTTGCTCCTGCAGACCGGAAGCGTTCCCCGCAAACAGTGCATCGGTAATACGCTCTGCTGCCGTCAACGCTTCAGGGCCATGCACGAGCTCGGTAACCTCCCTCGCCAGCTTGCGGTGGGCCTCTCGCCGCTCCGGATGCTCCTCCATCAGCGCCTCAAGCTCACCTATGGATTGCCTGTCCAGAAACGTAAACAGCCTAAGGAAATTAGCCACATCCGCGTCTGCGGTGTTTAGCCAAAACTGATAAAAGGTGTAGGGAGAGGTTTTTTTCGGGTCCAGCCAAATCGCCCCTGCTGCAGTTTTGCCAAATTTCGTGCCGTCTGCTTTGGTGACCAATGGCATCGTCAGCCCGTAGGCGCTGGCACCGGTATGCCGGCGAATCAGGTCAATCCCCGACACAATATTGCCCCACTGATCGCTGCCACCGATTTGCAGGTGGCAATCCTCCTGTTGGGCGAGGCGGAGGAAGTCCATGGCCTGCAGCAGCATGTAACTGAACTCAGTGTAGGAGATGCCCTGATCCACACGCTCAAGCCGAGCCTTCACCGACTCGCGCTGAACCATGCTGTTTACCGAAAAGTGCTTACCGATATCACGCAAAAAGTCGATCACGCTCAGGTCAGCTGTCCAATCCAGGTTATTCACGATCTTCGCCGCGGAACCATCAGCAGCATCAAAATCCAAGAACCGCCCAACCTGTGTGCGTAGCGCTTCCACCCACTGGCCCACCGTCTCGGTGCCGTTCAACGATCGCTCATCATCTCGACCCGAAGGGTCGCCAATCAATCCCGTAGCACCACCCAGCAGAAGCAGCGGTCGATGCCCTTGTTGCTGAAATCGGCGCAGCGCCAGCAGAGGAACAAGGCTGCCAATATGCAAGCTGTCAGCCGTGGGATCGAAGCCGCAGTAAAGCGTCTTGGCGCCAGAGCCAAGATAGTCCAGTAAACCGGCTTCGTCGGACATTTGCATTACCAAGCCACGCCAGCGCATTTCTTCGATAAAGTCCTGTGGATTCATCCCTCGTCTTTCCTCTCACTTGGTTTCGGCCGTTAGTCAAACGCCCGTCATGCATCTGGGTCGGCCCGCACCTTAACAAAAGATGCCCAGGATCGGCAGATGAGAACGCCCCAAGCCTCTTTGTTTATACACAGAATCTCCTATAATCCTCCGTTCCAACGCATACCGTACCCTCAAAGCAGCTGGGATCACTCCTCGTTAATGCTCAAGCAAACGTTGAAAACCATTCGGATACCGTCATTGCATCGACGTTTGGCCACGGCTGTGGCGGTCGCCACCTTGTTATTGGTGTCAGCGGGCTTTGTGCCCGAGCGTCCGCAAAATACTGAAGTGACTCTTATCCCAACGCCGACACCTGCACCGTTGGCTACGGCCGCACCGAGCATCAGCGCGCCAGAGGAAACCGAAAGCCCAAAACGCACGCTGCACACCGTTAAACCCGGTGACAACATGGCCATCATCTTTAGCCGCTACGATTTGTCCGCAAAGACCCTGCTCGCGCTCACCAATACCACCCACGGCGATGCACTGGCGGGCATTTTCCCGGGCGCGGAGCTGGAATTTCAGCGCCTGGATCAGCAGCTGCTACAGCTGACCTATCGAAGCGGCCCCCTTGAGAGCATTGAGTTTTATGCCAGCGATGACGGCGGCTTTTTGAGCAAGGAGATCATAGAGGAACCGGAAAAAGTACTGACCTACAAACACGGCAAGATCGAGAGCAGCCTCTTCTTAACCAGCCAGGCGATTGGTCTGCCAGACAGCCTCACCATGAGGCTGGCGCAGATTTTTCAGTGGGATATCGATTTTGTATTGGACATTCGGCCCGGCGACGAGTTTTTTGCCTTGGTTGAAGAGCACTACCTAGATGGAGATTTCATCGGCTACGGCAATATTCTGGCCGCTCGATTTATCAATCAGGACAAAACATTCACAGCTGTGCGCTATGAGAATCGAAGTGGCAGCGCTGATTATTTTGACCCCAACGGTGTCAGCATGCGCAAAGCCTTTCTCCGAGCGCCGGTAGATTTTTCTCGCATCAGTTCCAGCTTCAACCTGCGGCGCAAGCATCCCCTGCACAATACCGTGAGGCCACACCGAGGCATCGACTACGCCGCCCCCAGAGGCACACCAATCTTAGCCTCTGGCGATGGGCGCATTGAAACCGCCAGGCGGACCCAGGCCAACGGTAACTTCGTGGTCATTCGGCACGGCGAGCAATTCGTTACGAAATATCTGCACCTATCCAAATTTGCCCGCAACATTAAGCGCGGCCAAAAGGTCAAACAGGGTCAAACCATTGGCTACGTGGGGTCAACAGGATGGGCAACGGGGCCTCACCTGCATTACGAATTCTTGGTTAATGGGGTCCACCAAAACCCTCGCACGGTAAAGCTACCTGAGGCCGAGCCCGTACCGGTTCAACAGATAGCGGATTTCAGAGCAAAGACAAGCCCCAACGTCTTGCTCCTAGACCATTTCGCCGATCAGGTGGCCTTGGCTTTGGCGGAGCTGTGACCGCTAGCGGCCTGTTTGTCGGCTGTATGACGGGCACCAGTGTTGACGGCCTGGATCTCGCCCTTATCAGGGTTGAAGAGTCATCGGAAGCCAATGGCTTGGCGCAAGAAACCGTCGAAGTCGTGGCGGCGGACACCTTGGCTCTGCCAGCCGATCTCCAGCAGGCATTGCTGGCATGCGGCCAACCCGATTCATCAAGCGTGGAGTTGCTGGGCTCCTGCGATAGCTACCTTGGGGACTTCATTGGTCAATCCGTCGCCCAATGGCTTGATAGAAACAACGTTGAAGCTACGAGCGTGATGGCCATCGGTAGCCATGGACAGACCGTGCGCCATCGTCCGCCTGGCAGCGCAGCGCATCCTTTTACGCTACAGATTGGCGATCCTAATAGAATCGCCGAGGCCAGCGGGATTCAAACCATCGCAGATTTCCGCCGCCGGGATATCGCCGCTGGCGGTCAGGGCGCGCCACTGGCACCGGCCTTTCATCAGGTGATATTTGGTCATCTGGGCTCCGCAACCTGCGTGGTGAACATTGGCGGCATCAGTAACATTTCACCGCTAGACGGCAGTAGTCAGGGGTTCGACAGTGGCCCGGGCAACTGTCTAATGGACGAGTGGTATCGGCAGCACCACCGGGCACCTGACGCAAGGAGCTTTGATGCTGAGGGCGCTTGGGCCGCGAGCGGTCGTTGTGACGAAGCGCTGCTCAACCACTGGCTATTAGATCCCTACTTTGCGAAGCCTCAGCCCAAAAGCACGGGCCGAGAATACTTCAATCAGGCTTGGCTCCAGGAGTCAGGCGCCTTAGCAACGGTAAACACCATCACCCCAGAAAATCTTCAGACTACTTTGGCAGAGCTAACGGCGCGCAGCATCGCCAGCGCAATATCCGGCGTGATGAAAACCATAGATTACGTGCCGGTATGCGGCGGTGGCCGCATGAACACCTATCTGATGTCGCGCATTGAAGCTAACTTGTTGGCCGAGGGGTTTGCTTGCGAGGTTCAGGCGACAGAACACTGGAATGTGGATGGAGATGCCATTGAGGCTGCTGCTTTCGCTTGGCTAGCGTACCGACGACTATCTGGCCTCCCAGGTAATCTAAGTGCCGCTACCGGCGCCTCAGGAGAGCGTGTCTTAGGAGCAATCTACCCGGCCTAACCCCGCATCGGCAAGTCGCTTTGGCGTCGCGGTTACGAGGCAGGACACAGCAATTGGGCTAACTTAAAGCGAAAATGAACTACCGCAACCGCAGGTTGCTGCCGCATTGGGATTCATCACTGTAAATTGTGAACCCGAGAGATCCTCTACGTAATCGACATCGGCTCCCACCAGATAGGGATAGCTCATTGCGTCTACGAGCATCTTTACGCCCGCCTTTTCGATCACTGCATCGTCTTCCGCTTGGCTGTCGTCAAAGGTAAAGCCATAAGAGAAGCCGTTACACCCGCCACCAGTAATAAACACTCGCAGGCACAGTGAGGGGTCCCCCTCCGCTGCGATAAGAGACTCCACCTTCTTGGCGGCTTTTTCCGATAGGGCAATTTCAGGCTGCATCACAAGATCTATCCATCGTTCCGTTGTCCTTCCGTTACGGTGCTATGCCCTTTTTCTTCCCCAGACTCATCGGAGCTTGCTTGCTCGGGCACCGTGTGGATCAACCGCCCCTGCACTGACGCGCCCATATGCATTTGCAGCACCTGATAGTGCAAATCACCCTGAACAACCGCGCCGTCCGACACCTCTAGCGCCTCCAAAGCATACACCGTGCCGTCGACCCGACCGTGTATGAGCACTACCGGGGCGCGAATGTCGCCAACAATCCGACCTGAAGGGCTGATGGTCAGGGCAGCACCGGGCTCTGCAGCAGTAATCGAACCCTTCACCATACCGTTGACGATCAACTGGCTGGAAAAAGCGATGTCTCCAGTTAATTCGGCGTCAGGGCCAATAAGCGTAACTTCTTTCTTTTTTCCCATCATCGGTAGAGTTTTCGTTAAATCCATAATTCGAGCGGCATATCGTTTGAGTCAGTGGCCGATTCTCGCATCATGACACAGGCCAAGGGAATTCAGTCTCCGCGACTACGCCTTTCCTTCCAAACACCGTTACCTTTAATGTTTTGGGATCGGCAGTAGGCGGCAAGGATATGGCTTGTTCCATGGTCTGGAAGTAGCGGAAGCGGTAGTCAAGGGTTGCGTTATTGGCCCCGCCTTTCACTTTCGCTATTGGAATCTCGGCTCCGTCAACACCGTCGATTACGCTGAGCTGGACCTCTCCTTTAACCACGCTGTGTCGCTCAGCCACGTGAATCAATGTCATCTGTACCAGCCATTCGTTTCCACCTTGGCCGCGGATGTCGAGGCGTTCAATTTGCACACCGGCAGACATTTCTCCCGGTGCCATTATTTTGCGGAAAAAACCCAGTTGGGTTTCAAGCTCAGCGTTGACTTGATGAAGTTGGGTAAGCTCGTCCCGCAGCGCTACTGCCGTTGCTTTTTGGGTCTCAATGGTCAGCTCACTATCGGTTACCGTGCTGCGCAACTCCGAATTATCGGCATTGAGCTGCTGCACCAAGTTATTCAGATCTGCATTTTCGCGGATTTGCTCCTGAGCTGCGGCAACTCCCCAAAGCGCTCCGGCGCCTGCTGCCACTACTAACAGCACCGTCGCCGCTACCCAAAATATCCACCGGCGCCATGTGGGTTGTTCAATGATCACTCGATAGCGCACGACACTTTCCTAACGCTGTTGATGAAGCTTGGGATCCGCCCAAGTGATGGCGCATTGTAGCAGCAACAGTGGCAAGCGGTTTGCAACAGATGTTGGTGTTTTTTATTTAGCTCGGCGTTACCGCGCCTCGATGGTCATAGTTCTTTCAAACCCCTGGCAGCAGCATTCCTTGATTCCAACGGCTACACTAGGGATTCGCGAATGGCCAAGGGCCGGACTTATGTATTTGTGGCTCAAAGCCTTCCATCTCATCAGCGTTATCACTTGGTTCGCCGGGATTTTTTACCTGCCGCGGCTGTTTGTGTATCACGCCAGCGTTGCGGACGAAATCAGCAACGCGCGCTTTAAGGTGATGGAGGATAAGCTTTACCGCCTTATCATGACGCCCTCAATGGTGGTCACCCTGGCCTTGGGCCTGGGGATGCTTGCGCAAGGCTGGGCGGCTTTATCGACGGCTTATTGGCTTTGGGTAAAGCTGACTTTAGTTCTTTTGCTCGTCGGCTATCACTTCAACTGCGGCCGGCTCGTTCGTTTGTTCGCTGAAGATCGTCAAACTCATAGCGAGCGCTATTTTAGAATCTACAATGAGCTGCCGGTGCTTATTTTGGTTTCAGTCGTGCTCCTGGCGGTCATCAAACCATTCTGATGTACCACCTAAATTTTTAGTCATTACACGAAGAGACCCTATGCAAAGAGACACTTCCTCCGCTTTGATGCAACGCGCCCTGAAAACCATCCCAGGAGGCGTGAACTCACCGGTACGCGCTTTTAAGGGTGTTGGTGGGGATCCAATATTTTTCGCCGACGCCAAGGGCGCCTATCTATACGACGTGGATGGCAACGAATACATCGATTACATCGGCTCCTGGGGTCCCATGATCCTCGGGCACAACTTTGAACCAACCGTGCAAGCGGTAACCGAACAAGCCCAGCGCGCGCTGAGTTTTGGCGCACCCACAGAACTTGAAATACAGTTGGCGGAAAAAATCACCTCTCTGGTACCAAGCATGGAACAAGTGCGAATGGTGAATTCAGGTACCGAGGCAACGATGTCCGCCATCCGCTTGGCACGAGGCTTCACCGGCCGGGATATGATCGTCAAGTTTTCTGGCTGCTACCACGGACACTCAGACTCTTTGCTGGTCAAAGCGGGTAGCGGTGTTCTTACGTTAGGGCTGCCTAACTCGCCGGGGGTGCCTGAATCGCTGGCCCAGCACACCCTGACCGCCCCCTTTAATGACCTGGATGCCATTAACTCCCTGATGTCGACTTACGGCGACCGAGTTGCCTGCATCATTGTGGAACCCATTGCGGGCAACATGGGCTGTATACCGCCCCGGGCGGGCTACCTTCAGGGCTTAAAAGATCTGTGCCAGCAGCACGGTGCAGTGCTGATCTTTGATGAGGTCATGACGGGATTTCGCGTGGCACCGGGAGGCGCGCAGGAGCTGTATGGCATTCGGCCTGATCTCACGACCCTCGGGAAAATCGTTGGGGGCGGGCTGCCTGTTGGGGCCTTTGGTGGTCGCGCCGACATCATGAGCTGCATTGCCCCGGCTGGACCGGTGTATCAAGCTGGCACCTTGTCAGGCAACCCCCTAGCCATGGCGGCAGGCCTGGCAACGCTTAACCACCTGACCGACGCGGTCTACGAGGGCATGAGTCGCGCAACGGATAATTTAGTCAGCGGCATGTTGTCCCTGGCAGAGAAACACGGCGTCAGTCTTTGCGAGAATCACGTCTGCGGTATGTTCAGCTTCTTCTTCGGTCAGGACAGCGTCAGCGACTATGAGGACGTAGCGAACTCGAAGGTGGATCAATTCAATACGTTCTTTCACCACATGTTAGACCAGGGAATTTATCTTGCCCCGTCTGCCTTTGAAGCAGGCTTTCTGTCTGCCCAGCATGGCACCGAGGAAATTGCAAAAACCCTGGCAGCCGCCGACGCCGCGTTGGCGGGTATCTAACCCTTGCCCCACGGGGAGCTATCGCCAAAGGACTCTTGATGCTTGATATTTTTGGAATTGGCAACGCCATCGTCGACACCGATGTAGAGGTGGAAGATTCGTTCCTGCGCGACGCAGCGTTAACCAAGAGTCATATGACTCTGGTGGACTCTACGCAAATGGCGGACTTTGTCGCCAGGCTCGACCACCGACCCATGCGCAAAGCCAGCGGTGGATCTGCGGCGAATTCGATCTTTGCTGCTCAGGCCTTTGGCCTTGCGACGGCCTATACCTGTCGGTTGGCAGATGATGAAAACGGCCGCTATTTCGACACAGAAATGCGGGACGCCGGTATTCAAGTGTCCGCGCTCTCGGAGCCCGCAGGTAACAACCGCCGATCCGGCCAATGTCTGGTCTTGGTGACACCGGATGGCCAGCGCACAATGTGTACGGACCTGGGCGTCTCCAGCGAGCTTCAGCCAGGCCAAATCGATCCCGAGCTTTTGCGCTCGGCAAATACTCTGTACGTGGAGGGCTATCTGGCATCTTCAGAGCGCAGCGTCGAGACGGTTGTTTCCGGTTATCAACTGGCCCGACAAGGCAAGACAAAGATTGCGCTGACGCTATCCGACGTTTCTATGGTTTCGTTTTTTCGGGATGGACTAACGGCCATGCTGGGAAACGGCATCGACACACTGTTCTGCAACGCGGAAGAAGCCCTTGCCTGGGCAGGTACCGACCGACTTGACGTAGCCCTTGCTGAGCTTTCGGATATCGCTAGAGAGGTCTATGTCACTCTTGGTGCCGAGGGCGCACGGGTTGTGTCTCCGGCTGGCACAGCCGATGTGCCCGGCCACCCCCGCCAACCCGTCGACACCAATGGCGCCGGTGACATGTTCGCGGGCGCTTGTTTAGCCGCGCGCCTGCAGGGCGCCCAAGCCGAGGATGCCGTGCGCTTCGCCAATTATGCGGCGGCCCAGGTCATCACTCAGTTCGGGGCCAGACTCCCAAGGCTCTCGGACTATCAGGCTTTGAGACAGCGCTACAGCTTTTGATTGCAATGAGCGCTTGGCTCGCGGTTGACTCTAGCCTCTGGGTCTCAGCGTTCGTGCAAACGAAAGTCGATCTGGCGATCAACGGACATGGTCTTGAGATCCGTCTGACAACCGACTGCATACACCTCCACGCCAGCGCCAGCCGCCTCGGTTAGACCCTGGGCATACGCCGGATCGATACTAAGAGCTGGGCTTACCGACTCAATAGCCAGATGCTGAGCGCAGAAGATCAGCACGCCCCGGTGACCAAGAGCCACCATTTGCTGTAGCGCTTTGACGTGTTTCAGAGCCCGCTCGCTAACCGCATCAGGGAACTCGCCACGACTGCCTTGTGTCAGCAAAGTAACGCTCTTTACCTCCACGTAAGCCTGATTGCCTGCTGGATCTCGCGCCAAGAAGTCAAAACGCCCACCACCGGAGGGAATTTTCGCTTCCGCCTTAACATCCAAAAACTCGGCCAGCGGCTGAATTCGCCCATGGGTCAGGGCCTCACCCACCAGCGTATTGGCACGCCCGGTGTTAACGCTGACCAACCCGCTAGAAGTTTCAACAAACTCCAGCGTGCACGGGTATTTGCGTTTGGGATTGGTCGATTGGGAATAATAAACCCGACTTTCCGGATCAACGCAGCCGGTCATTGCCCCGGTATTTGGACAATGCACGGTTATGGTGTCGCCGCTGGCTGTCACAACATCCGCCAGAAATCGTTTGTAACGCCGAATCAAGGTGCCGGGGAAAAGCTCCGGCAGCTTCACGCCTGAATCCCCCACGCCATCAACGCCGCTTCGATTCGCTGCAAACCCAAGGCGATGCTCTCTTCGTCGGTGGTGTAGGCAAAGCGCACATGGGCATCAGCCTGATGAGACCCAAAATCCGCACCCGGCGTCACGGCTACCTGATATTCGTCAATCAGCCGCCAGCAAAAATCCGTGCTGTTCATGCCGGTGTGGCTAATGTCGACATACAAATAAAATGCGCCATCCGGCGCCACGGGAATGCCAAACCCAAGAGCCTCCAAGCCCTGGCTTAACACTGACGCCCTGCTGATAAAGGCCTGTTGACGCTGTTGATGAATAAGCATGGTGTCATCATCAAAAGCTGCCAGTGCCGCATACTGAGCTGGAGCGCTTGGCGATATGAATAAGTTCTGGGCCAGGGCAGTAATCGGATCAATAGCTTGGTCTGGCACCACGATCCAGCCCAACCGCCAGCCGGTCATTCCAAAAAATTTAGAGAAACTATTGAGCACGTAAATATTCTGAGTGACGCCAAGACCTGATCTGTATTCTGGCTCGCCGTGGTGCAAACCTTGATAAATCTCATCAAGAATTAAGAAGCCTTGTTGACTCATAGCGAACGCCGCCATGTCGGTCAGGTCCTCGGCAGCCAGCATAGTGCCGGTGGGATTCCCCGGCGACGCAAGCAAGGCCCCGCGCGTATGCTCGCACCAAGCGGCCTGAAAACTTGCCAGGGTTGGTTGAAAGCGATGTTCTGCGTAAACCGGAATGGCTTTTGGAGTCGCTCCTGCCAAACGTGCGAAGACGTCGTTGCAAGGGTAGCCGGGATCCGTAATTAACAATCGATCCCCCGGATTCAGCAACAAACCCGCCAGCAGCGTCAGGCCGCCGCTAGCACCACTGGTAACCATAATCCGGTCTGCAGAAACGTTTACTCCGAGGGCGCGGTAGTAGTCGCTTATGCGCTGGCGTAATTCGGTAATGCCCGACGCCGGGGTATATTTTGTGCGCCCTGCATCTATGGCGTCATGCGCAGCCCTGACAATGGGTGCAGCGGTTTGGAAATCTGGTTCACCAACCTCTAAGTGGACTACCGTCTTGCCCAACTGCTCATATTCTTGAGCCCGCTTCAGTAACTGCATCACAACGAAGGGTGATATCTCATTTGTACGAGTTGCGAACATTCAAAAGCCTCTCAAGTTGGTGATTTTCTCAGTGCTTTTGCACCCAAAAATACGGCGCCGCCAGGGTTTTTCTCGATTTACGAAAACACTGCTGACTAACTGTGGTTTTCCAAAGCGGCATCTGGTAGATTTCGCGCCCTTCCGATTTTGGGGCCTTTAGCCCTCTTAATATAGGATTGATTATGGCCGCTAACTCCAAGGCAAAAACAGTCAAAAAAACCGCCGCTGCACCGCGTCGTAAAGCCGCCGCGAAAGACTCTCCGTTCCGCAACTTCACGCCCTACAAACCCAAGCGTGGCGAAGCCTACATGAGTCAAGGACAGCTAGACCACCTGCGCTCGATTTTGAATCTTTGGCGCGTCGAGCTCATGGAAGAAGTCGATCGAACCGTTAACCACATGCAGGACGACGCGGCGAATTTCCCTGACCCTGCAGACCGTGCCACCCAGGAAGAGGAATTCAGTATCGAGCTGAGAACTCGCGATCGGGAGCGGAAGCTGATCAAGAAGATCGACAAGACCATCGATCTGCTCGAGACCGACGATTTTGGATACTGCGAAACCTGTGGCATCGAGATTGGATTGCGGCGCTTAGAAGCCCGCCCCACAGCTACCCAGTGCGTGGATTGCAAAGCCCTCGACGAGATCAAAGAAAAGCAGATGCACGGCTAGGGCACAGCCTGGAGCATTGCTTTTGGCTTACCCGGACCTAACAACAAACCACACAGCAAAACCGGCCCTCACTGGCCGGTTTGCACCTTCTCCCACTGGCCCGTTACACATGGGCAGCCTCATCACCGCCCTTGCCAGCTTCTGCGATATGAAACAGCGCGGCGGGCAGTGGTCTGTTCGCATCGACGATATCGATCCATTGCGCTCGGACGCAAACGCGCTGGCGCAAATTCAGCGAAGCTTGAAGGCCCACGGCCTACTGGGCGACGGGCCCGTTAGGCTGCAAAGTCAGCGAACCCCTGACTATGCTCGCGCAAGGGATCAGTTAAATGCTAGCACTTACTACTGCGATTGTTCCCGCAGCAAGCTGAAATCGACGCGCCTTTACCCCGGTTATTGCCGCGATAAACGCAGCGCTGCACCGGATCACGCGGTGCGTCTGCGCGTAGATGACCAACTCCGCGAGTTTAGCGATGAAATTAAGGGTATTTTACAGTTCGACCCTCGTGCCGAGTTTGGTGACTTTGTTATTTGGCGTCGTGACGATGTCGTCACCTATCACCTTGCCACCGCCGTTGACGACGGTGAGCATTACAGTCACGTACTGCGGGGCGAAGATTTATACGAACAAACCCTCCCTCAGCTTGTTCTTATAGAACGGTTGGGATTAGCGGCTCCGTCCTACGCACACATACCGGTTCTCGCCTACGCCGACGGCACCAAACTATCCAAACAAACCCACGCGCCAGCGTTAGATGACGCCGCTGCGGCAAACAACCTGAGAGCGGCCTTTGATTTCCTTGGCCAGAACCCGCCCACTATTTCTCAGTCCGTGGACGCTTGGCTACAGTGGGGCGTGAAACACTGGCGGCTGGCGGCCATTCCTCATCGACTACAACCTTTCCAGCACAATCCAATACCTGGCGCTTAGCGGTACCAAGCCTGTTTTTCGAGGATTTTTCCCAACGGTTTTTTGCTAACATTGCGCAATGACTCGAATTCTTTTCATTGACGACGACCCCGTCAGAAGCTCCGATATCGCGGAGCAGCTGCGCGAGCAAGGAATAGACGTCACTGAAACAGTTTCCGTGCCCGAGGATCTAACAGCGGATTGTGATGCCATCGTCTGCTTAGACTCGATTATCGGAGCGGCAATTACCGACGTAAGCACGCAGTTGCCCCTCGTCTTACTTTCCGACGCACCGACCGTGAAAGCGTCCGTAGCCGCCCTGCAGGCGGGTGCCAAAGACTATCTGGCGCTGCCTCTGTCAATTGGCGACCTGATGGCGGCAATCGAACGCGCGACGGCCTATAGCGTGCGCAAACCCATCGCCGTGGCTGAACCCATCGAAATGCTCGGCTCCTCGGATGTAATGAACAGCTTACGTCAGCGTATAGCCAAGGTAGGTCCAACGGACTCCACGGTTCTCATCCTTGGACAGTCCGGCACCGGCAAAGAACTGGTTGCTCGTGGCATCCATGCCGCTAGCAACCGATCCCACGCGCCACTGATTACACTCAACTGCGCAACGGTACCTGCCAACCTTATTGAGTCCGAGCTGTTCGGACTCGCCGCCTACGAGAACAGACCTCAAGAAAGCATCGGCTTGGTAGAGGCCGCTTCAGGTGGGACATTGTTCCTGGATGAAATTGCGGAGCTGCCACCCAGTGCCCAAGCACGATTGCTGCAGGTCGTTCAGGGCGAAAACAGGAAAGTCGGTCAGGCCCAGACCCTGCCAGTGGATGTACGCATCATTGCTGCTACCCATAAAGATTTGAAAGCGCTAACGGACTCTGGGGCATTTCGCCCGGACTTATTTTATCGGCTGAACGTTTTGTGCTTCGAGCTGTCGCCGCTGCAAGGCAGGCGAAAAGACATCATCGATATTGCCGAACAGCTTCTGGCAGAGACCTGCAAGCGCTTGAATAAACCCGGACTAATCCTGGGTGAACCCGCCAAGGAAGCCATGCTGGCTTATCACTGGCCAGGTAATGTTCGCGAGCTAAGCAACGCCATTGAGCGCGCGGTGATCCTGGCTGATGAGGGCGCGGTGATTACCCAAGCACTATTAGCGATTGAACCCCGCGCAGAGCAAGAGGCGGACATCCAAGGTGACGCCGATCCAAATCAAACGTCTCTAGAGGACTACTTCGTACGTTTTGTGCAAGACAACGAAGAACATCTAACCGAAACGGAACTAGCGGCAAAACTCGGGATCAGCAGAAAGAGTCTCTGGGAAAGACGCCAACGCCTCAACATACCGCGCAAAAAGACTCAGCAGCGCGGTCGCCGGGAAAGCTCTTGAAACAGTTATTCAGCTTTTTCAAGCGCAAGAATGTTGAACGCGCAAAACCAGCTCGTATTACGAACCATCAACTCGGCCCGAAAGTCCTCGACCCCAACGCGCTAAAAATTATCAAAACGCTCAACGCCAACGGCTATCAGGGATATCTTGTCGGTGGCTGCGTCCGCGACGCCCTGTGCGGAGTCGCGCCCAAAGATTTTGATGTGGCAACTGACGCCCCACTGGAAACCGTAGTTAAGCTGTTTCGCCGCTCCCGTATCGTTGGGCGCCGCTTCCCTATCGTTCACGTGCGCTTTGGTCGCGAACTCATTGAGGTGTCCACCTTTCGACGGTCTATGTCGGATAAAGTGGTTCAGGATGACAAAGGCATGATCTTGCGGGACAACGCCTTCGGAACCCTTCAAGAGGATGCCTTCAGACGAGATTTTACCGCCAACGCGCTTTACTACGATGCATCCAACAATGAGATCATCGACTTCGTTGGCGGCGTGGCAGATATCAAGGCCAAACGACTGCGGTTTATTGGCGAGACGCCTACGCGCCTGGCGGAAGATCCAGTGCGTATTCTGCGGGCCATGCGCTTTGCCGCTAAGCTCTCCTTTGATATAGATCCAGACATTCTCGCCTTGCAAAACCAGACTGCGAAGCGCTTGGACTCCATTCCGCCGGCGCGTCTTTTTGATGAATTTCTCAAACTCTTTTTATCCGGCTATGCCGAGACCGTTTGGCAGCAGATGCATCAAACACCCATTGCAAACGCACTTTTCCCCACCTGTGATCCCGCCAGCCCCTTAGTCATGGCCGCGATGCGCAACACCGACGACCGAATTCGCAGCGGCGCATCCATCACGCCTGGGTTCTTGGTTGCCGTGCTGCTCTGGGATGACTTTCAAGCAAGAAAAAATGATGACGCACTGGTCGAGGACCCGGCCTTTGTCGTGCTCAAAGACCAGCAAACTTTTGTGGCCATACCTCGGCGCTTTGGCACCTTCGCCAGAGAGGTTTGGATGATTCAGGAGCGATTGCAGACTCGCAACTTACGCTCGGTAGAGCGCTTACTCAGCCACAAGCGTTTTCGTGCTGGCTATGACTTTCTCTGCCTCAGAGCCGAGTCTGACGACGCACTTAAGCCTTGCGCCAAGTGGTGGCACGACTTCCAGCACGGGGACGAAGTCAGTCGTCGCGCACTAATGGACGAGTTGCCCCGGGCACCGCGCAAGCGACGCAGGGGTCGTAAAAAACGCCCGACGTTGGACGGCTCTCACACTTTGGCAACCGACAGTTGAAGGCCCGCACAGGTTTCTTCATAGTGCCCGAACAGCTTCCGATATCTCGTTAGGTTGATTAGCCACTGTGTCTACTTCTCAAGCGTCATTTCTCGAACCCAGCCAGCAAGCGCATCCGGCGGAGAGCAGTGACGTGCTGGCAAGATTGAATCTGGCGAAGCAAACCAACAGCCTGCCGCGTTATATCGCCATTGAAGGGCCTGTGGGCGTAGGTAAAACCACATTAGCGAACAAATTATCTGACCTGCTGAACTACCCACTCATGTTGGAGCCGGTGACAGAAAACCCGTTTCTGGATCGCTTCTACGCCGAGGGGTCAAACCAAGCGCTGCCAACCCAGCTGTTTTTTCTGCTGCACCGCGCGAAGCAAGTCACGCAAATACCCGAGGACGATCTTTTCGCAAAAACTTTGATCGCCGACTTTATGATCGAAAAGGACGATTTGTTTGCCAGGCTGACGCTCGACCCGGAAGAACTGGAACTGTATCAACAGATCCACAAGAGCCTGGCCATTGATCCGCCCAAGCCTGACCTCGTGATCTATCTGCAGGCTCCAGCAAGGATCCTTCAGCAGCGTGTGTTGCGACGTGGTCTTGAGTTCGAGCGCGGCATCGACGTGGACTATCTGGATGCCCTGGCAGACAGCTACACAGAATTTTTTCATTATTACAGCGACGCACCGGTGCTCATTGTTAACGCAGCGGCAATAGACTTCGCCAACAACGCCAACCACTTCAACGCCTTGATCGAACAGATCTTGGACATGGAGGGTGCCCGGCAGTTTTTTAACCCCAACCCGACACTGCTTTAAGTCATGACGAACGTCAGTGCCCCCCCTCACTGGGAGGCGTTACTCGCCTCAGCAAAAAGGATTGAACACACACCAAGCCTGACGCTGCTGCAGGATCAGACGCGAAATAAGGCGTTGCGTTTGTCTCTGGGCGGCTGCCAATTTGATTTCACTCGTCAGCGCGTGGATCAGCAAATTATTGGGGAACTATTAGCGCTAACGGAAAAGACTGCGCTGCTCGCGAAACGCGATGCCATGTTTGCCGGCGAACACATCAACCTGTCAGAGGATCGCCAGGTCCTCCACCCAGCCCTGCGAGATGGTGCGCCCGGGGCGCCGGAACCCCTAAAGAAACAGGTTCAGGCCACCAGGGCACGGTTATACCAGTTAGTCGAGACCATCCGCTCAGGCGGTCATCGCGGCTATACCGGCAAGGCAATTCAGGACGTAGTGCATATCGGCATTGGTGGCTCTCACTTGGGGCCCGAACTGGCTGTCGCCGCCCTCGGCCAAGGAGACAGAAGCGGTACGGGACAAAACCCCAGCCCAAATCTCCACTTTGTCGCCAACGTGGATGCTCAAGATATAAAGCAGGCACTTGCTGGCCTGAATCCGGAAACCACCCTCTTTATAGTGGTATCCAAGTCCTTTGGCACTTTGGAAACTCAGCTCAATGCCAGCACCGCTCGCAGCTGGTTTTTGGAGCGCACCGGCGACTTGGCCGCCATAGGCAAACACTTTGTAGCCGTTACGGCGAACATTGAACTAGCCCAGCAGTTTGGTTTGAGCGAGGAACAGATCTATCCGCTGTGGGATTGGGTTGGCGGCCGCTTTTCTCTGTGGTCAGCCGTAGGTTTACCAATCATGATCTCCCTCGGCGTAAAAGCGTTTGAACGATTTTTGGCCGGAGCCCGGGCCGCTGATCAGCACTTTTTGAGCGCGCCTCCGGGGCAGAACATTCCCCTAGTTGCCGCCCTACTCGCCACATGGAACACCACGGCACTGTGCTGCGACAGCCTCGCTATGCTTAGCTATGACCAGCGGCTAGCCCTACTACCCAGCTACCTACAGCAGCTTGAAATGGAGAGTAACGGTAAATCCGTGAGCATCAGCGGTGAGCCATTGCCCTACCGAACCATGCAAATTCTCTGGGGTGGCTGCGGCACTAATGGTCAGCACGCCTACCACCAGCTGCTACACCAGGGCACCAGCCGTTTCGCCGCAGATATAATTTTAGTAGGTCAGGACGATCTGGATCTGCCCGAGCATCATCGGTGGCTGATAGCCAATGGCATTGCACAGGGGCAGGCCATGACCTTGGGAACGGACAATGAGTCAGCAAACGAGGCGCACAAAAGCGTCCCAGGGCAACACCCCTCCACGACTGTTTTGCTGGATGAGTTGGGACCGGAGCAGCTTGGCTGCCTGTTAGCAGTTTACGAGCACAAAGTGTTTTGTCAGGGAATTTTGTGGAATATAAACTCCTTCGACCAGTGGGGGGTTGAACTTGGCAAGCAATTGGCGGTGCCGATCTTTGCTCAAATGCGCGGCAATAACTCGTCAGACCAAGATCCGGCTACTCGTTTTTTAATCGATTACTTCCGCTCGCTGTAGCCGTCAGAATCCTAACGGCTATGGCACGATAAACAGGAGGCTTGCTGTGAGCGAATTGTATCCGGTGCCTGAGAACATCAAGGCCCGCACGTTAATAGACGACGACGCCTACCAGCGTCTGTACGCCCAATCCATCAATGATCCAGACAGCTTCTGGGCTAACCAGGCCGAGATATTTTTAAACTGGGACAAACCGTGGCATACCGTCAGCAAAGCAGATATCCCTAACGGCAACGTCGCCTGGTTTGACGGCGCACAGCTCAACGTCAGCACCAACTGTATTGACCGGCATCTGCCGGAGCGAGCGGACCAAACGGCAATCATCTGGGAGGGTGACGACCCAGGTGATGACCAACGAATTTCCTATCAAGAACTGCACGACCAGGTGTGCCAATTGGCCAACGGACTTCGGCAACGCGGCGTCGGTAAAGGCGACCGGGTCTGCATCTACATGCCCATGATTCCCGAGGCCGCTTACGCGATGTTGGCCTGCGCCCGAATCGGGGCAATCCACAGCGTTGTATTCGGTGGTTTCTCGCCCCAATCGCTTAAGGATCGGATTCTCGACTCGGACTGCCAAACCGTAATTACTGCCGATGAAGGGATCCGAGGTGGCAAGGCGATCCCGCTAAAGGCCAACACGGATGAGGCGCTAACAGACTGCCCCAACGTTCACACCGTTATTACGGTAAAGCGAACGGGTGGAGAAGTTAGTTGGACAGCAGGGCGGGACGTTTGGTACAGCGAGCTAATCGCCGACCAACCCACCCAGGCGGAACCTGAGATCATGGAGTCCGAGGACCCCCTATTCATCCTGTACACCTCTGGCTCCACCGGCAAACCCAAGGGGGTGCAGCACAGCTCGGCAGGCTATTTGCTGCATGCCGCCATGACTCACAAGTACGTCTTTGATTATCAAGAAGGCGATATTTACTGGTGCACCGCCGACGTAGGCTGGATCACTGGCCATTCGTATATTGTTTATGGGCCTTTGGCCAACGGGGCCACAACGCTGATGTTCGAGGGTGTGCCCACTTACCCAGATGCCTCTCGCTGCTGGCAGGTCATCGATAAGCATCAGGTCAACGTCTTTTACACGGCACCCACCGCCCTGCGGCAACTCATGGCCCAAGGTGATGAATACGTCAGCGCCTCCTCCAGAGCATCGCTGCACCTGCTGGGCAGCGTTGGCGAGCCCATTAATCCGGAAGCTTGGGAGTGGTACCACCGCGTGGTCGGCGAGGGCCGCTGCCCCATCGTCGACACTTGGTGGCAGACCGAAACCGGCGGCATCATGATCACGCCGCTGCCCGGAGCCACAGCGCTGAAACCCGGCTCAGCCAGCCGACCTTTTTTCGGCGTTAGTCCCGCCCTGATGGATCCCAACGGTAATCTCATCGAGGAAACCGCCGCATCCGGAAATTTGGTGATCACGTCCTCTTGGCCGGGCCAGATACGCTCGGTTTATGGTGATCACCAGCGAGTCATCGATACTTACTACTCAACCTACCCGGGCTACTACTTTACAGGCGATGGCGCGCGCCGCGACGAGGACGGCTATTACTGGATTACCGGTCGGGTAGACGATGTGATGAATGTGTCCGGCCACAGAATAGGAACCGCCGAAGTGGAAAGCGCCCTGGTCCTGCATCCTAGTGTGGCCGAAGCTGCGGTCGTGGGTTTCCCCCATGATCTTAAGGGCGAAGGCATCTACGCCTACGTCACCTTGATGGCTGGCGACAATTCGGACTCCGAAGACCTGTTGGCTCAGCTAGTGGGCATGGTGCGAAAAGAAATCGGTCCCATCGCAAAGCCCGATGTAATTCAGTGGGCGCCCGGGCTGCCAAAAACCCGATCTGGCAAAATTATGCGGCGCATTCTGCGCAAGATCGCCGCTAATGAACTGGATAATCTAGGCGACACCTCCACATTGGCGGATCCATCCGTAGTGGATGACCTAGTGGCAAATCGGGTGCAGCCCGAGACTTGAGCAAAAAAAAGCCGGCTTAGGCCGGCTTTTTCGCATCCCCGTTAGCGGGGTAGCTCGTCATTTTACGTAGCAGGCGTTAGCTTGCTTCGTTTTGGTCACGATAGTTTTCCAGCTCTTTGATGGAAAGCTTAATGCGGCCACGCTGGTCAACGTCTAGCACTACTACCTCCACCTCTTGCCCCTCATTGAGATAGTCAGACACATTTTCCACACGCTCTTCGGCAATTTGTGAAATGTGTAGCAGCCCATCCTTACCTGGCAAAATGGTGACGAAAGCGCCGAAGTCCACTACCCGCGCTACGCTGCCCTGATAAATCCGGCCAACTTCCGCTTCGGCGGTAATCTCTTGAATCCGCGCCACCGCTGCATCTTTTGCAGAGGCATCTTCTGCATAAATGCGGACGCTGCCATCGTCGTTAATATCCACTTCAGCACCGGTTTCTTCAACGATGGACCGAATGGTCGCACCGCCTTTACCGATGATGTCTCGGATCTTGTCCGGATGTACGTTCAAGGTCACCATGGCCGGCGCATTGGCAGACAGTTCCTCCCGAGAAGCACTGATCACCTTATTCATCTCGCCAAGAATGTGGATGCGCGCTTCGTTGGCTTGGGCCAAAGCCGCCTCCATAATCTCTTCGGTGATCCCTTCAATCTTGATGTCCATTTGCAGTGCGGTAATGCCCTTGTCGGTACCCGCCACTTTAAAGTCCATATCACCCAGGTGGTCTTCATCGCCCAGAATGTCGGTAAGCACCGCGTAACGGTTGCCTTCCTTTACTAGCCCCATGGCCACACCGGCTACCGGCGCCTTGACCGGGACACCTGCGTCCATCAACGCAAGAGAGGTGCCACAGACGCTTGCCATAGAGCTGGAACCGTTAGATTCGGTGATCTCTGAAACCACGCGGATGGTGTAGGGGAAGTCTTCAGCGTTTGGCAGCGCGGCGGACACACCCCGACGAGCAAGTTTGCCGTGACCAATTTCGCGACGCTTGGGGCCACTCATAAATCCGGCCTCGCCCACACTGTAGGGAGGGAAGTTGTAGTGCAGCATAAAGGTGTCTTTATAGGACCCTTCTAGCGCATCAATCAGTGCCGCGTCACGAAGGGTGCCTAAAGTAGCAACCACTAACGCCTGAGTTTCACCGCGAGTGAACAACGCAGAACCATGAGCCTTGGGCAGTACGCCCACTTCTACCTCGATGGGCCGAACCGTTCGCAAATCACGGCCGTCGATGCGCGGCTCGCCGTTCAGAACCCGCTGCCGCACAAGGTCTTTTTCCACGCGTCCAAAGGTATCCGAGACATCATCGGCACTGTACTCGGCGCCTTCTGCCGCAAGTTGCTCAACTGCTTTACTTCGCAGGGCACCCACAGCTGCTTGACGCTCCATCTTGTCGGATATGCGATATGCCTCACCAAGATCACTCTTGATTGCCGCCGCAACGGCGCTGCTGAGAGTTTCGTCTTTTTCAGCCGCCTGCCAGTCCCAGGCTTCTTTGCCTGCAGTCTCGGCCAACTCAGCCACAGCCTTGATAATGGCCTGCATTTCTTGATGGCCAAACAGCACCGCGCCGAGCATCTCGTCTTCCGTCATCTCGTTCGCTTCTGACTCAACCATCAGCACTGCGGATTCGGTGCCCGCGACGGTCATGTTGAGCATTGACGTCTTTAAGGTTTCGTACCCCGGGTTCAGGATATAGCTGCCATCAATGTAGCCGACCCGTGCAGCCCCTAGCGGACCGTTGAAAGGTATGCCGGAAATTGCCAGCGCCGCTGAGGTGCCGATCATTGCAGCAATATCCGGATCTTGATCCTTGTCCGTGGACAGCACGGTGCAAACCACCTGCACCTCGTTCATAAACCCTTTGGGGAACAACGGGCGGATGGGGCGGTCGATCAAACGGCAGGTTAGGGTCTCTTTTTCGCTAGGACGACCTTCACGGCGAAAAAAACCTCCTGGGATTTTGCCGGCTGCATAAGTTTTTTCCTGGTAGTTCACCGTAAGTGGAAAAAAGTCCTGTCCAGGGCGCGGGCTTTTTGCACCCACCACTGTTGTCAGAACGACGGTATCGCCGATGGTTACCGTTACTGAGCCAGTGGCCTGCTTAGCGACCTTGTTGGTCTCCATAACTACGGTGTGCTCGCCGTATTGAAATTCTTTATAAATTGGGTTCAATCTGATTCCTCCAATTGGATCTGCATTTACTTTTTCGTTCGTTTCTTGCTAATTCTCATTGCGATGGTTTCCTATCGCTTTCCTCTCGAGCCAGAGTTTGCGTTAACGCCTTATCTTGCTCCGTGTGGTTACGGCCGAGTCGCTGGGGCGACTCCTGCCGATCGTGTTTGGCTTCATCGGTCTTTGCATAATCCGCCACCCGCGCCAGCCTTGTCTTTTCCTTTCTTCGGGATGACGCCTGGGTAACGTTTGCCATCAATGATCTATGAGCCGCGCCTAATCCGACCCCGACCACAATCGGGGTGAATCCACAGTTTGTTAGCGGCGCAATTCCAAGCGCTTAATGAGATCGCTGTAGCGCGCCACATCTTTATTCTTCAAGTAATCCAGCAGCTTTCGCCGTTGGTTTACCATGCGAATCAGACCGCGGCGTGAATGGTGATCTTTGTGGTGTTCCTTGAAGTGACCTTGCAAGGTATTGATGTTGTGGGTCAGCAGAGCCACCTGCACTTCCGGAGATCCGGTATCCCCTTCCTCAAGTTGATATTCCTTTACGATTTCAGCTTTTGTTGCGGCTGATAGAGCCATTTCACTTTCTCCTAAATACGCTATTAAAAATCACATCGAAAACCGCGCGTATTGACAGTAGCGATGTCTATTTTGACGAGTTTATTGGCTAGCGATCAGTCTCCTGGGCGCCACCCTTCCGTCCGACAAAATCTCTCCTACGCCAAGAAACCGTTGCTTCTCGGCAGATTCAAATATTTGCACCCAGCCCTGGGCCGGCGCACCGCCAACCTGGACGGGCTGACCCTGCATTAAATAGTGGGCTGTATTGGCCTCCAGTCGCACTGGTGGCCATTGGCAAACCGCAGTGGACGCAGGCAGCAGACATGCTTGCCGTTCCTGCTCATCCATCTCGGTCAGCGCCGCCAGCGTAACTGCTTGAGACTCTAGGTATGGTCCGGCTTCGAGCCGACGTAGCTTCGTTACGTGACCACCACAGCCAAGCGCAGCACCCAAGTCTTCTGCAAGGCTGCGAATATACGTGCCCTTGGTGCAGTGCACTCGCAACGCAACACAGCAATTTTCCAGTTTTTCCAGTTCGAGACTGTGAATGGTGACCTTACGCGCCTGACGTTCGACCTCGATTCCCTGCCTGGCTAGTTTGTATAACGGTTGGCCCTTGTGCTTCAGGGCGGAGTACATTGAGGGGATCTGTTCAATTGCACCTCGAAACCCTGCCAAAGCCGCCTCAACCTCACTAGCATCGATAGCCGAGGCGTCGGTTTCTTTAATCACTTGCCCATCGGCGTCCCCGGTCTCGGTGGTAACGCCTAGCCGAATTTGCGTCCAATACGCCTTATCCGCATCCAACAAAAACTGTGAAAACTTGGTGGCTTCACCAAAGCACAGCGGCAAAACGCCTGTGGCTAAGGGATCTAAACTTCCACAGTGACCTACCTTTTGCGCGTTAAACATCCGCTTGGCTTGCTGGACCACATCATTGGACGATATTCCCGGTGGTTTATCCACCACCAAAACGCCATCTATTGGCTTTCCTTTCCTGCGCCTGGCCACGGCTACTGTTCCACCTCAGATTTCGTTGCATGCTCCGGCTCGCCAACAACATCTTGCGCTTGACGCGCCTGATCTTGAGATACCGCTTCGCCTATCAGTTTTTCCAAACGCGGCCCGCGCTCTACTAGCTCATCGTAGTGAAAGCGCGGCTTGGGCGTAGTTCGCATCGTGTGTCGCTTGGCCAGTTCGGTGCGAAAAAACCCCGCAGCTCGGTTCAACACATCAACCAGTTCTTGCTGGGCTTCAGAACCTTGAGCGTGCAAAGAAGAGACATAAATCTCTGCGTAAGACAGATCCTTACTTACCTTCACATCGTTCACGCTGACAAAGCTGCCCACCCGCGGGTCACGCATATCGCGCTGCAGTATTCGCGATACTTCATCGCGCATAAAGTCGGCAACTCGTAGGTCTCTGGACATGGATAATTATCGGCGCGTCGCTGGCTACAACGTGCGAGCGATCTCTTTAGTATCAAAGACCTCGATGAGATCACCGGCCCTGACGTCATTATAGTTGCGCACCCCAATACCGCATTCAGTGCCGTTACGTACTTCTGCAACGTCGTCCTTGAAGCGTCGCAAAGACTCTAGTTCACCCTCATAAATGACCACATTGTCGCGCAACACTCGGATGGGCTTGTTTCGATGCACGACACCCTCGGTGACCATGCAGCCGGCAATTTGCCCGTATCGAGGTGAGCGGAATACGTCTCTGACTTCTGCGGTGCCGAGGATTTCTTCGCGGATCTCCGGCGACAGCATGCCAGACAGAGCGTCTTTCACATCGTCGATCAACTCGTAGATCACACTGTAATAACGAAGCTCCACACCCTCTCGTTCCAGTAGAGTTTTCGCCGTCTTATCTGCACGCACGTTGAAACCAAATACAGTGGCCCCGTAGGTGGCCGCCATGGTCGCATCAGACTCAGAGATGCCGCCCACACCAGACCCAAGCACCTGCACCGACACTTCGTCGTTACCTAACTCGGACATGGCTTGAATGATGGCTTCCAAGCTGCCGCGCACATCGGTCTTGACGACCAGCTTCAGGATGCGCTTTTCGCCCTCCACCATGTTGGCGAACATATTGTCCAGCTTGGCAGCCTGTTGGGTGGCCTGCAGGCGCTCCTGCATCTTATCTCGCCGGAATTCAGCAAGCTCTCGAGCTGAGCGCTCGTCTGACGCCACAGCGAAGTCGTCCCCTGCACCCGGTGTGCCATTCAGTCCTAGTAGCTCCACAGGCTGCGACGGTCCAGCTTCTTTCGTCGTGTTTCCGGTATCGTCTAGCATTGCCCGAGCTCGACCATAAAACTCGCCGGCAATAACGATATCGCCCTGCTTGAGACGACCGTTTTGTACCAGCACCGTAGCCACTGGGCCTCGGCCTCGATCCAATCGGGACTCCACCACTACGCCTTGGGCCGGAGCCTCGTTAATGGCGGACAGCTCCAGCAGTTCGGCCTGCAAAGAAATCGCCTCCAGTAGCTCGTCCATGCCTGCGCCGGTTAAAGCCGAAACTTGCTTGAACTGCACGTCACCGCCCCACGCTTCCGGAACCAAATCTTTGGCCGCAAGCTCATTGGTCACGCGGTCGGGATCCGCACCTTCTAAATCCATCTTATTGATGGCAACAATAACCGGTACTTCTGCCGCCTTGGCGTGTTGTATCGCTTCTTCGGTTTGCGGCATAACGCCGTCGTCGGCAGCTACCACCAGCACCACAATATCAGTGACTTTGGCGCCGCGGGCCCGCATTGAGGTAAATGCCGCGTGCCCAGGCGTGTCGATAAACGTAATTTGACCGCTCTTCGTTGACACGCTGTAAGCGCCGATGTGCTGGGTAATACCGCCGGCTTCGCCAGAGGTTACCCGGGCATTGCGAATGTAGTCGAGCAGGGATGTTTTACCGTGGTCAACGTGGCCCATCACCGTCACAACCGGCGCTCGAGGAGTGGTTTCGCCTTCGATTACCAAGGACGCTTCCAACTGTTCCTCTAGGACATCTTCGCTAACGAACTTGATGCGATGGCCCATTTCTTCCACAACTAAGGTTGCCGTATCCTGATCGATGGCTTGGTTAATGGTCGCCATCACGCCAAGCCCCATGAGAACTTTGATCACCTCACCAGCTTTCACTGCCATCCCCGCAGCCAATTGGCCTACGGTGATGACTTCACCCACTTCCACTTCTCGGGAAATAAATTCCTCTGGTTTGAACTCTCCGCCTTGCTGATCAACCTGAAGGGCGGTTTCACGCTGAACAGGACGCCGGCGGTTCCTGCGCTCGGACTTCAGGCTGAGCTCGCGACGTCGACCTTTTTCTGGTGGCGCCGAGCGCTCTCGTCCTCGCGAGCGTTTGCCGCCACGCTGTTCGGATTGTTCCTTGGCCTGGAGATCTGCGGCGGAGATAGGGGCAGGCGCCGGCTCTTTCGCCTGTTTCTCTGCGGCTATACGTTCCTGTTCCTGCTGAAGCTTTAGCTCCTCTGCTTTTTGCCGCTCTTCTTCCGCCTTGCGCTCGGCTTCTGCCTTGCGCTCAAGTTCCGCTGATCGCGCCTGCTCTTCGGCCTCCTGTCGGGCCTTTTCCTCTTCCTGGATCCGCCGTGCTTCAAGCTCACTTTGGGAGACTAACGGCTCGGGAGCCTGAGCTGCCTCTTGGGGTTCGAGTTCTGAGCGCTTTACGTAGGTTCGTTTACGCCGCACCTCGACGGTGACGCTGCGGCCAGCACGACCCTGACCAGATTTCAGCGTGCCCGTGCTCTTGCGCTTGAGAGTGATTTTTTCTGCGGGTTTACTCGTTTCGCCGTGACTGCCTTTTAAATAAGCCAGCAGGGTCTGCTTTTCTTGCTCGCTCACGGCCTCGTCTTCCGCTTTATGCGAAAGACCCGCTTGCTGCATCTGCTTGAGCAGGCGCTCTACCGGTGCCCCTACCGTATCTGCAAGTTGTTTAACCGTTACTTCAGCCATCAATCACTCCTACTCAAAAAAACAGGTTTTTTGAGCCTTCTTTATTTGTCTCTTCTACTTCACGTGCGCTGCCACTTCGCGATCCCAGGTTAAGCCGTCTCTGATTCTGCTTCAGCGAACCAGGGCTCTCGGGCAATCATAATTAACGCTGCCGCATCTTCTTCGCTGAGCTCCGGTTCGATATCCAACAATTCTGGAACCGACAGCTCGGCCAAATCTTCCATGCACACCACTTCGTTGCCTGCCAGCTTGAAGGCGAGTTCACGAGTCATCGTTCGCATTTCTAGCAGATCATCAGCTGGTCGGGCATCACCTAGTGCTTCTTCGCTGGCAATAGCCTTGGTCAGCAGTGCGTCTTTCGCTCGGTTTCGAAGCTCGGTAACAATCTCTTCGTCAAATCCTTCGATGGCAAGAATCTCTTCCATCGGCACGTAGGCGACTTCCTCAAGGGTCGTGAACCCTTCCTCCACCAGCACTTCCGCTACGTCTTCGTCCACGGACAGATATTCGATGAACTCGCTGACAAATTTGTTCGACTCTTCCTCGAGTTTTTGGGCGGCTTCCTCTTCGGTCATGATATTCAACGACCAGCCGCATAAGTCACTGGCAAGGCGAACGTTTTGGCCGCCTCGGCCAATGGCCTGAGCCAAATTTTCTTCGGTTACTGCAATGTCCATGGAGCGGCTTTCTTCGTCCAATACGATGGAGGCAACCTCGGCAGGCGCCATCGCATTAATGGTCAACTGTGCCGGGTTCTCATCCCAAAGCACGATATCAATGCGCTCTCCGGCCAGTTCACCAGAGACAGCCTGCACGCGGGAGCCACGCATGCCCACGCATGCCCCAACCGGGTCAATACGCCCGTCGTTGGTTTGCACGGCGATCTTGGCCCGAGAACCTGGATCACGAGCTGCGCCGAGAATCTGGATGACGTCTTCCGCAATCTCTGGCACTTCGACTTTAAATAACTCAATCAGCATCGAGGGCACCGTACGCGACAGCACTAGCTGCGGGCCGCGATTATCCGGCCGAATTTCCACGAGCATGGCGCGCAAGCGATCGCCTACACGGAATACTTCCCTGGGAATCAGATGTTCCCGAGTCAAAATACCCTCAGCGTTGTTGCCAAGATCGATGATGACGCTGTCGCGCCCAAGTTTCTTCACCGTTCCACTAATCAGGTCATTGATCCGCGACTGGTACATTTCAACAATCTGGGCGCGCTCGGCTTCTCGTACTTTCTGCACAATGACCTGCTTGGCGGTCTGCGCTGCGATGCGACCAAACTCTACAGACTCCACCTGCTCCTCAAGGACATCGCCTAAGTCAGCATCGGCTTTTATTTCCTGGGCCTCGGCAACGCTGTACTGGGCCGCCGGGTTCGGCTCTTCCTCTTCTTCCAGATTGTCGAAGTCCACCACCGTCCAGGTTCGAAAGGTCTCGTATTCACCCGACTCACGATCAATGGCTACCCGAAATTCCGCGTCTTCCCCGTACTTTTTCTTGGTCGCCATGGCCAAGGCAGCTTCCATGGCACCAAAGATGATTTCTTGGGGCACGCCTTTCTCGTGGGACACGGACTCGATCACCGAGAGTATTTCTTTACTCATACGCTAAACCTTCCTCAATCAAAAACCGGCACGATTCGCGCCTTTTGAACATTTTCCAGCGGTAACAGATATTCGTCGCTGTCTAGCTGCAACACGACGGAGTCATCTTCAATGCCCGCCAACAATCCAATTATTTTTTTACGGCCCTCATAGGGGTAGCTCAGCCGTACATCGAGCTTCTCGCCCACGTGGGACAAATACTGATCTGGCTTGAATAACAGCCGGTCCATTCCCGGTGACGAAACCTCTAACGTATAGGCTTCGGGCATTATCTCTTCAACATCGAGCAGGTCGCTGACGTGGCGACTCACCTCTGCACAAAGATCCACGCTGACACCTTCTTCGCGCTCAACGTAGATACGCAGAACGCTGTACTTACCCTGGCTAAGGTATTCCACGCCCCACACCTGGGCATCTAACGCCTCAACGGTCGGCGCGATCAGTTCTTCAATCTGTAGCTCTTTGTTATTCAAGCATCCAACCTGTGTTGCCACCCCAGCTTTGCAAAACGCTGAGCCATGGCTTGCGCTATCACGGCCTGAAAATCAGACACAAAAAAAGGGCCTAAAGCCCAATGTGTCACGCGACTCTCCTGACTCCATCGAGTCAAGCAGACTATGGGGAATACGACGCTTGTTTCGCGCAACCAAACGTACGGCCATAGCCACGGGCTAACTTGAACACGTTAGCCACCTTGTTGTGGTAGCGGGGGCAGGATTTGAACCCACGACCTTCGGGTTATGAGCCCGACGAGCTACCTGACTGCTCCACCCCGCATCAACAAGGGTGCGGAGTATAGGGAGGGTTCCTGGAAGGTGCAAGTGGGTATGGCCAAAGGCCAGCCCCAGTATGTTCCCGGGCATGGAGCCGGTTCAATGGGCAAAAGTGATCCGGCCTGATACGGCTGCTGAGCTGATGCTTTCCCGCGGGTTGACGTTTTTATGAATGGTGCCGAAGGCGAGACTCGAACTCGCACGGGCATAAGCCCACTACCCCCTCAAGGTAGCGTGTCTACCAATTTCACCACTTCGGCTTAGTTTCAACGCCCTTAGAGCTTTCTCCCAAGGGCCCGTTTTAAATTTCGGGTATCTCCGTGGTTGCGTCGTCGCTAGCAGGCTCAAGGTCCAAGGATAAATCCCCTGCGGGTTCATTGCTGACGCTTTCAGACACCTGTGGAATACCCAGTCGATCCGCCTGATCCGAGCGCTCCTTGGCTGTGTAGGCCAGCGCAAAAGAAACCACAAAAAAACCGATTGCGAGCCAGGTAGTGATTCGGGTCATTGCCGTCGCCCCGCCGGAGCTGCCGAATACGGTATTCGATGAACCACTGCCAAAAGCGGCCCCTACATCGGCTCCTTTACCCTGCTGAATCAGCACCAAGGCGATTAACGCAATGGCATCAATGACCAGTAAAGACAAGAGCACTGTTTCTAATGTCGACATCTAATCACTCTTTTCGTTTTCGGATCGCCCCACCGCCGTGACGGTGGGGTGCCCTTTTTTGCCAGCTACCTTCTCAGGCCGCTGCACTACTCGCGGCGCGTATGATGGCAGCAAATTGCGCTTTGTCCAGCGATGCGCCGCCAACCAGAACGCCATCGATTTCAGGATGCACGAATAGCTGCTCCGCATTTTCAGCGTTTACGCTGCCCCCGTACAAAATACGGATCCCTTCCGCATGCTCAGGAGCAACATCCGCCAGGGTCTGGCGAATCACTCTATGCATAGCCACTGCCTGTTCTGGGCTGGCACTTATGCCAGTACCTATGGCCCAAATTGGCTCGTAGGCAATGGCCACAGTGCCCTTGCTTCGTAAGCTGGTCGCCTGTGCCCTGACTTGCTGGCTGACAAAGGCTTCCGCCCGACCCGCCTCACGTTCCGCCAGGCTCTCTCCAACACAAACCACCACAGACAATCCCGCAGTTAAACCCTGCTCCGCCTTGGCTGCAACGACCTCATCGTTTTCGCTGTGGGCGTCTCGCCGTTCCGAGTGTCCTACCAAAACCCACTGAGCGCCGATTTCGGAAGCCATTGAAGCTGCAACTTCCCCCGTGTGCGCTCCAGAACTGAATTGACCTATAGTCTGAAGACCGACGGTAAATTCTCCTGCAGAGGCGTGAACCATTGGCGCCAGATAAACAGCTGGCGGCACGATTACCACATCTACGTCGGTTTCATTGGGCAAAGATTTCATTGCATCCACTAGAGCGAGGCTGCCGTTCATCTTCCAGTTCCCAATGACCAGACGTTTCGTCATCCCCGCTTCGTCCTGTTTGCTGCCCTTTGAGGGCGCGCAATGTTATACGCTGCCTCGGATATTGCCAAGACCGATCCTAGCTCAGCTGTGTTTGAAGTGCCCTAGGTCCCGCGGCGCGGCACCTGATCCAAAGGCTGAGGTGTCAGCACCGCCACTACAAAAAGAACAACCAGGGCTAGGATGCAAAGCACCGGCCCTGCCGCAAACGTTCCCGTCATATCGAAGGCCACACTGAACAACAACGGGCCTATGGCGCTGGCAAAGACCGTAAGCGCGGCATTCAATCCGCTGATCTCCCCCAGATGATTGGGCCCGTAGTGCCTAATAAAAGCCAGGTTCGAGAGCATGCCCCAAAGACCCCCACCCAGGCCAAACCCCAACACCAAGCCCCAATAGCCGGCCTCGTGGTCTAGGTAAATCAGACCCACGGCGCCCATGATAAAACTCAGCAGCATGACCAACAAAAACGGTTTGAGGCGCATGTAGTCGGAAAGGGCACTGGCGCTTAAGTTGGTAATGACGGATACCACGGCCTGGGGAATAAAGTAGGCAAACGCCTCCTCACGACTGCGACCTGCTTCGTGAAAGATCGCGACAATATGAAAGGTCACTGCGGTTCCGAACAACGCATGAATCGACAGCCCCATGGAATAAAGCCAAAACACCCGATCGCGCCTGGCGTCTTTCAGCGCGTAGCTGGTTTGCTGTGGGGACTGACTGGCGTTCTGAACTACGTGGGCTTGGTTATCGGCGCGTAACCCGCATGCCTCGGGGTTATCTCTGACCAGCAGCAAACACAGCACGGCGAACCCAGGACCCACAATCCCAGCGAGCAACCACAGGGCTTCGCGCCAGCCCAGGCTATCGATCAGCAGCGCGAGCAGCAGCGGTGCCAGGGAAAACCCGAGGGACACCACGACCCCTCGGGTGCCGGATACCAGTCCGCGCTTGCGTTCAAACCAAACCAGCAGCATGTTTCGGCTGGCACTGGTCATGACCCCTTGACCGCTAAATCGAACACCAAAATAGCCAAGAGTCATCAGCAGAAAGGCGGGCATCATGGCATCAATACCCATGGCGTTGGCGATACCACCGCTTATGCGATCGACCAAGGAAACGAAAGCCACCGAAGCGCCTAGCAGTAAGCTTGCCCCAATGAGCAGCAAGCGAGGGCCGTGAATATCGTACAGTCGCCCCGCCCGAGTGAGGAACAGTGAACTGGCGATGGTGCCTAACATGTAGGCGAAAGAAAGTTCGGTCCTAGTCAGACCGGTCGCCTCGATAAAGGCATCGGCAAACACCGCCATACCCATAGTCTGGCCCGGGACACTGAACAGAAATCCAAGCGTGGATACCACAGCGATAACCCAGCCATAAAAAAAGGGCAGACGGCCGGCAGGGAATGGCCAGTCAGCGCGCAATCGCTGGGCGATGCTCCCGGATGGATTCATGTTCTTACCTTGATACTCCGACGCAGCGGGAGCTGACTATTATTTAGCCAGGGGTTTTCTACCCAAGGCTCTAGGGACGCCTTGAAGGGCTGCCACCGTTCTTAGAGCGCTCGCTCGCCCTAGGCTGCTTTGATCGATTTTGCCTGGGCCGCTAGGCTCTGGGCCACTTGGTCGACTTCGCTTTCATCTTCACCCTCTACCATGATGCGCAACAGTGGCTCGGTGCCCGAGGGCCGGACTAAAATTCTTCCTCGGTTCCCCAATTGCTGCTCAAAGGTCGCTTGGGCTTCTTGCATGTGGGGATGTTCACACACGCTCGCCGGGGCATCGACTTTCACATTGACCAAAACCTGGGGCGCCTTGGTAATCCCCGCGACTAAATCTTGCAGCGGTGTATCCGCTTCGCCCATGGCTAGAAGAATCTGCAGTGCCGAGATGATGGCATCACCGGTACTGCACAGATCCAAGGTCAAAATATGCCCTGAGGGTTCGCCCCCCAATGTCCAGCCGCGCTGATGCAGCTGCTGCATAATATGCCGATCGCCCACTTGAGCCCGCGCAAAAGGAACCGCAAGCGCCTGCAACGCCCGCTCTAGGCCCAGGTTTGACATCACCGTCCCAACAACGCCTCCCTGCATACACTGCTTGGCCTGTCGGTTGCGCGCGATGATGTACAACAAATGATCGCCGTCCAGCAGCGACCCGGCACTGTCTACCATGACTAAGCGGTCGCCATCACCGTCAAAGGCAATACCGACATCGGCAGCTTCTTCGATCACTCGCCGCTGCAGTGATTCCGGATAAGTAGACCCACATTGCTGATTAATGTTGTAGCCGTCAGGCTCTACCGCCATTGCCACCACCTCAGCGCCCAACTCTTGAAAGACCCTTGGTCCAACCTGATAAGCCGCACCGTGGGCGCAGTCCAAGACAATTTTCAGTCCACGCAAATTGAAATCACGTGGCAAGGAATTCTTGCAAAACTCCACGTACCGACCTGCTGCGTCGCTGATGCGGGACGCTTTGCCAAGGCTTTGAGAATCTTCACAGATCATTTCATTGTCGATCATGGCCTCAATCTGCTGCTCTAGGGCATCCCCCAGTTTGTTGCCATTACCATCAAACAGCTTAATGCCGTTGTCGTAATAAGGATTGTGAGATGCACTGATAACAACGCCCACATCGGCACTGACGGCCCGGGTTAGGTAGGCAATTGCCGGGGTTGGAATCGGGCCCAGCAAGCTAACGTTGGCACCTGCCGAAACAAATCCAGATTGCAGCACTGACTCCAGCATGTAACCGGAAATCCGCGTGTCTTTGCCGATCAGCACATGGGGCTGACGACCGCTGTCGGCAAAAACTTTGCCAACAGCCCAGCTAAGGCGCAGACAGAACTCCGGTGTTATTTTGTCTTTGCCCACCAGACCGCGAATACCATCGGTACCAAAATGTTTTTGCGCCATTACTCTGCCTACTTGTTCGTTATCCCGCTATCCCGCTGTCTCGCTGTCCCGCTGTCTCGCTGTCCCGCTGTCCCGCTGTCTCGCTGTCCCGCTGTCCCGCCGGTCCCTTGTATCCCGGCAGATGCACCTTAGGCGGCCGCTTTCCAAAAGACTTGTTAGGGTGACAGCGACTAAAGCATAAAGCCAGTTATGGCGCACCGCTTACCCATGTCGCGCTCACAATTCTCGATAGGCAGCAAAAATGCTCAGGGTGTCGGCGCTCTCCTCCACGTCGTGAACGCGAATCAAATTAGCGCCGTTTTGTGCGGCCAGCATCACCGTGGCCAGGCTCCCAGGTAATCGTTTCTCTACCGGCTGACCCGTTATGGCGCCGATCATGGATTTACGAGAAAGCCCGACGAGAATAGGGCCAGTTCCAACCCGCAGATCCTCCAGGTGCCTTAGCAGCGCCAAGTTATGCTCCAAGGATTTACCAAAGCCAAAACCCGGGTCAACGATGAGCCTGCTGGAAGGAATGCCCGCGCTCGTACATTCACTGACGCGCTGGGCCAGATATGCGGCGACCTCGGTCACCACGTTGGCATAGGTTGGATCCAGCTGCATGGTTTGCGGTGAACCTTGCATGTGCATTAGCGCGTAAGCCACATCTGAGTTCGCGACCGCCGACACTACTGCTGGGTCGCTGCCGCCAGTGATGTCATTGATCATTCCCGCACCGGTGCCGATGGCGGCAATAACGGTCTCGGCGTGATACGTGTCCACAGAAAGCACCGCGTCCAAATCTTGCAGCGCTTCGAGCACCGGCAGCACCCGCCGCTGCTCTTCTATTGGGCTTACCGAGACCGCTCCGGGACGGCTGCTCTCGCCGCCGATATCCAACACTGCGGCTCCAGCGGCAACCATTTTCTGGGCCTGGCTACGAACGGCATCTAGCCTCACGGCGCCGCGGTCAAACAACCGCCCGCCGTCAGAGAAAGAATCTGGCGTGATGTTAAGCACCCCCATAAGTTGGGGGCTGGGGAAACTTAGGACCCGATCATTACAGATCAGGTCCTGAGCTTGGAGATCGTGTTGACCCCTAGGACTCCTCGGCGGGCCCACCGATTGGTGATCCTTCCTGAGTGTCTGGTTTGCCCGCATCGTTCTTCGGTGGCGGCTCAGTGGGATGGCGAGGCTTGCCTCCCGCCATGATGTCGTCTAGCTGCTCCGAGGACAGGGTCTCGAACTCCATTAGCGCATCGGCCATGGTGTGCAGCTTGTCGATGTTATCCGTCAGCAACTGTTTCGCAGTGTCGTAGCAATCGTCAACGATCTGCCGCACTTCTTTGTCGATGGCGAAAGCCGTCTCTGGCGAGTGGGCCTTGGGCTTTGCCCCTGCCGACATACCAAGAAAGACTTCGCCGTCGTCCTCGTCATACATAAGCGGGCCGAGTTTTTCGGACAGACCCCATTTCGTCACCATGCTGCGAGCCAGATGGGTAGCCCGCTCGATGTCGTTTGATGCGCCAGTTGTCACGTGTTCGTGGCCCAGGGTGATTTCCTCAGCAATTCGACCGCCAAACAAGCTCGCGATTTGCGAACGGATGCCCTGCGCACTCATGCTGTATCGGTCTTCTTCGGGCAGGAACATGGTGACGCCAAGAGCCCGACCACGAGGAATAATGGTTACCTTATAGACCGGATCGTGATCCGGCATTAGCCGCCCAACAATGGCGTGCCCGGCTTCGTGGTAGGCAGTATTGCGCTTCTCTTTTTCGGACATGACCATGGATTTGCGCTCGGCGCCCATCATGATTTTGTCTTTAGCCTTGTCGAACTCCTCCATGCTGACCAAACGCTTACCGCCTCGGGCAGCGAACAGTGCAGCTTCGTTGACTAAGTTTGCCAGGTCTGCCCCGGAAAACCCTGGCGTGCCCCGGGCAATGATGCTGGCATCCACATCGTCGGCCACCGGTACTTTACGCATGTGCACCTTGGTGATCTGCTCGCGTCCGCGGATGTCAGGCAGCCCGACAACGACCTGCCGGTCAAAACGGCCCGGTCGCAGCAGCGCCGGATCAAGTACATCGGGTCGGTTCGTTGCGGCAATGACGATGATCCCGTCGTTGCCTTCGAAACCATCCATTTCCACCAACAGCTGGTTTAGTGTCTGCTCGCGCTCATCGTGCCCTCCGCCGAGACCGGCGCCTCGATGGCGACCTACCGCGTCTATTTCATCGATGAAAATGATGCACGGAGCCTGTTTTTTTGCCTGCTCGAACATATCTCGAACCCGGGATGCACCCACGCCAACAAACATTTCAACGAAGTCGGAGCCGGAGATAGAGAAAAACGGCACTTTGGCTTCACCTGCAATGGCCTTCGCCAGCAGCGTCTTACCGGTGCCGGGCTGTCCAACCATGAGAACGCCGCGGGGAATGTGTCCGCCCAGGCGCTGAAACTTGCCGGGGTCGCGCAGGAATTCCACTAACTCTTGAACGTCTTCTTTCGCTTCGTCCACACCTGCTACGTCGGCAAATGTTGTCTGGATTTGATCTTCAGATAGCAGCTTTGCCTTGCTGCGACCAAAAGACATTGGACCGCCGCGACCGCTACCGCCACCCTGCATTTGGCGCATGAAAAACATGGCGACAGCCAAGATAATGAGTATTGGGAAACTCGCCAGCAAAAGCTGTGTCCAGACGCTCTGCCCTTCCTCTTCGATGAACTGAAACTCAATGTTCCGATCCCGCAGCTCGCTAATAAGACCCGGGTCATTGTTGAAGCCAGTCACCGTGTAGCGCGAGCCCGTACGGTCTGTGGCATAAATCCGGTTACCTTGAATCGTAACTTCGTCCACCTGACCCTGCTCAACTGAGCGCAGGAATTCCGAATATTTCACCGGCGGGTTTTTGGCATCCGCGTTGAAATTGCTGAACACCGTTAAAAGAACGGCCAATATGACCAGCCAAAGAACTACATTTTTACCCATATCAGACACCGGGTTTACCTCACGTTATTTTACTCAGACGCTTCTTATTCTGCTCAGAACCTTCACCGTTGCCGATAGCGTCTGCTTGTCCACCTCGTTTGCTTTGCCACTTCGTATGCTTCAACGACTCTTGGCGCGGGGCGAAGAAACAAGGTGTGATGATCTCTTCGCTGTTATCTACTAACTTCTTCTTCGTTCCGTTACTTTTTGCCTTTGTTTCGCGTCCGTGTCTTGCGCACTTGACTCATGTTAAGCCGGTTTAAAGCACTTCGGCGTTCACAATCTGCCGATTAGATTACACGACATTTTCACGCAACGCCGCGTCGATAGAACTCACGTCTCAGTTCTTAGGGCTAAATATCTGGCGCTCTGATCGCCGCTTGCCTTCGCTATTCACCGCGGAATCCTTGGGCGACTACGAATACCTCCCTGGATTCCGAGCGCGAGGCCTTTGGCTTCGTTATTTGCACTTTAGAAAAAACGTTGCGCAGTCCCGCCACCCAATCGTCGAGGCCTTCGCCCTGAAATGCCTTGATCGTCATGGCGCCACCGACTTTTAACCATCGTTGGCAGCTTTCAAGGGAGATATCCGCCAAATCCATTGCCCGGGCCTGATCTACTGTGCGTACTCCGGAAATGTTGGGGGCCATATCTGATAAAACAAGGTCTAGCTGAGCACCGTCCAACAACCGCTCAATTTCCTCATCCACCGCGGGGTCTCCTGCGAGCCCTTCAATGACCTGGGTGTGCTGGCCGCTGGTAATTGGCAGCGGGTCTACGGCAATTAACAGGCCGCCATTGAGCTTGTTTTCCAGATAATGGGTCCACCCTCCTGGCGCCGCGCCCAACTCAAGCACGCGCTGCTTGCCTTGCACCAAACGATAGCGCTTGTCGATCTGTTCCAATTTAAAGTGGGCGCGGGAGATCTGCCCGCCGTCCTGAGCTTGGCGCACAAAATAGTCCTTGCGCTGGCGCTGCAGCCAACGATCACTAGATTTACTGCGTTTTGCCATGATTCAAACTGCGTCAGTTGCGAAACCAAAATGGGAGCTAGCCGTTTGCCGCCTCTAAGCGATAGGATACCCCAATGCAGGCACCTACCTTGAGTACTCAGCAAAAGAAGTCGCTGCGCGGCGTCGCCCATCACCTTGACCCAATTGTCGCCGTCAGCGAGCGAGGGTTGAGTGAGGGCATTGTCGAAGAAACCGAGCGCGCCCTTAGGGATCACGAACTCATCAAGGTCCGAGTACTAATGACAGACCGCACCAGCCGCAGTGAGATTACCGCCGAACTAGCGGCGCAATGCTCTGCTGCGGTGCTGCAGCAAATTGGCAAAGTCGCCGTCCTATACCGACACAACCCCCAAGCCAATCCAAAACTCTCAAATGTGGCCAGATACTTGGAGCAGCCGGACTTCTAAGCTCGTTGAGCATCCGCAGCGAAGGCTAAGCTCCGGTTACCGATGCTCGACAGCTGAAATCTCGTACTCACGTTCACCGCCAGGCGTGACCACGGTTACCACGTCATCCTCTTCCTTGCCGATCAGCGCCCGGGCAATCGGCGACATAACCGAGATTTTGTTCTGTTTTAGGTCCGCCTCATCCTCTCCCACAATGTGGTAACGGGTGGTTTCGTCACTGTCACAATCGATCAGGGTCACCGTAGCACCGAAAATGACCTTGCCGGAGGCTGGGATTTTGCTGATATCAATAATCTGGGCGTCGGCCAGCCGCGATTCAATCTCTTGAATACGGCCTTCGTTGAAGCTTTGCTGCTCGCGAGCGGCGTGATACTCAGCATTTTCTTTGAGGTCACCGTGGGCACGGGCCTCCGCAATGGCCTCTGAAATTTCCTGCCGCAAGGTGCCTTTGCGATGGGCCAACTCTTCCCGCAGGCTTTCCGCCCCGCTTACGGTCATCGGATTTGGCATGTTGTTACCTCCTACTGCGCCAGTTTGCTGTGCAGCTGCTGAAGACTGGTCACCTGGTCTCCCAAGCCTTGTCGAATAGCGATACTAAACGCCTCGCCGCCAGCCAACGTAGTGGTGTAACAAACCTTGTTCAATAGCGCCAGTCGACGAATTACCGCTGAGTCGGCGATGGATTGGCGACCCTCTGTGGTGTTGATAATAAGGTCAATCTGTTCGTTCTTGAGCATATCAGACACGTCCGGACGCCCTTCATTCACTTTGTCGACTTGCTCGCAGACCAGACCTTCTTTCGTTAGTTCCCGGGCGGTACCTCGGGTGGCCACCAGCTTGAAGCCCAACTCGATCAGGTTGCTGGCAACGTTGACCAAACCTTCCTTATCCGAGTCTTTGACGCTCAAAAAGGCGCGTCCGCCCTTAGGCAGGCGCTCACCGGCACCGAGAGAGGCCTTGGCAAAAGCCTCGCCAAAGGTCTCGCCCACGCCCATGACTTCTCCTGTGGACTTCATTTCTGGGCCCAAAATCGGGTCTACACCAATGAATTTGTTGAATGGGAATACGGATTCTTTGACGTGAACAAACTCGGGCACCACCTCTTCGGTATAACCGAGATCGGCTAATTTTTTGCCTGCCATGCAGCGCGCCGCCAACTTGGCCAGCGAATGGCCTATGCATTTAGAGACGAATGGGACCGTGCGAGAGGCCCGAGGATTTACCTCAAGTACAAAAACGTCTTCACCCTGAACCGCCATCTGCACGTTCATGAGCCCGATCACGTTGAGCTCCAGGGCCAGCCGTTTAACCTGATCGCGAATTTCGTCTTGGATCGCAGCGGACAAATTATACGGCGGCAAGGAGCAGGCCGAGTCGCCCGAGTGCACTCCAGCCTGTTCAATGTGCTGCATAATGCCGCCAATGACGACTTGTTCGCCGTCGCATATGGCGTCGACATCTACTTCCACCGCCTGATCCAAAAAGCGATCCAGCAGCACCGGGGAGTCATTGGAGACATCTACCGCGTTCTGCATGTACAGACGCAGTTCTTCTTCGTTGTAAACCAATTCCATCGCACGCCCACCAAGAACGTAGGACGGGCGGACGATGAGCGGATAGCCAATTTCTTTGGCGCGCTCAACGCCTTCCTCGGCATTGGAGGCCACTCGATTTGAGGGCTGTCGCAGGCCAAGCTTTTCTACCAGCTGCTGGAAGCGCTCTCGGTCTTCGGCGCGGTCTATCGCATCAGGACTCGTGCCAATAATCGGCACACCCAGCCGGGCCAAGTCGTCGGCTAACTTCAGTGGCGTCTGGCCTCCAAATTGCACGATTACCCCGGTAGGCTGCTCCACGTCCACAATCGCCAACACGTCCTCTAGGGTTACCGGTTCGAAGTACAGTCGATCCGATGTGTCGTAGTCTGTGGAAACCGTCTCTGGATTGCAGTTCACCATGATGGTCTCGTAGCCATCCTCGCGCATGGCCAAGGCCGCGTGAACACAGCAATAGTCGAACTCAATACCCTGACCGATGCGGTTTGGACCGCCGCCAAGCACCATAATCTTTTGTCGATCTGTGGGCTTTGCCTCGCACTCTTCCTCAAAGGTGGAGTACATGTAGGCGCTATTTGCTGGGAACTCGGCTGCACAGGTGTCGACACGCCGGAATACTGGTTTAACGCCCAGTGCTTTACGGGTTTCACGTACCTGAGCTTCGTCACAGTCCAACAGCTGCGCTAAGCGGCCATCGGAAAAACCCTTACGCTTAGCCTGACGCCAGTGGTCCTCACTAAGATCAGCGCAACGGCGCTGTGCGAGTTCGACTTCTGCCAGAACTAAATCCTCAATCTCCGCTAAAAACCACGGATCGATCTTAGTCAGCGCGAATACATCTTCCTGGCTAAAACCTGCACGAAAGGCGTCAGCCACATACCAAAGTCGCAGGGTGCTTGGAGAAGCCAGCTCTCGCTTGAGCACGCTGCGCCACTCCGGGTCGTCCAGATCCAGCACCGGGTCAAAGCCAACCATGCCGATTTCCAAGCCACGAAGGGCTTTTTGCAGGGACTCCTGAAAAGTGCAGCCAATGGCCATTACTTCCCCAACCGACTTCATCTGGGTGGTAAGTCGAGCATCCGCGTGGGGAAACTTCTCAAAAGTAAAACGCGGGATTTTGGTAACAACGTAGTCGATGCTTGGCTCAAAGGACGCGGGTGTGACCCCTCCTGTAATGTCGTTATCAAGCTCATCCAGTGTGTATCCAACCGCTAACTTGGCCGCAATCTTGGCGATCGGGAAGCCTGTGGCTTTTGATGCCAGAGCCGACGAGCGCGATACCCGCGGGTTCATTTCAATGACCACCACCCGCCCGTCGTCAGGGTTGATACCAAACTGTACGTTGGAGCCGCCGGTTTCCACGCCAATTTCCCGCAACACGGCAATCGAGGCGTTGCGCAGAACTTGATATTCCTTATCGGTTAGCGTTTGCGCCGGGGCAACGGTGATGGAATCACCGGTATGGACGCCCATTGGGTCCACGTTCTCAATGGCACAGACAATGATGCAGTTGTCTTTTTTATCTCGAACCACCTCCATTTCAAACTCTTTCCAGCCGAGTAAGGACTCGTCGATGAGCAGTTCCGACGTAGGCGACAATTCCAAGCCACGAGAGCAAATTTCTTCAAATTCTTCTTTGTTGTAGGCCACCCCGCCACCGCTGCCGCCGAGAGTAAACGACGGCCGAATGACACAAGGAAAACCCAATTGGCTTTGCACCTGTATGGCTTCTTCCATACTGTGCGCGATGGCTGAACGCGGTGTCTCCAAGCCAATAGCCTTCATCGCGCGGTCAAACCGTTCACGATCCTCAGCCTTGTCGATGGCGTCTTGGCTAGCGCCAATCATTTGCACGTTAAATTTTTCTAGAACGCCTTCGCTTACCAGGTCCAAGGCGCAGTTCAGGGCCGTTTGCCCGCCCATGGTAGGTAGCAAGGCGTCCGGGCGCTCGCGCTCGATGATTTTACTGACGGTGCGCCATTCCACCGGTTCCACATAGGTGGCATCGGCCATGGTGGGATCTGTCATGATGGTGGCCGGGTTGGAATTCACCAAAATGACCCGGTAACCCTCATCTTTTAACGCTTTACAGGCTTGGGCACCGGAATAGTCAAATTCACAGGCCTGGCCAATAACAATCGGTCCGGCACCAAGGATCAGGATCGATTCAATATCAGTACGCTTAGGCATCTAGCTTTCTACCTCTTTCCCTGGAGCATGAGATCGATAAATTGATCAAATAGATATTCGCAGTCCTGGGGCCCCGGGCTGGCTTCAGGGTGACCTTGGAAACCAAAAGCCGGATGCTGCAGGTGCCGAATGCCCTGCACAGTGCCGTCGAATAGCGACTTGTGCGTGCACTGTAAGTGCTTAGGCAGCCCTTCTTCCGCTACCGCAAAGCCATGGTTTTGACTGGTAATTACTACTTCGCCAGTTTCCAGATCCTGCACCGGGTGGTTGGCTCCATGATGCCCATGGGTCATCTTCTGGGTTTGGCCGCCACTGGCTAAGGCCAGCAGCTGATGGCCCAAACAAATGCCAAACAGCGGTATGTCCTGGGCGAGAAATTCACTAATCGCTGCAATGGCGTAGTCGCAGGGTTCAGGGTCGCCCGGTCCGTTTGACAGAAAAATACCGTCGGGCTGCATGGCCAATACCTCAGCCGCTGGGGTTTGCGCCGGCACCAGGGTGAGCCTGCAACCCTTTTCCGCCAGAATTCGCAGGATGTTGCGCTTCACGCCAAAATCATAGGCAACCACATTGAATTTAGGTTCCGACTGCTCGCCATAACCCGACTCGCGAGTCCAACAGGTTTGCGTCCACGGCCGCTGGTCGCCGCTGACCACACGGGCCAGATCCATACCCGCTAGGCCGGCAAACTCTTTTGCCAACTGCAGCGCCTTAGCCTCACCTGCGGCAGTGCCGGCGGTGTCATCCGCCAAAATACAGCCTGCCAGAGCGCCTTTTTCTCGCAGCACGCGGGTCAGTCGACGAGTGTCCACATCGGCGATTGCCACGGTATTTTGCTGTTGCAGGTAATCCTGCAGATTGCCTCGCTCGCGCCAGCTGCTGACAAGCTTGGGAACCTGTCTTATCACCAACCCGGCGGCCCAAACTTGATCCGACTCCTCGTCTTCCGGCGTGACGCCGGTGTTGCCGATTTGGGGATAGGTCAGAGTAACGATTTGGCGACAATAGGATGGGTCGGTCAGGATTTCCTGATAGCCGGTCATGGCGGTATTGAAAACCACCTCACCGATGGTATGACCCGACGCACCAATGGATTGACCGTGGAATACGCTTCCGTCTTCGAGCACTAGTAGGGCAGGTCTCAACAAGATTCCCTTTTTCCTGATCTTCAACTTGTGGCGAGGAGCTCAACAGCTCATCGCTACGCCTAACCCTTGCCCTAGAAGTAGCCCTAAAAATGGCCTGCAAGTCGCGTTGCCGGTGTTTTCCTTGGGCTTTTTCGCAGATGCAAGCCAAGGGACACCGACCGAATATACAGGTACATCGGCGAGGTCTTGAGGGTGCTGAAACGTGCCAGCGGGTTAAGCGGTGAGTTTACGGAGAGCGGCGTCAAAAATCAGTAAAAATATGTGAACTTTACTAAGATTCACTGCCCAACGGTCTGGGGCTGAAAGCCGATGATCATAGGCCGAAAATCAAAGGCCGTGTCTAGATGCCCAATAGATCCTGCATGTCGTACCAGCCAGGAGAGGCGGCAGCAATAAAGCTTACTGCCCGAAGGGCGCCTTGGGCGAAGTTTGTACGGCTGTGAGCGCGATGGGTGATTTCCAGCCGCTCCCCCTCGCTGGCGAACATTACCGTGTGCTCGCCAACAATGTCGCCGCCGCGAATGGTAGAAAAGCCAATGGTCTTGGGGTCACGCGCACCGGTTATGCCTTGTCTTGCGTAAACGGCATCGGTAGCTAAGTCTCGGTTCAGCGCCTTGGCCAGCACCTCGCCGATTCGCACCGCAGTACCCGACGGCGCATCGATTTTGTGCTTGTGATGGGCTTCGATAACCTCCACATCCGCCTCGTCGCCCAACGCCTTGGCGGCCAGCTCGATCAACCGCATTGACAGATTCACGCCAACGCTCATGTTGGGAGAAACAAAAATCGCCGTGCGCTCGGCGTATGCGTGTAAATCTGCTCGCTGAGCCTCGTCAAAGCCCGTAGTGCCAACCACCATACCTTTACCATGAGCCGCACAAACCTGGGCCAGGGATAAAGTTGCTTGAGGAACGGTGAAGTCGATGACCACGTCAAAGTCGCTTGCATGGTCTGCCGGCTGCCCGGTCATGGCAACGCCCAGGGCGGGCAAACCACAAACGTCGCCAACGTCCCGTCCCAGCTGAGGGTGGTCAGCGTGTTCAAACCCAGCGCAAAACCTGAGATGCTCGGCCTCAGTTATTGCCTGTACCAAGGTTTTACCCATCCGGCCGGCGACGCCTGCTACTGCCACTCGAATCATGTATTTGCCCGCTGTTGTAACGCTGTTTTGTCGTAGTGTGATCGCCATTGATCGGCCTGGCTAGCAAAAATCACTGCGCAATCGATGTTGGCACTGCTAGCTGTTTTGCGGCGATGCGGGGGCTAGGGCTTAAGGTCGTCGAAAAAGCTCTTCACGCCGTCGAACCAGCTTTTACCTCGTGGCGAGTGCTTGCTATTGGAGTCCAGGGACTGCTTTAGCTGCTGGAGCAGCTCTCGCTGTTCGTCGGTTAGCTTCACCGGTGTTTCCACAACGACCTTACACAGCAAATCCCCAACGCCGCCGCCGCGGACCTGGGTTACCCCTTTGCCACGAAGCCTGAATACCTTGCCGGTTTGGGTCTCATTGGGAACCTTTAGCTTCACGCGACCGTCCAGGGTTGGCACATCGAGTTCTCCCCCCAGCGCGGCATCCGCAAAAGATATCGGCACCTCGCAATGCAGGTGACGGCCGTCACGCTGGAAAATCGGATGGGGCTGCACGTCGATTTGCACGTACAGGTTCCCTGCTGGTCCTCCATTGGGGCCGGCCTCTCCCTCACCGGTGAGGCGGATTCGGTCGCCAACGTCTACGCCGGGGGGCACCTTAACGGACAGCGTCTTGCGTTTTTCTAGGCGACCGGCGCCAGCACAGGCGTTGCACGGATCAGTGATGACCTCACCGCGCCCACGACAGCGCGGGCAAGTTTGCTGCAAAGAGAAAAAGCCCTGAGAAACTCGCACTTGGCCGGCGCCATTACATTCTTGGCAAACGTTCGCGGAGGTTCCGGGTTTTGCGCCAGAACCGTCGCAGTCGTCGCATCCTGCTAGCACCGGAATACGGATTTCTACGGAATCACCGTTGACTGCCTGTTCCAAGGTCAACGACAAGTTGTAGCGCAAATCCGAACCACGGGCGGGCCCAGCTCGACCACCACCCCGACCGCCACCGAAAATATCGCCGAAGACATCGCCGAAGATGTCACCGAATCCTCCGCCACCGGGGCCAGCCCCGCTGTTCGGATCTAGACCGTCGTGACCATACTGATCGTAAATCTGGCGCTTTTCTGGGTCGCTGAGCACTTCGTAAGCTTCGTTGGCTTCTTTGAACTGCTCTTCTGCTTTGGCGTCATCCGGATTGCGATCCGGATGAAGCTTCATGGCAATACGACGATAGGCTTTTTTTAAGTCGCCTTCTGACACGTCTCGGTTCACCCCCAAGACTTCGTAATAATCCTTCTTCGCCATGGTTTCCCTTCCAAGGTCTCGCTATTGGTGCGCACCGTCGTGCTTGTTCTAAAGGCAAGAAAGCCACCGGCGGGTGGCTTTCAGGCAGGTCAGTTGCGAACGCAGCGCGCTACTGCTTTTGCTCTTTGTCGTCTTTAACCTCTTCGAACTCTGCGTCAACAGCACCATCGTCTGGTGCCTCTTGGCCGGCCTCACCCGCTGCCTGGGCCTGCTCGGCGTACATCTTCTGGGCAAGCTCCGCCGAGGCTTCGGACAGGGCTTTGATTTTTTCTTCGATGGCCTCTTTGTCCTCGCCTTTCAGCGCTTCCTCTAGGTCTGCCGCCGCGGCCTCAATGGCGGTTTTCTCTTCCTCCGTGGCCGTGTCGCCAGCGTCTTCGACCGCCTTGCGCGCGCCGTGGATGAGGCCATCTGCTTGATTACGCAGCGTTACCATTTCCTCGAACTTCTTATCCTCTTCCGAGTGCGCTTCCGCGTCCCGAATCATTTGTTCGATTTCTTCATCTGAAAGGCCACTGGAGGCCTTGATGACAATGGATTGCTCCTTGCCCGTGGCCTTATCCTTGGCGGATACGTTCAAAATACCGTTGGCATCAATGTCGAAGGCGACCTCGATTTGCGGCATACCTCGCGGAGCCGGGGGAATATCCGACAAATCGAATCGCCCCAGCGATTTGTTCTGACCCGCCTGCTTTCGTTCACCTTGGAGCACGTGAATGGTCACTGCCGTCTGATTGTCATCGGCGGTTGAAAATACCTGGGTTTTCTTCGTCGGGATGGTCGTGTTTTTCTCAATCAGCACGCTCATCACCTGACCCATGGTTTCAATGCCAAGAGACAGCGGGCTCACGTCCAGCAGGAGCACGTCTTTGACGTCACCAGCCAGCACTGCGGCTTGAATGGCGGCGCCCATGGCGACCGCTTCATCCGGGTTCACGTCGCGTCGCGCTTCTTTCTTGAAGAAACCTTTCACTTGCTCCTGAACCAAGGGCATCCGCGTTTGGCCACCGACCAAAATTACGTCGTCGATGTCATCAATGCTCAGGTCCGCGTCTTTCAGGGCGACTCGGCATGGATCGATGGTTCGACTGACCAAATCACCAACCAGAGACTCCAGCTTAGAACGGGTCAGTTTCAGCACCAAGTGCTTAGGACCCGACTGATCCGCCGTGATGTAAGGCAGGTTTATCTCTGTCTGCTGGGAGTTGGAGAGCTCAATTTTGGCTTTCTCGGCGGCTTCTTTTAAGCGCTGCAGGGCCAGCGGGTCATTGTGCAGATCGACGCTGTTTTCTTTCTTAAACTCGTCCGCCAGATAGTCGATGATTTTCAGGTCAAAGTCTTCGCCGCCCAGAAAGGTGTCGCCATTGGTTGATAGCACCTCAAACTGGTGCTCGCCGTCTACTTCAGCGATCTCGATGATGGAGACGTCGAAAGTGCCGCCGCCCAGGTCGTATACCGCAATCTTCGCGTCACCACGGTTTTTATCTAGACCGTAAGCCAGTGCCGCGGCCGTGGGCTCATTAATAATTCGCTTAACGTCCAAACCAGCAATCTTGCCCGCATCTTTTGTTGCCTGACGCTGAGAATCATTGAAGTAAGCGGGCACCGTGATCACCGCTTCTGAAACGTCTTCGCCAAGATACTCTTCTGCGGTCTTCTTCATCTTCTTCAGAATTTCGGCAGAGATTTGGGGTGGAGCCAGCTGCTCTTCATTAACCTCGATCCAGGCGTCCCCGTTGGCCGCTGCAGCAATGGTGTAAGGCACCATCTTGATGTCTTTTTGCACTACGTCATCTTTGAACTTTCGTCCAATCAAACGCTTTACAGCAAATACCGTGTTGTTCGGATTCGTCACGGCCTGACGCTTGGCGTTCTGACCGACGAGGATTTCTCCGTTGTCTGTGTACGCGATGATTGAGGGGGTTGTGCGATCACCCTCAGAGTTCTCGATTACCCGAGCGTCACCGCCATCCAAAACTGACACGCATGAATTGGTGGTTCCCAAGTCGATGCCGATGATCTTTCCCATGTGCTTCTCCGCTTATCCGTGCCCCGTGACTGCGACCTACGCAACCGGGGCTTTTGCAAAAATTTAAGTGCTGTACTTAGCGATGTTGTCTATGTTTGGTCGAATGACATTTCTTCAAGGTCTGTGGCTTGCTGGCTGACAAGCTTTTCCGACGAATGCTCTCGCGCCTTGTTTACCCGCCGTCGTTGCCTGGGTTGTTATTGGCGTCGTTACTCGCCTTTTACCACCACCACTTTGGCCGCTCGAACCAAGCGCCCGTTCAGGGTGTAGCCGCGCTGCATTACGTCCATTACAGAGTTTGGCTCTGCGTCCGGATTGGGCACCATGGCCATGGCTTCGTGCAGCTGGGGGTCGAAGGGCTCACCGAGGGGGTCGACCAGGGCCACGCCGGACTTCTCTAGGATGCCGATAAAAAGCTTCAGCGATAGGCCAATGCCTTCTGCCATGCTTTCGGCGTTGTCGGTGGTTTTTGCTGCGTCCTCAGCTTTTTCCAGGCTATCGACAACGGGCAGCAAATCGCTCAGCAGCTTCTCGACGGCAAACTTGTGGGCATTTTCAACGTCCCGCTGGGCGCGACGCCGCACGTTTTCCATTTCCGCAACGGTTCGCAACAGCTGGTCCTTTACTTTCGCCAGTTCATCGCCTGAATCGGCTGTGCCGCCTTGGTCACTGGCAGCGTCGCTGGCATTTTTTGGCTGTGAAGCGTTTTCTTGCTCCGCGTCCTGTACGTCAGGTTTATCGGTTGCTTCGTTTTGCTGAATTTCAGCATCGTCAGCTTGCTGCTGAGCCTGTGAATCTGGATTTTCTGTGTCTTTCGCCATTGCGGTCTCCTACGCCCTTGCAGCGCCTATATAAGGATGCCAAGACAGAAAACAAGGGCGGCATTAGACAAATGCCCGTATGGGCACGATGAAGGGCTCAAGGCGGTGCTACTAAACCGGGCATTGACCAGAACCAGACAAGCACTGGGTGGATTTTAGCGGGCGGTCTAGATGCCCTTACGCATGGCTGAACTCAGCACCTTGGCGGTGACGTCCACAACGGGAATAACGTCTTTGTAGTCCATTCGGGTAGGGCCGATTACCCCTAAAACGCCGGCAAGTTCACCGTTCACCTGGTAAGACGAGGTGACCAGGGACATATCACCAAGAGGCCGGTAACCAGACTCCTTGCCGATAAACAACTGCACGCCGGAACTCTCCAAACACTGGTCCAGCAGCGTTAATACCCGGCCTTTTTTTGAAATGGCATCGAACAGGCTCTTCACCACCGAGGTATCTGCGGTAAAGTCCAGCAAACGACGCTCTCCGCTAACCAATAGCTCTTGGCCGTCTTCGCTTTCTCCGGGCATGGCCTGAGCAGCAACATCCAACGCACGCTGCATCAGGGCGTCCATCTGCTCTTTGTCGTCCCGCATACTGCCGATTACTTCGTGACGCACTTCCATCAGCGGTCGCCCGCAGTATTCGCGATTAATCATGCTGGCGGCTTGAGCTAGCTCACCATCGCTAAAGGGCGCGTCCACGTGGATCACCCGATTTTGTACCTCGCGGTCGTCCAGCACCAAGATCACCAAAATTCGTTGCTCATCGAGACGCAAAAACTCTACCTGCTTCAAATTCACTTGATTCTTACGCGGTGTGGTCACCAGGCAAGTCATCTGGGTGAACTGCGACAGCATTTCCGAGGCGGTGGCCAACAGCTCACTGGGCGACATGTTTGGATTGAGTTGACTCTCAAGCTCCTGCACGCGTTCTTCTTGCCAAGGCTCTACGCTAAGCAGCGTATCCACAAAGAAACGCAAACCCAGATCAGTGGGTATTTTCCCGGCAGAGGTATGAGGTGAACTGACCAAGCCCATAGTCTCAAGGTCGCCCATGACGTTGCGTACCGTTGCAGAAGACACCCGTACTTGAGGCAGAGTTGCCAGAGCTTTCGAGGCCACTGGTGCGCCGTCGGATATGTACTGCTCGACCAGAAGTTTGAGCAATTGCTGAGCGCGCTGGTCGATTTCCCCATCGAAGGCCGGAGTTGTTCTTGGGTCGGACATAAGCGTTCAACTTTCCAATCTATCGGCCGCGCTAGACGCGGCGATGGCCGAGTATTGTGCGGGTAAAACACCCACGCTTCCGCCAGATCTTATACCAGGTCGGCGGGCCCGCAAGCATCTAATCTTGGACGCAGCCAGCGGCGTGACGCGCTCCCAATTCCTGTATTTAGACCACACTCTCCTGGCCGGTTAGATGATAACCTTTCGTTTCGTTTTCTGTTTCCTCATCAATTTGCATGCTGACCCAACTTACTATCCGCAACTACGTACTGGTCGATCAGCTGGACATCAATTTCGATGCCGGGCTGACGGGTATCACCGGTGAGTCCGGCGCGGGAAAGTCGATTCTCATGGGTGCCCTGGCTTTGCTTATGGGTGAGCGCGCACGCGCAGATTGTGTGCGTCCGGGAGCAGATAAAGCCGATATCAGTGCGGAATTTGCCATACGAGCTGATTCGCCCCTGCACCAACGCCTAATAACAGACGAACTGATCCAACCTGAGGATGAATACTGTTTAGTGCGCCGAGTGGTAACTACCGAGGGGCGTTCCCGGGCCTTTATCAACAATGTGCCGGTGACGCTCGGCTATATAAAGGAAGTGTCCGAGCATTTGGTTGATGTGCAGGATCAAAACCAGCATCAGCGTCTTACGGACCGGCACGTACAGCGCGACATGCTTGATGAATTTGCCCAGAGCAAAGCGCTGGCTGGTCAGGTTGCCGAACTCTGGCACAGCTGGCAGCAGAGCGTTCAAGAAATCCAGCGCCTGCAGTCGTTAATCGCCACCCAGGAAGATCGAAAAACTTTGCTGACCTATCAGCTGGAGGAATTCGCGGCGCTGGATGTCGCCAAGGGCGAGCTGCAAGAGCTGGAAACCGAGCATAAGCGCCTTGCCCAGGCCCAAACAATTTTGGCTCAGCTGTCTCAGGTGCAAACAACCCTTGAGCAGCTGGACGATGTGCGCCAGGCCACTAAAATTATTGAAAGCATTGACGATTCCCACAGCGCGCTGGAAGCAGGCGTAGAAACGCTAAATTCAGCGTTGGCTCTGGTGGATGACGCTGCCCGAGATTTACGCCATTACCAGGACCAAGTAGTTGTTGATCCTCAAGCACTGGCGGACACTCAAGCGCGCTTAGAGCAAATCTACGATCTGGCACGCAAACACAAAATTCAGCCCGAGCGGTTAAGCGAACACGCCGACAGTCTGCGAACGGAATTCGACGCCATTGCGTCGGACCGCTCTCACCTGGAAATGCTTTCTCAAGAGGCCCAAGGCCAGCGCGAAGCCTACCTCACCCAGGGCAAAAAGCTGTCCAAGGCCCGCCGCAAAAGCGCCAAGGCCTTCACCGATGCCATCGACCAGCACATTCATGCCCTTGGTATCAAAGAAGGTGCCATAAGCGTTGTGTTTCACGATGCTGAGAGCGAGTTTGGTCTCGAACAAATCGAGTTTTTTGTGCAAACCAACAAACGTTTCGAGCCAGGCCCGCTCAACCGGATTGCTTCAGGGGGAGAACAAACTCGAATTAATCTCGCTATCCAAATTGTTGCCGCACAGCGCAGCGACTTGCCGTGTTTAATCCTCGACGAAGCCGACGTTGGCGTGGGCGGCACCACGGCAGATACCGTCGGCCGCATTCTGCGAGGTCTGGCAGAACACACCCAGGTCATTTGCGTCACTCACGCGCCCCAGGTCGCTGCCCGGTCTCACAACCACATGAGCGTGACGAAGAAAGGCGCTCAGACCCAAATCATGCCGCTGTCCAAAGAGCAGCGCATTGAAGAATTAGCGCGGATGCTCGCAGGTGCCGACGTGACCAGCAAAACCCGGGACTACGCCGAGACCCTGCTGACTGAGGCCGCGAACACCGCCTGAGCCGGGGTTTTTGGTTTTCTGGCGTGAGATAACTGTTGGTGCTGCGGCGACGAGCCATTACCATGGCGCCATGAAAAACCTCTATCTCGCCATTTTGATCTTGAGCGTCGGTGGGTGCAGCCTGCCCCAGCTAAAAGTGCCCGATCTGAAGATCCCCCGGGTGTATAAACTCACCGTCCAGCAGGGCAATGTGATTACTCAGGAAATGGTGGATCGCCTGGAACCCGGCATGTCTCGCAGCCAGGTGGAATATGTCATGGGACGCCCGGTACTCAAGGACCCCTTCAAAGAAGACGAATGGGTTTACCTGTACTCCATTGAGATACCCGACTACTTCACCCAGGTTGTGAAAATGGTGCTGACCTTTGAGGGCAATACCCTAGTGAGCATTACTGGCGATTACGTGCCCAAGGACGCGGAGAATAGCGACACCGCAGAGGCTGAGGCAGAGGCAGAAGCAGCAGAGGACACCAATAACGGCTAACCGCGTTGATTCCGGGCGCGAAGCCGGCGGGCCTCTTTGGGGTCTAAGAGCAAGGGCGAATACACCTCAAGGCGATCGTTAGGCATCAACGCATAAGCCGTTGTTTTCACCCGACCAAAGACCCCCACTGCAGCAGGATCAACGTTCCACTGGGCGCATTCCGGCAGCTGCCGCATCTTTTGCAGAACCTCGCCCACCGTTATGCCCTCGTCAACGGCCAGAGTCACTCGCGATAGGCCCAGAGGTTGAGCGTAAACAACTTCAAGCTCCATGGTCGTTAGTTGCCTCAATACGCTGAGAAAAAGCATCGACCATACGGTCAGCAACCCGATTCGCCACGGGATTGAGCATGCCCGCCAGCAGCGCCGCCGCTTCAAACTCCAGGCGTAGCTCAATACGGCAGCCGTCATCGCCCAGCGCCTTGAAGGACCACAGCCCGTCCAGCCGATTGAACGGTCCGCGCTTGAGATGTACTTCGATGTGCTGATTTTTACGGCCCTGGTTTTGGGTCACAAATTCGTACTCAGCCCCGGCCGCACCCACCGTCACTTGAGCTTCAACCCACTCCACATCGTGCTCGTCCACTCGTCGCTCAAGTACAGACACTCCTTTGCACGCCGGCAGAAACTCGGGATAGCGCTCCACCTCTGCCACCACCTGATAAGCCCGGGTCACAGGCACCAACAGCAGGCAAGAGCGAGTGATTTCTGTCACGGCAACATGCCAGTCAACAGGGGCCATAGGGTGCTGATAAAGACGGCCAGCACACACAAGGGAGCAATGACCCCAGCGACCAATCGCCACGCCCAGCTCACCCAATTCGATTCAATGGACAGCTGTTGGTCCACCAAGTCTCGTGGAAGGATCCACATGGCAAAGAGCGTGAGCAGCATGCCGCCCAGGGGCAGCAAGATATTTTGCGAGAAGTAATCAACGCTATCGAAAAACGTCAGCTCCCCGACGAAGGACACGCCGCTCCACAGATTGAAGGAGAGCACTGTGCCCAAACCCAGCACCCAACAAATGACGCCAAGGCTGACAGCTACGCGCTCACGTTTAGCGTTGTACTCCTCTACTAAGTAGGACAGCGCCGGTTCGGTCAGGGATATTGCCGAGGTAATGGCCGCAAAGCTGAGTAGCAAAAAGAATAGTGCGCCAAAGACGCTGCCTAAGGGCATTTGTCCAAAAGCCAGAGGCAGCGTGACGAAGGTTAAGCCTGGACCCTGAGCAACTTCGAGACCATTGGCGAACACGATAGGAAAGATTGCAAGACCAGCGGCAATAGCAATCATGGAGTCGATGAGCGCAATGCTTACCACCGTGGAACCAAGATGCGCATCGTCAGGCACGTAGGCGCCGTAGGCCATCATGGTGCCCATGCCCAAACTCAAGGTGAAAAACGCCTGACCCATCGCAATGAGCCAGGACTCCGCTGTGACAGCCTGCCACTTCATGTCGAACATGAACGCAAAACCCTGATCAAACCCGCCGGAGTTAAAAGCGTAGACGAGTAGAGCTATGAGCAGCACAAACAGCAGCGGCATAAACCAACGGATTGCGGCCTCAAGCCCCTTGGTCACACCGCGGCCGACAATCCAAATGGTGAGAGCCAGAAAGCCTGTTTGGTAGAGCACAAGCTCAAGCGGACTGGCCAAAAACGCGTCAAAGTGCTGGCCAATATCCGCTGCCGAAGCGCCAGTAAAGGTGCCGCTGGCGCTAGCCCAAATGTAGTTCACCGCCCAACCGGCGATCACCGCGTAATAGGACAGAATTAAAAATCCCGCCAGCACCCCCATCCAGCCCACGATTGACCAGCGGTGGCTGCGGCCAGACTGCTTAGCTAACTTACGCATGGCGTGAATGGGGCTAGCTCGTCCCTGCCGCCCCATCAGCACCTCGCTGACCATAATCGGTATGCCCACTGCGGCGATGCAAACCAGATAAATCAGGACGAATGCACCGCCACCATTTTCACCGGCGATGTAGGGAAACTTCCAGATGTTGCCCAAACCCACGGCGCTACCGGCAGCGGCCAAAATAAACAGCCAGCGATTAGACCAGCGCTGCCCGGTCCCTGAGGTGTGTGAATTAACCATGCAAGTCGCTCCAACAAAACAGCGTAAATTGTACTACCGAAACCCTAAGCCGTGGCCCGACGCGAAGACTTTTCGCAGCCGACGGGTCAGGACTGATATACACTGGGCACCCGCAAGATCATCCAAGCCCCCAAAACACTCATGGCAAAGTCAGGAAAAAAAACCAGCCCCGGCAGCATTGCGCAGAACCGTCGGGCTCGGCATGACTACTTTATCGAGGACCGCTTCGAGGCAGGTCTAATGTTGATGGGCTGGGAAGTCAAAAGTATCCGTGACGGCAAAGTGCAGCTTGCCGAGGCCTTTGTGCAAATACACAAAGGCGAAGCGTATTTAGCGGGCTGTACCATTACCCCGCTGCTGAGCGCTTCAACCCACGTCATCGCCGAACCCCAGCGCATGCGCAAACTGCTGCTGCACGCCAAGGAACTGTCGCGGTTGTTTATTGCCAGCCAGCAAAAGGGCTACACCATTGTGCCCATGTCCATGTACTGGAAGGGCAACAAAGTGAAGTGCGAAATCGCCTTGGGCAAAGGCAAGAAGCAGCACGACAAGCGCGATGCAACGCGGGAAAAAGACTGGGCCAGGGACAAACAGCGGCTATTCAAAGTTAGCCGACAATAGAGCGACGCCAAGCCACCATTTCAATGGCTGCTACTGCAGCTTCAATCCCCTTGTTGAATTCATCGTCTGAGGCTCTGTCCACCGCTTGCTGTCGGTTAAACACCGGCAAAATCTCCACCAGAACTGGCCGGCGGAAATCGTGCATCACTGAGCCCAGACCCCGCATTGATTCTGCGCTGATCATTTCAAAGTGCAGGGTGTCGCCTTTGATAATCACCCCGAAACAAATGATTGCGTCTATTTCCAGGTTAACGTCTTCGGCGAGCAGATCCCGCGCCGCCAGCGGTATCTCGAGAGAACCGGGGAGAGTGTGAACCTCTATGTCAGCGTACCCGGCTTGACCCAGCACCTGCTCACAGGCGGAGGTCATGCTTTGCACCAACTCCGGATACCACTTGGACTGCAAAATACAAATGCGACCAGGCTTATCGATGACCGGTAAGCCCGAGGTATCAACTACGGTTTTCATTAGTGCGTTCCCTGTAACACCGACAACTCAGCGTGTTTGATTAGATTACCAATGAAAATTCGTCACCGGGTTTACGCTGCGCCCTGCTCTTGCTGGCCCGCCGAGATTCGCCAGGCGCCAGACGCCGCATCTAGATGAATACGTCCGCGCTCCTGCAGGGCCGAGCAGTCGGCGCGAATTTGCCACGCCGAGATGGGTGAATTGCTGGCGCGCAGCACGTCAGCTACGGCCCCCACCTGCACCGAACCATCGCCATTTTCAGCAACGGTTTGCATCACAGAAAAGACTTGTTCCACACGTCTGGAATCGATACTCATTGACACACTGATCCTTGAAGCTGCGCAAGTTTGTACCAGAAACCACCCACAGCCGCCATAAAACTTGTGCCGTGACACAGATTCGCGCCGAAACGGCGGCAGCGGTAGAGACAGCCAGTTTCAGAACAAAAGAACGTGCTATGCTCCCGCTCCTGCCTCGACGCAGCAAATCGATAGGAGATTTAAAAAACACAGCTGAAAGACAGCGAACAACCCATTCGAACAATCACCGATGTGATCAAAACAATGGACGGTTAAAAAGCGACTTGGTTTCAGGACGCGTCCGCGTCGAAAGTTTGGCTTTTGACGCTAACGCAACTTGGAGGCCTAGGGCTCCGACCATCACATTGATAAAGGCTTTGGGGGCGACTTGGTTTCAGGACGCGTCCGCGTCGAAAGTTTGGCTTTTGACGCT
>JAYOBI010000033.1:7879-14142 GCA_038104735.1 Gammaproteobacteria bacterium | reverse complement strand
TCTTCCTGGGCTGGGGCCTCTTCTGCTGGCAGCGCCTCTTCTGCTGGCAGCGCCTGGGCCGACGCGAACTCGTCTTCGAACTCTTCGTTGACGATGGGCCGATCAACCAGCTCTATGTAGGCCATTGGTGCAGCGTCGCCGGTGCGGAACCCACACTTAAGAATACGGGTGTAGCCGCCCGGCCGATTTTGATAGCGCGGGCCAAACTCCGAGAACAGCTTGCCAACCGCCGCCTTGCTGCGGGTTCGGGCAAATGCCAGGCGACGATTCGCTACGGAATCTTCCTTGGCTAAGGTGATTAGCGGCTCAACCACGCGCCGCAGCTCTTTTGCCTTCGGCAGCGTCGTCTTAATCACTTCGCTTTCTATCAACGAAGCAGCCATGTTGCTGAACATCGCTTTGCGATGTGAACTGTTTCTGTTGAGCTGTCTGCCACTCTTTCGATGACGCATGATTCGTTCCTGTCAATGTTTGCGTTTCACAACGCAATGTTCTCGTTCTTGTCGGCCCAGTGCTGGGTGATTACAGACGTCCGCCGTGCAGATTCGCGGGCGGCCAATTTTCGATACGCATACCCAAAGCCAGCCCTCGGGACGCCAATACGTCTTTGATTTCAGTCAGCGACTTTTTGCCAAGGTTTGGCGTTTTCAGCAGCTCCACTTCCGTGCGCTGGATGAGGTCACCGATGTAGTAAATATTCTCGGCCTTGAGGCAGTTTGCTGACCGCACGGTGAGCTCAAGATCGTCTACCGGACGGATCAAAATAGGATCGACTTCGTCTTCCTTCTCTTCTACTACCTGCTCTTTTTCGTTGTCTAGATCAACAAAGACCGCCAGCTGATGCTGCAAAATTGTCGCCGCACGACGAATGGACTCTTCCGGGTCGATGGTGCCGTTGGTTTCAAGGTCTAAGATTAGCTTGTCGAGGTCTGTGCGCTGCTCTACCCGAGTGCTTTCCACGCTGTACGACACGCGACGCATGGGGCTGTAGGAAGCATCCAGTCGCAGCGCGCCAATAGGCCGGGAGTCTTCTTCGTCCTCGCCCTGGGCGTCCACGGGCACATAACCGCGACCTCGGGTTACTCGGGCCTCAATTCGGATCGAGCCCTTGTCGTTTAGGTTGCACACCACATGGTCTGGGTTGGCGATTTCGATATCTTCCGTCAGCTGGAAGTCACCGGCTGTTACTGCGCCGGCACCATCCTTGCTCAATGTAATCACGCCTTCGTCTTGGTTGTGCATGACGATGCTGATGTCTTTCAGGTTTAGAAGAATGTCGATGACGTCTTCCTGAACGCCTTCGATGGTGCTGTATTCGTGCAGCACGCCGTCAATTTGCACCTCGGTGATTGCGCATCCGGGCATGGATGACAAAAGGATTCGACGCAGGGTGTTGCCCAGAGTATGGCCGAAGCCCCGCTCCAATGGCTCAAGGGTCACCTTCGCGCGGAACGGGCTGTCCGATTGAACATCGATTTGTTGTGGTGTCAGAAAGTCGTTAACCAGCTGTGACATAAATTGTCTCCAACAAAGCCGTTATCGGCGAAATAAAAATTACTTAGAGTAAAGCTCTACGATGAGGTTTTCGTTGATCTCCGCAGGAAGTTCTTCGCGATCAGGCAGACGCTTGAACACGCCCTCCATCTTCTCTGCGCTAACGTCTACCCAATCTACCTGCCCGCGCTGAGCAGCTAGCTGCAGGGCTGCTTGAATACGCAGCTGGGCTCGGGACTTCTCGGCAACGGCAACCACGTCATCAGGCTTCACCTGGTAAGACGCGATGTTCACGATACCGCCGTTTACGGTTATGGATTTGTGCGAGACGAGCTGGCGGCTTTCCGCCCGGGTTGATCCGTAGCCCATGCGATACACGACATTATCCAAACGACTTTCAAGCAGCTTCAGCAGATTCTCGCCAGTAGCGCCCTTCTTGCGATCCGCAGTCTTGTAGTAGTTGCGGAACTGCTTTTCCAGTACGCCGTAGATTCGACGCACCTTCTGCTTTTCGCGCAGCTGCACCGCATAGTCCGAAAGACGACCGCGACGGATACCGTGCTGGCCTGGTGCATTGTCGATCTTGCACTTGGAGTCGATGGGGCGGACGCCGCTCTTTAAGAACAGATCGGTGCCTTCTCGACGGCTAAGCTTGAGTTTTGGTCCTAAATAACGGGCCATACCTGTTTCTCCGTGTGTATTCTGTTGGCGTGCGCTAGACGCGGCGGCGCTTGGGCGGACGACAGCCGTTGTGCGGAATAGGCGTCACGTCGGCGATGCTATTGATTTTCAAACCGGCAGCATTAATTGCGCGAACCGCTGATTCTCGGCCGGGCCCAGGCCCTTTGACGAATACGTCAACACTCTTCATGCCAAATTCAACGGCTACGTTGCTGGCTCGCTCGGCAGCTACCTGCGCAGCGAAGGGCGTGCTTTTGCGCGAACCGCGAAAGCCTGATCCACCAGACGTGGCCCAGCTCAGCGCGTTACCTTGCCGGTCAGTAATGGTGATGATCGTATTGTTAAACGACGCGTGAATGTGGGCTAAGCCGTCAACCACCACACGTTTCGCTTTTTTCTTTTCTGCCATATCTACTTATCCTGCTTCCTTCACCCCAGCGGCAACGCTAGGGCTTTTGCAAAAACGTCCTGCAAAAAACGCTACCTGCGAATGGGCCTACGCGGTCCTTTTCGGGTTCGCGCGTTAGTTCTTGTGCGCTGGCCGTGTACTGGCAAATGCCGACGATGACGCATGCCGCGATAGCAACCCAAGTCCATCAATCGCTTGATGTTCATAGAGTTCTCTCGGCGTAGGTCGCCCTCTACAGTACATTTCGCGACTTCGTTACGAATCGCGTCCAAACTCGCTTCATCAAGCTCGCCAATTTTTTCATCGGGTTTAACGCCCGCGGCATCGCAGATCTTGTCTGCGGTGGTCGACCCAATCCCAAAGATATAGGTCAGTGAAACCCGCGCGTGCTTATTATCCGGGATGTTTATTCCGGCAATACGTGCCATCTATTCGCTCCGTCTTACACTTGAAGTCATAACCGCCAACTAACCTTGGCGCTGCTTATGACGAGGTTCGGCACTGCAAATCACCCGTACCACGCCATGGCGCTTAACGATTTTGCAGTTCCGGCAAATTTTCTTTACTGATGCTCTAACTTTCATAGTCCTAACCTGTTCAGGCGCTTAACGCCGCTTCCCATAGTTTTGCAGCTTGGATTTCTCCATGAGCTTCGCGTACTGGCTGCTCATCAGATGCGATTGCACTTGCGCCATAAAGTCCATGGCCACGACAACCACAATCAGTACCGCTGTTCCGCCTAGCTGGAATGAGGTGTCGAAAAACACGACCATAAATTCCGGCAGCAAACACACCAAAGTCACGTAAGACGCACCGAATACCGTGAGGCGCGTGATGACATCGTCAATGTATTTCGAGGTTTGGGCGCCGGGGCGAATGCCCGGAACGTAAGCGCCCTGACGCTTGAGGTTATCGGCCACATCTTTCGGGTCGAACATGATCGCGGTGTAGAAGAAACTGAAAAAGATAATGCCCGCGGCAAACATCATGATGTACAGCGGTTGCCCGGGCGACAGTACGAGAGCAACCTGCTGCAGCACGCCCATACCTGGGTTGCTGCCAAACCAGCTGGCCATAGAGGCCGGAGCCAGTAACAGACTGGACGCGAAGATGGCGGGAATCACGCCGGCCATATTAATTTTAAGCGGCAGATGGCTGCTCTGGGCCTGCACCATACGCCGTCCCTGCTGGCGCTTGGCGTAATTCACGGTGATGCGGCGCTGGCCCCGCTCGACTCTAACGACGAACCAAACTACGGCGACGGCCAAGGCGGCCATGGCCAATAGTGCAATGATGTTGATATTGCCAAGGCGCGCGGCTTCAAACATTTGACCAATGGCTGCCGGGAAGCCGGATACGATGCCTGAGAAAATAAGCAGGGAAATACCGTTGCCAACGCCGCGCTCGGTGATTTGTTCGCCTAACCACATCATAAAGATGGAGCCCGTCACTAAGGTCAAGGCGGCGACGAACAGGAAGCTGGTGCCGGGATCGAAGGCAAGGCCCTGATTGCCTAAGGTGACGGCCAGGGATGTTCCCTGAATAAAGGCGATGCCTAACGTGAGATAACGCGTGGCCTTAGTGATTTTACGCCGGCCGCTTTCGCCTTCTTTTCGCCACTGCTGGAACTGCGGCCACATCATGGTCAACAGGTTCATGATAATGCTGGCGGTGATGTAAGGGATAACGCCCAGAGCCAGAATACTCATGCGCTCCCATGCGCCACCAGAGAACATGTTGAAGAGTTCTAGAATGCCGCCCTGGTTTTGGTTGAACAGCGCCTGTAGCTGGGCCGGGTCGATACCGGGCACCGGGATGTGGGTGCCGATGCGATAAACCAGCAGCGCAAACAAGACGAACAGAAGCCGGCTGCGAAGTTCAGCGACTCCAGCCTGATTCCCTGCCAACTGATTGGCGATGTCTTCTTGGTTACGTGACATGGTTTTCTATTTGTTAGCTCGTGTTCTTGACGCGTGGTGTCGGTTTAATGCCGCCACCTTTATTCCGCTGGCTTTGCTTTCTTTTCCAGGCGTCCTTTCGGAGCTTGGGGCACATCGATTACTTGACCACCGGCGGCTTCGATGGACGCTCGGGCACCTTTGGTGACCGCCAGGTTGGCGTCTTCCACTTTCAGCGCCTTGCCAATTTCACCTGACTGCATGATGCGAGCGCGCTTCTTATCTTTTCGCACTACGTTGGCGGCTTTCAGGGTTTCCAGGCTGACTACATCGCCTTCGATCTTGTTCAGCTCGCTCAAACGCACTTCTGCAGTGCTCATGCCGATACGAGAACGGAAGCCGAACTTCGGAATACGCATTTGCAGGGGCAGCTGACCGCCCTCGAATCCTGGACGAACGCCGCCACCGGAACGCGCCTTTTGACCCTTTTGACCTCGCGCTGCGGTTTTACCAAAGCCGGAGCTTTGACCACGCCCTACGCGGCGCTTTGCTTTCTTACTGCCCGCTGCCGGGTGCAAATCATTCAGCTGCATTAACCTTCTCCCTCAACGCGCACCATGTAGTTGATACGGTTGATCATTCCCCGAACTGACGGGGTGTCTTCCACTGTGACGGTGTGGCCAATACGGCGCAGCCCTAGGCCAGCAACACAGGCCTTGTGATTCTTCAGGCGGCCGATTGGGCTCTTAGTCAGGGTTACTGTTACTGTCTTGTCACTCATCTGGCTTTCCTTGATCCCCCTGATATTCAGAGGTTTTTCAACTATTCTTCAGCGCCGCTAACTGGTTTTAGGCGACGATGGAATCGACGTCTTTGCCGCGCTTTTCGGCTACGCGTTCCGGCGACTTCGCGCCAATCAACGCCTTGAAGGTAGCCTGCACTACGTTGACTGGGTTCGTTGAGCCGTAGCACTTGGCCAACACGTTTTGTACCCCGGCTGCTTCCAGCACCGCACGCATCGCGCCACCAGCGATGACGCCAGTACCTTCAGATGCAGGCTGCATATACACCTTGGATGCCGAATGACGAGCCGTGGTCGCATACCACAGGGTGTCACCGTTAAGGTCGATATCGACCATATTGCGGCGAGCGGATTCCATGGCTTTTTGAATAGCCGTTGGTACCTCTCGGGCCTTACCCCGACCGAATCCAACGCGTCCGTTACCATCGCCAACTACGGTGAGCGCGGTGAAACCGAAGATTCGTCCGCCCTTAACCACTTTGGCGACGCGATTCACCTGAACCAGTTTTTCAACCAGCCCTTCTTCTCGAATTTCTTCTGAATACGCCATTTAAAACTCCAATCCGCCTTCACGGGCAGCGTCAGCCAGGGCTTTGACCCGGCCATGATATTTAAATCCTGAACGATCAAAGGCCACCGCAGTAACTCCCTGGGCCTTTGCCCGCTCAGCAATCAGGGTGCCGACTTTGGCCGCCGTTTCCACGTTGCCGGTACTACCAGAGCGCAGGTCCGCATCCAGAGTGCTGGCCTGAGCGACAATGGTGCCGCCATCCGGCGAAATCACCTGGGCATAAATGTGCCGTGGTGTACGGCAAACCGATAAACGTGTTGCACCCAGCTCGCGCATCTTCATGCGGCTTCGGCGCGCTCTTCTCAGTCTGCTTACTTTCTTTTCGTTCATCGTTCTATTCTTAACCTGATCTGTTTTGACCCGTTTGCTCTTCGATTCGTTGGCGCTTTGACCCGCTTGTTCTTGGAC
>JAYOBI010000033.1:0-7779 GCA_038104735.1 Gammaproteobacteria bacterium | reverse complement strand
CGCTTGTTCTTGGACAAAGTCGGCGTCGACTAACAGCCCTGCGCTTTTACGTTACTTCTTCTTGGCTTCCTTACGCTTGACGTACTCACCGGCATATCGAACCCCTTTGCCTTTATAGGGCTCTGGTGGTCGAAAGCTGCGGATTTCCGCACAAACCTGCCCGACCCGCTGCTTGTCCACACCGGAGATAACGATTTCCGTTTGGCTTGGCGTTTCAGCGCCAATGCCCTCGGGTAACTCGTACTCCACTGGGTGGGAAAAGCCCAACTGCATGGTCAGTTTTTTACCCTGTGCCTGGGCGCGATAACCAACGCCCTGCAGCTCCAGCCGCTTCTCAAAACCCTGCGAGACTCCGGTCACCATGTTTTGCACGATGGCGCGCATGGTGCCTGCCATGGCTTTGGCGCCGCGATCTTCGTCTTTGGCACTTACTTTCAGTTCACCCTCTTCTTGAATGAGAGCCACTGAATCGTGAATGGCGAATTCCATCTGACCCTTCGCACCTTTTACCGACAGCGCTTGACCGTTGAGTTTGACCTCAACGCCAGACGGCAGGGCTACAGGGTTATTAGCTACGCGAGACATGGCGTTCTCCTAAAATACCGTGCAAAGCACTTCACCACCGATGCCTTGAGCACGGGCGGCTTTGTCCGTCATCACGCCTCGGTTGGTGCTGACGATGGCAACGCCAAGTCCGCCCCGCACCTTGGGGATGTCGTTACTTTCTTTATAAATTCGCAGACCAGGACGACTGACTCGGGCAATTTCTTCAATCACCGGGCCGCCGTTGTGGTACTTCAGCTGCACCGTGATGGTGGCCTTCACTTCGTCGGTTACCGTGTAGCCTTCGATGAAACCTTCACTTTGCAGCACGTCTAAAATTGCGCACTTGGCCTTGGAATGAGGCATCTGCACGTCTACATGGCCTGCCATCTGCGCGTTGCGCATGCGGGTTAACAGGTCAGCTATGGGATCTTGCATCGTCATATTTTGTTACCTACCAACTCGCCTTGACCAATCCGGGCACGTCGCCGCGCATGGCTGCTTCGCGCAGCATGTTGCGTGACAGACCGAATTTTCTGTAAACCCCGTGAGGACGACCGGTTAAACCGCAGCGTCGTTGCCGGCGCGCTCGGCTGGCGTCGCGAGGCTGTGCCTGCAGTTTCAGCTGGGCATCCCAGCGCTCTTCGTCGCTTACGTTTCGGTCAGCAATGATTGCCCGCAGCGCGTCTCGCTTGGCACCATACTTCTCGCGAGCACGAGTGCGTTTCTTCTCTCTCTCGATCATGGATCGCTTAGCCATTCTTCGCCTCTTATCCTATGTGCGGAAGGGAAACTTGAACGCTTTAAGCAGTTCAAGGGCCGCTTCGTTTGTTTGGGCCGACGTCGTTACGCAGATGTCCATGCCCCGAATCTTGTCGATTTTGTCGTAGTCGATTTCAGCGAATACGATTTGCTCGGTAATACCCATGCTGAAGTTGCCACGGCCATCGAAGGCCTTAGGGTTCAACCCGCGGAAGTCTCTGATTCGCGGAATGGCGATGTCGACCAATCGCTCCAAAAAGTCGTACATACGCTCTCGGCGCAAGGTGACCTTGCAGCCAATTGGGTAGCCTTCCCGAATTTTGAATCCCGCTTCGGATTTACGCGCCAAGCAAATTACCGGCTGTTGACCTGCGATGGCGGTCATGTCTGTCACTGCAGCTTCCATAACCTTGCGGTCGGCAATTGCTTCGCCAACGCCCATGTTCAGGGTCACCTTGGTGATTTTCGGCACTGCCATTGGGTTGGAGATTCCCAGATCCTTCTGCAGCTGTGGCCGTATCTCGGTACGGTAGTGGTCGTATAATTTACCCATCGTTAGTCATCAATCTCTTTGCCGTTTGACTTGAAGACGCGAATTTTCCGTCCTTCTTCGATTTTCAGGCCCACGCGGTCAGCCTTTTCTTCTTCGTGATTCCAGATCGCCACGTTAGACACCTGGATGGGTGCTTCTTGGGGCACGATGCCGCCTTGGTCACCCGCGTTTGGATTGGGCCTTCTGTGCTTCTTGACCATGTTGATTCCAGCGACCATCAGGCGACCGTCTTTCAGCACCTTCAGCACTTCGCCGCGACGCCCTTTGTCGCGACCCGCGATCACGACCACTTCGTCATTTTTCTTGATCTTTAACATGCCGACTTTCTCTTCCGAATCCTCTGTTTAACCAACCGACCCTGGTGTCTTTCCACCAACAGGCGCTTGCTTATAAAACCTCTGGCGCTAATGACACGATGCGCATAAAACGCTCTGATCGCAGCTCTCGTGTTACCGGGCCAAAGATCCGTGTTCCGATGGGCTGCTTGTTGGCGTTGAGCAATACCGCAGCGTTTTGATCAAACTTAATCAGGGAACCGTCTTGACGACGCACTCCTTTGCGCGTGCGCACCACCACGGCGTCCATCACCTGGCCTTTGCGTACCCGGCCACGGGGAATCGCCTCTTTGACGGTGACCTTGATGATGTCACCAATTCCCGCGTAACGGCGGTGACTGCCACCCAACACCTTGATGCACTGCACTTTTCGCGCACCGCTGTTGTCGGCAATCTCCAGCATTGTTTCTGTCTGAATCATGGCTCTCTAGACTCCAGTAGACCGGACGTCGATGCTCTGCAGGGTCCATGTCTTGGTCTTAGACAGTGGTCGGCATTCGACCACGGTGACCGTGTCGCCTACGTTGCAATCGTTGTTTTCATCGTGTGCGTGAATCTTCGACGACTTACGCACGAATTTGCCGTAAACCGGGTGCTTAACGCGCCGCTCTACTTTGACGGTGATGCTCTTTTCCATGCGATCGCTTACCACTACGCCAGATACAGCGCGTGGATTCTTCGCCTTTACCTCTTGGGCATCAGACATTTGCAGTCTCCTTCATCACGGTCTTAACGCGAGCGATGTCGCGGCGTACTTCTTTGAGCAAGTGCGTCTGACCTAACTGACCGCTGGCTCGCTGCATACGCAGTGAAAAATGCTCGCGCTGCAGGCGCAAAATCTCCGCCTTTAGCTCGTCGTTACTTTTTTCTCGAATTTCCTGGACCTTCATTACATTGCCGTCCGTTTCACAAATACGGTTTTAAAAGGCAGCTTGGCTGCGGCCAAACTTAATGCCTCGCGCGCCACGTCCTCGGGTACGCCCTGCATCTCGTAAAGCACCTTGCCCGGCTGGATCAGTGCCACCCAATACTCCACGTTGCCCTTACCCTTACCCTGACGAACCTCTAAAGGCTTGCTGGTAATTGGCTTGTCGGGGAACACGCGAATCCAGATCTTGCCGCCACGCCGAATACGACGGGTCATGGCACGACGACCTGCTTCGATCTGACGCGCAGTCATGCGTCCGCGGCCTACGGCCTTGAGACCAAACTCGCCAAAGCTGACCTTGGAGCCTCGCAGCGCCAGGCCGCGGTTGCGGCCCTTGTGCATTTTTCTAAATTTCGTTCTTTTCGGCTGTAACATGTTCGTTCTTAACTATTGGTGCTATTCACTCTGGCTGCCATTTTTTGACGGCGGCCAAGCCATCTGACTTCGTCCTACCCTTGGGGCGCTGCCTCCGGGGTGTTGGAGCCGATGATTTCTCCCTTAAATATCCAGACCTTGATGCCGAGGATTCCGTAGGTGGTCTCTGCTTCGAAGGTCGCGTAATCAATGTCAGCACGCAGGGTGTGCAGCGGCACTCGACCCTCGTGATATACCTCAGAGCGCGCGATCTCAGCGCCGCCCAAGCGTCCGGCTACCCGGACTTTGATGCCTTCCGCGCCCAGTCGCATAGCGTTCTGAATCACTCGGCGCATGGCGCGCCGAAACTGCACCCGGCGCTCGAGCTGCTGGGCTACGTTTTGCGCTACCAGAACGGCGTCCAGTTCTGGCTTGCGGATTTCTTCGATGTTGATGTGCACTGGCACACCCATGCGCTTGGACAGTTCCTGACGCAACTTGTCTACGTCTTCGCCTTTCTTACCGATGACGATGCCTGGTCGAGCGGTATGGATGGTCACTCGAGCGGTCTGAGCCGGCCGCGCAATCTCAATGCGACCAACCGAGGCATCAGCTAACTTCTTGCGCAGGTACTGTCGCACCTCAAGATCGTTAAGCAGGTAGTCAGCGTAATTCTTTTTGTCGGCAAACCAGACAGATGTGTGGTCCTTGACGATGCCAAGGCGAATACCGGTTGGATGTACTTTTTGACCCATACTGTTCTCTTATTCCGTATCCGACACCGTCACGGTGATGTGACAGCTGCGCTTTAAAATTCGATCGGCCCGTCCTTTTGCACGAGGGCGAATCCGCTTCATGGTCATTCCTTCGTTCACGTAGATTTCTGAAATTCGCAGATCGTCTACGTCAACGCCTTCGTTGTGTTCAGCGTTGGCGATGGCGGATTCCACGGTCTTCTTGACCAGAACGGCACCCTTTTTGGTGCTGAAGTTCAGAATGTCCAGGGCATCTGCCACCGGCTTGCCACGCACTTGGTCTGCTACCAGACGCACTTTTTGTGGCGAAATTTGTAAGCGTTTAGCTATGGCACTGACTTGCATCGTCTTCCTCTACTCTTTCGCCGCGTTAGCGCTTGGCTTTCTTGTCTGCCGCGTGACCGCGATAGGTTCGGGTCGGCGCAAATTCGCCTAACTTATGACCTACCATGTCTTCGTTTATTACTACGGGCACATGCTGGCGACCGTTATAAATAGCAATGGTCAGGCCCACCATTTCTGGCATAACCATGGAGCGTCGTGACCAGGTTTTGATCGGGCGTCGCTCGTTGTTCTCAACCGCTTTTTCAACCTTCTTCAACAGATGGGTGTCGACAAAGGGTCCTTTAAATAAAGATCTAGGCACTTATCGTTCTCCTGTGACGCTGCTTAGCGCTTACCGCGACGACGAACGATAAGATCGTCTGTGCGTTTGTTCTTGCGGGTTTTGTGTCCCTTAGTTGGAACACCCCAAGGGGTAACTGGGTGGCGGCCACCGGAAGTCTTGCCCTCACCACCACCATGGGGGTGATCGACTGGGTTCATGGCCACACCACGAACGGTGGGTCGCACGCCGCGCCAGCGCTTGGCGCCAGCCTTGCCCAAGGAACGCAGGCTGTGTTCGCTGTTACCGACTTCGCCGAGGGTGGCACGGCACTCGCTTAGCACCCGACGCATTTCGCCAGAGCGCATACGTAGCGTGGCGTAAGCACCTTCGCGAGCCACCAGCTGGCAAGAGCCGCCGGCGCTTCGCACCATTTGCGCGCCCTTACCTGGCTTGAGTTCTACGCAGTGGATCACGCTACCTACGGGAATGTTACGCAAAGCCAGGGTGTTGCCTGCCTTAATCGGTGACGTGGGGCCACTCATAATTGGATCGCCAGCGCTGACCCCTTTTGGCGCGATGATGTATCGGCGCTCGCCGTCGGCGTATTTCAGCAGGGCAATATTCGCCGTGCGGTTGGGGTCGTACTCCAGGCGCTCGACTACTGCAGGAATGCCGTCTTTGCTGCGCTTCCAGTCAATAATCCGATAGTGCTGCTTGTGCCCGCCACCGCGATGACGGGTGGTGATGCGGCCTGCGTTGTTGCGCCCGCCGGTTTTCTTTTGCGGAGCAATCAGCGCTTTGTGCGGCGCGCCTTTATGCAGCTCTGAGTCAACGACCTTGACGACGAATCGTCGTCCCGGCGAAGTTGGTTTTGTCTTTACAACAGCCATGCCTTAACCCTTATTCCGCCACCATGTAGTCGAGCTCTTGGCCCGCAGCTACAGTGACGTATGCTTTTTTCCAGTTCTTTTTGCGCGACATACCTCGCGCCGTGCGCTTGAGCTTGCCCTTGACGTTGGCGGTAGTGACCTTGGTCACGGATACGCTGAAGATGCTCTCAACCGCTGCGCGGATCTCAGTCTTCGTTGCGTCTGGCGCTACCTTGAACGCGTATTGGTTGGCCGCTTCGCCCTGCACCGCTACTTTTTCCGTTATGTGCGGCTCGCGTAATACGGTGAAAATTCGCTCTTGGTTCATGCCAGCACCTCTTCTAATTTCTTCAGCGCGGGAACGGTGATTAACACCTTTTCGTAGCTGATGAGACTGACCGGGTCGATTCCGTCCACGTCTCTAACATCGATGCCTTTAACGTTGCGGGCAGCGAGGAACAGATTCTGATCCACTTCTTCTGTGACGATGAGCGCACCGGCGATGTCCAGCTCTTTAAGCTTGCCGACCAAGGCTTTGGTTTTTGGCGCGGCAACGGAAAATGACTCGATAGCCACCAGTCGGTCCTGTCGGATTAGCTCCGAGACGATGCACTGAAGAGCACCCCGGTACATCTTGCGATTGACCTTGGTGGAGTGGTCTTGGGGTTGGGCGGCAAAAGTGACGCCGCCAGAACGCCAGATTGGCGAGCGGGTCGTTCCTGCCCGAGCGCGGCCCGTGCCCTTTTGACGCCAAGGCTTCTTGCCGCCGCCGCTTACCGCGGAACGATTTTTTTGTGCACGAGAGCCCTGACGTGCGCCTGCCATGTAGGCGACCACCACCTGGTGGACTAGTGCTTCGTTGTATTCACGGCTGAATGCGGTATCGGCTACTTCTACGCTGCCACCGTCAACTGCGAGGTTTAAATTCATTTCGCATCTCCTGCGCCATTTCCTGCACGAGCCTTCACTGCTGGCCGAATGCAGACATCGCCACCGGGTGCCCCTGGAACCGCACCCTTGACCATGATCAAGTTGCGCTCAGCATCTACCCGAACGATTTCAAGATTTTGGGTTGTTACCCGTGCCGCGCCCATGTGGCCCGACATTTTCTTTCCTTTAAATACCCGGCCCGGTGTCTGGCATTGGCCGATTGACCCCGGCGCACGGTGAGAAATGGAGTTGCCGTGGGTATTGTCTTGGCCGCGGAAGTTCCAGCGCTTGATGGTACCGGCGTAGCCTTTCCCCTTTGAGGTGCCTTGCACATCGACGATCTGCCCGGCCTCAAACTGATCTACCGCCAGCTCACCGCCAACGTCGATGTCGCCGGCTTCGTCCACTCGGAATTCCCACAGACCGCGACCCGATCCGGCATTGGCTTTGGCGAAGTGCCCGGCTGCGGCCTTGGTCACCCGACTGCGGCGACGCTGGCCAGTAGTGACCTGAATCGCTGCGTATCCGTCAACGTCTACGCTCTTCACCTGGGTCACGCGGTTTGGCTCCGCCTCAATGACAGTCACGGGCACTGACACGCCTTCTTCGTTGAAGATTCGCGTCATCCCGCTCTTTTTGCCTATCAATCCAATTGCCATTGGTCTTTTCCTGCCTGTGGGCGATTACAACGGCGAGCGGGCTTTCGCCCCTCTTTCTTAACGAAGAGGGCTAAAGCCCGGCTTACGCCTATCGCCGGCTCCCTATCGGAGCCTTTTGGTGTCAAACAATAAAAAGCTGTCTGGCTACTAGAGAGCGAGACAGCTTCAACTCAATTCAAACTAATTTGTACTTCTACCCCGGCCGCAAGATCGAGCTTCATCAGCGCGTCGACGGTTTTTTCCGTGGGCTCTACGATATCCAGGAGTCTTTTATGGGTACGGATTTCGTATTGGTCCCGAGCGTCTTTATTGACGTGGGGGGATACGAGGATCGTAAAACGCTCTTTGCGTGTAGGCAGCGGAATGGGACCGCGAACCTGTGCGCCCGTGCGCTTGGCCGTGTCGACGATTTCCTGAGTCGATACGTCAATTAAGCGATGATCGAATGCCTTCAAATGAATGCGAATACGCTGGTTCTGCACTT
>JAYOBI010000022.1:45370-58998 GCA_038104735.1 Gammaproteobacteria bacterium | reverse complement strand
TCTACCGCCAACCCATGGGTTGGCGTACTCCGACCAACTTGTTCATGCCCGCAGACCTTGGGATTTGTGAAGGTAACCGCTCGTACCTCGCGGTGGCCCCTAACGACACTTCGCTAAAAGCCATCCCAGTCGCTCAATCCCGCTCGGCTAGTACGCCTCGCGCGACGCTCTACCGCCAACCCATGGGTTGGCGTACTCCGACCAACTTGTTCATGCCCGCAGACCTTGGGATTTGTGAAGGTAACCGCTCGTACCTCGCGGTGGCCCCTAACGACACTTCGCTAAAAGCCATCCCAGTCGCTCAATCCCGCTCGGCTAGTACGCCTCGCGCGACGCTCTACCGCCAACCCATGGGTTGGCGTACTCCGACCAACTTGTTCATGCCCGCAGACCTTGGGATTTGTGAAGGTAACCGCTCGTACCTCGCGGTGGCTTAGAGATCTGCAGCTAAGTCCACCTCTCTTCGGCACCTACCTTGATTTAAGCCATATGGGTGAGGACCACGCCATCTCGGTCACCGTTGCCGGCGAGTCTGCCGGCAACGCCACACCCAGTTTTAACGCATCGTAGGTGCTCCAGCGACAGGTTGGAATTTGCACCACCCGTACGTAGTAAAACGCGTCTTCTTGGGCGTCGTAGTCTGGATCCGTCCACAGCGTTTTAAGCTCAGAGGCACCTGCATTGGAATCCCATCCGCAGTCAGTCAGGCTGACTGCAGCGTTGTTCTGCTCGCATTGGTTCAAGGCCTGATCGAGAGCTGATCCGCCGCAGGCCACGTCATAAACGATCTCGCGCTGAACACCAGCTTCGATCCAGCCCTTGATGACTTGCACTCTCGCTAGCGGTGCGTTGTCTGGGTCTTGTAGCGCCCAGACAAAGAACGACGGGGCGGTGTTTCGTTGCGCTGCCAGACTGCCGCCCATAGGCACCCCGCCGGCGTAGGCGGCCTCGAGGTTTGCAGTAGCCGCTATATCTTCGGGCAGGTCATAGCCCGCAAAAACCCGGAGCTTGATTCGAGTGCCGCTGGTGGCGTACACCTCCTTGCGCTGCATGGCATCGAACAGTTCCTCCCGGGTATTGTCCGCTGCCCAAACCGCAGCTAATCCGCCTGGGTTGTTGTTTCGGATACCGGTCAGGTTGGCCGGATCCAGACGCCGTTTCGCCGGTGAAGAAGCAAAACTTGTTGATCCAGAATAGTCCCATTCCTCCACGTCCCCGGGATTGGAGTTGTGGGTGTCCGTCGCGCCAATCAAGCCAAACTGCAGCGGATTGAAGCCCAGCTCATCTTCCAGCACTAACCCCTTGCGCAACCCGTCGCGGACCATCGACGTAGGATGAATGCACGACGTTTCTTGACCATCGGTGCAGGCGGGTAAGAACTGCTCAAAACTGCACTCCTCGTCGCCGGCTCCAAAAGCCATGGAACATTCGGAATTACCCTTTATCTGAAACATTTCCACTAACGGTTCGTATTTTTTGCGCAGCTGCCAATCCGCCTCGGTATAGGCAACGCCATCAATGGTTTCACTGGCAAACGACAACCCCCAGCTCTTGTTGGGATTGTGCGGAATCGTCAAGAACTTGCAGTCGCCGGTACAGTTACGTTCAAGCTGCTGCCAAAGCTCGATCTCTGAGGGCGCTTCAATTGCGGAAACCGCGTACTCCGGCGTGTCCATGGAGCGAAAAATGATGTTGCGGTGATGTTTGCCGCGATCCGGCAGGGCTGGTGAATACTCATAGCCCACGAAGGTGGTGAATTTACCCGGTTCGTAGTGACGTGCCGCAGCTTCCTGCACCTTTTGCCACGCGGACGCAGCGTAGCTTCGCTCTAAATCTGGATCGTCATCGAACCATTCCAGCGGAAGCGTCACTGGACGTTGTTCTGCGGCTCTACGCAGACTTAAAAACCTGACCCACGATGGGTTTTCTAAGCCGGCACAAGCCTCCCGGGCCGTTTCGTTTTTCGCATTGCCCGAAGCACACAGTTCGCCACGGCTAAAGCCTTCGGCATGATCGGTTAGCGCAACAAAATCCAGCGGCCGGGTTAGCTCCATGCGCTCACCGGTTCGCAAGGTTAAGGCTTCTCCCTTGGCGAAACGATAGGCCGTATCCAAATCGAATCTGTTGCCGAACAAATAGGCATCAACGGACAAATTGGTATGCACATGCAGATCACCAAAATACACGTTGTTTAGTGGACTGGGCTGCTGCAGTTGTCCGGGTTGGCGTTCGGGACGATAAAAGGCGTCGGCGTTTTGCGCCTGTGCCTGTGCTTGAACGGCAACCAAATCCTCTGGGCTGCCTGGCAGCTTAAAGCTATCCGAGAGTTTTTTCATTTGGTAGCCGACTACACCAACGGCCACCAAGAGACCCAACAGCAACCATTTCTTCCAACTCATCCACCGCCTCCAATTTCAATCATCCGCCCCAGTTACGCTTGCCGCCGCTACTGGCAGTTAAGGTCGGCAACGGTAAGCGCATGTGGTCAGATACTATAAAACTTTATTAGCACAATGCTAATAAAGTCGAAATCTGTTAACCCGTCGAGCTATGCTTGGACGTTAATCCACTGCGAAAACCTGGAGGCTCATTTGCAGGACGAGACACGGCGGAAGCGAAACCGCGCCGACACCGAACAGCGTCTTATCAATGTGGCGCTGGAATCACTCCGCACTAATGGCGTTCTGGCGGGACTCAATCTCAAAGAAGTGGCCGCGGGAGCGGGAGTCAATCGCGGCAACATCTATCACTACTTTGGCTCCCGCAGAGATCTGTTACGGGCTGCAATTAGCCAGCGCTTCAAACTGCTGGTGCAAAAAATCACGGCCGGGGAGCAAAACCTGGGTTTCGTAAAGCGGCGCTTGCGCACCTTTCTGAGCGTGGATGACGATACCGATAGCAAGCTTCGCGCCCTGCTGGTCATTGATGGAGATAACAAGGTCGATCCAGCACCACACTTTGAAGCAGGTTATCGCCTACTCGAGCAAGACGTCGTCAACGGAGACATACATCCTGACCACGACCTGGCGGCTCTGCTGGTGGCCCTGTCCGCATTCAGCAGAGGCTATCGGATTTTCCGCCGCCCTTTCGCCAATCGACTCAACATCCCGCCGGCGGAACTCGACCGCAGGGTCGCCGGTACGCTGCACCACTGGCTGCAATCAATGGAACAACAGCCCAGGAGCGCAAACACCGCTGCCCAAAGCGGCCCTGACGCAGCAAGCCCTTAATCTGAAACGTCGAACGGCCCTTACAGAGCCCTCGCAGCGGCCAGTTGCCAGGGTTCCTGTCTGTGGGATGATGAGGTTTCTCAATTATTCATGGCAGAGGACCTCATCATGAAAGCAGCCATCATGCGCAATGCGGAAATCGTCGTCGATGACATGGCCATGCCAAAACCGTCGGAAGGCGAGGTGCTGGTAAAAACCCTGGCTTGCGGCATCTGTGGCTCTGACCTGCATGCCCTGAAACACGGTCATGACATGGTGCAAACCTCAATTGAAACCGGCGGCTCATTCGTCATGGATCTCACCAAAGACGTGGTGATGGGCCACGAGTTTTGCGCCGAAGTCCTCGACTATGGCCCTGGCACCACCGGTACCTTAAAGCCGGGCACGCGAGTTTGTTCCTTTCCAACCACTGTCCACAATGGCGCGCTCTGCACCGTGGGCTATTCCAACGAGGTCCCCGGCGGCTACAGCGAAAACATGGTGCTTACCGAGTCTATGCTGCTGCCTGTGCCTAACGGGTTGGCTACGGCCCACGCCGCTCTCACGGAACCCATGGCCGTTGGCCTGCATGCGGTGCGCATGGCCAACTTGGATAAATCTGAAGTCCCGCTAGTGATCGGCTGCGGCCCGGTCGGTTTGGCGGTAATCAGCGCATTAAAGCAGGCGGGGCTGGGGCCTATTATCGCCGTGGACTACAGCGCCAAACGCCGGGATCTGGCGGAGATGATGGGTGCGGACACCATTATCGACCCAAGCAAGACTTCGCCCTACGAGGCCTGGACCGACATCGCCAAATACGATGCCAAGGGCGAGCTCATGGTTATTGAGCCCTTTGCCGGCCAGACCTTTCGGCAAGGCGTTTTCTTCGAGTGCGTTGGGGTGCCGGGAGTGCTGGATCAAATCATGGCCGGCGCGCCCCGGGGCGGTCGCGTCGTCGTCGTAGGTGTCTGCATGGAAACCGACCACATCCGGCCGTTAATCGGCATCAATAAAGAACTGAACCTGCAGTTTGTCTTGGGCTACCAGCCCGAAGAATTTGCTGAGACGTTACGCGACATAAGCGAAGGCAAGATCAACGTCGCCCCCCTCATCACGGACACCGTGGGCTTGCACGGCGTTGCTGACGCTTTTGCGGCCTTAGCAGATCCAGAGGTTCACGCCAAAATCTTAATCGAGCCAACCCGACTCAACTGAGGCAAAGGGCAGCCGGCATTTGTTCGTAAACGCAAAATCACCCTAAGAGCATTTCCATGACCAGCAAAGACTTCCGTATTCCCAGCGCCATGACTAACTACCAGATAGTACTGCGCAACAAATACCGCGGTGACACATCTCCAGGCAAAACCGTCTTGTTCGTGCACGGCGCTACCTATGGGGCAACGGATACCTTTGATTACGCCATCGACGGCCAGTCCTGGATGGATCTGATGGCCGACCAAGGCTTCGATACCTGGTGCTTGGACCTCTTGGGTTACGGCCAATCAGATCGGCCGGAGCAAATGAACCAACCACCCGAGGCTAATCCGCCGCTGGTGGACACCGATCATGCGGTTATCGAAGTCGAGAATGCTGTGGCCCACATTCTCGCCGCTCGCGGTATCCAGCGTCTGAGTTTGATTGGCTATAGCTGGGGCACCGCAATTTGTGGCCGTTACGCGGGCCGACACCCGGACACCGTTGACCAGTTAGTGCTTAGCGGCGCGCTGTGGATCGAGGGTCTGGCCCCTACGGGTAAGGCACCTGGGGCGCTGGGCGCTTACCGAACCGTGAATGTTGAGGGCATGATGGCACGCTGGGCTACCGGCTTATCGGCTCAGGAAATCGATGACCTGGTCAGCGAATCTGCAAGGCTACGTTGGTGCCAGCATACTGCGGGCTGCGATCCTCAGTTTACGCAAACCGGGTTACTACGAGCGCCCACAGGGGTGATGAAAGATTACGGGCAATACCGGGAAACTGGGATTGACTGGTATGACCCAAGCCTCATTCGCGCCCCGGTGCTGATTATCGTCGGAGACCTGGACGTTGAGACCACGCCGGCTCAAGGACAGCGGCTCTTCGCCCGCCTGGATCACGCGCCAAACAAACAGATATCCATAGTTCCCCAGGGGACCCACTCGCTGCTGCTGGAAAAACATCGCCATCAGCTCCACGCCGGGGTAAGCCGCTTCCTGGGAATCTGAGAACAAACTTTCCTGAGCAAGGCCGCCTCGGGCTGCTAAGAGACAACCACGGCTAGCTCTTTGGGGCCGCCCAGATCGCCCACGGTAGCGGTCTTAGGATTAGCCAGGTTAACGCTACTGTAGCGCTCAGCCATTTGCTCCACCACGATTTTGCCTTCCAGACGCGCCAGGTGCGCGCCCAGACAAACGTGGATGCCAAAGCCCAGCCCCAGGTGCTGATTGGGATTACGATCAATGCGAAAGGTATCCGGCGCTTCAAAGACCCGCTCGTCCCGGTTTGCCGACGCAATGAGCGGCACCACCAACTCACCGGCAGCAACGTGCTGGCCAGCGATTTCCACCTCTTTGGTCGTGCGCCGCACCGTTGCTGAAAACGGCGAATAGTAGCGGAGCGCTTCCTCCACAAAGGATTTGGCCAGATCAGGCCGCTGCTTGAGCTGGTTCAGAGTTTGGGGCTCTTCGTGGAAAATGCGCGCCGACGCGGTAATCAGCCCCGTGGTGGTCTCATTACCGGCAATCAGCAGCAGTCGGCAAAAGCTCAGCAGTTCTTCATCGTCCAGCTTGCCGTCTTCAGTTTCCGTGGCCACCAGCTGACCCAGCAAATGCTCCTTGGGGTGCCGTCTGATGTGATTAATCTGCTCCAAAAAATACGCGTTCATTTCCTCTGCAGCCCGCTCGGACTCGGGGCTGGGGGTGCCAAAAAGAATTTCACCGATGTTGCTGAAGATCTCATCGGACCAGGCCTTGAAAGTCCCCATATCACCGTCTTCAACGCCGAGCATTTCCGCAATCACCATGACGGGCAGCGGGGCTGCTAGGGCCTGCACCAGATCCACCTCCGCGTTGCGCTCAATAGCATCCAGCAAGTCACCACAGCGCACCCGAATCTGCTGCTCTTGTTTGGCAATTTGGCTGGGTTTAAAAGCAACGCTGACTAAGCGGCGCAACCGATGATGAACCGGTGGATCGCTGAACAGCATGGACGGTGCACCGCGCTCTTCTGGTGGCCGGATGGACACTTCGGAAGAATAGGTTTCGTGATCGCGGAGGATGGCATGCACATCTGCGTGCCGCGCCACCTGCCACGGGCCGTCCTCCTCAAGCTGAGTTACCGGCGCATGGTCGCGTAAAAATTTAAAGCCCTCGTAGGGATTTACGGTTTGTTCTGTCTCACTCATGGGTGGTTTGTCCTTGGCTGGCAGACAGCGGGGCATTCGAAACAATCTGATATCATCGCCCGTCCAGGCTCGGGTATCTACCCCACGTCCATTGAGGAACGACACATGAAATTGATCAGCGACGAGATTTTGATCGACTCTGGCCAGCAGCTGCCCACTCATGCAGCGGTCTATCCAATGATCGAAGGCTTCAAGTTTTGGGATCCTGCCGCTTGGACTCAGGGGCACCCCTTCGACCACTACCAACAAATGCGCCAGCAAGCTCCGGTGATGTGGTCCAAACCTGAACGAGGTATTTCCGGCTTTTGGTCGCTGACGCGCTACGAGGACATCAAGCAAACTGAACTGGCCCACAGCGTTTTCTCCTCCCAGCGAGGCAGCATCAACATGGCGATTCCGGACCGTAAACAGTGGCGCCCTGAGAAGCTTATGCCCGCCGCTCTGAACTCACTGATCAATATGGATGAGCCACTGCATCGTGAAATGCGCATGCAGCAAAGCGACTTTTTCTTCCCTGCCTACGTAGATCAAATTCGCGAGCGCGTGGGCCAGCACATTGATTCGCTGCTGGATGAACTAGAACGTCGCGGCCCGGTAGTGGATTTTGCCAAGATGTTTTCTGAGGAGCTGCCCTTATTCACCCTCTGCGAAATGCTTGGGGTCGACGAGGACGACCGGCCCCAGGTGAAAACCTGGATGCATCATTTAGAACTCGCCTCTCAGTTCCTCGCCAATCCCTGGCAGACGTTCTTCTCAGAACCCATGTTCCCCTTCCGCTTCAACCGAGTAGTGAGTGACATGTTTGCCTACGGCGAACAGGTCATGGCGGATCGGCGTCGCAATCCGCGACAGGACCTGCTGACCATCATTGCCCAATCCAAGCTCAACGGTGAATTGCTGCCCCAGGAATTTTTAGACGGGTCTTGGTTGCTGATTATCTTTGCCGGCAACGACACCTCACGCAATTCCCTGTCCGGCACCATCAAGTTGATGAACCAGTTCCCGGACCAACGCGCCATGGTGCTGGAAGACCCGACGCTGATTCCGCGTATGTCCGAGGAAGCGCTGCGCATGGTTTCACCGGTCATCCATATGCGTCGCACCGCGGTCGAAGAGGCAGAAATCAACGGCCAGCGCATTGCCAAGGACGAAAAGGTCGTGCTTTGGTACGGGGCCGCAAATCGAGACCCGGACGTATTCCCCAACCCAGATGTCTTCGACATGCACCGGCCCAACGTCGAAAAACACCTGGCCTTCGGTCACGGCGTGCATAAGTGCTTGGGTTCACGCATCGCTAAAATGCAGCTGCGCATGGCCTTTGAGCGAATTTTTGAGCGCTTCCCCAACATTCATTGGACCGGCAAGCAAAAGATCTCGCCGAACGCTCTGGTACACGCCATCGCCAGCCTGCAGGTAAACCTGTACGGACCCAACGGCAAACGCGCTACCCAGGTAGCTGTGCCGGCCCGCAACAGTGCCTGAGCGCTGCCCACACGCAGGTAATCAGGGCACACTCGCTGTTGCCCCCGGAGCTGGTTAAACCATGCAAGAGCAAGCTGCAGTGCAAGTTTGGTTTGACAGCCAATGCCCTCTTTGCCGCAAAGAAATCGCCTTCATGCGACGACTGGATTGGCGTAACCGAGTCCTGTTCACTGACATACTTACTGCAGATCAATGCCCGCTAGAGCCGTCACAGTTGTTGGCTCGCTTTCATGCCCAGGAACGCGGCGCGTCCTTGGTCAGCGGCGCAGCCGCCTTTGCGGTGCTGTGGCGAAACCTGCCCTTGCTCAGGCCCCTAGGTGAACTGGCACGGATCCCTTGGGTGTTAGCGCTGCTCGAGCGCGCCTACATCCGCTTTTTACGCGTTCGGCCCAAGCTGCAAAAGTGGTTAGGCGGACAGCCATAACTCTGCAGCGCCGCCCTTGCGGATCGGGCGCGAACACCTGCAGAGTTCAAACAGGAGGCTGTGACTTTGCCTGATAAGTCAGCTAGCCTGAGTCCTAATGACGTGCCACACGCGCTCTTAGGAATCCAGCAATGCCTAGCCTCCAACACTTTTCCCGAGACACCCCTGCTGACGCAATTTGGCAGGCTTTTGAAGACGATGGCGGGCTGATTATCGATGACTTCCTGAGCCCAGACCTGCTACAGCGCCTACGCGAGGACATGATGCCGGCGGTTGCAGACCATTATGCTGGCGCCGTGGAGGGCCACGAGTTCTGGCAGGCATTTCATGGCAAGCAAACTAAGCGAGTTACCGGGCTGGCGGAGCTTTCTCAAACTTGGGGTCAGGTGCTAGGTGACCCCCTCTACAAAGGCATGGCCGACCGCTATTTAGGCGCTGATAGCTACTACCTTAATACCGGACAATTGATCTGCATCGGTCCCGGAGAAACACCTCAGCTGCTGCATCGAGACGAGCTGAACTGGCCGGCTGCAGCAGGCGGCGACAACGAGGTAACCGTAACCGCAATTTTTGCGCTCACAGACTTCACCGAGGAAAACGGCGCCACAGTCATCGCCCCGGGCAGTCATCGCTGGCCCGGTGCAACACCGCCGGTAAATCCTGAGGATACCTGCCGAGCTGTCATGCCCGCCGGCGCTGCCTTACTTTACAGCGGCAAAGTCATCCATGGCGGTGGCCCCAATAGTTCTACAGACCAATGGCGCGTCGGATTACATGCTGGCTTCGTTTTAGGCTGGCTCCGCGCCGAGGAAAACCACCAGCTTACAACGTCCCTTGAAGCCGCCAAAAAACTGCCAGAACACGCTCAGCGGATGCTCGGGTTTCGCTCCTTCAATCCGCCTAAGGCCGCGCGCTTGGGCATGGTGAATTACGAAGATGCCGGGCTGCTACTGGACTGACGTCTAAGCCCGGCGCTGGGCCATGCCCGTTAACTGCTTGTACTGATCGGCGATAGCCTGTAGCTCACCCTGGGCGAAGACATCATCCAAAGAGGCAAATCCCTCGGGGGCTCTCTCATGAGCCAGCTGCATGCACTGCTCCGGGCCGTTGCCGCGATTGGCTTTCACAATGGCTGCTGTACTGGGGAGGCGTTGTTGCTCGTAGCTTGCGGCAATGTCGCTTGCCCTGCCAGGCTGTGCAGTACCTTGCCCTGATCGATCTAAGGCCTCCACTAACGCTCGGGCATCGAGAATCGCCTGACTCGCTCCATTGGAACCAATGGGGTACATGGGATGGGCGGAATCGCCCAGCAAGGTCACGCGGCCCTGGCTCCAGGTTGGCACCGGATCACGATCAACCATGGGATACTCATAGATGCGCTGTGCGCCGCGGATCAATCCGGGCACGTTGAGCCAATCGAAATTCCAAGATTCGAAGGCCGGCAGAAAGTCCTCAATGTCTCCCTGTCGATTCCAACCTTGCTCGCGCTCCGGCAACGGCCGCCGCAGCTCAGCCACCCAATTGATACGCTGCGAACCATTCTCACCGACGGCTTCAATGGGGTAGCAAACAAATTTTTGATCCTCGTAACCGGCCATAATCATGGACGCACCGGTCAAGAACGGTTCCGCCAACGAAGTGCCCCGCCACAACAAACGCCCAGAATAGATTGGCCCGCCTTCGTCGGGATACATCTGCCGCCGGGCGGTGGAGTGAATGCCATCGGCGCAAATCAGCAGATCAGAGACTTCATGGGTAGTAACGCCGTCTGAGGTGACAAAGGTTGCGGTTGCCTGATCCGCGTCTTGGCAAAACGACTGCAGGCGATGACCCGTGACAACGCGCTCAGGCCCCAGCTGTGCCCTGGCAAAGCCAGCAGCGTCATTTGCAACGTGCCCCGAGAGATGGAAATTTGCGGCGCATCAAAACCTGCAAACAGTCCCCGAGGCTCGGTCCAGATGCGCTGGCCGTGAACGTTAAAATAACTGAGTTCACGCGTGGCCACGCCTTGATCCAGCAGCCTGTCCAAAATACCCAGCTGCGCTAAGACATGGGCCGCTTGGGGCAGCAGATTGATACCGACGCCCAGCGGTGCCAGCTCATCCACCGCTTCATAAACCGTCACGTCCTGTCCCGCCTGCTTTAACGCGATAGCCGCCGCCAGGCCGCCAATACCGGCTCCTGCAATGTTGATTTTCAAACGCTCTCCCCTTTTCCAACGCCCTCAACGCGGGTGCGGCCGTGTTAGTTGAACAATTTAAACCCTTTCGAACCGCAACATGCTATCAAGCGAGAAAGCCCCAAGCACTAATGTTGGTCTGGGCAACTGATTGCTGACATGGGCAAATCCATCGGCAAGGCGCGTTCGTCTGCGCAATGAACGTAGTCGGAATGAATTCTGCAGCAATGGTCTGACGCTGACCTAGCAGCTTGGGGTGCCGGAACGTCGGATAGCCGGTTGCATTGGGTGCTGCGTAGAACAGTTGAAAGAGTATTTGTGCGGGTGCCGCGAAGATGCGCTTTCCTGACTTGCTACCTATTGCTACTTATCGCTGCTTGTTGCTGCTTGTTGCTGCTTGTTGCTACAAGAAGATGGCTCCGCCTGCTGGGCTCGAACCAGCGACCCAATGATTAACAGTCATTTGCTCTACCAACTGAGCTAAGGCGGAGTAGTCGTGCACGCCCTCGACGGCGTTACAGGAAGCGCGTAGTTTAATGTCTGCCAATCCAATTGCAATACTCTGACGGCGGCAAAATGCGCCTGAGTGCTGGAGCTCAGCTCATTAGCGCAGCCGCTTGAACGCCCGCAGGATCGAGCGTTTGTTGCCATCAGCCTGAATCTCTAAGGCCACCAACAAGCGATTGCGGTTTACCAGCGCATAGCGCTCGGTGACCGAGATGCCGTTGGTCTTTGAGGCCACGACCAGCACATCCTCCTGCCAACCGGCCTGCACCTGCCAAATGCCCCGCGCTCTAACACCCCAGCTAACGTCGCGGTAAACCCCAGGGCGATGCTGCACACCCATGGAATCGCCGCCCAGTTCTATCTCAATTCGGTCCGCTTCCAGAACCTGAAACTCGTTAGCAACAAGGGCCAAACCGGAACCCCGCCGAATGCGCTCGATCTCCGCACGAGTAGACAAACGACGAGATCCAAGCAAGCGCTTGTCCGGACGCATTGCAGATCCCACATCATCCGAAGCGGCGTTATCCACCAGCCACACGCCAGACAGCGGTGTTGCCGTGGTGGGCTGAGATGCCAGATCAAGATTAGAACAGCCAACCAGGACTGTGCTGAACACCAGCAGAGCTGCGCATCTGCCGCGCCAATGAACGTTGCGCATGGACTCTGCCACCTAGGATTGCTGCAAGAAAAGGGTTTGATTGCGTAAAACAGTAGCCGTCTCGTCGATGAGTTCAGCCATGATCGCCGCCACAGGTTTTACGTCATTGAAATACGCAATGCTCTGTCCGGCACCGGAATGAATCAGCGGCTCGATGTCATGCTCTTCAATGGCGCCGAGCAAATCACCAACCAGCACGTCCTGGTAAGGCATCTTCAGCGGTGCCGGTGCACCCTCCGCTTCCCAGGCTTGGCTCCATCCCGTGCGCACCTGACGAAACGGCTTGCCGCTTTCTGATCGGGTGATCACCGTGTCTGCGCTGCCTGCTTGGATCAACTTGTCACGGTTCACCGGATGCATGTCGCCCTGATGCTCTGTGGAAAGCAGCCAGGCCGTGCCGAGCCAAACACCTTGCGCACCCATGGCCAGAGCCGCCGCAATATGCCGCCCCGTTGCCACGCCTCCAGCAGCCAGCACAGGAATATCTCCGGCAGCATCGACAATTTGGGGCACCAAGGAATACGTGCCTATGGGCCCCGTATGCGCACCTGCGTCGTAGCCTTGGGCCACCAGAATCTCAACGCCTGCGGCGACAGCCTTAGGAACGTGGTGAGGACTACCTATCAAAGCCAGGGTGCACTTACCTCGTTCTTTGGCCTCTGCAATAACGTCCCCAGGAGCGCCAATGCCGCAGGCCAGCATGTCGACATCACTTTCCATCACCGCCCGCAGCTGCTGTTGCTCTATTTCCTTGGAACGAATGAAGCGAGTGCGCATGCCGGGCTTGCTGGCCTTGGGGACGCCATGGCGCTGAATCAGTTCCTCGACAAATGCAAAATGCTCCGCGGGAATCTCCGCCTCTATGGCCTCGCGGGAATTGTGCTCTGGCATGCCCGGAGGCAATACAAGGTCGACACCAAAGGGTCGATTACCCACAAGGTGGCGAATTTGCGCCAACTCCTGGGTGATCTCCTCGGGGAATCGGCGGGTCGCCCCATAAACCCCAAAGCCTCCGGCGTTAGTAATCGCTGCAACGGTTTCCACATCGTGAGCAAAACCAAATATCGGGCTGTCGATACCAAACCGCTGACACATCGGACTCCAGATAGCGCTCATATTCCCCTCGTTCTCGCTTTTTTTTGCTTTCTTTTGTTCTCCTGACTGAGGAACATTATCACCATGCAGCAGTAACGAAACAAACCGCGTTCCGTCACCACGGCAAAAAAAGCCTTTGGTTTAGCCCTTGGATTTAGCCCTTGGATTTAGCCCTTGGATTTAGCCCTTGGGTTTACTCACCGTAATACGCTCTTTATTCACGGCAAGAATTCTTGGGCCGATGCCTTTTACCTCTTCGAGTTCTCGCACGTCGCGGAAGGGCCCAACCTCCGTGCGATAACGGACAATCGCCTTAGCCTTGGACGCCCCCACGCCACTCAGCGCGGCAGCCAACTGATCTGCTGTGGCGGTGTTTAAGTCAACGGTAGCAGTTACACCCGATGCGTTCTTTTGGTTTGGACCGGCATCGTTAGCAGCAAGGTAAGGAAGTGGCGCAGCCAATACCCCTGCGCTAACCCCTCCCGGGAAGGCGGTTGAGCCCAAGGCCCAGCAAATCACTGCGGGAACTAATACTCGCCGCCAGCGGACTGATGTTGTGTGATCGAGGGAAATACTCATTGCAGTCTCCTTTTCTAGTGGAGCTGCAACCCTATCGGGGGGTCTTACCGGCCAATAGCGCAATGAACCTGGCGTCTTGCCAGTTTCAGCCTCTCAGCGTGTGGGTTTTTATG
>JAYOBI010000022.1:0-45270 GCA_038104735.1 Gammaproteobacteria bacterium | reverse complement strand
GGTTTGGGTTTGGGTTTGGGTTTGGGTTTGGGTTTGGGTTTGGGTTTGGGTTTGGGTTTGGCAGCGAGGTTTGCTCGGTTGGGGCGGTGTCCTGAGATTGTTCAACCTGCGCAGAAGCGTGTTTTTCCAGTGCCTGCTCTGCTGCGGCCAAAGCCTTGGTCAACTTGCGCACCTGCAGGCGCAGGGGCAAATGTCTGACCAGATTGTACAACCACCCCAATAGCACCCCGAGCAGCAGGGCCATCAATAACCACCAAAAAATGCTCAGGGTGAACGGCGTCTGCCAAGTCACAAAGCTCAGGGCTACCTGCTGTTGATTCACAGCCAAGGCTGCGAATAGAAACACCAGCACCAGGGTGGAAAAAAAGAACAGGGTTTTAAGCCATGACATAGCGAACTCCGGCGGCGACGCCGTCTTTAGGATTCTTCTGAATGCCCCTGACTGCGCTGGAGGGCCGCATTCACGCGGTCGCGCAGTTCTTTGCCCGGCTTAAAATGCGGTACGTGTTTCCCAGCCAGTCCGACTGACTCGCCGGTTTTGGGGTTGCGACCAATACGAGGGGCTCGATAGTGCAGCGAAAAACTGCCAAATCCCCGTATTTCGATGCGACCGCCGGACGCCAGAGCTGCGGACATTTGTTCCAGCATGGTTTTCACCGCCAGTTCTACGTCCTTGCTGGTGAGCTGCAGCCCGCTGGCATGAGCCTGAGCCTCGACCATGCGGTCGATCAGCTCAGACTTTGTCATCCTTGCTTCACTCATCGGTTGCGCTCGGCTAGCCCCAAATAAACGTGACGGTTTTGACTAGGCGGCGCCTAGTCGTCTTCCGGCTTGTTCATTTGTGCTTTGATCAAGTCACCCAGGGTGGCAGGGCCAGAGCGGTCGCTCTCCTGCTTCTGATGCTCCTTGACCGCCTGTCGCTCTTCTTCAATGTCCTTGGCCTTAATGGACAAGCCAATGGTGCGATTTTTGCGATCCATGTTGACGATCTTCACTTCCAGCTCTTCGCCCTCTTTCAGCACATTGCGCGCATCTTCCACGCGATCAATGCTGATTTCAGTCGCTTTGAGCAGTCCGGTCACATCCTCGGCAAGCTCGATGATTGCCTCTCTGGGCTGCACTTCGATCACGGTTCCTTTCACAATATCGCCGCGATCGTGCTCTGCTGAGTAATCAGAGAAGGGATCTTTTTCCATCTGCTTGATACCCAGGGAGATACGCTCACGCTCTGGATCCACCGAGAGGATTGTGGTTTCGATCTGCTCGCCCTTGGAGTAGCGTCGCACCGCCGTTTCGCCGGGTTCGTTCCAGGAAATATCCGACAGGTGCACAAGACCGTCGATGCCACCTTCCAGGCCGATAAAGATGCCGAAATCGGTAATCGACTTGATGGTGCCGGTGATGGTATCGCTCTTGGCGTGAGCGATGCTGAAGGACTCCCACGGGTTGGGACGGCACTGCTTGATGCCCAGCGAAATACGCCGGCGCTCTTGGTCAATATCCAAGACCATGACCTCGGTCTCGTCACCAACGGAAACCACCTTGGATGGGTGAATATTCTTATTGGTCCAATCCATCTCGGATACGTGCACAAGGCCTTCAACGCCTTCTTCGATCTCCGCAAAACAGCCATAGTCGGTGAGGTTTGTCACCGTGGCCATAACCCGAGCACCCTCGGGGTAGCGGCGAACGATATCAGCCCACGGATCATCGCCCAGCTGCTTCATACCCAGGCTCACGCGGTTCTTCTCGCGATCGAACTTAAGGATACGGACGTCGACTTCGTCGCCAACGTTGACCATTTCGCTTGGATGGCGAATACGCTTCCACGCCATGTCGGTGATGTGCAGCAGACCGTCAACGCCGCCCAGGTCCACGAAGGCACCGTAGTCGGTGAGGTTCTTCACAATACCCTTAACGTCTTGACCTTCTTGCATCGAGGCCAGCAGTTCCTCGCGCTCATGGCTGTTCTCTTCTTCCAGAACCGCGCGGCGAGAGACCACAACGTTATTGCGCTTTTGATCCAGCTTGATCACTTTAAATTCAAGCGGCTTGCCTTCGAGGTGCGCGGTTTCGCGCAATGGGCGTATGTCTACCAGGGAGCCTGGCAAGAACGCGCGAATGTCGTTTACATCCACTGTAAAGCCGCCTTTCACCTTGCCGTTGATAATGCCAGTGACCACCTCGCCTTGCTCGCTGGCTTCTTCCAGCTTTTCCCAGCTTTCGGCGCGGCGCGCCTTTTCTCGGGACAAACGTGTTTCACCGAAGCCGTCGTCTACCACTTCCATAGCGACTTTAACCTGGTCGCCGATGCTTAGAGTGCAAACGCCTTCTTCGTTGAGAAATTGGTTTTTGGGGATAACCCCTTCGGACTTCAGTCCTGCGTGAACGACAACCCAGTCGTCGTCGATGTCTACCACCGTGCCGGTTACGATGGACCCTGGTGCCATCTCGATGGTGTTTAGGCTTTCTTCAAATAGGTCGGCAAATGATTCGCTCATAGTTTTGGTCTGCCGAGGTAGCTCAGGGCGAATGCGTGAGCCAGCCAAACGGCGGAACTCTCCGTTGGTTAGTTAACATTAATATGCAGGGGGATTTGCTCCCGAGCCCGGTTTCTACACGCATCTAAGCCCCAGCAGGATTGCCCTGCCGCGGTCGCTTGTATCTAGCCATTACCCAATCTTGTTAGCAAGCTGCGTCATCACCGTCGCCACTACCGCGTCGATAGACATGTCGGTACTGTCGATAATGAGCGCGTCTCGCGCTGGTTTGAGCGGCGCTACTGCACGTTCTCGATCTCGTGCGTCACGCTCTTGGATCTGCTCGAGAAGGGCGCGCAAATTAACACCCAAACCATTGTTTTTCAACTGGTTATAGCGTCTTTCGGCCCGAGCCTCCGCTGATGCGTCGAGAAAAATTTTCACTGGCGCATCGGGAAACACCACGGTGCCCATGTCGCGGCCATCCGCCACTAAACCCGGGGCTTTGCGAAAGCCATGCTGCAGCTTCAAAATCGCTCCACGAACCTCGGGCAGCGCCGCTACCTGGGAGGCTCGGCTACCCGCCTCCTCGGTACGAATGTTATCCGTTAGATCAACGCCATCAACGACAACCAGGCCATCACTGAACGCGATATCCAGCTCCGCGCTGAGAGTGACCAGGGCCTCTACGTCCGCCAAGTCAATATTTCTGGCCTCGCTTACCACAGCGATGATTCGGTACAGGGCACCGCTGTCCAGTAGGTGCCACTCAAGGGCACTGGCAACCAGGCTCGCCACGGTGCCTTTGCCTGCCCCGCTAGGGCCATCAATGGTTACCATGGGCACCTGGGCGTTTTGATCCGGCGTCATGTCAGCGTCGCCCTATTGTTTACCTTGATCCCGTTTACCTTGATCCCGTTTACCCGGATCCCGTTTACCTTGATCCGCTGCGAGACGCTTTGCCGCCGCTGCGCGAATCAATGCCAAGCCCTGCTCTTGGTCGTCATCGTCTACCGCCTTTGCCAGGGACTGCAGGTTTGCCGAATATTCGCTCAGAGCATTGGCTAGAGCGCCTCGATTTAGCCGCATAATTCGCCACCACAGTTCAGGGTTCGCCGCGGCGATGCGGGTGAAATCTCGAAAACCGCCGCCGGTCAGGGACAAGTGCGATTCCTCTACCTGAGCCATAAATGCGAACGCCAGCAAATGAGGCAAATGACTGGTCACCGCTAAGGCAGTGTCGTGATCGCCGTAGTCCAGGGTCTGGGTCGTCGCCCCTATGGCCTGCCAAAAGTTCGCGCAGGTTCGCTGAGCCTGTTGAGCGGTATTGGCCAGCGGGGTAAGCACCACAGTACAGCCGTCGAAGAGGGCCGCATCCGCCGCCTGAGGCCCACTTTTCTCTGAGCCGCTAATGGGATGACAGGGCACAAAGCGGTTGGGCACCGAAGCCTGGGCCTGAATCGCTTCGATGATGGGCCCTTTCACGCTACCCACATCGAACAGTATGCCGGGGTGGTCTGCCAAGGCCATCACCCAAGACGCCACCAGGTCACTGGGCACGCACAGGGCAATGAGGTCTGCATCATCGGGCACCTGCTCCACCACTGCGTCCACCACATCGTGGTCTATGGCCCATTGGGCTGACTGTGCGTCAGGTTCAATACCCACCACCTGCTGCGCAAGGCCGCGTTCTTTGATGGCTTTGCCGATGGATCCGCCAATTAGCCCAACCCCGACCACAGCCACGGTGCCAAATTGAGCGGCGTCCAAGTTCACGAGGTAACGTCTGCCGCAGCCCGCGCCTTGGCACCCACCCGAGCCAGCACGCTGAGAAAACGCTCGTTCTCCGCCGCTAAGCCAATACTCACGCGCACGTGGTTGGGCAGCCCGTATTCGGCAATCGCTCGCACGATTACGCCCTCCTGCAGCATGCGTTGAAACAGCGCATCGCCGGACTCGCCACAGTCAAAGGCTACAAAGTTTCCCGCCGACGGGATGTATTCGTATCCCAGAGCCGTTAGTCCTTCGGTCATTTGGATCATGCCCGCTCGATTAAGGGCCACGCTCTCATTTACGTAGTCGTCATCCTCAAGGGCTGCCAGCGAAGCCGCCATTGCCAGCGCGTTAACGTTAAAGGGCTGACGCGCGCGATTGAGCAGGTCCGCAAATTCCGCGCTTGAGGCTGCGTAGCCGAAACGCACCGCGGCCAGTCCATAGACCTTAGAAAACGTGCGCGTGACGATGAGGTTGGGAAAGCGCTGCAGCAAAGACGCACCGTTAGGGTGATCGCCGTCTTCGACGTATTCCAGGTAGGCCTCGTCAAGCACTACCCAAACGTGATCGGGCAGCGCCTCCAGGAATGGCAGCAGTTCTCGGTCCGGCGTGCGGGTTCCCGTGGGATTGTTGGGATTGGCGATAAAAATCAGCCGCGTTTGCTCGGTTACCGCCTCCAGCATGGCCGGCAGATCGGCGCCATAGTGCTTGGCCGGTACCGTCACCAGGTCACCGCCACAGCAGGTCACCGCCAGCCGATAAACCACGAAGCTATGCTCGGCAATAATGGCTTGAGCTCCAGGCACCAGTACAACTCTGGCAATCAGATCCAGAACGTCGTTGGAGCCGTTGCCTAGGGTCAGCTGGGTGGGGTCTAAACCCAATTTTTTCGCCAGGCGCGCCTTAAGAGCAAAGCCGCCGCCGTCGGGATAGCGGGACAGTTCTTTGCTGGCGTCGGCAATAGCTTGCTGGACCTTCTCACCAGGGCCTCTCGGGTTTTCGTTACTCGCCAGCTTGACGATGTCGTTAATACCCAGTTCACGGGCCACCTCGTCCACAGGTTTGCCCGGCTTGTAAGGGTTTAGCGCCGCAATGCGTGGATTGATGGATTGTGGTTGCTGCACAGCTACTCCTGCTCTGTCGCTTTTGGATACGAGCCCAAGACGCGAACTTCCAGCGCTACGTTCGTTATTGCCTGCAAAGCCGCTTCGGCTTGTGGCTGGGATTGATGTCCATCAAAGTCGATGAAAAATACATAGGACCAGTCGCCAGAGCGCGCTGGCCGGGTTTCAATTCGAGTCAGGCCAATTTGGTTTGTCTCAAAAGGAGCCAGTACCTTCAACAGAGCGCCGGGTTCGTTCTTCACAGACACCAGTATCGACGTTTTATCCGTGCCGCTGGGTCCTACGTTCTGCTTGCCCAGCACCAAAAATCGGGTCTTGTTATGCGGATTGTCTTCGATTCGAGTCGCCAGCAGTCGTAGCTCGTAGCGCTCCGCCGCAGTCTCTCCCGCCACCGCCAGCAGTTCGGGGTTGGCCGCCGCCTGCTTGGCGGCCTCGGCGTTGCTCGCTACGGCGTTTCGCGGCACACCGGGGTAATGCTGATCCAGCCATGCCCGGCACTGGGCCAGGCTTTGCGCGTGAGACACAATCGCGGAGACCGGCTGCGCAACGTCCGCTTGCTGGGAACGCATGAGCGCGTGATGAATGGGCAGCTCCACTTCGGCACAGACCCGCAGAGAGGTACCTAACAAGCAATCTAAGGTGTGGTTAACCATGCCTTCAGTGGAATTCTCCACAGGCACAACGCCGTATTGGCAGCCCCCGGCCTCGACCTCGCGAAACACCTCATCAATGGAGGCCATGGGCGACGTCTGCACAAAATGCCCGAATTGTTTCAGCGTCGCCGCTTCCGTGTAGGTGCCCTGGGGACCGAAATACGCAACGCTCATGGGGGATTCCAGGCTCAAACAGCAGGCAGTAATTTCCCGAAACAGCAGTTCCACATCGGCGTTAGACAGCGGCCCCGAATTGTGTTGCGTCAGGCGCTGGAGAATTTGCGCCACGCGCTCGGGCCGGTAAAACACGGTATCCGGCTGATCCGGGCCCAAGGGCTGCTGCTGTTTAATTTTCCCGACTTCCAGGGCGCACTGGGCGCGCTGATTGAGTAGCGCTAAAAGCTCTTCATCCAGCGCGTTAATGCGCTCTCGCAGGGGTTTTAACAGGTCGTCATCCGCGCTCATTTTCGAATTCGCTCATGAAAGTTACCAAGGCTTCCACCGATGCCATGGGCACGGCGTTATAGATGCTGGCGCGCATACCGCCGACGCTGCGATGGCCTTTCAAGTTAAACATGCCACGAGCTTCGGCCTGAGCCAAAAACTCGCTGTCCAGGGCGCTGTCCGCCAGCGTAAACGGCACGTTCATGGCACTGCGGTCCTGCTTGGCCACCGGGGCGCGATAAAAATTGCTGGCGTCAATGGCGTTATACAGCAGGTCGGCTTTGGCCTGATTTTGCTCCGCCATGCCTGCCAATCCGCCATTGGCCTTGACCCACTTAAATACCAATCCCGCCAGGTACCAGGAGTAGGTCGGCGGCGTATTGGACATGGACTCAGCCTCCGCCTGCACGGCGTAATCCAGAAAGGTGGGCGTGATGCTGCGGGCTGATCCACAGAGGTCTTTACGCACGATTATCACTGTCAGCCCCGCGGGACCAATGTTCTTTTGGGCCCCGGCGTAAATCAACCCAAAGTCATCAACGTTAACGGGCCGGGACAATATGTCCGACGACATGTCGGCAACCAAGGCCTGATGCTTGGGAAAGTCTTTGAACTGCACACCGCCAATGGTTTCGTTAGAGCACACGTGCAGCAGCTTGGCGTTGTCACTAAGCCGCCAGTCCGCCGCGGCGGGTATGTGATCGTAGTTGGTCTCGCTGCTGCTTGCCGCCACGTTAACGTTGCAGTACTTGCCCGCCTCTTTGATCGCCTTCTTCGACCACGCGCCGGTATCGATAAAGTCAACGGTGTCATTGGCTGCGGTGAGATTCAGGGGCACCCCGGCAAATTGCCCGGTAGCTCCACCCTGAAGAAACAGCACGTGATAGTCGTCCGAAATGGCAAATAAATCGCGCAGGTCCTGCTCTGCTTGGGCGGCAATATCGACAAAGGTCTTGCTGCGATGACTCATCTCCATCACCGACATACCGCTGCCCTGGTAATCCAGCATCTCAGCGCTGGCCTGGGCTAACACTTCTGTTGGTAACGCTGCCGGGCCAGCGGAAAAGTTATGGGTTCGTGCCATGGGTCTTACTACTCCAGTTGGTGGCCAAATTGATTTGTCCCCTCCCCCGCAGCGGCGCGCCTGATGCGCCCGCACGCGCCTTATTCGGTGTCGTCGCTGGTGTCGTCACCATCTTCTTGCAACAAGCTCTCTTCCTGTTCTTCAATGCGGCTGACGCTGTTGAGCATCTCCTCATCACGAAGTTTGATCAGTCGAACGCCTTGGGTGTTGCGGCCCAACAGCGACACCTCGTCACCCTTGGTGCGCACTAGGGTGCCCATGTCTGAAATCAGCATCAGCTCGTCGCCATCAAAAATCTGCACTGCACCCACCAAGGCGCCGTTGCGCTCGCTGGTCTGCATGGCGATAACGCCCTGAGCACCCCGCCCGCGCAAGGGAAACTCCTCCAGCGAAGTGCGCTTGCCATAGCCATTTGCACTGGCTGTGAGCAGGTACCCACCTGCCGCCGGAATAATCAAGGAAATCAGGCTATGCCCTGAGGGCAGCTTGATTCCGCGCACTCCCTTGGCGCTGCGCCCCATCGCCCGCACGTCAGACTCTTTAAAGCGAGTGGCTTTGCCAGAGCTGGCGCACAGCAGAATGTCCGCGCTGCCATTAGTGATAGCGGCACCGACCAAGGTGTTGTCTTGTTCTAAATCCAGCGCAATCAGGCCGCTATTTCTTGGTCGAGAAAACTGCTCCAGGGGCGTCTTCTTCACGGTGCCATTGGCCGTAGCCATAAAGACAAAGTGATCGCTGGCGTACTCTTTAATGGGCAACACCGCTGTGATGCGTTCCGCGCCGTCCAAGGGTAAAAGGTTGACCATGGGCCTGCCCTTGGCGCCGCGACTGCCCTGGGGAATGGCGAACACGCGCAGCCAGTACACCTTGCCCAAGTTGGAAAAGCACAGCAGCGTGTCGTGAGAATGCGCCACCACCATATGCTCGACAAAATCCTCGTCTTTTACCGCCGTAGCCGCCTTGCCCCGGCCACCGCGTCTTTGCGCCTGATAGGTATCCAGGGGTTGGGTTTTCGCATAACCCTGATGGGAAATGGTCACCACCAGATCTTCTTCGTTGATCAGGTCTTCGTCAGATAAATCTAGCTGGCTGGTCACGATATCCGTGCGCCGATCATCGCCGTAGGTTTCCCGAATTTCTTCGAGTTCGCCTCGCACCACGGTAATCAGCCGCTGGTGAGAGCCGAGAATATCCAGCAGGTCGGCGATTTCATCCAGGACCCCCTGGTAATCCTCCATCAGCTTGTCCTGCTCCATGGCGGTCAGACGATGCAGCCGGATTTCCAAAATCGCCTGGGCCTGCTCTTCGGTGAGACGGTAGCGTTCTTCCACAAAGCCGAAGTCCTCGGACAGCCCTTCCGGGCGACAGGCGTCACTGCCAACCCTGCCCAGCAAGTCAAATAGCGCCTTCGCCTCCCAGCGGCGTTCCATTAACGCCACCCGTGCATCCGCCGCGGATGGCGAGTTCTTAATCAGTTCAATAACCGCGTCAATATTGGCCAGCGCTACCGCCTGACCCTCAAGGATGTGCCCGCGCTGGCGCGCGCGTCGCAGCAAGTAGAGCGTGCGACGAGTCACAACCTCCTGACGATGCTGCAAAAATGCTTCCAGCATTTGTTTCAAATTCAGCAGCTTAGGCTGTCCCTGAACCAAGGCCACGCAGTTGATACCAAACACGCTTTGCAGCTGCGTTTGGGAATAAAGATTGTTTAGCAGCACTTCCGCGGATTCGCCCCGGCGCACTTCAATGACCACGCGCAGCCCGTCTTTATCCGACTCGTCGCGCAGTTCACTGATGCCTTCGATGCGCTTTTCTTTCACCAGCTCGGCGATTTTTTCAATCAGCCGCGCCTTGTTGAGCTGGAAGGGAATTTCGGTAATAACGATTTTTTCGCGTCCCTTGGCATCGGCTTCCACTTCGGCACGGCCACGCACGTAAATCCGGCCGCGACCGGTGCGGTATGCCTGCACGATACCGGCTCGACCGTTGATGATGCCGCCGGTAGGGAAATCCGGGCCCTGCACGTGCTCCATTAGCTCGTCTATGGAGATGTCCGCATTCTCAAGCACCGCCAGGCAGGCGTTTACCACTTCGGTGAGGTTATGCGGCGGTATGTTGGTGGCCATGCCTACGGCGATGCCGGAGCTGCCGTTGACTAGCAGGTTGGGCACGCGGGTGGGCAACACCTCAGGCATGGTCAGGGAGTCGTCGTAGTTATTGACGAACTCCACCGTATCTTTATCAAGGTCCGCCAACAGCTCCGAGGCCATTTTCGCCATACGTACTTCGGTGTAGCGCATGGCTGCAGGGGGATCGGCATCAATAGAGCCGAAGTTACCCTGGCCGTCCACCAACAGATAGCGCATGGAAAAGTCCTGAGCCATGCGCACCACCGTGTCGTAAACCGCAGTATCTCCGTGGGGATGGTATTTACCGATCACGTCACCAACCACCCGGGCAGACTTCACGTAGGGACGGTTGTAGGTGTTGTTCAGCTCATTCATGGCGAAAAGCACCCGTTTGTGAACGGGTTTCAGGCCATCCCGAACGTCGGGCAAGGCCCGACCTACGATGACGCTCATGGCGTAATCCAGGTAGGACTGGCGCAGCTCGTCCTCAATATTTACCGGGTGAATGTCTTGGGGATCTGGAGGGGTGACTTCTGACATAAATAGCGCGTTTGCGACCAACAAAAATAAGCCGATATGTTAACACATCGCCGGCTCAGAGGGTTCATAAATAGCCAGCGATCCGGGCCTAAACCGGGACGACATTACATGTGGGCAAGACCGGTATGGCGGGTTAGATCTTGCCGCCACCGAGGCCATATCTTTACACCAAAACGCACTGCCGACAGGCACTGTTTGGTCGACGAATAGTCCCTGGGTTAACGGTCTTCATCAAGCAATGGAGCCCGGGCATAGGGGAGGTGGCCGGTTTTGACCCAAAGCCGGGCGCCCTTGCTCTGTGCTCGGGCGCACATGCCTGCTCCCTCGGGCAATCGCAGCCAGTCGTTTGCTGACAGCTCCTGGTCGTCCACCAGCACGGGTCCGCCAAGCACCAGCATCTCTAGGCCGCCGTTTCCGGGCAGCACCAGCGCGGCCTGTGCATCCAGCTCGTGATAGGTCACCCGCTCCCGTGGGTCCTGATGCAGCACTGCGGTGGCAACCCCGTGCTCAGGTGCCCCAAGTTCACGGGACATGTGTTTGCGCAGCTGCTGGCGGTCAGCCAGATCAAACTGCCAAAGCTTGACAAAAATCGTGCAGCCTTCAGCAGAGCCAGGGCGATGGCTGGTGGTCGGCGGATTTCGTACATAGGTGCCTGGGAGATAATCGCCGGTCTCGTCCTGGAATACGCCCGCCAAGACGATGAACTCCTCCCCGCCGGCGTGGGTGTGTGGTGAAAACTCACTGCCCGGTGCATAGCGCACGATGCTCGTTGCCCGAGCTATCTCGTCGCCGATCCGGTCAAGCATGCGGCGCTCCACCCCGGCCATGGGTGACGGATGCCAAGGCTCCTGATTCCAGCGCACCAAAACCCGAGCGCTAAAATCCGCGTTTATTTTCACTGGTGATAATCCTCATGTTCTCAAACCCGTCCCAACCTTGACCCGGCAGCACCGAGTAGTTGTACCGGTTCTGACCGTGGCTATACTCCGGCCATGATACCCGTAGATTTATTGATTCAGCCAAAGGCGTTAATCCCCAGCTTCCACGCCACCCCAAGGGCCTCGGCTCCGGCGAGCTGTCATTTCGACTGGGGCATCGTGATTAACCAAGGCCACATCACCGCCGTAGATTCGCTTACGACCCTGCGCGCCGCATACCAGCCTGAACAGGTGTTGGATCTGCCCAATCACTTAATCATGCCAGGCTTGGTAAATGCCCAATCCCATGCCTTGAGCATCGCGGCTCGAGGGCAGGCAGCCCAGACCAACGTTTTTGCCGCCCCCCTAAATCCCCAAGAACATCCGGCTTCAGGCATGGCTGGGCAGCTGCCGTCGCCGGTCGAGCTCATCGCTGCCGCGCAGCTGGCCTTTGCGGAAATGCTGTTGGCAGGCACCACTACCTGTGCGGACATGTCTGCTTACCCAGAACACGTGGCCAAAGCAGCGGAAATCACCGGCATTCGCGCCCAGATCGGTGTACCGATCACAGAGCAATCCAATCCATGGGCCACCAGCGCTCAAGACGCTTTGGAGCGCGCCCTTGCCCTGCACGACAAATACGCCCGCAACCCCAACATCAGCGTTGCCCTAGGGCTGCCAGACCTGGCTCAAATTAGCGCGGAAATCTTGACCAAGGTGGGCATGTACGCCGAGGAGCTCAACCTTCAGGTGCAGGCACTCCTGCACCCAACGCCAGGCCACGTGCTGGCCATTGAAGAGCGCCACGGCTGTGATGGTGTAAAGCTACTGGACAGCGCGGGTTTGCTGGGCCCTGCTCTACAGGCTGTACACGTGAACGTGGTGGACGATGATGCCATTGACCTGCTGCAGCGCTATCGCGTGGCGCTGGTGCGTTGTCAGCACCCCTTCAGCGGGCAAATGCGGCCGTGGGACTGGATGCAGCCAGACCAGCCTATTGGTCTGGGCACCGGCAGCCATGAGCTAAATTACTACGCCGACGCCTTTCACAGCGCCGGGCAACAGGGAGCCCAAGGATTACACAGAGCCACCCAAGGCAGCGCCGAAGTCATGGGCCTTGAGGGACACATTGGCAGCTTGGAGGTAGACAAACTGGCCGATGTCATCGCCTTAGATTTGCGGGTCTTAGATCCGCGAACGGACTCTGACCGTGTCCAAGTGAACGTGCCGAGCCTGCTCACACGTGGACGAGCCAACCAAGCGGTGACCCATGTATGGGTTGGGGGATCCCTGCATATCGACAATCGCGAGCTGCGCTAGACGCTGGGGCAACCCGGTAAACTCACCAGACGGCGACCCGAGCCGCGTCCTTCACCCAACGCTGCGGATTGCCAATTCCGGTATGTGGATCGTCAGCGGACACTGGGATAACTCCAAACCAACATACCCCGCTGCTCGGTTGGTCGGATGGGTTGCAGGGCCCAAATTTGGTTGGTGCTGAATTTCCAGCACCGTATAGCGTCGCCGGTACAGCCAAGTTCGATTCTCCAGCGCTTCAAGCTGGGCTTTGGGAGGCGCCTCGTCGGTGAACCCAAAGAAATACAGGGTAAAGCCATAGGGTTTAACGTCCTGCACCGACAGCGGCTTCATGCCCGCCTCTATCAGCTGGCCTTGCAGCGGCGCAATATCTGAGGTTCGCAGGGAAAGCAAATTGAGGTGTGGGCCGCCGCCCAGCAGATTTGTCTGCGCGGCCGTCCCAGACCCCAACGCCTCTTGCGCAGCCTGCCGCTGCCCTTTGAAGCTGTGCTCAATTATCTCGATGCAAAAACCCTCAGGGTCATAGGCATGGGCAAGATAGCCAACGTCAAGAAACTGCTCCGGCACCGAGACGGCAACGCCACTGGCTCGTAGCTGGTCGTAGGCCAGTTCGATGTTTGGCACGGCGATAGCGATTTTCCAATAGCGGTCTGAGGGCTTAGGGGCGTAGGCGGTGTCGCCAGGCATAAAACAAATTGCCATCTCTGGCCCGCCATAGCCCACACATCCCGGTCCCTGGCTGGACATGCCCAGCACCTGCCGATAAAAGTCCGTCTGGCGCTGGGGGTTTGCAGCGCGGAGCACTAATGTTGCAAGTTTGGACACCTCACCTTCACTGCTTCCCTGAACCACTGACACTGTAGCAGCCGGATCTCAGGGGCGTCGGGGCAGAACCTGGCGTGTTGTGAACGCGGTCTCAAGTTGTAGGCTAGCCCCGTGTTTTAGCCAGCAACCGGCCCAGAATAGCGCACGCGAGAGAGCGAAATATGAGACGCCTCTGCATCCTCAAGGCCTTTGGACTTGTAATTTTCCCGGTCAGTGCTTTAACTGCGCCCCCTGTAAACGGAGAAGCTCATGACCGCTGGCGAAAACGTCGATCCGGAAGAAATCCAAAAGTTTAATGATCTGGCCCACCGCTGGTGGGATACCGATGGCGACTTCAAACCGCTTCACGACATCAATCCCTGCCGGCTCAGCTACATCCAGGAAAAGGCCGACCTGGCCGCGGGTCCGATTTTAGATATTGGCTGCGGCGGCGGCATCCTAGCCGAATCCATAGCGCGACTGGGTTTTGCAACCACCGGCATTGACATGGCGGAGAAAGCCCTGGGGGTAGCCAAACTCCACGCCCTGGAGCACGGCGTGGACGTACGCTACGAAGCCAGCACCGCCGAAAATTTCGCTCTTACCCATGCCGAGGCGTTTACCACGGTGACCTGCCTGGAAATGCTCGAACATGTTACGGATTATGGTGAAACCGTTAATGCCTGCGCTGCGCTGGCCCAGCCCGGCGGCGACCTATTTTTCTCCACCATTAACCGGGACCCGCGCGCCTACGTTTTGCTCATCCTGGGGGCCGAGTACGTACTCAACATGCTGCCCCGTGGTACTCACGAATACAGTAAGTTCATCAAACCGTCTGAACTTGCCGCGGCCATTCGCGCGGCCGGGTTAGAGCTGCAGGAAATTCGCGGCATGAGCTACAACCCGCTCACGCGAAAAGCCGCCCTGACCAACAACACCCAGGCCAATTACATCGTGCACGCGAAAAAGCCTGCCGCCCGCTAACCCCTGCCCAGTCATACTGCCAACGGACCCACATGAGCCAGACCCTTGTTGAACACCTAAGCCATTACCCTGAACTGGCCGAGCAGGCTGCCCAGTGGCAGCACCCGTTTTCCGGCACCGCGCTGAAGGGCAAAACCATTCTAGTAACCGGCGCCGGCGACGGTTTGGGTGCCGCAACAGCAAAAACTTATGCAAGCTTCGGCGCTACGGTGATTTTGCTGGGCCGCACCCGCAGCAAGCTGGAAGCAGTCAGTGACTGGATTACCGCACACACCGCGACCCAGCCCGTTATCGTGCCCTGTGATTTAGAAAAGCTGGACATGGAGACCGCGGGGAATTTGGCTGAGTCCATCGACGAAGCCTTTGGCAGCCTGGACGGCATCGTCCACCACGCCTCTCGGCTTGGGCCTAAGGGACCCATCGCCCACTACCCCATGGAGGAGTGGCAGCGCGTTATGCAGACCAACGTCAACGCCGTGTTCTTGCTCAACCACGCTCTGTTCGATTTGCTTGATGCCAGCACTCGGGCCTGCGTCATCCACACCTCTTCCAGCGTGGGCCGAGCGGGCCGCGCCTACTGGGGCGCATACGCGGCGTCTAAATTCGCACTGGAGGGTCTCAGCCAGGTTTTTGCCGACGAAACTGAGGTGGCAGGACGGATCAAAGTCTTTAGCGTGAACCCCGGCGGTACGCGAACGGCCATGCGCAAAGCCGCCTACCCCCTGGAGGACCCAGCCACCCTGCCAGGACCTGAGGCGCACATGGAGCTCTTCCTCCTGCTGCTGCTGCCAATAGACAACCAGGGTAACGGCGTGGAATTCGTCACCGGCCAGCAGCTCGACTGCCGGGACTGGGCGGACAATCTGCAGCGGCTCTAGCGGCTGGGTTTATCCGACTTTTTATCCAGCTTTTTATCAAGCTTTTTATGGAGTTGGGGGTAGGGAATCAGGCAGCTGGTCTTGGCCACCTTCGAGCGCTTGAGTTTTTGTGATGCCCCCCTGGGGAAGGCAAACCCGAGCATTTTGTACAGGGACTTCAGGTCGTCGTCGTGCATGGACGCCCAGTGACCGACGGTGAGCCAGGAGGGCAAAATGACCGGCCCATAGCGCACGCGCTTTAAGCGACTCACGGTGCAGCCAGCGCTATCAAATAGTCGGCGAACTTCTCGATTACGGCCCTCCAGCAGGGCCACGTGGTACCAAAAATTCGACTCACTGCCGTTGTAATAGCGCACGTCGCTAAAGCGCATCTCGTCCCCGTCGATTTCCACGCCGGCTTTGAGCTGCTCGATTTCCGCGTCATCGAGTTTCTTGTTCACCCGCACCGCATATTCGCGATCAAGGCCTGTTGAGGGGTGCATCATGCGGTGAGCCAAGGCCCCATCGTTGGTGACCAAAAGCAGCCCGGTAGTCTGAATGTCCAGCCGCCCAACGGTCACCCAACGGCCGCCCTGAAGTCGCGGTAGCTGTTCGAAAATCGTGTTGCGGCCCTCAGGGTCGCGGCGGCTACACACCAGGCCCGCGGCCTTGTTTAACACCAACACCTGAGGCACCTGGACGCCGCCGGTTTCGATTACCGTGCCGTCTACTGCAATTTCGTCTTTGGGATCCACACGCTGGCCCAAATGGGCTAACTCACCGTTGACCTGCACCCGGCCCGCTGCGATCCAGGCCTCAATCTGGCGGCGAGAACCCCGCCCGCTAGCGGCGATGACTTTCTGCAGCTTTTGCGAGTCCGCTGCAGCAGATTTGGATCCTTGAGATGCACTCATGAGGGTTGGTCGTTGCCCTCGGCGGTATTGTCAATCCCGGCTGACGCCTGCGCTGCCGAATCATGGGAACCCTGGCTGGCATCGGTCTCGTGCTGGGCCTCTTGCTGGGCCTCTTGCTGAGTTTGTTGTTGGGCTTCCGCCTGAGCGTCTGCTTGACCTTCCAGGTTCGCCCCGTCCTGGGCTACCAAGGTCGGCTCAATCATAGCCTTGATCTCCTCCATAGGCGGCAGCTCGTCCAGTTTGCTTAAATTAAAGTAGTCCAGGAACGCCCTGGTCGTGCCATACATGGACGGACGGCCCGGGGCCTCGCGCTGACCAACCACCTGAATCCAATCCCGCTCCAGCAGGGTCCGCATGATGTTCTGGCTCACGCTGACGCCTCGCACTTGTTCGATGTCGCCCCGGGTTACCGGCTGTTTGTAGGCGACCAGGGCTAGGGTTTCCAACAGCGCGCGGGTGTATCGCGGCGGTTTTTCCTCCCACAAACGGCTGACCCAGTGGCTCAGGTCCTGCCGAGTTTGATAGCGATAACCCGACGCCACCTTGCGCAAAGCAACACCACGGGTGCTACAGGCTTCTTCCAGGCTCTGCAGGGCCTGGCGAATTTGTTTACGCCCTTCGCTCTCGCTGAGTTCACCAACGCTGAACAGGCGGAACAAGTTATCAACGGTCAGGGGCCCTTCCGCGGCCAGCAGGGCCGCTTCAATAATCTGCTGGATTTGCGACTCGCTGAGCTCCTGTCCCGGCGCGGGTAAATCCTCCCCCGCGGGCGCTGCTGGTTCAACGGCCTCCGGGTTGAGGCTCGGGTCCTTGCTCCCAGCCGTGTGCTGATTGTCTGCGCTCATTTGCGGTTCTCCGGTGCCGTTTGTGCGTCTGAGGGTTGGCCGGCGGTGTCTCCGTCATTCCCATTCTCCGCAGGTCCATCCGCATCCGCTGACGGCCCGCCGTATTGAATGTCAGCGCCCATGCTGTCGCGAATGCCCTGATGGGCATTTTTACCCACCCGCACGTGAATTGGCGCAAAAGGCTCTGCCTGCACGAAGTCCACCAAAGATTCTCGAATTAACTCCATGATGGCCAAAAACGTTACCACCACACCCAGCCGGCCCTCGGCGGCGGTGAAGAGTTCGTTGAAACTAATAAAGCCATCCCGCTGATTCACCCGGGTCAAAATGTCGCCCATACGGTCTCGTACCGAGAGCGGCTCAAAGGTCACTTCGTGTTTGGTGAACAGTTCCGCCCGGCGCAGCACCTGGGATAAGGACAGCAGCACCTCGCGTAAATCCACATCGGGTTCGCCGTGCTGACGCACTAACTTCGGTTTGCTGGCGGCAGCCACAAAAATATCCCGCTCGGTGCGCGGCAGCGCATTCAGGTCCTCGGCTGCGGTTTTGATCTGCTCATATTCCTGCAGCCGCCGGATCAATTCGGATCTAGGGTCGTCCTCGTCTTCAAATTCCTCCGGGCGCGGCAGCAGCATTCGCGACTTGATCTCGGCCAGCATGGCCGCCATCAGCAGATACTCGGCGGCCAGCTCCAGCTGCAAGGCCTGCATCAGCTCGATATAGCTCATGTACTGCGCGGTAATCACCGACACCTGCACCTGCAGAATATCCAGATTTTGACGCCGGATTAGATAAAGCAGCAGATCCAGCGGCCCCTCAAAAGTCTCCAGGAACACCTCAAGCGCTTCCGGCGGGATGTATAGATCCTTTGGCAGCTGCTGAATTTCTTCCCCGGCGACCAGGGCAATGGTCTCCTGGTTTACCGCCCGGGCGGCACTGAGTTTCGTTGGCGTGGGGGCACTATCGACCATTGTGCGCTCCTCTCTGCCGGCAGCCTTTATCATTGCTGGAGCTTTGCTTCATCGCCCGCCTATCCCAACCGCTGCTTTGACTTCTTCCATGGTTTCGCGGGCCACCGCTCGGGCTTTTTCGGACCCTTCCTGGATTACCGCGTGTACCAGATCCGGGTCTTCCTCAAACTGCACCGCGCGCTGGCGAATAATCTCTTGCTCTGTGTTGATGGCGTCGGTCAGTGGCTGCTTGCAGTCCACACAGCCGATGCCAGCGGTACGACAACCTTCTGTAGCCCAGCTCTTCACGTCGTCGTCGCTGTAAACCTGGTGCAGAGCGAACACGGGGCAATTATCTGGATTCCCCGGATCATTGCGCCGCACCCGCGCGGGATCTGTCTGCATGGTGCGAATTTTCTCGGTGACCTCCGCCGGCGTTTCACGCAGACCAATGGTGTTGTTGTAGGACTTGGACATCTTCTCACCGTCCAGGCCAGGCATTTTCGACTGTGCCGTCAGCAGGGATTGGGGTTCAGGCAAGATGATTCGGCCGCTGCCTTCCAGGTAACCGAACAAGCGTTCGGTGTCGCCGATGGACAAATTTTGCTGCTCTGCCAACAGTGCCCGAGCCCGCTCCAGGGCTTCGCCATCACCGCGCTCTTGATACTCCCTCCGCAGATCGGAATAGAGCCGCGCCGCTTTCTTGCCCATTTTTTTCACCGCCGCCTCAGCCTGCTCCTCGAAGCCCGGTTCGCGGCCATACACGTGATTGAAGCGCCGAGCGATCTCCCGGGTTAGCTCGACGTGAGCGACCTGGTCTGCCCCCACCGGCACACGGCCCGCCCGATAAATCAGAATATCCGCGGCCTGGAGTAGCGGATAACCGAGGAATCCATAGGTTGCCAGATCTCGATCGTGCAGTTTTTGCTGCTGGTCTTTATAGGAGGGCACACGCTCCAGCCAGGCCAGCGGCGCGATCATGGAGAGCATTAAATGCAGTTCCGCGTGTTCTGGCACTTTGCTCTGCACAAAGATGGTTGCCGCGCCAGGGTTCACCCCCGCCGCGAGCCAGTCCACCACGGTTTCGAAGGAGAACTGATCGATGGTTTCAGAGTGCTCGTAATTTGTTGTCAGCGCGTGGTAGTCAGCGACGAAAAAGAAACACTCGTACTCATGCTGCAACTGAACCCAATTGTTTAACACCCCATGCAGATGCCCAAGGTGGAGACGCCCGGTGGGACGCATTCCTGACACGACGCGTTGGTTAGAATCGTTGCTGCTCAATCAGACATCCTTGTTGTTGCTGGACGCTTCAGTATAGAGCCTCAGCGAACGCGATGGCAGACATTTCCTGCCAAGAAGCTGAGGCTGACGGCCCCCGCACAGCGCCTGGGGCTTTCGCAATCAGGTCCCGGGCTTGAGCTAACGAAGCTCGCCCAGGCCCTGACGTGCGATGTAGGGTTCTTCGTCGGTAAAGTCCACGATGGTCGACATTTCCTGCAGGCCCTGGCCCACGTCTAACATCATGCCTACCTGTTTACCCAGACGCTCTCGGATCTCATCGGCGTCCCACAGCGGCCCTTCGTCTTCGCCGGCGTCGGCCGCTCGCAAGGTCGTTGTCAGCAACGGCTCACCCATGGCTTCCAGCAGCCCGTGTGCCACCACGTGTTCCGGCACCCGCAGGCCTATGGTTTTTTTCTTTGGGTGCACAAGGCGCTTTGGCACATCCTTGGTCGCGGGCAGCACGAAGGTAAAGGGCCCCGGGGTATTGCGCTTAATGATGCGGTAAGCGGCGTTGCCCACGCGGGCATACTGGCCTAATTCGCTTAAGTCGCGACAAATCAGCGTGAACTGATGCTCCTTGGGCAACCTGCGCAGGGTGGTTAACCGATCTAAAGCACTTTTGTCGCCGATATGACAGGCGATGGCGTAGCTGGTTTCTGTGGGATAAATCACCAGCTCGCCTGCCTGCAGCGTTTTAGCCGCAAGCGCCAGCAGGCGCCTTTGAGGGTGGGTGGGATGTACGTCTAAACGCTGCACGGTAACTCCTGACGGTTCACTGGGAGTATCCAGCAAGCCAAAACCCGCTGGATTGCTGTTTTGTGAGCTAGGCTATCCCAAATCCGCTGCAGGCGACATTTTGTTGGCCCAATCCGTGATGCCTGCGCTATTCTGCGCTCCTCTAGGGATGCACTCAGACATGGGCTTCACCCCATGAGATAAGCACCTTGTAATAAGCGCCTAGTAATAAGCGCCTAGTAATAAGCCCCTTGCAATAAGCCCTTGGGATTAAGCGTCTTGTCACAAGCGCATTGGCAAATCATCGCCACCAGCGATTCATACAACCTCGGTTATCACATGCAACAATTTCTCGAATACTTTGCCGTCATCGCCTTTGTCGCCGTTTACTTTTTGACCAAGGACGTCTTCTTGGCCACGGCGGTACTGCTGGTGGCCATTACCGCGCAAGTTGCCTTTTATAAGGTGACGCAGCGCCCGCTAAGCAACGAACTCAAGGTCACGTTTTGGGTCAGCCTGGTATTGGGGGGTATGACCTTGGTGCTGCGTGACGAAACGTTCATCCAGTGGAAACCGAGCATCGTCAGCTGGGCTATCGCCCTGGGACTGGCCGGCGCGCAGCTGTTTGCCAGGCTGTCGCTGCTGAAGAAGATGATGGGCGCGGCGATGGACCTTGACGACCTGATCTGGCGCAACCTGACCTATGGCTGGGCCGCGGGCTTCGGGCTGTCTGGCGCCATCAACCTTTGGGTGGTGAACAATTTCTCCATGGACGCTTGGGTTACTTTCAAGCTGTTTGGCCTGCTCGGACTGAATCTGCTGTACGTGCTGATTATGGTGGCGTACCTGGTAAGCATCGGTGCGCTGAAAGAAACCGCCGAGGCTGAGCAAGTCTCCGGATCCGCCGCAAACTCTGGCTCCAACAGTGACCCCGCACCATGATTGCTCTTAGCGTCAACCTGAACAAAATCGCCCTGCTGCGAAACTCCCGGGAAGGGGACCGGCCCAGCGTACTGGACGCGGCCCGCCAGGCCATTGCAGAAGGCGCCATGGGCATTACCGTGCACCCCCGGCCAGACCAGCGCCACATTCGCCCTGATGATGTATACGCCCTAGCCGAACTGCTCGCCCAGGAGCACCCCAACATCGAATTCAATATCGAAGGCAATCCCTTTGCCGGGCCAACCGATCAGGGTTATCCGGGGTTTGCTCACCTGGTGGAAGCAACCAAGCCTCACCAGGTCACCCTGGTCCCTGACAGCGACGACCAGCTCACGTCGGATCACGGCTGGGATCTCGGCAGACCCCAACCGGCCCTTGAAGAGCAAATTCAAAAATTTTCCGCCCTTGGCTGTCGCGTAAGTTTGTTTATGGATCCCGCTATCGAACAAATGGCCACCGCGAGGGCGCTGGGCGCGCATCGCATCGAGTTCTACACCGGCCCCTACGCAGAAGTGTTCTGGGCAAAAGGCCCGGAAGCTGCACAAACCCAAGCCTGCTTCGCCCAGTTCCGTGCTGCCGCCGAAGCCGCGGCCGCAGCGGGTCTGGGCATCAATGCCGGCCATGATCTGGATCAAGAGAACTTGCCCCTGTTTGCGTCGCTGCCTGGACTGCAGGAAGTATCCATTGGTCACGCCATCATGTGCGAGGCGCTGCAGGCCGGTTATGGCCCAACCATCAGGCGCTACGTGGAGATTCTGCGCCCATGAACCCCAGGCGTTTGCTTTGTTTAAGCGGGATGCTGCTGTGCGCAGCCGCCTTGATGCCAGCTCCTGGACATGCCAACCAGCGGGCCTATACGGACAACCCCAGGGCGCTCATAGAGACCACCGAAGGCTCCATTGAGCTGGAGCTACTGCCCAAATTTGCCCCCAAGCATGTAGACAATTTTCTTAATCTGGTGGAGGCCGAATTTTACTCCGGTCTGATTTTTCACCGGGTTATCCCCAACTTCATGATTCAAACAGGTGGTTACGAGGTTGGCCTGAACTACCGTGAGCACGGCGGCATCAGCGTTGCCAATGAGTCCTTTAACGGACTGCGCAACAAGCGCGGCAGCGTAGCGGCAGCCCGGCTGGATAATCCTGACTCGGCCAGCACCCAATTCTTCATTAACGTCAATAACAACCCCCATCTGGATGCCCAGCCCGGCCAGCCCGGCTACACCGTATTCGGCCGCGTCATCGACGGCTTTGACACCATCGAGCGGATCGAGCTCACCGACACCAACCTGCAAAAGCGCATGGCCGGTGTGCCAGAGCAGCCAATAATCATCAGCTCGGTTACCGTGCTGAATCCGGACGCCATCACCAAGCAGACCCCGTAGGTTCCCGGCAATCTTAGGTAAACTGCCGACGATTCCTTTGGCGATTTCCAGACCCGTCAGCACTCGCCGCCGGATTTCATGTAGAATGCTGGTTTTTTTAAGGCACCCCTCTACCCATGCGAACCTTCATCATCGCTCTGGCCAGCGCTCTTCTGCTGGCATTTATCGTGATTCAACTCAACGTTTTGCTGTTTGCAGATGACCAGCTGACCCTCCAGCACCACCTATCGCTGCTCATCATGGTCACCGTTGCCCTGGTCATTAACGGCCTCTTTAACGCGCGCTTGGCCCTGCGCAATGCGCCAACCCGAGGCCGCGGTCGCGGCAAAGGTCGCGACGAGCGACGGGGCGATCGCCGTCAGGACAACAATCGCGACAACGCCGAACGCGGCAAGCGTTCAAACCGAGAGGACAAGACCTCAAATGAGCGTCGAGGATCCGGCAAAAAAGCAGATCGGCCAGATCGAAAAGACAGCGCCGGCGCCCCTGCAAACATCACCCAAGGCAAGCCCGCAGAGCGTGACAAGCCAGCAGATCCAGTGCCTGAACCGGCACCGGCAGACGCCGAACGCGGCAGCGTTAAGTGGTTTAACCGCACCAAGGGTTACGGTTTTATCGTTCGCGCCTCCGGCGAAGAGATCTTCGTGCACCAGCGCTGCGTGGTTCCCCAGAGTGAGGGTCAGCGGGGCGTGCTGCGCGATGGCCAAGCGGTTTCCTTCGTCGTTGTTGAACACGACAAGGGCGTCCAGGCCGATCGCGTCACCATCGTCGAAGATTAAAGCCAGCCCGGGCGAGCATCATCATGAACATTCGCGCACTGCTCTCTGAGCGCATTGCAGCCGCGTTTCGTGAGCTTGGCTTAGCCGGTGATGCGTTGCTACAGACCGCTAGCCGCCCGGAATTTGGCGACTATCAGTGCAATGGCATCATGGCGGCGGCCAAGCGCCAAGGCGCGAACCCCCGAGAAATTGCCCAGCAGGTGATCGACACCGTCGACCTGCAGGGTATCGCCCAAGACCTCAGCATCGCTGGCCCCGGCTTCATCAATATCACTCTGGCTCCAGAGTTCGTCGCCCAGGCCAGCACCCAACCGAGGCCTACGACTAATCCCCTGTGCGTTGTCGTGGACTATTCCGGGCCGAACCTGGCCAAGGAGATGCACGTTGGGCATTTGCGCAGCACCATTATCGGTGACTGCGTGGCCAGGGTGCTGGAGGCGTTGGGGCACCGGGTGATTCGTCAGAATCATGTAGGCGATTGGGGCACCCAGTTCGGCATGCTGCTCACCTATATGGGCGAAACTGGCGTGGACTCAGATTCGCTGGCGGATTTAGAGCAATTTTATCGCTCTGCAAAACAGCGCTTTGATGACGACCAGGCGTTCCAGGATCGCAGTCGCCAGGCGGTTGTAAAGCTGCAGTCTGGGGATCCTGAAATGTTGGTGCAGTGGCAAAAATTCATCGACGTTTCCATGTCGCACTGTCAGGAGCTTTACGACCGACTGGGCATCGCGCTGAGTGATGCCGATATGGACGGCGAGAGCTCCTACAACGACGACCTGAAAAACACCGTGGACTTTATCGCCGGCCAGGGTTTACTCACGGAATCCGATGGCGCCCAATGCGTTTTTCTCGACGAATTCAAAAGCAAAAACGGCGACCCACTGCCGGTGATCGTGCAAAAGTCAGACGGCGGATTTCTCTACTCCACCTCGGACCTTGCCTGCCTGCGTCGGCGCATTGGCGAGTTTAAGGCGGATCGCGTGCTGTATTTTGTGGACGCCAGACAAGCCCTGCACTTCAAGCAGGTATTTGCCGTTGCCCAGGCCGCAGGCATCAGCAACGACGAGGTGGACCTAGTACACATGCCCTTTGGCACCATGCTGGGCAAGGACAACAAACCCTTCAAAACTCGACAGGGGGAACTGGTGAAGCTGGCGGAACTGCTGGACGAAGCCGTTAACCGCGCCCAGCAGCTGCTCATCGACCGGGACGTTCAAGGCAAAAACCCAGCCATTGACGATGCAGAGCTGGCCAGGCTCGCCCAGATCATCGGCATTGGCGCAGTGAAGTACGCAGACCTATCGAAAAACCGCACCAGCGATTACGTCTTTGACTGGGATCAAATGCTCAGCTTTGACGGCAACACTGCTCCCTACCTGCAATACGCCTATAGCCGCACCCGCAGTATTTTTAGTCGGGGCAATGTTGACCCTGAAGCACTCACCGCGCCGGTGATTAGCGTGGATGAGCCCGAGCGCCGCCTGGCCGTGGCCATCGCAGGCTATCAAGACCTGCTGGAGCAAGTCGCCCAGGACGGCTACCCCCATCAGCTGTGCGCCTATTTGTACGATCTTGCTGGCCGCTTCGCCCAGTTTTACGAGCAGTGTCCGATACTCACCAGCGACGATGAGACCAAGGTGCGGCGCCTGACCCTGACCAAGCAAACCAGCGAAGTCCTCGAAAACGGTCTCACCCTGCTGGGCATTGGTGTCGCGCCGCGGATGTAACAGCCGCCTATCGCAACCCGCCGGAGGTTTGGATGACCGAGCAGTATCACACCCTGATTAGCGCCGAGGAGTTAGCCACCCTAATGGCGAGCCACCGGCCTCTGCGAATTTTTGATTGCCGGGCCCAGCTGGGAAAACCCCAGCGTGGAGCCGAGCTGTTTGCCCTTGGACATATTGCCGGCGCTCTCCATGCAGACTTGGATCTTCACCTTGCGGCCCCGCCGGATCATCGAGGCCGACACCCGCTGCCCAACCGGGACGACTGGCTGGCCCAAGTGCAGCGCTGGGGTCTGCTCAACCACGAGCAGGTGGTGGTCTACGACGATGCCGGAGGACAGATGGCCGCCCGGGCTTGGTGGATGATGCGTTGGCTGGGCCATGACCGGGTCGCAGTGCTCGACGGTGGTCTGCGCAACTGGTCTATGCCCCTGGAAACCGGCCCGGCCCTACAGCCCGCGCCAAGTAGCTTTGCCGCCAAAGCGGCGCTCACCCGCCTGTGGCAGGTGGATCAGGTAACGGCAAACCTCCAGTCTCAGGACCACACAATGGTGGACGCGCGCAGCGAAATTCGCTTCCGCGGCGAGGCCGAGCCCATCGATCCAGTGGCGGGTCACATCCCCAACGCCATTTGCCTGCCGTCCACGGACAACCTCACCGCAACCGGCGAATTTAAGTCTCCAGAGGCCCTTGGCCAACGTTTTGCTGGCCTGGCCACAGACAAGACCGTTTGCTATTGCGGCTCTGGCGTTACCGCCACCCACAACATTTTGGCCATGACCATTGCCGGCCTCCAGGAGCCGGCCCTTTACGCGGACTCCTGGAGCGGCTGGATTACCGACAGCAGCCGTCCCATCGAGCGCTGAGTCTTTGCGCCCACCGCACCCGCCATGAGTCAACACCGGGAATACATCGATCCGGCACTGCTGCGCTGGCGGCACCAGCAACCCATCTCGACACAATTCGACGACATCTACTTCAGTGCCGACGGTGAGCAGGAAGTCAGACGTATTTTCCTCGGCCCGAGCAAAATTCTGCAGCGAATCCAGCAGGCCCCAGACCGCTGGTTCACCATTGCTGAGCTGGGGTTCGGCAGTGCCCTGAACTTCATCGTCTGCGCCGACGCCATAGGGCAGCAGAGCCAAGGCAGGCTGCACTTCATCAGCGTTGAGGCCCACCCGCTGAAGCATGGGGACTGGCAGGCCCTGGCCAAGCTGCGACGGAATTCACCTACCGCCCAAGCTCTGGCCAGCGCTCCCCTGCCGCTGCTCAGCGGCTGGCATCGGCGGTCATTCCACGGTGGCCGGGTGCAGCTCAGCGTGTTCCATGGCGATGTCAGCACCGCCCTCACCGAACTCAACCGGCATCAGCACCAGCCCGTCGACGCTTGGTTCCTGGACGGTTTTGCCCCGAGTAAAAATCCTGCCATGTGGCAGCCAGAGGTGCTGGAACAACTTGCCCAGCTCAGTGATGCCGGCACTTCCGTGGCAACCTTTACCGCCGCAGGACAGGTGCGACGAGATCTTCAGGCGGTGGGTTTCACTGTAGACAAAGTGGATCAGCGGCCCTTTAAGCGCAGCAGTCTTGTCGGTCGGTTCGGCCCCAGAAGCAAGCGGCCCTGGCACCGGCCACCGACTCAAATCAACGTGCTGGGCGGTGGCATCGCTGGAGCCAGCACAGCGCGGCAGCTGGCGGATATGGGCCTGACGGTGCGCGTGTTCGATCCGGCGGGCATAGCCAGCGGCGGCTCGAAGATGCACGTAAGCGCACTGCATGCACGGCTGCTGGGCGATGAAAGCCCCGCAGCGGAATTTCGTGCCAGAGCTTTCCATCACGCCGCAGCCAGCGCCCCATACCTTGCCGGATTCAGACAAACCGGCGCTTTGCAGCTTGCCCTAAACCCCCAAGAGCTCAACAAGATCCAGCGGATTTATCGGGTCTATCGGGGTGATTTGCCGCCGGAGCAAGAGCATTGGCTGAGTTTTCGCAGCGCCGAGGACTTGACCTGTGAGCTGGATTTGGCGGCCTTAGGCGGCCTGTACTTTAGCGGCGCAGGGGTGGTGAATTTGCCCGAGCGGTGCGCAGCGTTGCTGGACCATAGCGCCATCGAATTTCATCAGCAGGCCAGGGAGCCGACCGCCGACGAAGCCTGGGTCATTGCCTGTGGCAGCAAATCCCGGGATTACTGCTTGGACAATCCGCTGGAGATCGGCGACGTGTGGGGGCAACTAGACTGGATTGAACCAACGGCAGCGCAGCTGCCCGCCCCCATCGTCGGCAACGGCTACACCATTCCCGGCACCGACGCCTGGGTTGTGGGCAGTAGCTACGAACAGCGGCCCTGGCCCAGTGCCGAGGCCACCGCCAGCAACATCGAAGGTAACCGTCCGTTCATTGGCGCCGGGCCCATCACGCCAATTAGCCACAAACGGGGACCACGGTGCGTGTCCAGCGATCGCGATCCGATTATTGGCCCCTTGGGTAATCAGCGCTGGATAACGACGGCCCATGGCTCCATAGGCACGTCTTCAGCGCCTTTGGCGGCGGCCATCATCGCCAGCCAGATTATGGGCTGGGTGCCGCCGGCATCATCGCGCGTGCTGGCTTGTGTCGACCCGGCTCGCTTCCGCGCGCGTCAGGCCCGGCGCGGGGTGAAAGTGGTTGGGCCCGCTGACTAGCTGGCGGCTTCAGCGCCTTTGATAACCCGCACGTCGATCACGCTTTCGATATCGCGGATGGCCTGAAGCAGGCCTTCATCCGGCGCTTCTGAGAGGTCGATGAGGTTGTAGGCCAGGTCATCCCGGCTTTTATTGATAAGGTCGATAACGTTAATGTTTCGCTCGGCGAGCACTGCCGTCATCTGACCCAGCATCCCCGGGACGTTATGATTACTGATGGCGATGCGATAGCCATCCACTGCTTCAAGACTTACGGCCGGGAAGTTCACGGAATTGACAATGCTCCCGGTCTCTAAAAATCGCACCAGCTGGTTGGCAGCCATTACCGCGCAATTTTCTTCCGCCTCGTCCGTGCTCGCGCCCAGGTGCGGGGTCAGCATCACCCGCGGGTGATCGATCAGGCCAGGAACCGGGAAGTCTGCAACGTAGCGGCCCAGATGCCCACTCTCTAAGGAAGCCTTCAGCGCCTGCGCATCGACAATGGGCTGACGCGCAAAATTCAGCAGCACGCTGCCCGGTTTAAAGGCCTGCAGAGCTTCGGCATTGATCATGCCCTCGGTGGCGGGAATCTGCGGCACGTGCAGGGTTACGTAGTCCGCTCGGGCAAAGAGACTGGGGAGGTTTTCCATGCGCTCCACATCAGCGGGCAAACGCCATGCTGCATCTACGGACAAAGCAGGATCGTACCCCAGTACGTTCATGCCCAGATCCAGTGCGGCTCGGGCCACCATGGAGCCAATGGCGCCCAAACCCACCACGCCTAGGGTCTTGCCGATTAACTCTCGGCCTTTAAATTTCTTCTTTTCGGCTTCAACCAGCTTGTTTAGCTCGGCCTCATCGCTGACCTCCGCCAGGGAGCGCACGTAGTTGATGCCGCCGAACACGTCACGAGACGCCAACAGCATGGCCGTCAACACCAGCTCTTTCACCGAGTTCGCGTTGGCGCCGGGGGTGTTGAACACCACAATGCCCGCTTCACTGCAGGCCTCAACCGGTACATTGTTGACGCCGGCACCTGCCCGAGCAATCGCCCGCAGCCCCGGCGTCAGCTCTTCCAGCGTCAGCTTGTGACTGCGCAGCAACAGCGCATCAGCGTTCTCAACCTCTGGCCCTACGGTGAAATCCGCCCCGGAAAACCGCTGGAGACCCGCAGATGCAATGGCGTTGTAGGTTTTGACGTTGAAGTTTTTGCTGTTGTCCATGAAGTGCGCCTTTTTGAAAGGAGCGGCACGTTAGGCACTCACCTGTTTGATGTCAAGTTGAGGCCACTGCTCGCCCGGGTTTCAGCCTGCTAATCGCTGTATCTCCCGCAGCAGACTCTGCGCCGCATCTTGTGCCGAGGATTGGGCCATAGCCTGGCGATAACTTGGAGCGTTAGCGACCAGCAAATCCAGGGTGCTGAGCAAACGTTCTCCGCTGAGCTGGTCCTCTGCCACCACCTCGCTCCAGCCTTGCTGGGTGGCGAACTGCGCGTTGGCCAGCTGATCGCCCCTTGACCCACCCAAGGGTAAGGGCACCAGCAGGTGTGGTTTGTTGAGGGCGACCAATTCAAACAGGGCGTTAGCGCCCGCTCGCGAAATGATTACGTCGGCAGCGGCCAGCAGATCACCCCAGCCCTCAGACACAAACTCCAGCTGTAGATACCCGGGCAGCTGCCGGTCAGAGGTTTTGCCTGCCCCGCAGACATGCACCACAAAGAAACGCTCGGTCAGCGCGTGGATGTGCTCAGTAATAATGCGGTTCAGTCCTTCCGCGCCCAGGCTGCCGCCAGTGACCAGCAGCACGGGACGCCCGCTCTCAATACCGAACTGCTGCATGGCTTTGGCTGGATCGCCGGCCAACAAAGACTGACGCACTGGTGTGCCGGTTACCACGTGACGGCCCCGGAAACCGGCAAAGCGGGTGTCGTCAAAGCTTGTGCAGAGGGTTTTGATAAAGGGCAGGCTCAGTCGATTGGCTAGCCCCGGAGTTAGGTCTGACTCGTGAGCAACCACGGGAATGCCCAGGAGCCAGGCGGCAAACACCGGCGGCAACGAGACAAAGCCACCCTTGGAAAACATGGCGCTGGGCTTGAGCTTCCACAGCAGTCTTAGCGACTCCAGCACCGCCCAGCCAATGCGAAAAATATCCGTAACGTTTTGCCAGGAAAAATACCGGCGCAGCTTGCCTGCTGAGATGCCGTGAAAGGTAACGTCGCGCTGCCCCAGATAGCCTTGCTCCAAGCCACTGCGAGTGCCGATAAAGTGCACCTGAGTGCCCTGGGCCAGCAGTAGGTCTATCACCGGCAGCGCGGGAATCACGTGCCCGGCGCTACCGCCACCGGTGATCACCACGGGCTTGCTTTGACTGTCGTTAACTCCCACCGGCGTCGCCATACCCTTGGGTCTCTCTTCGTAGGTTACGGTTTTTATTCAATAGCCCAGTACCGACTTTAGCAGCGGCACCGTTAACAGCCGCTTATGCTCCAGGGTGGCTTGATCCAAAGTCGCTAAATCCGCCAGCAGGCGGTCCATGCTGCGTGGCCCCCGCCGCAACCAGTAGTCCAGCACCGTCTCGCTGAGGTGATAGCCGCTTTGCTCGGCCCGTCGACGCAGCAACAGGCCCTTATCCGCATCGGACAGTGGGCGCACTCGATGATGAGCCAGCGCACGCATGCGGGAGTTCAGATCTGCCAGCCCAAAGTCCAGCTGTCCCGCGCCCTGGGTATGCGCCACCAGCAGCCGACGCTCAACCCTGCCCCCGAACGCGCCTTCCTGCAGGGCGTTGTAAACCGCCATCAACGCCTCTTCAGCGACCTCTTCATTGCGTAAATTAACCACGTGGTCTACGGCCACGGTTGCGGACAAATCCCGGCCATCGCGGAGCCGGGCGGCAAGCCCCTGCAGAGATTGGGCGACGCTGGCCACGCCGGTGACAGCACAGTCCAAGTACGCATGCAGGTGACCAGCTTCCGCGGCGCCTAAGGCCGCGCCTCGCAGCAGATGCGTTTTGCCGCACACCTGATCCGCGAAAACCCAGGCACCGGTAAATCCGGCATCTTGCAGCGCTAGCGCCTGCATCAGCTCCAAATTGTCGCCCACAACAAAATTGCTCAGCCTTGGCTGATGCGGCACGTCGATGGGCAAAACACCTTGACTACTCAACGATCACCTTTCTTTAATAACGCCTTGGCCCGGTCTCCGTCTTGCGTGCCCAAGCGCTGCCAGGCGTGACGCCCCCAAACCAGCAGATAGTGGCCGCCAGAGGCAACACACAGCAGCGTCAGCAGCGGAAAACCAAAGTTCTGCAGGTGCGTCAGCAAGTCGGCGCCAAGCGGGCCAATGGGCATTTGACTGACCATCAGCAGCAGCACCACCAAAATTTGCACGGCGGTGTTGGCTTTGCTCAGCAAACTGGGGTTCACGGTGAGGTCACCAAAAATCCCCCGATAGGCCCCCACCGCCAGCAAAATCAGCACGTCACGGCTCAAAATCAACACCACCAACCAGGTTGGAATTAAGCCCTGCAGGGTAAACACCAGATACATGGCGGCCACCAGAAACTTGTCCGCCAGGGGATCGAGCATAGACCCGAGATCGGTTTGCCAGGAATAACGCCGGGCTAAAAAACCGTCTAGGGCATCGGTGAAGCCGCCGAACAACATCAGCCAAAAGGCGGACATAATCTGATGGTTCCACAGCAGCCAGGCAATGGGCACCACCAAGGCAATGCGTAGCATGCTTAAATAATTTGGCAGTGTGCTCACGAGTCGGGTCGCCACTGCAGCAGGGTTTGGCTCCCGGGTGCGGTTTTGCCTTCCGCCACGTGGTCTGAGACTTGGTCTGGGGAGACCTCCGTGGACGCCAAGGACGCCGGGAATTGAAAGCGGCCGTCATCCAGCAGCAGCTGCTTCAGTTGCTCTGGCCCGGCCACGGACTGCAGACCTAGCGCCAAAGCATCGCCACGCACGTCCAGCAGCGTCACCGCGTCCACAAACTCCAAGGACTGCAAATAATTCAGCAACTGGACATAGGCCGCTAAACCGTCCACCCCGGTGACCACCACATCATGCTGGTTCACCGTGCGGGCAAACACCAGGTGTCGATCCAGCTGCTGCTGAGCGGCCATGTCCACACCCGTGCGAGCCACCTCGTCAAAGTCCACTCCGCGCAAAAAACGCGAGTCCTCGGTGTTGCCCGAGCGCACCAGCCACTCGCCAGTATAAAAACGCTGGCCCAACACCTCCTGGACGCTGAATCGGCCCACCAGGTAGTGCGGAACCTGGTAGCGTGCGCTTGCCTGGTCCAGCACATCAGTAAATTTTCCCCACACCGCCGTTGGGGTTACGAGCACCGAATCTTGCAGATCCATGGTCGGCAGCAACACTGGCAGGCCACGTTGGGCGGCCGCGCGCTGCAGGACCCTATCGAAGTCAACGGCATTCGAATCCAAGACGGTGCGCCCCTGAGCCGTATCCAGAACAATCCAGGCCAAGCTGGCAGGCCGTCGCGACCACCAGCTAGGCAGCGTCGCCTGCCGCAAAAGCTGTTTGATGGCTTGGGCCTGAAAGGAAAAACGAATAGCCAAGTCTGCCTGAGCGGCATCTTCCGGGGCGTTGTCGATGCGCTGTCGCTGCTGCTCACCGACGGCGCTGGGATTAAAATATACGTACCTGCTGTAGTAGCGCTCCGGTTGCTTCAGCGCCTGCACGATCACCGGCGTGCGCGGTACGGACACCAGACCCGTGGTGCGGGTTAACACCCGCAGCAGCGATCGTTGGGCTGCCGCCAGACGATTATTCGCTTCCTGATCCGGTATGTATTGGTCTACCTCGTAAAGCCAATCGCCCAAGGTCTCTGCAGAATTTTGCGCCACCGCCCAGGGCCCAGCCAACAAACCTGACCACGCCACCAGCAGCACAGGCAGCGCTTTCCAGAGGAATCGGGGGCGACTAACAAAAATGGGCATGGCGCGTAACGAAAAAATCCAAGACCGAGGCAGTGTAGCGAAGTTCCGCCAACTTTGAGGGTTTTTGTCTGGGCATTTGTGCCGTGCAGTCGGCTTGCTAGCGGTTATGATCTTTGCCCTTGAGAATCCAACGCCACCGGGAGCGGCACATGGACATAGATCAGGGACTGGCTCAGCGAGTTCGTGAGACTTTGCTGGAGCTTGCAGACTTTGCGGACATTCACGAGCGCAAAATGTTCGGTGCGCTGATGACCATGGTCAATGGCCATATGACCTGCGGTATCGCTGGCGCGAAACCCGGCAGTAAAATCCGCCCCATGACTGATGCCGGTGAAACGGAAGAGTTCAGCCATGGCCTGGTGCTGCGCGTTGGCGCCAATCGCTATGAAGAAGCGCTGGCAGACCCCCACTGTCGCGCCATGGATATGGCGGGTAGAACCATGACTGGCTTTGTTTACGTCGCGCCGTCGGGACTGGAGGAAGATGCCGACCTGCGCCGCTGGCTGGAGCTCAGCTTGAGTTTTGTGCTTGCTCAACCGCCCAAGTAAGGAGCCTTCGGCACGCGTCAACAATCGAATAGTTGCAGCGTCCGCGTTAAACTGCGGTTTTTACCACGAGCCCATCATGTCTAATTCCGAAGATGACAGCGCCGGCCACAGCAGCCAGGCGGACAGCTCAGATGCGGGCGCCACCGGTTTAACCTACAAAGCCGCCGGCGTTGATATCGAGGCCGGGGCCGAGTTGGTTAAACGCATCGGACCTGCCGCCAAAGCGACGCGCCGCCCCGAGCTGCTCGGCGGCCTGGGCGGTTTCGCCGCCATGGCAGAGCTGCCAGCCGGCTACGCAAAACCGGTGCTGGTGACTGGCACCGACGGCGTTGGCACCAAATTAAAGCTGGCCATTGATTACCAGCGACACGATGGCGTCGGCCAAGACCTGGTGGCCATGTGCGTGAACGATGTGCTGGTGGTCGGCGCCGAGGCCTTTTTGTTTCTTGACTACTACGCCACCGGCAAGCTGAATGTGGACGTGGCCGAGCGCGTCATCAAGGGCATTGCCAGAGGCTGCGAACTGGCGGGCTGCGCGCTGGCCGGGGGCGAAACCGCGGAAATGCCAGGTTTTTATCAGGAAGGTGAATACGATTTGGCCGGCTTTGCCGTCGGCGTGGTCGAAAAAGCTAAGATCATCGATGGCACCAGCATCGCACCGGGCGATCAAATCATTGGGCTGCCCAGCTCAGGCCCGCACAGCAATGGCTATTCCTTGATTCGCAAGGTGCTGGAAAACTCCGAACTGGTACCCGACGATACGCTGCTGGACGAACTGCTAGCGCCAACCCGGATTTACGTTAAGCAAGTGCGGCGGCTGCTGGAAACCGTGGACGTCTGCGGCATGGTGCACATTACCGGCGGCGGTTTTTACGAGAACATCCCCAGAATTTTCCGCCATGACCAGGTCGCCGCTCTTATCGATCTGGACAGCTGGCAGCGACCGTCGGTTTTTTCTTGGCTGCAGCAAGCAGGCAACATCTCCGATCAGGAGATGCTCACCACGTTTAACTGCGGTATTGGTCTGCTGTTAATCCTCCGGCAAGAGGATACGGCCACGGCACTGGAGGTACTCCGGGATCAGGGCGAGGCGCCGGTGGTGATAGGCAGCATCGTTGCGCCGAACCATCAACCCGAGCCGGGGCAAATCGTTATTCGCTAGACCGCTGCTGACCCGGGACCCAGACCCAGACCAGACTTGGGGGGGCTGCCTGAGCAGGCAAAACCTCGGGCTAGGTTTTTGGCAGGGTTACCCCAGTTTGTCCTTGGTATTTGCCGCCGCGATCTTTGTAGGTAGTTTCACAGCGTTCATCGGACTGGAAGAACAGCATTTGGGCCACGCCTTCGTTGGCGTAGATTTTTGCCGGTAATGTGGTGGTGTTCGAAAACTCCAGCGTTACGTGGCCTTCCCACTCGGGCTCCAGCGGCGTGACGTTGACGATGATGCCGCAGCGGGCGTAAGTGGACTTGCCCAAGCACACGGTGAGCACATCCTCCGGTATACGGAAATATTCCACGGTACTGGCCAAGGCGAAGGAGTTTGGCGGAATGATGCAGTAGTCGCCCTGCACGTCCACGAAGCTGCGCTCATCAAAAGCTTTGGGGTCCACGGTGGCGGAATGAATATTCGTAAACACCTTGAACTCATTGGCGCAGCGGACATCGTAGCCATAGCTCGAGGTGCCGTAAGAGATTACCTTGCCGCCGCTTTCGTTGGTGCGAATTTGCCCCGCCTCAAAGGGCTCGATCATTCCTTTGCTGGCTTGTTCAACAATCCAGCGATCAGACTTGATGCTCATAGTGCCTGCCTTTGCTTTCGTTCTTAGTCATCGACCATGGAGATAGTAGGCGCTTTGCTGGCGCTGTTGCCCCCCCACAGCTGGGCCGCCATATTACGTGCCGCGTCGCGATAAAGCTCACTAATCTGCGAATTCGGCTCCACTTTTACCGTAGGTTGCCCACCATCCGCCTGTTCACGAATGGACATGGCCAGCGGCAGCTGACCCAACAGCGGCACGCCAAGATCCTCGGCAACCCGCCGCCCGCCGTCAGCGCCAAACAAGTGGCTGAGGTGCCCACAGTTCGGGCATTCGTGAACGCTCATGTTTTCAACGATGCCCAATACCGGGATGTCGACTTTGGCGAACATTTCAATGCCCTTCATGGCGTCCAGCAGCGCAATGTCCTGGGGTGTTGTGACAATCACCGCGCCAGACACCGGTGCCTTTTGTGACAAGGTCAGCTGGATGTCACCGGTACCCGGCGGCATGTCCACAATCAGGTAGTCCAGATCGCCCCACAGTGTTTGACCCAGTATTTGCTGAAGCGCACCGCTGGCCATGGGGCCCCGCCAGACCATGGGGGTTTTGTCCGTGGTCATAAAGCTCATGGACATGGCCTTGAGACCGTGGGCGCGAATGGGCTCGAAGTACTTGCCGTCTTTGATGTCCGGCCGCCGGCCTTCCGCAACCCCCAGCATCATGCCCTGACTGGGGCCGTAAATGTCCGCATCCAGCAGCCCAACCTTGGCGCCTTCGGCGTCCAGGGCTAAGGCCAGGTTCACCGCAGTGGTTGATTTGCCCACCCCGCCTTTACCGCTACTCACCAGCACCAAATGTTTGACCTGCCCAAAACCAGCGCCACCGCCCGGAGCAAAGCTCAGCTGCAGGTCAACGTCGTCAACGCCCAAAAAGTCCGCTAACTGAACGGCCAATTGATCCCGCAATCCCGCCGCCGGATAACCCAGCGTCACCGATACCTGCTTCCCGGAGGTAAGGATTCGCGCGCCAAGGCTGCCCCAAGACTGACCTACATAAGGGTCAACAAACTCTTCTACTTTCATCGTCCCAACGTCCTTGCACCGGTGCCACAACTCAACAGGGCGCTAGTGTAGGTTAAAAGCCGGTAGAGAGCCTGTGAAAGCGCGATGTCGAATACTGGACGCACCTTGACGGCCCGATTGTTACTGCACTTGTGACCTCAGGCACGGTATGCTGCTCCCGCCGAATTACCGACCAGCCCAGGCTCAGCATGTCACGACGAATACTAGTCACCAGCGCGCTCCCCAACGCCAATGGCCCTATCCATTTGGGTCACGTGTTGGAGCAAATCCAAACCGACATTTGGGTTCGCTTTCAGCGCATGCGCGGCAACCAGGCCATTTACGTTTGCGCCGATGACACCCACGGTACGGCCACCATGATTAAGGCCGAGCAGGAGGGCGTGTCTGCCGAAGCGCTGGTGGAAGACATGCGGCAGCTGCATCTGGCGGATTCCCGGGGATTTTTGATTGGTCACGACAATTACTACTCCACCCACTCGCCGGAAAATCAGCACTATTCTGAGTTGATCTACAACCGCCTGCAGGAAGCTGGTCTGATCTTCACGGAAAAAGTCGAGCAGCTTTACGATCCGGAAAAAGGCTTGTTTTTGGCAGACCGCTTTGTGGTGGGCAGCTGCCCGCGCTGCAAAGCGCCGGATCAATATGGCGACAACTGCGAAGCCTGCGGCGCCACCTACAACGCCAACGAACTCATTGATCCCAAATCCATTTTCTCTGGCGCCACGCCCCAGATGCGGGACTCAGACCACTATTTCTTCGACCTAGCTAAGTACACGGATTTTTTGCGGACCTGGACTCGCAGCGACGCCGTGCAACCGGAAATCGCCAACAAACTGGCTGAGTGGCTGGACGACGGTTTGCGCGCCTGGGACATTTCCCGGGACGCTCCGTATTTCGGCTTCACCATCCCCGGCACCACGGACAAGTATTTTTATGTCTGGATGGACGCCCCCATCGGCTACATGGCCAGCCTCCAGAATCTGTGCGACACCGATGACAACCTAACCTTTGACGACTACTGGTCGCCGGACTCCAGCGCCGAGGTTCACCATTTTATCGGCAAGGACATCGTCAATTTTCACGCGCTGTTTTGGCCCGCGGTGCTGGACGGGGCCGGGTTCCGCACGCCGACCAAGGTTCATGCTCACGGCTTCCTCACCGTGGACGGCACCAAAATGTCCAAGTCTCGCGGCACCTTTATTTTGGCCAAGACCTATCTCGAACACTTAAACCCCGAGTACCTGCGCTACTACTTCGCCGCCAAACTCAATGGCTCCGTGGACGATTTGGACCTGAACCTGGAAGACTTCGCCGCCCGGGTCAACGCGGACTTAGTGGGCAAGGTCATCAATATCGCCAGTCGCACCGCCGGCTTTTTGGTCAAGCAATTTGAGGGCGTGCTGGCCACCGAGGTTCACAACCCGGACCTAATGGCCCAGTTCCATGCCCAGGTAGAGCCCATTGCCCAGCTATTCGAGCAGGGCGATACCGCCAAGGCCATGCGCGAGATCACCGCGTTAGCCGACGCCGCCAATCAATACATTGCTCACCATGAACCCTGGAGCATGGCCAAAGATCCTGACCAGCGAGAAGCAGTACAGCTGGTGTGCAGTCAGGCCATTAACATGTTCCGCTGTTTGGCCATATTCCTGAAGCCCATCCTGCCGGCCACGGCAGAGAAAGCCGAAGCGTTCCTGAACGTTGAGCCGCTGACCTGGGCAGATGCGAGCACGCCGCTGCTGGGCCACACCATCAACAAGTTCAAGCCGATGCTGCAGCGCATCGACAGGGCGCAGATCGAAAACATGATCGAGGCCTCCAAGGAGCCGGAGACTCCAGCCGCCGCTAACACCCAAGGCCCAGCCGAGGACGACGGCAACAGCGCTGAGCAGATCACCATCGACGACTTCCTGAAAGTTCAGTTAAAGGTTGCCCGCATTGTCGATGCCCAGCCAGTGGAGGGCGCTGACAAGCTGCTCCAGCTCACCCTGGACGTTGGCGACCATCGGCGTCAGGTGTTCTCTGGTATCAAGGCCGCCTACCGAGCCGAGGACTTAGTGGATCGACTGACCGTCGTCGTTGCCAATCTCGCGCCCCGAAAAATGCGCTTTGGCGTTTCCGAGGGCATGGTGCTGGCGGCGGGCCCCGGTGGTTCCGACATCTTCTTGCTGTCCCCGGACAGTGGCGCGGAACCCGGTATGGACGTGAAGTAAGCGCGGCTGACGCTGATGACCGAACTCGGCCTTATCTTGTTTGGTGCTTTGTTAGTCAACAATTTCGTGTTGGCCCAGTTCCTGGGCTTGTGCCCGTTTATGGGTATTACGCGCAGCGTGGACACGGCTCTTGCTACCGGTTTAGCAACCACCTTTGTGCTGACTCTGGCCGCAGTGAGTAGCCACCTGCTGTACCACTTTGTCTTAGTGCCGCTGCAGCTAACCTACCTCAACATCATTGTCTTTATTGTGGTCATCGCCGGTTTGGTGCAGCTGATTCAGCTCTATCTCAAGGCCACTTCACCCATACTGCATCAGGTGCTAGGGGTTTACCTGCCGCTCATCACCTCAAACTGCGCAGTACTGGGCGTGACCCTGCTGGCCATCAATCAGGAGATGACCCTGCTGGCGACCTTTGTGTTTGCTGTCGGCGCCGCTGCCGGCTTCACCTTAGTGATGGTGCTGTTTGGCGCCTTGCGTGAACAGCTCACCCAAGGCCAGCTGCCCGACGCCTTTCAAGGCACGCCCATTGCCCTGATTAGCGCGGGATTAATGAGCCTGGCCTTCATGGGCTTTCAAGGTATTGGCAGCTAGTGGCCTTGCTGGAAGCCATGGACACCTCAGTGCCCGCGCTGCTTGTTGGCCTGCTCGTCATTTTCGCCGCAGCGGCCACGTTAATTACCCGCCGAATTCCCCGTGATGGCAGCGCCCTGGCCGATCGCATCGAGTCTCTGCTACCTCTGACTCAGTGCGCCCAGTGCGGGCACCCAGGCTGTCGGCCTTACGCCGAAGCGGTGGCCGCTGGCGAAGCCATCGACCTGTGCCCCCCAGGCGGCGCGGATCTTATTGCTCAGCTGAAAGATCTCATGGGCGATCAGGCACCGACAAGCGCTGGTGCCGCCACCGCAGAACCCCTGGCCCTCATTGCCGTGATTGACCCTGGGGCCTGTATCGGCTGCACCCTGTGCCTGGACCCCTGCCCGGTAGACGCCATTGTGGGTGCCCAGGGATTTATGCACACGGTCATCGACAGTGAATGTACCGGCTGCGAACTGTGCATCGCCCCCTGCCCGGTGGACTGCATTAGCCTGACGGAAATCAGCCTGCCCGCCCCAGAATCTGCACCACCGCTGTTAGGCAAAGGCTGCATCAACTGTGGTCAATGTGCCGACGCCTGCCCGGTAACCCTGCAGCCGGATCAACTGCTTAAGCTCAGCCAGGCCCAAGCCTGGGAGGCCGCCGAGGCCATCGACCTACAGCGCTGTATCGAATGCGGCCTCTGCGACCGGGTATGTCCCAGCGAGATCAATCTAACCGCCCGCTTCGGTTACGCCAAAGGCGCAGCCCGGCAGCTGGGCCATGAGGCCGAGGTAAAACGCCGCATCAAGGCTCGCTACGTAGCCCACGAAACGCGCCTGCGCAACCGCCAAAGTGACGCCGACCAGCGCCGAGCCAAACGCCTGGCACAACTGCGCCAGGGACAAGGCGGCTCAGCATGAGCAATCGCGGCGCTAACAAATGGGTCACCAATCGCACTGGCAGCGTGATGAACGCCGTGACCCTGGCCATGCTGCCCGGGCTGGCGGCCATGGCGGTGCACAACGGTTGGGGCGTGATCTGGAATCTTGGTTGGTTGGTGCTGCTTTGCTGGGGCGTGGAAATCCTCTGCATCGGGGCTCGTTATGGCTTCGCCGCCGCGCGGCAGCGACGCTTTGAGCTAAACGACGGCACCACCCTAATGGCGGCGGTCATCATGTGCCTGTGTCTGCCGCCCTTGGTGTCGCCGGGTATTCTCGCTGTTGCCGCCCTTGGGGCTATCGGGCTGGCCAAACACGCCTACGGTGGTCTTGGTCAAAACATCTTCAATCCAGCCATGGTGGGCTACGCCATCATCTTGCTGAGCTTTCCCTTGGCGCTGGCGTCCTGGCCAGGAGCAATCGATGGCTTAACCGGCGCCACCTTACTCAGCGAGTTCCGCTACCGTGGCAACATTACCGCCAATGAATTTTTCACCAGCGTCCCGGACGCTGCCACTGGGACGCTGTCGGCGGGCTTGTTTGCCCTGGGCGGCATCTGGCTGATTTATCAGCGCATCATGCACTGGCGCATCCCGGTAACGGTGTTGCTCACCGTTGGCTTGCTGGCCCTGATTTTTCACGACGGCGGCAGTTCCGCCAGCCTGGGCTCGCCCTGGTTTCATTGGACCACCGGCGGCACCATGGCGGCGGCGTTTTTTGTTGCCACCGATCCGGTTACCCACCCCGCTCGTCCCCAGCATCAGGTGCTGTATGCCATGCTCATTGGCAGCCTGCTGTTTTTAATTCGTACTCAAGGCAATTTACCCGACGGCATCGCCTTTGCCGTATTGTTGGCCAACTGCACAACCCCGCTGTTCAACCGTCTGCACCGCCAGCAGCTGGCCCTTGAGGAGACCAAACATGCCTAATGGTCTGAGTAGTTTCCTGGCCCTGCTGGTGATCGGCGGACTTTGCGGTCTGGCGTTAACGCAAACCCATCGGCTAACCGCAAAGCCCATTGAGGACAACCGCATCCGCCAGGCCCAAGCGCTGCTGTCCGAGCTGCTGGAGCGTCCCGCGCCAACGGATTTAATCTGGGTCAATGGCGTCAGCGGCGGCTGCGGTGACTGGCACTTTGTGCGCGGCGCAATCAACGGCTATGCGGGCCCCATTAGTTATTTAGCCCTGCTTAAACAAAACACCCTGCGACTGCGAATTACTCAGCACCAGGAAACCCCGGGGATTGCTGACTTTCTCAATCACGCCCAAGACCCTTACCTGCCCGACCTCGACGACACCCCGACGGCAGACTGGGCCAAGCTGGACAACATCAGCGGCGCCACGATTACTCATAAAGCTCTGCGCCGCATGGCGGGCCAGGCTCAGGGGCTGGTAAACCAACATCGACAGCGCAACTCCTGTGAGGCAACCAGTGCAGAATAACGACTTCCGCCGTGCTGCCATCGAAAACAACCCCGCGTGGATCCAGTTGCTGGGACTGTGCCCACTGCTGGCAGTGAGCAACAGCGTAGTCAACGCCACCGGCTTAGCGCTGGCCAGCGCCTTTGTGGTTATCGGTTCGAACACTTCCATATCCTTGCTGCGACGCATCATCCCCGACGCGGCTCGGCTGCCCTGCTTTGTTCTAATTATTGCCACCTTTACCACCCTGACGGTGATGGCGCTTGAGGCTTACGCATTTGATTTGTACAGCCGCATCGCGCTGTTTGTGCAAATCATCGTCACCAACTGCATGATTCTCGGCCGAGCCGAAGTGTTTGCCTCGCGACAAACCGTGGGGCGAGCGCTGGCCGACGCCCTGGGTACCGCGGCGGGATTTGCCCTGGCGCTGCTGGCTCTGGGCGCAATGCGGGAAGTCTTGGGCCGGGGCACACTGATGGCCGACATGGACGTGCTGTTTGGTCCGGCTGCCGCATCGTTAGAGATCACCCTCTTCGTTCCGCCTCTGGCCCTGGCATTGTTGCCGCCAGGCGCGTTTATCATTGCCGGCCTGATGTTTGCGCTGGTGCAAAGCAGAATAAGCAGAAGCGCACCCGAACAAGCCAGTGCGCACCGCGGCAACACCGCACAACCCGAAACTCAGCCCCAAACCCAAGGCAAAAACCCATGAACGCCGACAAACGCCAGCAGATATTTGCGCGCCTGCGGGATGCAAATCCGCACCCAACCACAGAACTGAATTACAGCTCGCCCTTTGAACTGCTCATTGCCGTGCTGCTGTCAGCCCAAGCCACTGACGTTGGCGTGAACAAAGCCACTGGCCCGCTGTTTGCCGCCGCCAATACGCCCCAGGCCATATACGATTTGGGGGTGGATGGGCTGAAGGAATACATCAAAACCATTGGCCTGTTTAACACCAAAGCCGAGAACGCCATTAAGACCTGCAAGATATTGGTAGAACAATACGAAGGACAGGTGCCCGAAGATCGCGAGGCTTTAGAGGCCCTGCCCGGCGTGGGCCGAAAAACCGCCAATGTAGTGCTCAATACCGCCTTCGGCCACCCCACCATCGCCGTAGACACCCATATCTATCGGGTATCCAACCGAACCAAAATCGCGGTGGGCAAAACGGTCCGGCAGGTGGAAGACAAGCTGCTGAAAGTGGTGCCGGAGGAGTTCAAGGTGGACGTGCACCACTGGTTGATTTTGCACGGACGCTACGTGTGTATCGCCCGTAAACCCCGGTGCGGCAGCTGCACCATTGAGGACCTTTGCGAGTTCAAGGATAAGACCGACGAATAGCCCGGCAGCGGGCGCGAGTAGATCGAGATTCTTAGATATCAACTAGCGCCACATCGGGCAGGGGCTCACCCAGAAAGGTCGCGCCAACCCGCTGGAAACGCTGCACACCATCCGTGGCCAAAAAAACCGCGTTGCCGCCTCCTTGAGTGAGCAAACCATCCGCGGCCAGCCCATGGGCGACCGCCAAGGCGGTGGTTTGGGCGGAGTCGATGATGCGCACTCGGTCACCCAGCAATCGACCTAAGGACTGACGAAAAATTGGAAAATGGGTGCAGCCCAATAACACCGTAGACGGTAAAAGCGGGGCCTTAGGGGACTTCACCAAACCGCTAACGCCATCGGCCAAAATAGCGTCGGACAGAGCAGAAGATCGTTCCCCTTGCTCAGCCAAGGTAACCCACAGCGGACACGCGCGGCCCAGCACACGAAGAGTCGACTGATGCCGCAACAGTGCGCGCTGATAGGCACCGCCGGCAATGGTGCTTTCTGTGGCCAGCACGGCAACGCCGCTGGCATCAGCAACCCGAGCGGCCGCCGCAGCCCCGGGCTCCACCACGCCAAACACCGGCAGCAGAGAAAATTCGTTAGCTAGCGCCTCCAGTGCGGTAGCCGATGCCGTGTTGCAGGCCACCACCAAAGCCTTGATGCCACGCTGCACCAAGGCCCCGGCAGCTTGGCGGGCGTAGCGAACCACGGTATCGGCAGATTTGGTGCCGTAGGGCAGACGAGCAGTGTCGCCTAGGTAGAGAAAGTCTTCTTCGGGCAGGCGCTGACGCAGGGCCGCCAGCACCGTCAGGCCGCCCATGCCGGAATCAAAAACGCCGATGGGCAGGCTGGGGTTATTCACAGCCCGGCCGGTGCCGCGAAAATGTCAGGCTACGAATAGTCGCGGCCACGCTTAGCGCCCAAACGCAATCGCAGGGCATTAAGTTTAATGAAGCCCGCCGCATCTTTTTGATCGTAGGCACCCTGATCGTCCTCAAAAGTCACCACGTCGGCATCGTACAAACTGTCGCTGGAGCTGCGCCCAACCACCGTGACGGAACCTTTATACAGCTTCAGTACTACTGAGCCGTTCACCGGCCGCTGGGATTCATCAATCAGCGCCTGCAAAGCTTTGCGCTCTGGCGCCCACCAGTAGCCGTTGTAGATCATCTGGGCATAGCGAGGCATTAGCTCGTCCTTCAGGTGCCCAACTTCGCGGTCAAGGGTCAACGACTCCATGGCCCGGTGACCCTTCAGCAAAATGGTGCCGCCGGGAGTTTCGTAGCAGCCCCGAGACTTCATACCCACAAAGCGGTTCTCGACAATGTCCGAGCGCCCCACTCCATGCATACCGCCCAATCGATTCAGCTCCGCGAGCATGGCGCCTGGGGTCAGGGCCTTGCCGTCCAGCGCTACAGGGTCGCCGCATTCATAAGTCAACTCGATTTCAAGCGGCTGGTCCGGCGCGTCTTCCGGCGCTACCGTCCAGCGCCACATGCCCTCATCGGCGGGTTTCGCCGGATCCTCCAGGCCGCCCCCCTCGTAAGAGATGTGCAGGAGGTTGGCGTCCATGGAATAGGGCGATTTATTTTCACCGCGCTTGTAGTCCACGGGAATCTGATGCTTTTCGCAAAAGTCCATGAGCGCTTCGCGGGAATTCAGATCCCATTCACGCCATGGCGCGATCACCTGAATGTCCGGATCCAGGGCGTAAGCGCCCAGCTCAAATCGCACCTGGTCATTACCCTTGCCGGTAGCGCCATGAGCGACCGCAGTGGCGCCAGTTTCCCGCGCAATCTCCACCATGCGACGCGTTATCAATGGCCGCGCAATACTGGTGCCTAACAGGTACTCGCCCTCATAAACCGTGTTAGCGCGAAACATGGGATAGACGTAGTTAGCGACAAAATCCTCGGTGAGATCCTCAATGAAAATCTCTTGCACCCCCATGGCCTGGGCCTTGGCCCGAGCCGGCTCCACTTCCTCGCCCTGACCAATATCGGCGGTAAAAGTCACCACCTCGGCGTTGTAAGTTTCCTGCAGCCAGCGGCAGATAACGGAGGTGTCCAAACCGCCAGAATAGGCGAGGACGATTTTGTTCTTGTCAGACACGAGATTTCCTTACAGAGCATGAGCGAATCGGGGCGAGATTCTAAGGCAAGGTGAGGTGGGAGGGAAAGTTTGGGGGGAGGAGTAAGCCATATTCAACTGATAACGTGGCTTGGACCGCAGGGCACCGTTGAAAAGACATACAGTCGCGGATCGGGACTTTGGGTTATCTGAGTGGTCGTGAGTTTGCACCAGCGTTTGCGCGCGGAAGCCGTGGAGCACTTTTACCCCTTCGTTTCAGGTTGAGGCACCGCCGGGAGGGCTAGCCCCTCACGCGATGAAAAAATTTTAGTGAAGTCTTATCGACTTTGGGATGTTGGGCGTTGAATGGTCTGATTGATGCGGGGACCATTAAGGGTTTTAGAGTTTCGACAAGAATTTTGGACTGATGCATTGGTTAACCTCAACTTTTCTTGTCGCAATTTCGCTACCTTGCTGGAGTGGTGAAAAAATCCGTCATGAACCCTATGTCACAAATGAAGAAACCGTACTGTTGGCCTGCTACGGGCGAGACAGTCGTGATGGCACACTTCACACAACGCCGTCTAGATGGGTAGCCATTCAGCGCTCAGACCCACCTGTTGGAGGTATTCTGAATAAAGGAACCTTTGAGTGGAGCGCAAAATTTAAGGTCGAAGTCACCCCTATCAGCTATACCCTTGTCCTTCCCTGGTCCCAAGGCTTTTACATCGACAGGCGAACCCTGAGCGCAGTCGAAGGTTGGGCTGGCTTTCAATGCGAGATTACTTCGCTGGATCAAATCGAAAGCGAGACAAAAGAGATGGTGGAAGAGACGATAATTTAACTCTTTGCACCAACGAATTTTTCAGGCTGAACGCTGTCATTTTCTGCTTTTAGTGCGGTCGAGGAGACATTGAACGCGATGCTTGATGCAGAAGCCGACATCTCTCTCGTCGGGCTAAAGCCCGACCTACGACCTGCATTATCCCCATAGGTCGGCCTTCAGGCCGACGTTCTTCTTGTCGGGCTAAAGCCCGACCT
>JAYOBI010000021.1:0-60329 GCA_038104735.1 Gammaproteobacteria bacterium | reverse complement strand
CTTCGTTGGCAATTCGCAGCATTAGATGCCCCGCAAAAGCCGCATTTTAGCGATGAGTACTACAGAAGTAAATCTGCCGAGCGTTGCCGCTGCCCTATTGTCTTGTGACCTCAAAGAGGAAATGATCCGAGGCTGAAAATCCCAACTGCCTACTGACGTACTTTATGCCCAAACTCCCAACAAGCCCTGACCGCAACCAGCGGGACCGAGACGTCGTGCTTCCGCCAGACCCTACCCGCCGCGAGGTGCTCACCGTGAGCCAGCTTAATCGCCGAGCGCGCATGAGCATTGAACAACAGTTTGGGCAAATCTGGGTGAGCGGCGAGCTGTCGAGTTTTGCCCGCCCGGGTTCCGGACATTGGTATTTCGCCCTAAAGGATCGCGACGCCCAAATTCGCTGCGCCATGTTCGCCAACGCCAACCGTCGTGCGCGCCTTCAACCCAGCAACGGGCAACAGGTGCTGCTGCGGGGCCGGGTCAGCCTTTACGAAGGCAGGGGCGAATTTCAGATTATTGTGGAACACATAGAGCCTGCCGGCGAGGGCGCTCTGCGCGCCGCTTTTGAAGCTCTGAAGCGCCAGCTGGACGCCGAAGGTTTATTCGATACCCAGCGCAAGCAACCCCTGCCGGAACTGCCACAGCGCATTGCCGTGGTCACCTCGCCCACTGGTGCGGCACTAAAGGACGTACTTTCCGTTTGGCGGCGGCGCTTCCCTGGGCTTGAGGTCATTCTGGTGCCGACGTCGGTACAGGGTGCGGAAGCCGAGGCAGAAATTTTGGCCGCCCTTGAACGGGCCGAGGCCATCGCGCCGGATCTCATCCTGCTCACCCGAGGCGGTGGCTCTATGGAAGACCTTTGGGTGTTCAACGCCGAATCCATTGCTCGCGCCCTGGCGGCGATTGAGATCCCTGTGGTTTCCGCTATCGGCCACGAGATCGATGTCGCCATGACCGACTTCGTCGCCGATGTTCGCGCACCTACACCTTCCGCGGCGGCAGAAATCATTGTTCCAGATGGCGACGAATTGATTCAATGGTTTGCTGCTCAGCAGCGCCGCTTGGTTGCATCAGTGAACGGTCGAATCCGCGAGCGACGGCTGTTGGCAGAAAAGCTAGCGCTGGGATTGATCAGCCCGGAGCACTACTGTCAGCAGGCCTCCCAGCGCTTGGACGAACTGAACGCTCGACTGCTGCGCCAGCGGCAAAATCAGCAGCGTCAACTCCAGCAGCGACTTACGGATATCGCCGGCCGGCTGTCTCTGCAAAGCCCCCGCCGGTTACTGGATGACGCATTTGCCGCCCTCGGAGAAAAAAGCTTGCACCTGCAACGAGCAATGCAGCAGCTGTTACACCTCCGCCAGCAAACCCTTGCTGCCAATTCGCGAATGCTCGACGGTGTGAGCCCGCTGCCTACGTTGGCGCGAGGTTACGCGATACTGCGCAGTGACAGCACAGCGGTCATTTCAAGAGTTGCAGACCTCGCGCCCGGGCAGTCGTTGCGGGGTCAGCTTCAGGACGGCAGCTTTAGTGCCCAGGTAAGCGAAATCCGGCTCGGCGACACCTTGAATGCCACCCAGCGCGCCGGCGACAATTCGGCGCAAACCCCAGATTAAGGACGATTTACCGTGCCCAAGCCTGCCAATCCTTTGCTTGTCGTGCTCGCTCTATGGGCGCTGTGCGTAACGTTTTCTGTCCGCGCCCAATCTGACCAGTCTGAGCAAACCCCCTTGGCGGTGCCCGGAGGCATATATGTCTGGCCGCTACCGGCCGGCGCTAACAACATCCGCTTCAACAACCGTCCGGTGCTGGTTAATCAAGGCCGCGCCCTTATCGGTATTGCACTAAGCCAGCCCCTGGGTGGCGCCGAGATTCGTTATCAGCTGGACGGCACAACCCTGGTCCACCACTTTGCGGTGCAGGACAAAGCCTATACCGAGCAACACATCACCCTGAAAAACCGCGAAATGGTCAATCCCAACCCCCAGCAGCTGGCTCGCATCCGTGAAGAAAGCCAACGACAGCGGCAACTTTACCTGCACTACAGCGACTACCCGACGCCCCGGCAAGGCTTTGTGCTGCCTCTTGAAGGTAGAGTTAGCAGCCTGTTCGGGCACCGCCGATTTTTTAACGGTGAGCCCCGCAACCCACACAGCGGCTTAGACATTGCGGCTCCTGCCGGTACGCCGGTGCTGGCACCGGCTTCGGGGCAGGTCGTTATGGTGGACAATCTTTACTACAACGGCAAAACGGTGTTCCTCGACCACGGCCAAGGGTTAATCACCATGTACTGTCACCTGAGCGAGCAGGCGGTCGCAGAAGGTGAATCCGTAGAGCAGGGTCAAGTCATCGGCCTAGTGGGAGCGACGGGTCGGGTCACTGGCCCCCACCTGCATTGGTCGGTGAGCCTGAACGGTTATCGCGTGGACCCAACAACTTTGATGGCTCTGCTGCCATCCACCGGCGGCAGCTGATTTATTTTTTTGATTTCTTGCGGTGCTTAATGCTGCGTTTACGTCGATCCAGCTGCCGCTGGGTTAGCACATTACGTTTGCCCGCAAAGGGATTATCAGAGTCTCGCAGCTCCAGCTTGACTGGATTGCCCAGTAAATTCAGGGCCTCGCGAAAACCGTTTTCCAGAAAACGACGGTAGCTGGCGGGTAGCGCGCTGAGTTGGTTACCGTGGACGACAATTCGCGGCGGATGGGCCCCCGCCCGGGTCGCCACCTTGATTTTGATGGCGCGACCGCGCACTGACGGCGTGGGATGTGCGGCAACCATGTTGCGCACCAGACGCGTCAGCAAAGAGGTGGAAACATCGAAGGCCCCCATTTGGAACACTTCATCCACGCGCCCTAACAGCTTTCCTACGCCACTGCCGTGCAGCGCGGAAATCATTTGTAGGGGCACCCAGGGCACGAAGTTCAGTCGCCGGTCCAGCGCGGTGCGCACCCGTTCCCGCTGGGCTTGCTCAAGACCATCCCATTTGTTTACGGCGATCACCATGCCCGCCCCGGCCTCCAGGGCGTAATCCAGCACGTGGAGATCTTGTTCCACCAGGCCTTCCGATGCATCGATCACCAGAATCACCACGTGGGCCCGTTCCATGGCTTGAAGCGCTTTTATCACCGAAAATTTTTCCGTGATCTCGGAGACCTTGCCCTTGCGCCGCACCCCGGCGGTATCGATAAGCACGTAATCTGTACCGTCCTTGCAAAACGGTATGTCAATGGCGTCCTTAGTGGTGCCGGGCATATCAAAAACCACCTGACGCTCTTCACCAATAAGACGATTCACCAGCGTCGACTTGCCCACGTTAGGTCGCCCTACCACGGCCACACGAATACCGTCTAAGGGCTCTTCGGTGTCGTCGTCGGACACCAGGTCTAAGCTTTGCAAACGCTGGGCAATAGATTCCCGGAGCTGCTTTAAACCGCGATTATGGCTGGCAGAAATCATGGCGTATTCGGGAAATCCGAAGCGCACAAAGTCAGCAATGATCTGGTCTTCGTTAAGGCCATCGATTTTGTTGATCACCGGCAGAAAAGCCACATTGCTTTTGCGCAGGTAGGTCACCACGTCTTCGTCAGCAGCGGTGACGCCATCGCGGCCATCCAGTAACAACAGCACTAAGTCAGCCTCGTCTACTGCCAAGCGGGTTTGACCGGTTAGCTCATCAGCCAGCACGTGTTCGCCAAAAAGACCGCCGGTATCAATCAGCGTGGCTTGGCTTTCCAGCAGTTCCATACGCCCATAGCGCCGGTCTCGGGTGAGTCCTGGCACATCCGCGACCAAGGCGTCGCGAGAGTTCGTGAGTTTGTTGAAAAGCGTCGACTTACCAACGTTAGGCCGGCCAACCAGGGCCACAGTGGGCAGCATGGCTAGCGCGTCGTAATTTTATAGGCGTTTAAGCCGCCGGCGTTGTCCAGCACGTAGAACGTGCCATCCGCGAGGGTAAATGAGGTCCGCAAGCCCTTCCGGCTAACCCGAGTACGGCCCATCATTCGACCATCCCGCTGGGCCATTACGTGCAGAAAACCTTCTGCGTCACCCACAACCAGGTAGTTGGAGAAGGCTAGTGGTGCAGTTAAACCGCGGCGGGCTAGCAGTTCATGCTGCCAGGTAATTTCTCCCCGATCCTGATCGACGGCGGTTATCGTGCCTTTTTCTCCTATTGAGTAAACCTGGCCATAACCCGCGGCAAGGTCCAAGTAGCTCGATAGCTCCACCTCCCAGCGGGGCCGGCCGTCCCGCGCGCCGAGTTGCAGCAGCCGACCCTGATAGGCCTGACCGAACACAGCGCTGCCAACCACCAGCGGGGTCGCATCGACATCGACTATACGATCCAGCTCCGAGCGTCCCTCGGGCAGCATGATGCGCTGTTCCCAAATGGGCTCACCGTTGCTGGCCCGCAACGCCACCACCCGACCGCTGGCAAAACCTGTGTAGACCACGTCACGGGCTGTCACCGGGGCACTGGTGCCGCGCAGGGTGAGCAGCGGCACCTGGCTGGAATAGGACCAGATTTGCTCCCCGGTGTCGGCGTCCAAAGCGATTAATTCACCGTCGATGGTTTGCGCGAACACACGACCTTGGGCGGCGGCTGGTCGGGCGCCAATCTCTGATCCCAGATAGCTGCGCCACTGAATGCTGCCATCGGTCACCGACATGGCGATGACGTCGCCACGCGTGGTTCCAATAAGCACTAAACCCTCGCCGCCGCCAACGCCGCCGCTGACAAAGCCACCGTCGCTGCGGTCTAAAATTCGATTGATACCTAGAGATCGACGCTCAACTTCATCCGCTTGCTGACGCCAAATTTCTTTGCCAGAGAAACGATCAAAGGCCACAACCAAGCCATAAGCATCTCCGGCAACCACCCGGTCTGCGGTGATCAAAGGCTGTAGGCGGATGTATTTCTTACCGAGCCCTTTACCGACTTTGGCCTTCCACAGTCGATCCAAATTCACTTCGGCATCGAAATCCACCAGCTTTGCCGGTTCGGTGCTTTCTTTTTCCTCGTCATCGCCAATCCCGGGAATCCAGGAAAACGCCGCGCATCCCGCCATCAACCAAGCCAAGCTAAACAGCGCTAAGCCGCGCAATCCACGCCGGCATTGGGTGATTAGCTCAACCAAGGTGGGCTGGGCTGCTGATCGAAGCTTCGCCGATGCTGCGCTCATTGGTCGGTTTCGCTGTCTGGTGTGGCTTGGGCCTCAAGTGTCTGTCGAGCCTCTTCCAGCGCCTGACTCAGCGGTTCTGCAAAGGCCGAGAACTGACCGTCTGCTGGCGCCGCGTTGTCCCGCTTGGTTTCCAGCAACGGCCTGCCCGGACTGTCGCCCAGGGCATCGACAGCGCTGCTGTAGGCCTGATAGGCCTGCTCGCTGTCTCCTTCAGCCAGATAAATATCTCCGGTTAGCTCCAGTGCCCAGGGCCTGTATCCTGCATTGCGAATGCTCTGTAAGGCCTGCAGCGCACTGTCCGTGTTGCCAAGGCCATACTCCACCTTGGCCAGGCGCAGGCTGGCTAAGTCTTTAAGCAGGGCGTCAGGAGCAGCGCTCTGAGCTTCCTGCAGCGCAGTGGCGGCAGCGGCCAAATCCCCTTCAGCTATCGCTGTCTTGGCATCGGCAAAGGCCACCAAGGTGTGAAAGCTGGTATTGGCAAAATCCTGGCGAATGCGAGCTGCCGCCTCGGCTCGTTGGTTCGCATCCGTGGCGTCCAGGTAATCGGCGTAGGCAGAAGTGCCCGCCTCTATGGATTGCTGACGCTGATCCGAGTAAGCGTTCCAGCCGATGATGGCGGCCACGGCCACACCCACAGCAACGAGCAAGGACGTACCGTTGTCTTTCCACCACTCGCTAAAGCGGTTCATTTGCTCTTCGTCGCTCATATATTCCGACACTGCCTACCCCTAACTGTCTTGCTGATCTGATGAATTAACGATGCTACCCAGCGTTGCTCACGCGTCCCCTGTGCCACCCTGACCAGGTGCTTGCTGCAAAGGCGCTATTCTGGCACAGATCCGCAGGACATATACCCACTCCAGGGCAAGTCCAGGCCGTTAACTTACGCCAATGCGTGATCCGCCCGTCAGCTTATTTCCTGCTGCAGTCGATTGACCGCGGCCTGGAAAGCCAGGGTCTCTTGTCCCAGCTCGGCGTCGCGCAGATGCTTGAGTGTCAGCACGCCGTCGTTCGCACTGGTCTGGTCATAAATTACTGCTACCCGAGCACCGCTGGCGTCGGCTTTTTTGAGCTGTTTCTTTAGGTTGCCCGCACCCATGTGCAGGCGTATTCGCAGCTCCGGTAGAGTCTGCCTTAGCAAATTTGTTCGGTTTACAGCGCTGGCTAGGAGCTCTTGATCCACCACGCAGACATAAATATCCGTGGCAGCAGCCAGATCGTCCTGATGCGCCAGTTCGTGCAGCAGCACTACCCGGTCTAGGCCGATAGCAAAACCTACTGCTGGCGTGGGCTTCCCGCCCAGTCGCTCCACCAAACCGTCGTATCGTCCACCGGCGCAAACTGCACCTTGGGAGCCAAGGTCTTGAGTCACCCATTCGAAGACGGTGTGAGTGTAGTAATCCAAACCTCGCACCAGATTGTGGTTTTCGCGAAACGGAATGCCCATTGCCGACAACAAGGACTTGAGTTCTTCGTAGTGGGCGGTGCTGTCGGCGTCAACAAAGTCTGGCAACCGCGGCGCATCTGCTAGCAGGGCCTGTGTCGCCGCATTCTTGCTGTCTAAAATCCGCATGGGATTAGAGGTTAATCGGCGCTGACTGTCCTCATCAAGCTCGTCTTTCCGGGGCGTTAGATAAGTCACAAGGGCTTGACGGTATTGCTCTCTGGCGGTCCCGGAACCCAAGGTGTTGATTTCTAGCGTCACCATGGACGTAATGCCCAGAGCCTGCCAACAGGCCCAGCCCAGTCCGATGAGTTCTGCGTCAATGTCCGGTCCCGCCAGCCCGTAGGCTTCGGCACCCATCTGATAAAACTGCCGGTAACGACCTTTTTGCGGCTTTTCGTAGCGAAACATGGGCCCGGCATAGCAAACTCGCTGGGTCTGATTAAACAGCAAGCCGTGTTCTTGGAGCATACGCACGCTGCTGGCAGTTCCCTCGGGCCGCAGGGACAACGAGTCGCCGTCGCGATCAGCCAAGGTATACATTTCTTTTTCCACGATATCCGTGGCTTCGCCTACCCCCCGGGCAAATAATTCGGTGAACTCCAGCAGCGGCAGGCGAATTTCTTCGTAGGCGTGACTGCTCAGCACTTGAGCTAGCGTGTCTTCTACCAAACGCCAGCGGCGCGACTGTTGGGGCAGAATGTCTCGCATTCCGCGAACTGCTTTAACCACGATGTTTCGCCTAGCTTGAAGGTTTGGACTGTGGACGGCGGCCGGACGGTGCATCCGCTCCGATCACAAGATTCGCCACATCTTGCCGCGTAAAGGGCAGCAAATTTACCTCGCTGGCGTTAAACGAAAGCGTCACGCCAGGGCTGTAACCCAGTTTGATACGAAAAGGCCCTTCACCCACATAGCGTCGTGCCTGGCCTGCGCGTCCGAGGTCTGCGTAGAGCAGTACACCCGCTTCACTGCGCAGTTCAAACCAGCAATCTGCGGTGAAGGCTAGCTGAATTTCCTCATCGCCCTGTTCGGTTAACCTGGGCAGGGCAAAGGCCGTGGCCACTTCTCGCTGCTGTTCTTGCTCTTGTTCCTGCTCCGCCAGGGCGGCTTCAGCCCTTGGCTCACTGGCCAGCGCGATGGCGCTTACTTGGTCTTCGGGCCGCCCGGTATCGATTGCTTCCTCAGCCTCTACCTTTGTCTCTGCTAAGGCGTTCGACGCCAGCTCTTGGGGTGCTGGGTCGGCTGGCAGCGCAGTTGCCGGGGCTGCCAGCTCCTCTTTTACTTCAGGGGCCGGAGAGGATTCTGAGCTGGGGCTGGCTGCAGCAGCCCTTGCCAACCCGTTGTCAAAGTCTGCCTGCTGAATAGGTTGGGCCTGCTCGCGGGTGGATGCCGCTGCCGGTTCCGCAGTCTCCGCTTGGGGTTCTTCCGGCTGGGCTGGGACCACTGAAGATTCTGAAGCCGCTATTTGGGCAGTTTCATCCTGCCCGTTACCCTGTGCGGGTGGGCTGGCTTGAGCCGGGCTCGCGGCTTCTGGCACGCTGGCGATCTCAATGGCGGCTTCCTTGGAATTCGTTTGGGTCACAAAATAAACAAAGCCTGCGGACAGAACCACGGCGATGACTGCCCATCGGCCCATCTTAAAGGGCCGTTGATCCTGAATCCTGCTCTCGCCAGCCAGTTCTGCCACAGTGGGCTCTTCGGGCTTCTCCAGATGCGGTGCCCACCAAGCATCGATTAAGGGCTGGGCTGCCAGGCCCAACAATTTGGCGTAGGAGCGAATGTAGCCGTTGACGTAAACGCTGTCCGGCAGCTGCTCCGGCCGACTTTCCTCGATGGCGCGGATGACCCGCACCGACAGGTTTAATATGTCCGCCGTTTGCTCACGGGTCAGGTCCAGCGCCTCTCGCCCTTCGGCGAATACCTTCCCTGACCCGGTGATTGTTTGGCTATCTTGTTGTTGATTCATTTATCTGCGTTCACTCCCGGGATACAACGTCTGCGCTGGAGGCTTCCTGGATTGCCCCGCATTCAGACGTCATCCCCGTCACTGGACTTGCACCACGTCGAGCTGCTGGGCCAAGCGCTTCCGATAGCGACTCTGACGGCGAGTGCGATCTTCTACCATGCCCACCAACTGACCGCAGGCAGCGTTGATGTCGTCGCCCCGGGTGGTGCGGATCATGGTGATGAAACCCGCCTGCATTAGCCGAGTTTGAAAAGCGTAAACGTCTTGGTTTTTGGGCTTGTCGTATCCTGATCCGGGAAACGGATTAAACGGGATCAAGTTTATTTTGCAGCGCAGGGACTTCAGCAGCTGCGCCAGCGCTGCAGCGTGCTCAGGTTGATCGTTAATGCCCTTCATCAGGGTGTATTCGATGACCAGCTTGCGCGCCGGGCCAAGATGCTCCACGTAATCACGGCAAGCTTCCAGCAGCGTCTCGATGGGATACTTTTTATTAATGGGCACTAACTCGTTACGCAGCTCGTCAAAAGGCGCGTGCAGAGATATGGCCAGGGAGACATCTGTATGTGCTTGGAGCTGCCGAATGCCGGGCACGACCCCGGCGGTGCTGACGGTTACTCGGCGCTTTGACAACCCAAAGGCGTGGTCATCAATCATAATGTTGGTGGCTGCAAGCACCGCTGCAAAATTCAGCAGTGGCTCGCCCATACCCATTAACACCACGTTGCTGACGCTTTGGGACTTCTGAGCTAGGTAGGCGTTGGCGATGACCACTTGGCCGACAATTTCCGCCGACGTCAGATTGCCGTTGAATCCTTGTTTTCCGGTGGAACAAAAGCTGCAGTCCAGCATACAGCCCACCTGGGAGGAAACACACAGCGTGTTGCGGCCTTTCTCGGGAATCAGCACCATTTCCACTAAATCACCGCCGCCGACTTTGAGTAGCCACTTAACGGTGCCGTCCCTGGAAATAAAGCGCTCGTGGATCTCTGGCAGGTCAAGGCAGCAGTTTTGCAGCAGCCACTGGCGGGCGGCAAGCGGCAGATCCGTCATGCCGCCAAAGTCCTCAAGACCCTGGTGGTAGACCCACTTCATCATCTGCCTGCCTCGAAACGCCTGCAGACCGATCTGGGTAAACAGCGTTTCAAGCTGACCCCGATCCAACCCGTAAAGATTGTGTTTGCTGGTCACGCTGACGTCCCTGTGGCTCCTGAGGCTGACGCCCTAGGTGCGGTCGATGATTTCGTCGTCGTTAAAGAAGAAGGCAATTTCTCTTGCCGCGGACTCCGGGCTGTCGGAACCGTGCACGGCATTGGCGTCAATGGACTCGGCAAAGTCCGCACGAATGGTGCCCGGATCGGCTTCTTTCGGGTTAGTGGCACCCATCAAACGGCGATTGGTGGCGATGGCGTCTTCACCTTCCAGAACCTGCACCATGACCGGGCCGGAGCGCATGTAGCTGCAAAGGTCGGCAAAAAACGGCTTGCCTTCATGCTCGGCATAGAAGCCGCCAGCTTGTGCTTCGCTTAAATGAAGCATTTTGGACGCGACAATTCGCAGCCCGCCTTTTTCAAAGCGCGAGTAGATTTCGCCGATTAAATTTCGCGCTACTGCATCTGGCTTAACAATCGAAAAAGTTCGCTCCATTCCCATGGTGGTCTCCGTTTTTGATACATCGAAACGCTGGCATAACAGACCGGCGGAAAACTTCCTATGTATCTAATTTTTAAATAAAAACTCGGGCTTACTGAGCTTCGAGGGCGCGTATTATACGCATGGGAATTACTGACGCAATCGCCCCAACACGGCTGCCAGATGGGTGGTTGCCTGATCAACGTCTGCGCTGGTGGTGTAGCGCCCGAAACTAAAGCGCAAAGACGCCTGAGCCATGGCATCAGACAACCCGATGCCGCGCAGTACGTGGGAGGGTTCGACGCTGGTGGAGTTGCAGGCGGAACCCGTAGAAATGGCCAGGTCGGACAAGGCAAGGAGCAGGGTCTCGCCATCGACACCGCCAAATGCCACGTTGACGATTTGCGGAATACAGGCCTCTGGGTTCGAGGTTAGTCTAACTTCGGGAATTTGCGCCAAATGACTGGCAAAGCGATTTCTGAGCGCATCAATACGCTGGGTTTCGTCCTCCATCTGCTCGTGCATTAGCTTTGCCGCCGCTGCTAAACCCACAATCTGATGCGTCGGCAGCGTGCCCGATCGCATACCCATTTCGTGGCCCCCGCCGTGAATCTGAGGATCCAAAGTTAATCCCTCGGCCCGCCGCACGTAGAGCGCGCCAACGCCCTTGGGCCCGTAAATCTTATGCCCGGACAAAGACAGCAGGTCGACGTCCAGCGCTTTGACGTCAACAGGCACCTTGCCATAACTTTGCGCTGCATCGGTGTGGCTGAGCACGCCACGCTGCCGACAAGTTTTGGCGATCGCAGCAATGTCGCTGACGCTGCCCAGTTCATTGTTAACCTGCATGATGGAGGCAATCAGGGTATCCGGGCGAATGGCTTGGGCTACCGCCTCAGCGGACACGACGCCCTGGGCATCTGGGCTGACATAGGTGACCCTAAACCCTTGGGTTTCCATCCATCCAAACGTGTCGAGGATCGCCTTGTGCTCGATGGTGCTGGTAATCAGGTGCAGGCGTCCCAGCCGCTTGCCCCGCTCCAGCAAACCCTTAATGGCCAGATTGTCCGACTCGGTAGCGCCCGAGGTCCAGACAATTTCTCTAGGATCAGCATTCAGCGTTTTGGCCATATCAACCCGAGCGGTTTCCACCGCCTCATCGGCCTGCCAGCCGTAAACGTGCCCCCGAGAGGCTGGGTTTGCAAACACTCCATCCATCGCCAGGTGCTGACTCATAACCTGCACGACCCCGGGATCCGTGGGCGTCGAGGCTGCGTAATCAAGGAATATCGGGCTGCTCATGCAGTGATCCTTTATAAAAACTGTTGCTACAACTGTCGCAAATCATAGCGTGAAAGCTTGGCCGCGGGGCGACCGACCGGCTTTGGACTTGTGGATGCGTGTTAGGCACTGGGTTGGACACGGGGCGGAGTGGGTCAGGCTTTGTTTTGCGGATTCGGTTACGAAAGTCCCTCTAAGCCCCCTTTACTTGGCCCTCTTTTATCTGGGCCTCTTTTATCTGAGCCTCTTTTATCTGGCCATCTTTTATCTGGCCCTATGCTATCTGCGCCTCGTTCGTAGAACCCACTTTGGTGACAACCGACTTTTTAGGGCCGTCTTTTTATAGCCTTCTTTTTATGGCCTTCTTTTTATAGCCTTCTTTGAAGTCTTCGCGTGGGGCTTTTTGCGCTCTCAATAGCGCGCCGGGAACCTAGGAGACAATTTGGTGGCGTCCAAAAGCAACGCGGACCGCACCGCTGAGACCCACCCGCAATGGCATATTCGGGTTACGGCCAACACCCTGGGGTTCCTGCTCAACCCAGTTCAAAATCGCCTGCCAAGCGTCCAAATCTTTTTGGGTTTGCCACCTGGGTAGCTCATGAATACCAAGACCAAGCTCGGCGCTCTGAGTGTAGTTCACTGAATCACGTAACGTGGCGACGGAGGGAATATCGAAGTTTTCTAAAAATCGACCCAGGCGCTGACTGCCGCGACTGTTGGTCTTTAAGCGGTTAGCAATGATGCCTATACGTTTTTGATTTTGAACACCCCGGGTGCCCAGCAGCAGGTCGGCTATGCAGTGGGTGGCGGCGTGAATGTCAATGTCCGAGGACATTACGGGCATCAAAATGGCCTCAGCCCCGCGGGTGGCGGCTTCCAGCCCGTGACGATCCAGCCCAGCGGGTGTGTCAACGATCAGCGCCGTGCAGTCCGTTGGCGGTGTCAGTTGAAAGCTGCGGGTGGCTTTGCCATGACTTCGATAGCCGGCAATCCCAGCGATAGGGGCCGCGTCATCGGGACGCTGTTTGAGCCACCGCATGGACGACCCTTGCGGATCAAGATCCAGAATCGCCGGCTTGCCGCCGCTCACGGCCATGGCTGCCGCCAAATTAATGGCGACGGTGGTTTTCCCGGATCCGCCCTTGCTGTTAATTACGACAATCTTGCGCATTGCCGCAGTTGACCTCGAAGAACCGAAGAATGCAAGACTTCAGAAACCAAAAAAACGAGCCGTTGTGAACAGTTAGATGGTTTTCCGCCGACTTTACTTCATTCGATTTTCTACGGCTTTGAGCATTCCTCGGAGTATCTGCACCTCGGTCTCGTCCAGCTGTGCGCGCATAAATAGTCGGCGCAGTCGCGTTAGGGTATTTCCTGGATTCTCAGCATCCACAAAACCACTGGAGAGCATTACCGCGGATAGATGCTCCAGAAGTTTGTCGACCTGCAAACCCGACGCCGGATCTTTATCCCATATCCGCTGACCCATGGCGGACACGTCTTTTTGCACTTGCTGGCTTGGGGCTGACACCTGCAGGCCGGCTTGCTCAAGGTGCTGAAAAATTTCGTAGCAAATCACCTGCACGGCCATGGCGAGATTCAGCGACCCGTACTCCTTTGACGATGGAATTTGCAGGTGCGTATGGCACTTTTGCAGCTCATCGTTGCTTAACCCGCTGTCTTCGCGGCCAAACAAAATGGCGATTTCTGCCCCAGCTGGCTGCTCCTCCAACACAGGCCCTAGGTCTTTGGCCAACACCGCAGGCCAGGGAATGGCCCGTGCTCGCGTACTGGTGCCAATGACGAAATGGCAGTCGGCAATGGCCTGTTCCACATCGGCCACCACTTGGGCTGCGTCTAACACATCCATAGCACCTGCGGCGCGCCAATCCGCTTGGGGGTCCGGATATCGAGCCGGGTTAACTAGCACTAATTGATGCAGCCCCATGGTTTTCATGGCGCGGGCTGTGCCGCCAATGTTGCCCGGATGACTGGGTTCCACGAGGACGATACGAACTCGCCGAAAAAGGGTATTCAATTTGGTAGTAGCCTTAGGTTCATAAATTGGTTCGTAAATTCAAATCAGTCTGCCGCTTAGACAAACTGTTTTCTTATCTAGCTGTTTCCGGTCTGGGCTCTTTTCCTTGCTAGGCTCCTTTCCTTGCCAGGCTCTTGTCCTTGCTAGGCTTGGCTTCCCTGCCTGCAACCATTAGCATGCCCACCCTCTTCCTCTGGACACCTCAGCTATGCAGCCCATGGCAAACATCGCGTTACGCGCCGCACGTAAAGCAGCGGATTTTCTGGCTCGCAGTATGGACCGGCCCGACCAGTTCCAAATACAAGAAAAGCGACGCAACGATTTTGTGTCCAATATCGATCGCACCGCGGAAGCAATTATCATTGAACAAATCCGGGAAACCTACCCAAACCATCGAATATTGGCGGAAGAATCCGGGGAGCAGGCTGGAGACTCTGAGTACACCTGGATCATTGACCCCCTGGACGGCACTCTTAACTACCTGCAGGGCATTCCTCACTTCGCGGTTTCCATTGGCATCATGAAAGGCAATCACCACGAACACGGTGTGATTGTGGATCCTGTCCGCGGCGAAGAATTTGTCGGCAGTCGCGGCGCTGGTGCCCAGCTCAACGGTAAGCGCATTCGCGTGACCACCCGGGCCAAACTCAGCGAGTGCGTTCTGGGCACTGGGCTGCCGCCCGGTAGTATGGCGCAACTGCCTGATTACACGCGGACGCTGGAGACACTCACCGGCACATGCCGCGGTATCCGCCGCGCTGGCAGCGCCGCCCTGGATTTAGCCTACGTTGCTGCAGGCCGCATGGACGGCTTTTGGGAACCGGGCTTAAGTAAGTGGGATATCGCAGCCGGCATCGTGCTGGTTCGCGAGGCCGGCGGCTTTATTAGCGACCTGCACGGCGGCGAGACCTTTTGGGAGACTGGCAACATTGTCGCTGCCAACGCCAAATGCTTTAAGCCACTGGTACAAACTCTAAAAAGTTAGTCCCGGGCCCGCTCGTGTTCGCTGGAACTGCCGGGCCTAGGGGTAGCTGCCGTCTTCGTTGGCGTCGCTTTCCGGCTCCGGCACCAGCAAATCTTCCTTGGAGATGTTCATAGCCAGTAGCACGTTGGCGGCAACATAGATGGAGGAGTACGTACCAATTACCACGCCAATCGATAGCGCCGTTGCGAACCCACGAATCACCTCCCCGCCAGCGAATAACAGCGCCAGCAGCACAAATAACGTGGTCAACGAGGTCACCAGAGTACGGCCAAGAGTTTGATTCAATGCCGTGTTGATAATGTCGATGGGCTGACCCCGGCGCGCGATGCGAAAGTTTTCCCGAATGCGGTCGCTGACCACGATGGTGTCGTTCAGGGAATAGCCGATAACCGCCAATAAAGCGGCCAACACGGTGAGGTCGAAAGTCCACTGGAATACAGAAAAACAGCCCAGCACAAGAAACACGTCGTGCGCCAAAGCAACCACTGCGCCAACGGAAAACTGTTTGGTGAAGCGGAAAAGAATGTACAGCATGACGATGATCAATGCCGTCAACAGAGCCAAACCACCGTCCTCAGCCAGCTCGTCGCCTACTGCCGGACCAACGTAGTTGGACTGCTGCAGCACAATGCCGGGATAGTTGGCTGCCAAGGCGCGAAAAATCTCGTCGCCAAGACCGGCCTGGGTCGCCGGATCCGTGCTGGCCTGAGGCGGCACCCGAATCAGCAAATCTTCGTCCGAACCAAAGGTCTGGACCGTGCCGTTCACAAAACCGGCCTCGGCTAAAAATCCCCGAACGGCTTGCGGGTCTACTCTCTCTGCCAGCTTCACTTCCACCATGGAGCCGCCGGTGAAGTCTAAGCCCAGATTCAATCCCTGGGTGCCCAGCGAGCCAATGGCCACTAACAGCAGCAGGCCCGATAGCGCCGTCGCAACTAGCCGCTTGCCCATGAAGTCGATATGCAGGTCTTTCATATTTTCAGGGTTTCCAGCTTGCGCCCGCCGTACATAAGGTTCACCAACGCCCGGGTTACCAAAATCGCCGTGAACATGGAGGTCACGATGCCCACGGCAAGCGTTACAGCGAAGCCGCGAACAGGGCCACTACCGATGGAGAGCAAGATGATAGCGACAAAGAACGTGGTGACGTTGGCGTCGGTAATGGTCAGCAAGGCTCGGTCGAAGCCTGCCTGAATGGCCATCTGCGGTGGGTGATTTTTGAGCTCCTCGCGGATGCGCGAAAAAATCAGCACGTTGGCGTCTACGGCCATGCCCACGGTAAGTACGATGCCGGCAATACCGGGTAGGGTCAAAGTAGCTCCCAGCACCGACATGATGGCCACGAGCAAGGTCAGGTTTGCCGCAAGCGCAATGTCGGCGGCAAGGCCAAAACCTCGATAGTAAAAAATCATGAACATCAGCACCAAGGCGAAGCCTATGGCCACGGACTGCCACCCCCGGCGAATGTTCTCGTCGCCCAGTTGGGCTCCGACCGTTCGCTCCTCGACGATGTACATGGGCGCCGCCAGCGCTCCTGCCCGAAGCAGCAGTGCAAGGTCTTGGGCCTCTCGAAGACTCAAGCCAGTGATACGAAAATTAAAACCCAGTGCTGCCTGAACCGTGGCCACACTGATCAAACGGCGCTCTTCCTCGGTGTAATACTCATCCACCATTTCGCCATCTTGCATGACCTTGCGCACACGGGGTTTTTGTTCGATGAACAAAATGGCCATAGACCGGCCCACGTTGTCCTTGGTAGCCGCATGCATCTTGCGGCCGCCTTCATTGTCTAGCTCGATGCTAACCTGAGGCTGACTGGTTTCCGGGTCATAGGATTGCTGTGCGTCCTGGACGTTGTTGCCGGTGACAATGTTGCGCCGCATGATGTCCTGCATGCGCCCTTGATACTCGTAGGTTTCAATTTGGGATTTACGCGCTCTGGGCAGCGCCTCCAGGCGAAATTCCAGGTTGGCGAATTTGTTAAGGATTTCTTTTGCCCGAGCGCTGTCTTGAATACCCGGCAAATCAACGACGATTCTCGAGCGCCCCAATCGCTGCACCTGCGGTTCGGACACCCCAAGCTCATTCACCCGATTACGCAGGCTGGTGAGGTTCTGGCTAATAGCCCGGTCTTCCAGAGCGCTGATCTTTTCCTCGGTCAGGGTAAACCGCAAGACCGCATTACCCGCCACCTCGCGCTCCTGAACCAAAAAGTCCTGATACTCCGTCAGTGCTTCCCGAGCTTGGTCACGAGTGCTCTCATCGCGAAACGCTATATTAATGGTGCGGCCGCTAATCCACTCGCGCCCCGGCAGAAAGCGAATACGCTGGGAGATCAGGGCGTCGCGCATGCCCTCGGCACTGTTTTGCACGACTCCGGTGATGTAGTCGTCCATATTCACCTGAAGCAAAAAATGCGCGCCGCCAAACAAGTCCAGGCCCAAAGACATGGGTTTGCCGCCTATGCCTTGCAGCCACTGGGGCGTGGTGGGCGCCTGAGCCAGTGCCACCACGAAGTCCACCTCACCGGCGTTCAGGAGATCTGCGATTAAGCTGCGCGCGCTAAGCTGATCGTCTTCGTTAGCCAAGCGCACGAGCAGCGAGCCGGAACCTTCCTCGAGTGCCAGAACGTCAATTTCCGCTGCGGCCAGGGCCGACGCGAGTTGCCTGCGCTTGGCGGCACCAATGGACTGTTCACCGTCCAAGGCTCTTATTTGAACCGCCGGATCCGGCTGAAACACGTTTGGCGCCGCGTAGGTTATGCCCAACAAACAGACCAGCGCGATCAGCGTATATTTCCAAACGGGGAACACGTTCATTGGCCCTCGTCGGGTAGGCGCGCCAAACAGCGTCGCGCTGGGCTCACCTTGACTTGGGGGTGTCTCTTCGTCCTTGGTCATCCAATCCTCATTCGAGTCGCCGCGAGGCAGAGTCCATGCTCCAGCCAGTTTTAATCAGGGGTGCACTCCGCCAGATCAGTAAAAATCACCCCGCGCGCTAATCCAGGGACTTGATGGTGCCTTTGGGCAATGTCGCGCCGACAGAGGATTTTTGAAAACGCATTTCAACTCCATCACCCACTTGCACCTTAATGAAATCTTCCTCGACTTTTGTGATTTGGCCGACAATGCCTCCAGCGGTGACCACCTCGTCCCCCTTACTCAAGCCGCCAACCAGGGCATCGTGTTCCTTACGCCGCTTGTTTTGGGGCCGAATCAGCAAAAAATAGAAGATGACGACAAAGCCGCCCAGCATGATGAGATTGATCAGTCCAGCATCAGGGCCAGGACCGGCTGCTTCGGCAGCATGAACGGTGGTTTCAAACAGATTCATGATCGGCATTCCATTGATTTTGCAGGGTCTCCGCGAGGCTGCGAAATGTACCCGTTTCGATAGACCCGCGCAATTGAGCCATCAAATTGTGGTAGTAGTGAAGGTTATGCTGAGTCATCAGCATGGCGCCCAACATCTCGCCGCAGCGGTCAAGGTGATGCAAATACGCGCGCGAAAAATTTGTGCAGGTGTAGCAATCGCACTGAGCATCCAGGGGCTGGTCGGAATTTTTATGCTGGGCGTTGCGGATCTTCACCACGCCGGTGGAGGTAAACAGGTAGCCGTTTCTGCCGTTGCGCGTGGGCATAACGCAGTCGAACATATCCACGCCCCGGCTCACCGCCAGCAGCAAATCTTGAGGCGTACCCACGCCCATTAGGTAGCGGGGTTTATGTTCAGGCATTTGGGGCGTGGTGTGGGTCAAGATCCGCTGCATATCCTCCTTGCTCTCACCCACGGATAAGCCGCCAATGGCGTACCCGTCGAATTCGATTTGTTCTAATCCTCGCAGGCTTTCGTCTCGCAAATCCTCAAACATACCGCCTTGAACGATACCGAACAGGCGCGAACCGGGGTTCATGCTGCCGGCGCGCTCCTGTTCAAAGGTAGTCTTACAGCGCGCAGCCCAGCGCATAGACAACTCCATAGAAGCCTTGGCCTGGGCGTGAGTGGCCGGATGAGCCGTGCATTCATCCAGCACCATCACCACATCCGAGCCCAGGTTGCCTTGCACGCGAATAGACGACTCGGGCGTAAGCTCAACCCGATCGCCATTAACCGGCGAGCGAAAAATCACGCTGTGCTCGGTCATCTTGCGCAAATCACCGAGGCTGAACACCTGAAAGCCACCGCTGTCCGTCAGTATTGGCCCATCCCAGCGCATGAACTCGTGCAGACCGCCAAGTTCGCGGATACGTTCATCCCCGGGCCGCAGCATCAGATGGAAAGTGTTGCCCAGCAGCATCTGAGTTCCACAATCCCGGAGATCTCGAGGAGTCATGGCCTTCACGGTGCCGTAGGTTCCTACGGCCTGAAACACCGGGGTCTGTACGGTGCCGTGGGGCAGGCTCAGTTTTCCCCGTCGCGCTGCCCCGTCTTGGGCTAGTAATTCAAACACGTGCTCTCTCGATAAACATGGCGTCGCCATAGCTGAAAAAACGGTACTGCTTGCGCACGGCTTCGGCGTAGGCAGACATCACCAAATCGTAGCCGCCAAAGGCCGAAACCAACATCATCAGCGTGGACTTGGGTAAATGGAAATTAGTCACCAAAGCATCCACCACCTGAAAAGGAAATCCAGGCGTAATAAACAGCCGGGTGGACCCGCTGCCTGCTGTCAGCGCCCCCGCTGCTGCCGCGCCCTCAAGGGTCCGAATCACCGTGGTGCCCACGGCAACCACCCGCCCACCCCGAGCCTTTGTGCGCTGAATTTGTGCTACCACGTCCTCTTGGATTTGAAAGTATTCCTCGTGCATTTGGTGGTGGGACAGCTCTTCTTGACGAACGGGCTGAAAGGTTCCAGCGCCTACGTGCAGGGTAACGCAGGCCGTCTCAATGCCCCGTTGCTGCAGCTGCGCCAGCATTTCCTGGGAAAAATGCAGGCCCGCAGTGGGTGCAGCCACCGCACCCTGATTGCGTGCGTAGACGGTTTGATAGCGCTCGTCGTCTGCGCTGTTGTGGGCAGAGTCCGCTGCCGGGTCACGCTGAATATAGGGCGGCAGAGGCAGTTGTCCGTAGCGCTGTAAAAAATCAAAGACAGGCTCGGGAAAACGTAAATGATAAAACTCACCCTGACGACCCAAACAGAGAATTTGGCTGTCTGCTACTTTCAGGTAGCGCCCGGCCTGCAGAGGCTTGCTCACGCGAACCTGACACAGTGCTTCGTCACTGGCGTCAGCGCGCGAGGGATCCTCAGCCAGAAGCACCCGCTCCAGCATGATCTCGGCGCTGCCGCCAGAATCCTTAGTAGCCTGCAACCGGGCCTTCACCACACGAGTATCGTTGAGCACTAGCAGATCGCCAGCGCGCAGCACCCGGGCGAGATCAACAAATGAACCGTGGACGATTTCGCCACCAACAAGCTGCAACAGGCGCGAGTCTGTTCGGTTCGCGGCTGGAGTTTGAGCGATGAGGTGCTGGGGCAAATCGTAGTAGAAGTCGGAAAGTTTCAATGGCTTTACTGACCAAAGCGTGCGGACGACTATTGTATCTGCTTCGCGCCTTGGGCAGAATCGCTCGCCTCAAAAGAAATCGTCTTTTTGACCCTGCCCGGGTGGCGAAATTGGTAGACGCAGGGGATTCAAAATCCCCCGGTGGAAACACTGTGTCGGTTCGAGTCCGACCCCGGGTACCATTCTGCGCCTATCCTATCCCCTGCTAGCCCTACCCTATCTTCGACAGGGAGGATTCAAAATCCCCCGGTGGAATGCCGACGCTGCGCGTCAGCTACTGGATCGGTTCGAGTCCGACCCCGGGTACCATTGAATGTGTTCTCTCCCCCCTGCTACGCGGTATCCTTTCCAACCAATTTTGGACAGGAACTGATGCTGCACACGCCGACACAGATTGACGAATATCGAAAATCGCGCTTTGAGGCCGCGACCTCACAGGGTGACACCATCGCTCACGACATTTATCGACGGGGCCAGGGCTCACCGATCGTCCTGCTTCAAGAGCTGCCGGGGATTGGCCAAGAAACACTGTCTCTGGCCGACAAACTTGTCGACGCGGGCTTTGAAGTAGTAATGCCGCACCTGTTTGGTCCGCTGGGGAAAACATCCATTGCCGGCAACCTTGCCCGCGTAATGTGCTTACGCAAAGAGTTCCACCTTTTGAGCGGCCAGCGCTCCAGCCCAATCACCGACTGGATTCGATTGCTCTGCCGGGAAGTTAAGGCAGCTTCCGGGGTCGCCGGTGTTGGGGTCATTGGCATGTGTCTTACCGGCAACTTCGCAATCACTCTGATCGGGGACGAAAGCGTTTTGGCGGCCGTGGCGTCCCAGCCGGCTATGCCTTTTTTCAAGCAAGCTGCTCTGCATATGTCTCCCAGCGAAGTGGACGAAAGTCGCAAGGCCTTGGAGACCAAGGGGCCGATGCGAGTGCTGCGGTTTGCGGGGGACCCTTTGTGCACGGAGGAAAAGTCCCGTTGCATTGCGCAAGCGTTTAATGGCGATGGCACACCGCGAATCAAAGAGATTACCCTGCCCGGCAAGGGCCACTCGGTACTGACATTGGACTTTGTTGATGCAGCAGGGCACCCCACCCGCGAGGCTTTAGATGATGTGATCGGCTACTTCACAGCCCACTTGGGCAGCGCGGCACCATAAGCACCCGATACATTGAAGAGTTTGCAACAACACCCCCTTGCCTATCACACCCGCAGTTGACGAATGCTACGCCTGCGCCCCACCCACAGCCGCTGTGTCTGCTGCCGAAGGAAAGTGAAGCTAACCTTCCATCATCTGCTGCCGAAAAAAATACATCGGCGAGCGCGATTTCGAAAAACCATGAGCAAAACTCAGCTGAATCAGGGGATTTACGTCTGCCGCCTTTGCCACCGAGGGATCCATCGGTGTTATGACGAGATGACCCTGGCCACGCACTTCAGCTCTTTAGCTGAGCTACTGGCGGACGAGACTCTGGCGAATCACTTTTTGTGGGTAAGCAAACAAAAAGAAACGATCGAGAGTCCTGACTGGCGCTAGCGCTGAAGCCTTATGATCGCCTCGACCCATCAAAGCTGGGCTGACGTTTTTGCAAAAATGCCTGAGCTCCAGCCTTCATATTCTTCGGAATCAACACGGCCTGGTGCGCCATTTCCAAGTCCAGCTGTTGCTCGAAAGTATTGTCCATGGCTGCATCGATGGTCTCGCGAATGCGAACTGAAGCATCTGGCGAGGAGTTTTTTAGTATCGCCAGCGCCTTCTCGGTTTCGGCATCCAGCTGGTCATCCGGCACCGCACGCCAGATCAAACCCCATTCTTCGGCCTGCATCGCACTGACCCGCTCTCCCAACAGCGTCATGCTTAACGAGCGGGCCCGGCCAATTCTGCGCGGCAAATTCCAGGTGGTACCCATGTCCGGCACAATGCCTAAATTGGGTCCGAAGGTAGCAACAAAAAATGCGCTTTCAGCCGCCACGGTAATATCGCAAGACAGCGCCAGCCCAAGCCCGCCTCCGGCTGCTGGCCCGTTGATTCGCGCCACGGTGGGCACGGGACAGTTTTTCAAATCCGCCAGAGCTTTGTTAAAGAAGTCCTCGGTGGCCCGGGGTTCAGAGGTTTTTTCAGTTTTCTCGCTGGAGCTGCCTTTGGCGGCCTGATTCAAATCCGCCCCTGCACAAAAACCTCTGCCTTCCCCAGTGATTACCAATGCTCGAATCGAGGGATCGCTGTGGACATTGGCAACACCAGCGCTAATACCCTGCATCAGGCTATTGGTCATGGCATTCATTTGTTGGGGACGATTAAGCCGCAGCCAGGCCACCGAATCTTTGACGCTATAAATCACTACATTATCTTCAGACACGATCCCTCTCCCTGTATGTTGTGCGCTTACTGACTGGCCTCCAAGCCAGGACCAGACTGCGAGCCTAGGTAATTAAGCATTCAGATGCACGACCCGTGCTTATTGGTTGACCGCCGCTAGGACGGCTAACTGCGCCAACGATGGGCGTGGATCTGTATCAGTTCAATCAATGTGCCATCAGGATCCATGCATACCGCCACATCCGCCATGCGTTGTTCGCAGGCTGTGGGCGCGGACCGGAATGTCACTCCCGCGTCAATGAGGTATTGATGGTCCGCCTGTAAGTCGCTGCAGGCCAAACACAGGCGCACGATTCCGCGGTCGGTGTTGTGCAAAGGCTCTCGCGCTTGGGCATCAGAAAATTCCGTCAGATCGAGTTTGGGGAAACCTTTGCCAAGCTGCAAAATGCAGCCCCGGGCTTCTACCTCCCCAGGAATACCCAGGGCTTGCGCCGCGGCAGGCGTCACCGCTTTCCAACGCTTCGCCTCGATATTCAGATACGGAATGCTCGGCATCATCATCTCGAAACCGAACTTTGCATAAAAACCAATGGAGGCGTCTAAATCGCTAACGTTGATGTTTACATGCCCCCACCGAAAACGCTGGCTCATCATATACCTCAACCGAACTGTGAGTGGTGTGGCGTTACCGCCGCGGTTCGCGCGCCGGATGGCCGAAAAGAATGCGACAGGTGATCGCAGAAAGCCAGAAGGGAACCTGAGGAGGGACTTCAGGATGCAGCGAGTCAGGTGCTAGTCCACCCGACTCCCCGCGCTTGCTTTACCCGGCCCATAGCGCTGACCAGGCTCGGCACCATGGTCAGACCTGCGCGCTATTCAAGAAAAGTGTCATAGGGAAATGGCGGTAAACCCGTACTTTCCAGTGCAAAATCCACAAAGACTCTGGATGCGAAAACACCGAATCCCGTGTCGCCGGTGAAAGGCAAAGAAATCCGAGTGCCTGAGGGTACGAAATCTCCATAGAAAACCCCCACAACGCCATCAGCGTCGGATGCCGCGCTGAAAATCAAATAGGGGGTGGTATCGCCGGTATTATTAGCTTGGTAAACCAGCGGTGTTTTCACCTTGAGAATTTCGGTGTCGCCGAAGGTCTCTATGTCGAACTTGGTGGTCTCAACCTTGCCGGTCGCATTATCAAAGCTGAACGCGCCGCCGCAGCCGTCGTCACGGGTGGCGTCAACCCACTCCATGACCCCAGTGCCACTCGCTTCGGTGTAGCTCTTGACCCGAAACGCAACGTTACAGTCGTCTCCTACGTAGGAAACTTTGAAGTCCGTATGCTCCTCGATAAAGCCAGCCACGGATTGATCCCCGCCAGCGTCCACATACCCGGGGTAACTGTCGGGTGAGTAAAGGGTGTAAGAACCACCGTTATCGTTTGCCGACACGGTAAAGGTCGCGTCATAGACATAGGCTCCTTCAGGCAAAACCGCGTCCGCGTCGCAACCAGGGATCTCGCCGTCGTCGCAGATATCGGGCACCACATCGCCTATCGTTTTCCCTGACAAATCCTTGCGAACGAAGCAATAGCTTTGATCGGGTGCTTCTGCGCCCCAAAGGAATTCGACGCAGTTGCCGCTAACTTTTTGGCCGGCCCCCTCGATTGCGCTCTCTGCGACCCATTCATCACCGACCAACGTGTAGTCAAGGTCTTCTTCCTGAAAAACTCGAATCCAAGCTGGAAGAGCGTCTTCTTGCTCGACCAGCATGGCTAGGTTGAGATCACTGTCATTTAACCGATCCTGGAATGTGTCTTCTACCAGCTCGGGGAAAAAGAGAAATTCCATTAGCAAGTAGTCATAGTAATCTTGTAGTTCGGTTGTTTTGTCCCAAACGCCGTTATCATTTTCGTCCAGAGCAACGTCGTCGCCCTCGCTAAGGATGATGAAGTCGCCGTTTTTCAACTCCTCGACTAGGTTAACCACGGTGCCATCGCCTGCCTTTGTTGACGCCACGATGTTCTGCACTTGTCCAGAGATAACGGTGCCGATGCTAGTGCCTACCTCATCTGCGGAAACCAAGGCGCCACCGTTAGCCACAAGGGTACCCACGTTATCCTTTACCGCGGCTACGGCAGCTTTTGCGATTTCCGCGGCGGTTAGGCCTGCTGCCGCCTCATCATTGGCTAGCGTCTCTTTGGCCGTAGCAAACGCCTCCGCCACTACGGTAGCCACAGTTTGCAGATTGGTGTCCTCACTTTCGATGAAATCACTGTCCAGCAGTGACACGTCATCGGAAAATCCAAGCGAACTTTTCACCGCAAGCTCTGCCTCACTGGGGGTAAGAGTGCTACCCGAGCTTAAAATTTCCTGGGACACCAAGGTCGTCAGCGGCGTAACCACGTCAGGATTCTCTGACGGGGCAAGCATGTTGTAGGGTTTCTGCACAGGGCCCAGATCTTCGTCTACGGCTCCTACAGGTACGTCGGCAAGGATTTGTGTGCCCGCCGGAATGGTCCCTTCGTAAGTGAACGTATAGGCACCGCCCTCGCCGGACTCGGCTGAGGGCTCATCGGCGTCGCAGGTTAAGTTATTGTTGAGGTCAAGGCATACCGTGGCCCCACTGATGTATCCGTCGATGACCTTACCGGCCAGTTCGGTGGGTTCTGGGGTATCCGAGGCATCTTGGGTCGCACCCGTACCACCTGACTGATAGCCGTCGTCAGAATCGCTGCCGCTACTGCCGCCGTAGCCGCCGCCACCGCAGGCGCCTATTAACAGCACAATTATCGGGCCTAGTACACGCTTCATCTCGTTACTCCGCTCAAATTTGCCGACAACTTTAGATGAACAAAAGTGAAGGTTTTGTCGAAGTTAAAATTGGGCGAACAGCAGTAGCCAGGCCCTTTCGACCGTTTTTTTCTTGCTGGCACCTTGTTATCGCGCCACCGCTTCAGTCTAGTCGGTCTCCTGATTCGTCACTTTGAGGTTTACTTTAATTGGATCGCCGTCTGCCAGACGCGCATGAAATTTCCACCCCAAATCTTATCGATATCCGTCTGGCTGTAGCCTCGAGACAGCAGTCCCTGAGTGACGTTGTAAGCGTCACTGGCGTCGACAAACCCGGGCAGGCCGCTGCCATGATTGAAGTCAGTGCCAATACCCACGTGATCTACGCCAATTCGATCGACAACATAATCAATGTGATCCAGCATCTGATCCAAGCCGATGTCGGCCAGCAGCGCCCGAACGTCGGCAAGAAATGCCGCTTTTACTTCAGCGTCCTGAATCTCCCAATACAGTTCAAAGGGATACAAATAATTTTCGTCAATGCCCGCCCGCCGGCGAACCTCACGAATGGCGTGGTCCAGTTCCGCATCCGTTGAGTCGAATAGGTATCCTTTAAAGGGTGCAACGTGGATCACCCCACCGGTCGCCCCGATGCCATCAATTTCTTCATCGCTTAGGTTGCGACTGACCGCAGTCAGCGCCTGCACATTGGAATGACTGGCAATAACCGGCGACGTCGATAGCGCTATGGCCTGTAATGCTGCCTGACGCGACAGCTGGGAAATATCCACAATGGCGCCCAGCGCGTTGACGCGCTCTATCGCGGCAACGCCAAGATCCGAGAGCCCGCCGTGCTCCGCAGCGGGCTCCCGCTGTCCGGTTTTCGCGTCAAACAGCGGCCGCGAGGAATCGGCAAAGTCGTTGTGCCCCATATGGGTCAGAGCAAATACTCGTACGCCGGCATCAAACCAGTCGTCAATCGCTGCCACCTCGGTGCCAAATATCAACGCGTTTTGCAAACCAAGAATCAAAGCCAGCTGATCCCCTGTGTTGGCTGCTCGTAAGCTTTCAGGATCCGTGGCAATCACCGTTCGGTTGGCTGCATTTGCCACCAACCCTTGCACTGCAGCAAGTTCAGCAGCGGCGACTTTACGGGCTTGGGCATAGCCATCGACGGTTCTGGGTTTAGGTCCAACGGCAATTGACATTACTGCCGCATCCAGGCCTCCCGCGCGCATTTTTTCCGGCGCAACTTTTGATAGACCGTCGGGCCCAACGTAGCTGGAGGGATTGCCGGGAATTTCGATGTCGGCGTGGGCGTCAATGGTCAAGGCCTGACGATGGATCGCCATAGCATCCGCGCTGTGTTGGGATTGATTGTCAGCGCAGGCTTGCAACAGCAAAACCGCCAGCGGCAAGGTAAGACGGTGAGGAAAATACGGCATCATGGCTTTGTCCTATATAGCTTGCGGGCACTCTAGACAGGCCCGGCAAGGCCGTAAACGCTTTTATGGCGCGCCGTGGCTGAAGGACGCCTTGGCACCAAGATAGGCTCAGCCTCAACCCCGGTCGAGACCTGCTATGGACGACCCTCTTCCGCCCACCCCAAACGCTAAAAGTCAGTAGACAGACCAAGGCGCGGCTGTGACTATGCTGCCTCGCTTAGGATCCGCTAGACGGCAGCCAGCTGATTGAATCCACTCTCGGCTTCACCTTATTACTCCCGTTAGAAGCGGTTTGACCAACTAATTTAGGCAACAAACAAGGGCAGCACCATGCTTAAACTCCACGGCTTTTCCTCCAGCAACTACCACAACGTACCCAAGCTGGCGCTTTTAGAAAAAGGCGTGGCCTTCGAGGAAGTTGTGTCCTACACCGGTGTCGGCCCAAAGTACCGGCCTGAATATTTGGACAAAAGTCCCCTTGGCAAGGTGCCCGCACTGGAAACTCCCGAAGGATTCATCAGCGAGTCTCGAGCCATCCTCATATATATCGAGGAGGCGCACCCGCAAAACCCTTTGCTGCCAAGCACCCCATTCGGGCAGGCCAAGGTTCAGGAACTCAGCCAATTTATTGAACTCTACTTTGAACTGGCTGCGCGGCGGATGATCCCCAACCTGCTTATGGGTACCGAGCCTCAGCCCGAGGTGTTACAGGAATTCGAGACCAACATTCGCAAAGCTGCCGGCGCGCTCGCAAAGCTATCGTCGTTCCAACAGTTTGCATACGGCGACGCTTTCAGCCTGGCCGATATCGCCGCCATTTTGAATCTTCCCGTGGTGCGCAGCGTCGGCAACCAGTTTTTGGGTGAGGATCCTCTGGCAGCTGTACCGGGTTTAGACGAATATTGTGAGCGCATGGAGCAGCGCCCCCACGTCAAAACCATTCGTGCCGATGCAGAAGCCGATCGCCCGAGCTTCATGGCGCACCTTAAGGCCCTTTACGGCTTTTAAACTCGGCGCCAACGCCCGATCACGTCGCCAATCCTGACACCGTACGCCTAGGGGTTACGTTTCGCGCCGCCAATGCCCACAGGCGCACTGCGCCCTCCTGCCCTAGCCTTAGTTACCACGTCTCGCAGGGTAAAGGGCGCATTGAGTTCCAGGGCAGTGGCCTTGGGACCAAGCTCGCCGACCCGAAGGTAGTCGCCGGCATCGGCAGCCAGGCGAAAGTCAACGGTGGCGCCAGATAGCTCTCCCACCTCACCGCTGGCTCCGAAACCGTGGCCTTCGTTGGTTTGAGCCGCGTTGGTTGCCTGATAGCCCATCCGCTGGAGGAGTTTTGGACTCGCCCGCTGCAGTACCTCGGGCTTAACCGACAACATCCAGTTTTCTTGCTGTCGGATGACCGGATGCTGCATCCCATTGAGCATTACGATCCTCGGCGCGTCAGTGTGATTAATACCGGTACCGTGAAGCAGCCGACCGTCGGTGATCACGACGGTTCCGGCTTTGGCGTCCAGATTGATGGCCGGTGGCAGCTTACCCACCGACCGCTGCTCCCGGACCGCATCAGACAGCGTAAGATGACTCCCGGGAACGATCAGGGTGCCGCCAGTGGTTTCGTCAAGGTCAGTGATGACGGTCATAACATTGACGGTTAGCGGGCTTCTGCAGTCTAGGGCTATATCTTGGTCCTGATGTAACGCTTGGGGCACGCCTCCCTTCAAAGCGATGGATGCGATCAGCGAGTTGCTGATCCAGTTGACGCCAAGCGCTTCGGTTACGAGCTGCTCAATCATGGGCCCACCCTGAACCACATCCGGATGTTGCTCCAGCAGCGCCTCAAAACATCGACCTTTGTTGATGCAGGAATTAACGTTTTGACCGCTGGGTGTTTTCTGAGCAATCCCGGCAAGACGCTCGCCCTCAGCTTGCTCTAAAACCCGCTGGCCGATCACGGCCACTTGCTTAGCTGAAAGCGCGCAGTCAATTTTGCAGTAGCCCCAGCGCAACATATCTGCACGCAGCCGCTGCAGATCCTTGGTGGCAATCGGCAGGTCGACCTGCCGCCAAAATGGATGCTTGGCAGCCACAGTCGTGTCGTAATAGGCGCCAGCCTTGTATTCCCACTGACCCCACTCACTGGCGCGCTTGGGGGGTACGAAGTAAATCTCAGGGTTGGCTGCGAGAATGGACGGCATGGGGTCTTTGGACGCCAGCTCATGGCGGTACATGTGGCGCTCCGGTGCCGTGAGGCGGGCCAAATGAGCCGGGTCAAATTCAGGTGGTATTTGGCTCATGCTCTGATCCTCCTTTTGCGTAGCTAGAGGGCGATCTTTCAGGGAGTCGCCGGTGATGTCGGCTAGTTGATTAGGTCATATGCCTCGAGAGGCCCGACGCCGAAAAACGTTCTTAGACATCTACAGCGCAGAATTCAGATTCCAAATCCAGCACTGCCAGCAAGCGGCCAAAGCCAATAAATTGGCCGATCATCATGCCCAGCTCTAGCACCTGTTCATCGCTGTAGTGTGCCTTTAAACGCTGAAAAAACTCATCGTCCATATTTAGGTGGTCGGTTGCCAGTCGATCGGCGTACTCCAGGGCCAAACGTTCCTGGTCAGAAAAACCTTCGAGCTGCCGCTCCAGGTCCAGGCGGGAAATCTTTTCCTCGGTCAGATCTCCTGCAGACTGCAGGAGGCGTACATTAAGTCACGTAAAACAATCGTTATGCCGCGCAATTCTCAACCTGACCATTTCAATAAGTGCGTCTGGCAGGGAATAGCCCTGACGTGCCGGCAGGTAAAACTGGTTATAGGTTTGAAACAGCTCCCGACAGTGGGCCAGCCCCCTTAACGTGGATGTATCTTGGCCCTGAGCCTCCATCTGTTCTGCGACCCTGCAGGTCTCTTCATCAAGTTCGTGATTTTCAAGCAACCGGATTCTGGCCACGTTTCCTCCCCGCACAACGTTTAGCTTCGTCAACATACTATTCCAGATCTCGACACCAGCACCAGAGCAGAAAGCCCAGTGCCCTGGCGACAATCCCCTGCACAGGATCAGCCGCCTGCCCCACTGGCAGCGCCGGTAGCCGTCGATGCCATTTGGACTCCCAGGCTGAGCACCCAGTACAGCTGTTCTCTCGACGAGTTTTCTGCCGAGAGCAAACCTTGTTAGGGTGACGGTTTCAGCAATCACGGCCGCCAACATGAACGAGCTTATTCTGCACCAATATCCCGCCTCACCTTTTTCAGAGAAGATCCGCTGCTTGCTGGGCTACAAGCAGCAGGCCTACCAGAGCGTGGAGATTCCGGTAATTATGCCCAAGCCGGATCTTATGGCCCTCACAGGCGGCTACCGTAAAACACCGGTGCTGCAGCACGGTGCCGACGTGTACTGCGACACGGCACTGATTTGTCGACTCATTGATAAGTTATTTCCTCAACCATCCATTTATCCTCAGGATCAAATAGCGCAACTGACCGCGGCCGCTCACTGGACCGATACGTTTTTGTTTCGCGTCAGCGTTGCCGTGGCGTTTCAGCCCAAGGCGCTGGCAGCATCAGACTTGTTCAGCGACCCAGAGGCCGCCGCTGAGTTCACCAAGGATCGAGCGGAATTCAGCAAAGGATCCACGGAACTGGGAATGGACTTGAGCGTCGCGCTCCCTCACTGGCTCCAGCACATGTGGGCGCTGGAGCAACAGTTGGCCGAGGCCAACTTTCTTGGCGGCACGGCGCCCAACATTCTCGATTTTTCTACTTACCACTGCTGCTGGTTTGTCTATAAAAACCCGGTGCTGGCCGATGACCTGGCCTATTTTCCTGCCCTCGGAGCGTGGATGGATCGTATGGCTGGGTTTGGTCAAGGCGCAGCCACGACAATCACCGGCGAGGCGGCGGTAACCATTGCCCACAACAGCGCTCCAGCCCCACTCCAGACCTCGGCAAGTCAGGCCTCGGAGCCTTTTGACCTGGGTCAGAGGGTAGCGGTGATGCCCATTGACTACGGCTTTCAGCCGACCCAAGGCAAGCTGGTTCTGGCGTCGATGGATGAACTGGTGGTGAGGCGGCTAGACCCTCGGGCCGGCGAAGTTAACGTCCACTTCCCTCGCCTGGGTTTTCGTATGGACGAGGCTTCTTCCTAGCCCAGTGCGCCCGGCGACTCGGCTTACCCTAAACTTCTACCGGCTGCAGAGATAACCCATGCTTGAGCAACACCGCTTCGTTTCCATTGCCACCAAAAAGCACAGCGGCCAATACGTATGGACGCCGGTTTGGATGGCCTTTGTTGAGTCCACTGAGGAAGCGTCAGGCGCTTACTACCTGTTCTCGGCAGGCGCTGCTGGCAAAGTCAAAAGGCTGCGCAATTATCCTGAGATACAGGTGGCTCCGTGTACGGTGTCCGGCAAAATCACCGGCCCTATCGTCAAGGCCAGGGCTTGGCTGGAAAACGATGCAGCGAACAGCGCCAAGGCTTATCAAGCGCTTCGACGCAAGTACGGGTGGCAGATGGCGGTGCTGGATCTGTTCAGTAAGCTCGGCGGCAACTTGCACCAGCGCCAGCTCATCGGCTTTTCCATCACCGAGCCGGCAGCCAACTAAAGTACATCTGAATCGCCGCTGATCGCCTAGACCACGCCCCCATGAGACTGCTTTGCCTGCTGGCGTCGATACCCGGCTAAGCCGATCAGTACGCACCAGAGGGTTATCCAAGCCAAGTAGATGAGCACGTCATCCAGGGGGTTGTGCACCCGCAGCAAAAACGCCGCCCGCACCGTTACCCAGACCGCCCAGAAAACTGCCAAACGATGGGGCTGGCTGAGGCCCAGAAACAACCAGGCAAGCGTTCCGGTTACCGCCAAAGCCATAAGTTGGGCCACAGGCACCGTAAAGATCCAAAACAGTTCACCGGTCAAGTCCACGGACATGGGGGTATAGGGCACCATGATGGCGATGAACATTAAGTCTTCGAGAATCCCGTTCACCAGGCCAAGAAATACCAGGCCAAGCCACCCAAGGCTGCTGCGTAATTTGCTCAAAAGCCTACTCCCCTTCGGCGGTTATTGGCCGCCACCCAAAATACTGCGAACTTCGCTTAGGACGGTTTTCCAATCAGCTCGGGATCGGTAGCCGGCCTCTGCCCACTTAGCCAAAATTTCGCCGTCCGGGGAAACCAGCACCACGCCCGGATGGGGAATGCCATAGGCAAAAGTGCCCGGGCCGTATTCCTCGTTGCGGATGCCCCAAGCATCAACGTGCTGGCCATCAACGTCCCGCAGCAGCGGGTAGGCCAGACCCCATTTGCTATGGAATTCTTGGATGATGTCGGCATCGTCGTAGGTCATACCGCTGACGCTCACGCCAATAGCAGCGAATTTGTCTTCAATGTCACTCAGTTTCACGAACTGACGCATGCAGAATGGTCACCAATCGACGCTGCGATTGAATACAAAGAGCAGGCCTTTGGAGCCCATTAACGTGTCTAGATTTTGTGTCTGACCGTTTTGATCGCTGGCTGACATCAGCGGCACTGTGCTTCCGACGCTGGGACCCCAGGCTGCCGCGTAGTCGGACTCGGCGTGGCTGAACTGGGTCAGGGCCGCTAACAAGGCGGCCAATACGAATTTACGAACCCTCGGGAACCCCGCTCTGGCTATACTGGTGACGCTCATCGCTGTTCTCTTATCCTCAACTTGCTGCCCAGCCTACCATCATTCCCAGCGGACCCGGAAGCCGCGCGCTGCCTGGGTTGCTAACGAAGCCCGACGGGGTGAGCCTGCAAATGGGCCAGCATATCCGCAACTAAAAACGGCACCACGGGATCCGGCAGGTTGTGCCCCATGTTGTCATAAACTTTGAACCGCGCATTGGGGATGGTTTGGGCCGTGTGCTGGCCGTGCTCTATCGACAGTAATTTATCCTGCGCCCCATGCAGTACCAGTGTGGGTGCATGGATCTCGCTCACCCGAGCGGTGCGATCACCGGCGCTAAGAATAGCGGTGACTTGATTCGGCAGGGCGCTGGTAAAAAACCCAAGTTCCTGCAAACGAGCGGCTTCTTCTTCTGAGCTCTCGTTCATATCCGCTATGCCCTCGCGCTGGGCTCTTCCCGGTGGCGGCAGATGAGACGCCCAAGTGCTGGACATAATGGACACCAAGGATTGGGTCCGCTGGGGGTGATCATAGGCAAGAATCTGGGCGATCATGCCCCCCATGGAAGCGCCAATAACGTGAGTCCGGGGAATGTCGAGTTCGTCCAACACGGCGATGGCATCATCCGCCATCGCCGACAGCGGGTAAGGTGACTTAACCGACCAGCCCAACTGATATTTCAGCAGCTGCCAGCCTAGCCACAGTTTTCCTCTCGGCGCTATTCGCGAAGACTCACCGACGTCTCTATTATCCAGCAGGATCACCCGATACCCGCCGTCCAACAGACCCTGGATGATGGCTGGATTCCACACCCGGTGGGATGCAGACAGTCCCATGATAATCAAAACCGGCTCGTCCCCTGGGTTGCCGACAACGCGGTAGGCAATTTCTACGTCGCCATTGGTTGTTCGCGACATCGGCCCGTCCCGATCATAAGCGGCCAGGCTCCAGCCGCTGACCAGCAGTAACGCCCAAAGACACCAGCGAAGCCCGGCTCGCACAGGGCCGTGTAATTTCCTCAAGCTAATTCCTTACCCAAATGACCGAATCTGATTGCAAACCGCCGAGACAATCCCACGGATTTGCCCGAATGCCTGACACCCTCGCCGTCTTTTACTGCAAATAGTGCAAACAGCCGGTCTGATCCAACAGCTTGTTGAGAGTCGGGCCTTGGAGTTTTTGCAGCAGCGCTTTAAGACGGTGATAGCACTTTACCTGATACTTAAAGGTGGGCTGGGCATAGGTTCGCCCAGCGAGGGTCAGGCTAAAGTCAGCGGCCCCGGACTCCGCAGCACTGGCGTTGGCCTGCAAAAAAGGCAGGTAATAGCGCCCGGTAAACTCCAACAGCTGGCCTACCGCCGGCCGCAGCTGCATGAGCTGATGCCACTGCCCGTCGATGCCGCTGCTATCTTCCAGCCTTCGGACCCAGTCGTAAACGCTGGGCACTGTACTGCGCATTATCAGCATCGGTGTATGGTCACTGGCCAAGGTCTTCAGTTGGCCGAACAAACCAAAATCCGCCAGGGAGGGCCGGGTTCCGAGCAGGTATTCATCCCGGGTTGCAAAACTGTCCAAGATCGCCAGCAGTTCGTGAAAGCTCTGCTCGATGATGGGTTTGTTTTGGGGCGTGCAGCCCACCAGGGGCATACGACTTACCTGACGCTGACGAATGGCTTCCGCCGCTTGTGCTAGCGCCTCCCCTCGAAGGCCCGGCGTGTTATCGCTGATGATTTGCCGCGCGCTGTACTGCTGATCGATTTCCAGATCCCAGCGGTAGTGGAACATCATTTTCGTGACCCACTCATCCGCCATGTCCTCGATCAGGTAACACAAAAATGCCACGGCTGGGTCATCGGGAATGATGGAGCGCTGCTGATGCCGATCCTCGAGCATGAGCGCCAGCGGGGTTGAATCCACGTGCAGACTGCCATCCTCTGGCAGTTCCAGCACTGGAATCACGGGCGGACCATCGTGTTGGATTTGCGCGCGCACGGCTGGCGTTATCTGCACCCAATCAAAGGGCAGTCGTCGGTAATGCAGAATCCCCCGCATCTTGTGGGAATACGGCGACCCACCGCCGCCGTAGAGTCGATAGCGCGTCATCCTCGCAACCTCCTGTGGATCATGCCCAGCCGGGAACCGGCTAAGCGTGGCATTTGGAAGGTAAGTCCAGGGTCGGGTTGCGGTCAAAGAAGCCCACCGGTATCAGGTGGAAACCCGTATATTCCACAGGCATTACTGGCCAGTCCTCGGGCCGGGGCACATGGGTAAGCGCCAAACTGTGCCACATCACCAAGTCACACTCGGCAATGTCCCGATCGTTCTTCGTGTACTCAGGCAGACCGCCGCCATCGTGCATTACCGTATGCGCTCCAGCAGCGCTGAACTCGCCCTCGGCATAGGGGGTGGCCCAGATGTGATGCTTACCGAATGCACCCCGCCTGCCCACCGCCGACGTTGCCGGCGCCAGCAACGACGGCGAACCCACGGGCAGCAACTTGTAGGCAACTGGCATACCCAAACCGTTGAGCGAAGCAGGATTCACCACCTTCCAGTGACGGCTTTGCTCCGGGGCGACATTGCGCTTAGCCGCAGACTCGTTGCACAAGTGGCGAGATACGGACTGAAACTGGGTGCCGTCTGGATTACTTTCGCTCACTGGCAACATCTCGATCTGACTCTCAAACAGTGAATTCGCGCCACCGTCCAAATCCCAGTCCAGGCGGAAACAGAACACGTGCTGATGAACGGGCGAGGCCAGCCCCTCGGCGATTAACGGCGACTGGGCCGGGTTATGAGTCTCCGGCGTTACCGCGCTGACGCCTACAATCCCCGTCAGCTTGATCTCCATTTGGATAGTGCCATCCAAGTACAGATACCAATAAAAACCGTAATCATAATTGCCAATGGTAAAAATCGAGCTGATGACTAAGCGCCGCGAACGTCGCACCTCGCTAGTTTGCGACTCACTGTCATAGTGCTTCCACTGAATACCGTAGTCCTCTTCGTGCATGCAGATAGCGTTTTCTACGGACTTAACCTTGCCCTCCCAAGTCACCTGATGAACGTCGAAGTAAAAAATCTCCCCCAGACAATCGCAGCCCAGCTTTAAGGAATTGACCAGCATGCCCATGTTGTACTCTGACGCATCCAGCACATGCTTCCACGAGTGCATGTTGTCCTTATCACCATAGGGCACGATCATTTCCGACAGCGCCGCCCGGTACAGCAGCGGTCGCTGCTGCAGGGAAAGCTGGTGCAGGACCAAACCATGAACCGGGTGCATGGATACGGAAAACTCATAGCCCTGCCATTTCACCCGATAGCCATCCACCTGGAAACTGGGGCCGTCGGGCTGCACGATTTCAAGGTCCTGTAGATCTGTTCGGGTGCTGGTTTGGTGGGCGGCATCAAAGCGCCCGGGATTTGGCGGCAAGGGAATCACACCGGAGTCTTCTACCAAAATGACTTGCTGATCCGTCACGTCCACGTGGCAGATCAGGCCGTGAATGGGCCGAGCGTAGCCATTGTCGGTAGCGTCTTCGCGCAGAAAAGAGATGCAGCGCACGGCTCGATGCCCCTGCGGCAGCTGGGCTACCGGATAACCGCCCGCCGGCCAGGGATCAATCTGAATGTGGGCCAGATCCTCCTCGGTGTCGCAGGGAATGCCCCGGGCTTTCACCGCCGCCAGCCACTCGGCATTGCTTTTGGTTAGTTGAATCGCCAAGCCCAAATCCGCGTAGCCATAGGGCGCCTGGGCCTCGCTGGGAAGGCGATCTAGCCGGTCCACCTGCTTTTTTGTGAGATTGATTAGGGCCTCAAAACCGCCATCAGTTCCGCTATCGGTTCCTAGCAAGCGAACCACGCGATCGGTTGGTGCCCCTGCTTTGACTTCGCTTTTTGCTGGCTCCTCCAATCCAGATGAGCAAAATACCGCTCGTTCGTCGTTGTGCGCCTGGCGAAAAATCGCCACGGCGTCTTGTATTTCTGCTGCGCAGAGCGGCTCAAACGGATTGCTCATTGTTCACTCCTTGTCAGATCGCTTGTTGTTAAACCGATTGTTCGTTTCATCAGATTTAGACCAAAGGCTCATGTGCCTACTCGTAAATATCCAGGTCCTGAGCCAGCACCACCTCGCCATCGTAAGCCTCGCGCACCTCGGCCAGGGCCACCTCCTCGTCAAGACCAAAAACCAACACGTGATACAGCACTAACAGTTTAGGTTTTGCGCGAGTGGCTAATCCTGCTAGCTCCGAGCTGGTGGTGTGATTGCTGCGGTGATAGTCCTGCCAAAACTGGGTGCGCAGGCTCAGTGCCTGATCCGACACAACTTCGTGAATCAGAATGTCCGCGCCGGTGGCCATAGCCTCCACTTTGGGGTCGTATGCCGCGTCTCCAGAAATCACGATAACCTTGTCTGGGGTGGTAAATCGATAGCCAAAGGCATTAGGCCAAGTTCCGTGGGTAACGCCAAACGCCTCCACCTTCACCCGCTCGTCGGTGTAGACCACACCTTCCCGAATTTCATGGGCGTTGATTTTCCAGCCCTGGGGCGTCGCCGGTTCCAGACCGTAAAGACGATAGCGATTGTCCTCCTGCCAGGCCGCCGCCACGTTTGCGGCCATGGCCTTGGTCCCCTCGGGGCCATAAAGCTCTAACGGTTTATCCCGCCCATGGGTCCAGCTGGTGTAAACGAGATCCGGCAGTCCCGCCGAGTGGTCGTGGTGCAGGTGGGTTAAAAATGCAATTTCCAAATTCTCCACGTTTAACGCCTCAATCGTGCCGCCATACTCGGTCGAGGCAGCAGCAGCCCGGCGCACGATTCCGGGCCCAAAGTCCACGATGTAGGCCTTACCATCGACTACAATGGCTGTGGCGGGGCCCGCGCGATCTGGCGTGGGGATAGGTGTACCGGTACCCAACATCACAACCTGGGTTTTTCCCCAGGTCAGCCCAGCTGACAGCAACAGTCCAAATAACAAATACAAGCGCATGCACTACTCCAAATTCTGTCCGACCCGCACACCAACCGTGAGGGTGAATGATCGAAGAGATTGGTTGAAGCCGGGCAAAAAGTCACGCACAGTGGTCAACTCATGGGAGAGAAATTAATGCCGCCAAAAGCAATTTTTTATTACTACGCCGTCGCCTACGTCTTAGTTTTTTCGGCTTACTACTTCGTTAGCTAGCACTGGGCCGGGCCAGCTGGAAGATGCTCCTCTGGCGGCAGATGCTCAGCCGTACTAACTCCATTGAATCCGCGTCTTTGGGAGAAAGCGCATGAATACCGAAGCATATTCACCAGACCGTCCCTGGGATGGCGATCTAGACAGTTTCGACGTCAGTCGAGCAGCTATGTTTTCAAAGGACATTTGGCGCCCTTACTTCAAGCGCCTGCGGGAGGAAGCCCCGGTGTATTACCACCAGGACTCTGCCTTTGGCCCCTATTGGTCTGTGACTTCCTTTAACCACATCATGGCCGTGGACAAAAACAATCGGCAGCTCTCCTCAGCCAGTGGCATCGCTATCATGGATTCTGATAGCAATCTGAACACCAGCAGCTTCATCACCGCAGACCAGCCCAAACACGGCCCGCAACGCAAAGCCGTCCAGCCCGTGGTTGCGCCGAAAAACCTGCCTAATTTTGAATCGCTCATTCGTCAGCGGGTCTGCGCAATACTGGACCACCTACCGGTGGGCCAGCAATTTAACTGGGTAGACGCGGTGTCCATCAACTTAACCACCCAAATGCTGGCGACCCTATTCGACTTTCCCTTCGAGGAGCGAGCCAAGCTCACGCTGTGGTCCGACGCCTTTACCGCCGGGGTTCCTAGGCATGACCTGGAGGCCCGGGCCGCCAGGGAAAACACCATGCTGGAATGCCTAACCCGATTTCAGCAGCTGTGGCACCAGCGCAAGGCAAATCCAACTGGCGGCTTCGACCTGCTGACATTGCTGCAAAATGATCCGGCGACGGCGAATTTGGTGGACGACCCAATGGAGTACCTGGGCAATCTCAGCCTGCTCATCGTGGGAGGCAACGACACCACGCGTAACTCCATAACTGGCGGCGTGCTGGCCCTGAATGAAAACCCGGAACAGTACGACAAGCTGCGAGCAGATCACTCATTGGTTGAGAGTATGGTGCCGGAAATCATTCGCTGGCAGACCCCGCTGACCCACATGCGTCGTACCGCTCTGGAGGACGTAGAGCTGGGCGGCCAGACCATTCGCAAAGGCGACAAAGTCGTGATGTGGTACATCAGCGGCAATCGCGACGAGTCGGTAATCGAATCCGCCGATGACTTCATCATCGATCGCGCCAACCCGCGCCACCACGTGTCCTTTGGGTTTGGCATCCATCGCTGCATGGGCAATCGACTGGCGGAAATGCAGCTGCGCATCCTCTGGGAAGAAATCCTCAAGCGCTTTGCCAGCGTCGAGGTGGTCGGCCCGGTAACGCGGGTGCACTCAAATTTCGTACGCGGCTACACGGACCTTCCCGTAGTCGTCCACCCCAATTAGCCCTGGGCACCCGGCGCTACAGCTGTTTGGTCGCCCTGTGAGTCGCTCCGGCAGTGGCTCCTGGCTTCTGAGCGCCCTAACCCTGCTCCTGGTTACCGGCTCCCTGTGGAATTTGGGCAGCGCGGGTTATGACTATGGTCTGCGTCAAACAACTGCCCTGGCCGCGCATCAGCGCTGTATTGCCAACTTGCAGCGCCAGAATCAAACCCTGAGCGGCGTCTGGCCCTGCTGGCATTCCAAGCTCGCCCTGCAGGCGTTTGAACAGCCCGGCGCACCATTAGTTGGCCTAGCGCCATCCAACCCGCTGCTGGCTGTGCTTTATCTAGCCACCTGTGCGGTCCTGGTGCTATGGCTTGTCAGCGTTCTAAAACAGCGGCAGCGCCATGCCGATCAAACACGCCAAGGCTGCGACCCAAATTAGCGAGCGCAAGTAGGCAACCCCGGCCAGGTAGGCCAGCAGATAAACGACCCGCAGCACCAGCCACGCTTGGGCCAGTAACACCACGTCTGCCTCCAGCACAATGCTGAGCACCGCCAAGGCGAGGAACGCCGGCAGCGTCTCCAGTAAATTTGCACAGGCTCGTTTTGCCCGCTGGGCACCCTGGGATGTCTCCGGCGCCTGGTCTCGAGCACCAAGCAGATAATCCGGCGCAACGTTACCCGCTCGCACCGCCAGAACATTCGGCAGCACCAGTTGCACCAGCAGCAACACCAAACTCAACAAAATCAATTCAATCATCAAAGTCCCCTCTTGCGTTACGTCACATCTATCCGTTTCTCGACAGTCAATTGCGCCCAAACCAACAACCAAACCCCAGCCTGTCGCGCCATTCATCTCAGTGCCGACGCTAGACCAAGCCCCGGTTGCTGACAAGGTATTCACTGGTAGCATCAGCCTGCGCAATGAGGATTTTGAACATGCTGTCAGCTACCGAGTTTTTTCCCGTGACCCCGTTACTTCACACAGTGTTGTGGATTGAGGCTGTGATCTACCTCAGCATCGGCACCTACGAGATTTTTGATGACTTCCTCGCCAAGCCCCCGTTGTGGGCGAACACGCCAATGGGCATCAACGCGTGGATTCGGCTGCAGGATGTGGTGGCCAGAAAAATGCACGCCGGTCTGTGCTTTGTGCTGGGCTTCGTTGCCCTGAACGGCGCGCTTGAAGGCCACGTAACTCGCTTTGAGCTGGAGCTGATCTTCATTAGCTTCGCGGTCATCATGCCGGTGCTGTGGTCTACCCTGATGCCTGGACGGCTCGGCATCACCATCATGCTGCTGAAGCCGGAGTTCTGGCTGCAGCTGGTCATGTTTACCTTCTTCAGCCAGCTCATTCGCCCGGAGGTCATCGCGCTCTGCGTAGCGCTCAATCTTTGGGGTATTTTTGTCAATCTGGGTTTGGTTAGGCGCAAGTTTTTTCAGCCCTATACCTACGCCGAGTTTCGCCAACACGTTGTCGAGGCCGTAGGCGAGGAGCGGGCCAGTAAAATCGACGCGCTAGCCGGCCACGCTAAAAACCCAGATCAGCACACCCCGAATCCGTAACCGCAAGATCAGACAAGGCTACCCATGACCTATACCCTTTATGGCTCCTACGCCTCTTACTACACGGCCAAGTCGCGCAGTCTGCTGCGCAAAAAAGGTATCGCCTTTGTGGAGCGGCTGCCCAGCGAACACCGATTTCGAGATGTTGTCAGACCCGCCTCTGGCTCTCATCGCATTCCCCAGCTACTCACCCCAGATGGTCAGGTGATTCAAGACAGCGTGGAAATCCTCGATCATTTGGAGGCCGAATTCCCCCAGCTACCCGCTTTTCCGGCAACGCCCTGTCAGCGCACCTTCACGCATTTGATGGAACTGCTCGGTAGCGAGGGTTTGGTAACGCTGGCTTGGCAGCACCGCTGGCTGTTCCCGGAAAATCTGGGTTTCGTTAAGCGAGATTTTGGCCGATCTTTTCGACCACAGGGCAACGATGACGAATTAGATAAGTACGGTAGCCTGATCGCGGATCGCATGATGAGTTACGGCCTGCCACCCACCAGCGTAGAAATTCGCGCGGACTTAAACGCACGTTACCTGGCACTTCTTGAGCTGTTCGAGTCCCATTTGCAGCTCGACCCTTATCTGCTGGGCGGTCATCCCAGCGCTGCAGACTACGCCATCATGGGTGCCATGCACGCTCACCTGGGCCGTGACCCGGCGGGCCTAAGCTTTATGCAGCAGCATGCGCCGCGGGTGTTCCGCTGGGTTGAGCACATGCTAACCCCGGAAGTTCAGTCCCCTGAATTCTATGACCGGGCCATTGAATATCCGAACAACGACCAAATTCCTGTCAGTGCAGCGAAAATTCTAAGCCACATTGCTGACAGCTACGGCCTCCCCTTTGTACTTAGCTGCCAAGCCTTTCAGGACGCCATGGACACGCTGCAGCCCGACGCCGGCTACCCGTTAAGCGCCGACGAGGACCAACCGTTGCTACCGCTTGCTGAAGTGACTTATCAAGGTACGGCGCACCGTCACCGAGCTAACCTGCATCACGTTTGGCTGGCCCAGCGAGCACAGTGTTATTTCCAGGCCCTTACCACTCAACAACAAAAGAGCATTCTTGGTATCTTCGGCTCAGAGACCGCCAGCGCACTCCTGACCACACCGACTCGGTGGCGCATCCTGCGTAAGAACAATCGTCTGTATGTGCAGTAGCGCCGCTTCCAGCCGCGCCTGAACACCAGCCTAACGATAGTAATCTGGCGCCAAATCCAACGTGTTGAACAGCTCAGCATTGTGCTCAATCCAAAAGGTCGCCTGCTTGCTTGCCACCAAGGCTTCCACTTTGTCCATCGACGCAAGGGTTTGCTCTGGATTCACGTTGAACACGGGCATGCGCCGGTTTTCGCGACTGAAGCTGAAGTGATAAAGATCGCCAGACAGTACCAGTGGCCCGAATTCTGCCAGCTCGAGATAGAGCACTTGATGGCCCGGGGTATGCCCCGGCGCAGTAATGAGCTGCACTCGCCCGTCACCAAATACGTCATGATCACCCTCTAGCACTTGGGTTGGTCGCTTTAAAATCTCGCTGAACAGCTCTGGCATCACTGCGGGCACACCGCCCCCGCCGGCCATAAGCGCATCGTAATCTCCGCGCTGAATAAGCCAGGTGGCGCCTGTAAGGTCGTTGGCAGCGCCCACGTGATCGTAGTGAATATGAGAAAAGGCTGCATAATCGATCGTAGATAAATCAAACCCTAATTCCAGCTCCAGCAATCGATCCTTTATGGTCTGCTGGAGCCGCGCACGCACGCCGGTTTCCGGGTCTGTTTGCCAGTCCCCAGACTTTGCTGCATGAACAGCCTCTGCTTCGTTAACAGAAGCCGCCGGGGCAGCAGGCTGCGCCGGCTCAGCCATGGCGAAAGGCAGGCCGCCGTCCCAGAGTAGCGTGCCCTGCGGATGATCTACGACGTAGCATGGCACCACCAAACGGCGAACCGGCGTTTCATCGTCTGCGATACCGAATGCCGTTATTGAAGGGAAATCGATCTCACCACACTGAAAGACGTAAAGCTTTAGCTCGCCGGATTCGTCCGCTGCTTGCTCATTGCTTTCAGCAACCGGCGTTGCTGGCTGGGAACAACCGGCCAGCAGCATGGCGCCTACCAGCAACCAGCCCGCAACGGTTCTTGTGTGTCGTATTTCTTCTTTGCTTTGGCCCAGATTGTTCGGACCGTTGGTTGTCAACTGCATGTTCGCCTCCTCTGCGAAGAAATGTCGTTAGATCTTCTCGGGCTTTCTCCGCTTACGCCACCAGTGACGCAAGCACCCGGCGCTGACCCTGAAAAGGACGCCTGCCATGCATAACGCGAAAGTTGTCCACAATAGCAACATCACCCAGCTGCCAGGCCAGCTCCACGGTCAGATCTTCGGCGAGTTCGATAGCCAGAGACATGGCATCGCTGTCGATGGCTGAGCCGTCACCGAAGCAAATGGCTTTACCTGAATCGTTACGGGCATCCTGCCATCCAAAAAACGCTGCAATCAGCTGGTTAAAGAATGACCGGCTGCCATCGGATAGCTGCCGAACCGCGGGCAGCACCGGGGTCGTCACGCTCAGTGACTCGTCCGGCTGCCACTGCCACTGATAGCCCAAATGGCGCAGCTTGGCCTCCGCCTCAGCTCGGTGGTCTGCGCTCAGCGTGCTGCGCCAACTTCGCCCCTGACCAGAATTCAGGTCCTCAGAGAGAGGCATGGTTTGGGAATACTTTACCCCCCGGGTCTCGCAGGCCTGCACAAATGCCGGTGCCGCCTGGGTTAGGCGAGTCAGCAGATGATCAGAACGACAAATCGGTGTAGCCCCGCCGTGCTGAGCCGGCTGCTCGCAGAAGAAGAACAGGCGCGACGGGTATACCGGGGTCTGAGCCATTTCGTGATGCAAAAAGATGGACACGTCTGGCGGCGCTTCGTTAGCCGTAAAAACTCGTTCGGTGCGATTGCGGCGCACGGCGTTGGACAGCGAGTCAGCATAAGTAAAGTTGGGCCAGCCAAAGGCTTGCACCACACCATCGAAGTCCGCGTCGGTCGTCAGCCCAAAGCCCCGCAACAGGACTGCCCCGCTTTTATCCAACTGACCGATCACGGCTTGCCGATTTTGCGCAATCCAGGCCTTGGCCCCGTCCACACCAAGAGGTGCACGAGCGCGATAGACAGCGGGGAACCCATGGGGCTGGGCTTGCACTAGCGTTGGGTTGGTTGCAGCAGGCATCAGTCGTAAATGGCATGGAAGGTGTTAAAGGCGTCGGCACAAAACACACCGGGATCGTTAAAGCGTCGGTTCTTGTTCAAACCACTAATGTCGCTCATATCTTGAGCGCTGAGTTCAAAGCCCTGCAAAGTCAGATTTTCGCGCAATCGCTCCGGATTGCTGCTCTTGGGAATCACCGCAGTGCCCCGCTGCAAGCCCCACTTCAGCGCCACCTGGGCGGGACTCACCTGGAGTCGGCGAGCTATTTGCGTCACCACCTCTTCGGCCAGCACGGACTCCTGGGCCGTGGCCATGTCCAGTTCCACATAGGATGCAGCGCCCAGCGGTGAAAAGGCGGTCACCGCGATCCCATAATCTGCGGCAGTTCGCAGCATGGCTTCCTGGGTCAAGTACGGATGAGATTCCAGCTGCAGCATGGCGGGCTTAATGCGGGCGTAGTTCATCAAATCGTGCAGTAGGCCGCTGCTGTAATTGCATACGCCAATTTCTCGGGCCAAACCCTGGTCTACTAAACCTTCCATACCTTGCCAGGTTTCGCTCAAGGGCACGTTGTCCCGATGCATACGCGGCTCGGACTCGTCGGGATCAAAAACCCACTCGGGTGGATAGCGGTGAGTAAAGTCCACAAATCGCAACGCGATGGGAAAATGCACCAAATAAAGGTCGAAATACTCAAGACCCAGATCGTCCAGCGACTTGCGGCAAGCGGCCTCAACATGCTCAAGGCGATGGTAGGTATTCCAAAGTTTCGACGTGACCCACAACTCGTCACGGACACACAAACCGTCCTCAATGGCACGAGCTATGCCCTGCCCTACCTGGGCCTCGTTGCCATAATCCGCGGCGCTGTCCAGATGGCGGTAGCCCATCTTGATGGCATCGTATACCGCTTGCGCCACATCATCAGGAGCTATCTTCCAGAGCCCCAGCCCCACCGCGGGCATTTCCGCCTGACCAACATTAATCGTCCCCATGTGCTGTATGTCCTTTTTCTGTGACGTTTTGCGCTTATGTGGCGCCGCTGGGTTTGTTGCCACGGCCCCGCAATCAGTCTGACGGGTTGAGCAGCGAATCCAGCCCGTGGCCACTGATGAACCCTGCAACGTCCACGGGCAGCCCGCTGGCTAGGGATTCTTGGGCAGCGCTGGCTACGATCATGGCCCACATACCCTGCAGGGGCGTGGCACAGTCCACCGCCTTGCCCTCCAGCCGATCCATCAGGGCAATGTGTTCGAAGTAAGTGGAGCCGTGATGACCGCTTTGTTCGATGACTCTGGGATAGCTCAAATCCGCAGTTTTGGAAACGCCGTTTTCTCCCAGTCGCAGCGTCAAACTGGCGCTGCCCGATGCTGAGCGATGAATGTCGTGCTCTTCGATGGCTTTCAGACGACCCGCGTCTCCAACCACAACCAGTTCCTCATAAAAGTCCGGGCAGAACATGTTGAGCGTGAAGCTTGCGCGCACCTGATTTTCGTAGTCGATGCTGACGAAGGCGTGATCGTCAATATCCGAAGCCTCACCGTCTTGCTGAAAATCGCGGAAATTAACGGCCTGGCCACCCGTGGCGTGAACCCGCTGGGGTCTTGCCTGAGCCAACAGGTTAATCAAATCAAAGTAATGGCAGCACTTTTCGACCAGGGTGCCGCCACTGAAGCGCTGAAATTTATTCCACTGTCCCACCTTGTCGAGAAAGGGTGGCCGGTACTCGCTGACGCTAATGGTCTTTAGCTCGCCCAGGGCACGGCGCTCCAGGGCTTCGGCAAATGCCTCCAGGTACTGGGGTTTGTAGCGATACTGCAAACCAATTTGAATAAAAGACGGATAGTCCGCTGCGGCCCGAACAATCGCCGCCGCGTCCTGTAGATCCGTGGCCATGGGCTTTTCCAAAAATATCGGCTTGCCTGACGCCATGGCGGTTTGCAGAACATCAAAGTGGCTGTAATTTGGCGTGCATATCAGCAGCGCATCAACGGCAGGGTCGGAACAGGCAGATTCTAGGTCATCGTAGCGCACCAGCGCCTGAGACTGCAGGGGCCGAAAGTTAGCCTCCGCCACATCCATGCTGTGGGGCTCGGTATCGAAGATGCCGTGTATGGTTGCCCGACCCAACAGCGCTGCCACGCGCATGTGCTCCTGCCCCATGGTTCCAGTGCCAATCACCACCAAACGAAAATCTGGCGGTGGCTGGCGGTATAGGTAGCGATCAGCATCCCTGACATGGCGCTGGCTAGGCGCATTTTCAAACCCTCTTAGCCTCATCTTGACCATGTCTATACAACCTCAGCCGGCGCCACGAAATAGATTCGTTGGCGCTGCGCGAGCCGCTCTGGCCCGCGCTTTGTCGTTACGCAACGTTCCTTGGGAACCAGCAAGATCAGATACGTTCAATAACCGTACCGGTGCCCAGGCCACCGCCACAGCACATGGCAATCAGGCCGTATCGACCCTGGGTGCGTTCCAGCTCGTGTAGTGCCGTCGTGATCAGCCGCGCGCCGGTGGAACCCGTAGGGTGCCCCAGAGCGATAGCACCGCCATTTGGATTGACTTTGTCAGCGTCCGCACCCACGGCTTTTTGCCAAGCCAGAACGACTGAAGCGAAGGCTTCGTTAACCTCGAAAGTATCGATGTCATCAATGCTCAAACCGGTTTGTTCCAGCACTTTTTCCGTCGCGGGAATCGGCCCCTTCAGCATGGTGACGGGGTCGCAGCCCACTAGGGTGGTGGCGCGAATTTTAGCCCGGGGCGTTAAACCGTATTTCTCTACCGCCCCGGCGCTGGCCAAAATCACCACCGCAGCACCGTCGGAAACCTGGGAACTGGAGCCTGCCGTGTGGATCTCTTGGCCGGGCACTGCCTGCAGCGATGCCAGCGACTCCATATCCGTTGCCCGCAGCCCTTCGTCTCGCGTGACGGTATGCATTTCTCCTGTTGGGTTGCCCTCTTTATCCAGCACCGGAGCCTCTACCGCAACGATCTCTCGGTCAAAGCGCCCTTCTTCCCATGCGGCAATGGCTTTCTCCTGACTGGCCAGACCAAAGGCGTCGGTGTCCTGGCGAGTAATCTGGTACTCCTCAGCGATCATCGCCGCACCCTGAAACTGGCTGGTTGGCTGATAGTGCTGCATATAGCTTTCACCCATGGGAACACCGCCAGCCATGTTGGAGCCCAGGGGGATAACCGACATCATTTCTACGCCGCAGGCCATGACTATGTCCTCCATGCCAGAGCCAATCATGGCCGCGCCTAGGGAGGTCGCCTGCTGGCTGGAACCGCACTGGGAATCCACCGTGGTGGCTGCCACTTCTTCCGGAAAACCCTGGGACAGCCAAGCTATTCGTGCAATGTTGAAGGACTGCTGGTTAACCTGAGACACGCAGCCGCCAATAACCTGACCCACGTTGGCGGGATCAATGCCCGCGCGCTCTAGCGCCCCGCGCTGGACCTTACCCAGCAAATCCGCTGGCATGAGGCCCGCTAGCCCTTTACCGCGCTTACCAATCGGGCTGCGCGCCGCTTCAACAATATAAATATCCTGCACTGTCTTTGTCTCCTTTGGTGTGTGAATCCCTTTGGTGTGTGAATCGCGCTGACGTTAGGTGGTCAAGTGACTCCCTAGCAGCTGTCGGAAATTATCCGCATAAAATTTTTGTCGGGCCGCCTCGCTTACGCCGTCCATGGTTTTCTCGAATCGGGCAATGGGATCGTCGGTGCCTTCATGATGGGGATAATCTGACGCAAACAGCAGCAAGTCTTGGGCCTCGGTACCCAGCAGCCAGCCAATGTCCTCACCGGCGAAGGGGGTCACCTTAATGTGTTTGTGTACGTACTCCGAGGGCTGCATTTGTACCTGAGACAGATCCTGCAGACGACGAAAGGCTTTAAACGCCTGATCTAAGTGCTTCATCCAGCTTACGATCCAGGAGGCCCCAAGCTCCACCACGGCCACACGCAGTTTGGGGAAGCGATGGAATACGCCGTCAAAAATCATAGCGGCCAAAAACAGCTCCGCATTGTACTGAATGCCCATGTAGGCGATGGCGTCTCGGGGCGCATCTCCCTCGGCATGCTCGGGAACGCTGCCGCCGTTGTTGTAGAAAGACAGCGGCACCGGATCCCAGCCTCCATCGGTACCCACATGAATGGTAATGGCCATGTCCGCATCCTGAATTTTCGCCCAGATAGGATCGAAGTCCGGGTGGGTAAAGGCTCGTGATCCCTGGGGCGCGATGGTGTCAATCATGACCACAGAGAAGCTCTGAGCAATTGCCGCGTCCAGATACGCCATGGCCGCTTCCGGTCCGTGTCGAAAAGGCACATAAGCTGCAGGGTGCATGCGTGAGTCGGTTTCACAAAAACTGGCTAAACCGCGGTTTAACGCCTGTACCGAGCCAGCAAAGATCTCTTGGCTCCCCGCCCCTTGAACCTGATCGAAAGCCGACGTTGGAAACACGATGTGGGCATTGAAGCCCAGCAGGTCGTTTACCCGCACCCGCTCTTCACGATCCCAGGCCCCTAAACCCTGAAAACCCTTGTGCTGCATGGACATGAACGACTGCTCGGCATCGGCATAGACCGCTGCATCGAGTTGGCGCTGTTCAAAACTGCGAACCCCAAGCTCCGCCTTTTCACGGGCGTCGGGTTTGTCTTTACCAAACTCTGCCAAGTGAGGACGCACCTTGGCATCAGCGAATTCCGCCAACCAGTTGGGTGGCTCCATCATGTGGGTGTCGGCGTCGTAAATCTCGTTTCTGTGAGCGTAAGTCATGCGGCTGTCCTCCTTGACTTGAGCGCACTATCACACCATATCTGCATAGCAGACGCCAAGCGCATTGGCTGCCCGAGACCTCAGGACTTTCGCAATCGCTTCTGCTAGCGTTGCGCTGACTTAATGTCCTCGCAGCTAGACCTTGTGATCGAAGCTACGCTGAACCCGAGCGAGTTTGCCTCGCCGGGCCAAGCCCCACGTCGGTCAAATGGGCAGGGACTTTTTATAACCCGACACCGAGTCATCAAACCGCGAACCAACGAGGCAGTCATGGGTCGAAAAATTCTCTTCATCACCACGGATCAAATGCGCTTCGACGCGTTGGGCTGCAATGGCGGACAGGTTGCCCGAACACCGGCCATCGATGGGCTCGCCGCAAACGGCATTAACTACGCACGCGCCCACAATCAAAACGTCATCTGCATGCCGGCCCGGGCCACCATCATGACCGGTCAGCATGTGGCCAGTCACGGGGTGTGGATGAACGGTGTCAGCCTGCCCGAAAACACCCCGACCATTGCCCACCACCTGCAGCAGCACAATTACCGCACGGCGATTCTTGGCAAGGCCCACTTTGAACCCTGGCTGGGTTCTGGCGAGGACTTCTACGAAAATCGCATGGCCGCTTTGGGTGAGCGCGGCCCGCACCGAGGCTTTGAGCATATGGAACTGGCCAACCACTTCGGCATGGGCCATTCCCACTACGATATTTGGCTGGCGGAAAACCACCCGGACATCGACGCCCGGCGCTACCAGGCCGTCACTGAAAAAGGACAGCAAAACATGGCCGCCAGCGGCGAAACTGGCGCGGTTCAGGTTTGGCCTACAGACATCCCCAAGGAGCTCTATCACACCGACTGGGTAGCCCAGCGCACCATGGCATGGCTGGACGGCCTGTCTGATGACGAGGACTGGTTTGTGTGGATGAGCTTCCCCGACCCCCACCATCCTTGGGATCCGCCAGCGTCGGAAAAACAGCGCCTGGACTGGCGGGATGTGCCCTTGCCCGAACTGTACCCGGGCAGCCCAGAGGCAGTAGTGGAGATGCTTAAGGACAAACCCAAACACTGGATGGGTTATTTCGATGGCAGCCTGTGGGCCAATCTGGAGTCACCAAGGGGCTTCAAGCCCTGTGACATGACTGCGGATCAGATCCGCGAAATCAACGCCTATACCCACATCGAGAACGAGCTAATCGACGAAGCCTGCGCCAGCGTTTTTGCCTACCTGCAAAAGCGCGGCTGGGATGCAGATACGGACATAATCTTCACCACCGATCACGGTGAACTCCAGGGGGACTACGGCTTATTGTTTAAAGGTGCCTATCACGTCGATTCACTCATGCGCCTGCCGCTGATTTGGCGTCCTGCCCCAAGCGCCAACCTGGCGCCAGCCCAGGTCAGCGCGCCAGTGGGCCATTTGGATCTGGCCCAGACCTTTTGCCAAATTGCCGGCATCGAGGAGCCAAGCTGGGTTGAGGGTCAACCCCTCCCCACCAGCGAGGCCGAAGCCCAAAGCCAGCGCCGGGAGCGAGTGCTGACCGAGTGGGAGAGCGAGCACGGACCGGTGAGCCTAAATCTGCAGAGCATTTACCGAGACCAGTGGGTCTGTTCTCGATACGGCAAAAGTTCTTTGTACGAGGGCACCGAGGGCGAGCTGTACAACTTAGCCGAGGACCCGGGCTCGCTGATCAATCGCTGGAACGACCCAAGCTGCGCCGCGCTGAAAAGCGACCTAATCGCAGACTTGGCCGACCATCTGCCGGCAGCCCGGGAGCCGAAGCTGCCCCGTTTGGCCCCGGTATAGGACGAGCACTCGGATGAATAACAGCCCCTTGGCCTACATGCAGCGAATGCGGGATTATTACCTAGCTTTGGGCTACAACAACCCTTATCAGTGGGCGCACTTTACTGAGGTGCCGTTTCAGCCCCTGAGCCAAGGCGTGGCTGCAAGCACCGTCGCACTGGTGACCACGGCGGCGCCGTTTAAACCGGAAGCCGGCGACCAAGGTCCCGGAGCACCCTATAACGCCGCCGCCAAGTTCTATCGGGTCTATGCCGGTGATGCCAGCAAAGACGACTTCCTAGGAATCTCTCACGTCAGCTACGACCGGGAATATTCAAAAGCTGAGGACATTAACAGCTATTTTCCGCTGCAAGCGCTGCGCCAAGCCCAGGCACAGGGTCGTGTAGGCCAGGTTGCCCCGCGCTACTACGGCCTGCCCACAAACCGCAGCCAGGCCACCACTAAGGAACAGGACTGCCCGGACTTGTTGGCCATGCTTCAGGACGACGAAGTAGATCTGGCGATTCTGGTAGCCAACTGACCCGTTTGCCACCAGTCGGTCAGTTTGGCCGCACGCCACCTTGAAGCCAACGGCATCCCCACTGTGGTGATGGGCTCCGCCAAAGACATTGTCGAACACTGCGGCGTGCCGCGCTTTGTCTTTAGCGACTTCCCCCTGGGTAGCTCTGCTGGCAAGCCAAATGACTGGGCATCCCAGCAGCACACCCTAGCCCAGGCACTGGAGCTGCTGGAAAGCGCACAGGAGCCCAGAACCACAATTCAGTCTCCCCAGCGCTGGTCGGATGACGAGCAGTGGAAAACGGACTTTTACAGTATCGCCAAACTGTCAGCGCAGGAGTTGGCGAAGCGGCGAGCGGAGTTCGATCAAATCAAAGCCATAGGCCAAGGTGTGCGCGACCAATCCCAACGGACTTAGAACGCGAAAACTCAAGCTTTGATCCGGCCCCCTATCGAAGTGTCCGCATACCAATGATAAAAACCCGTCACCGACTTAATTTGCTTCGCTAATCCACCAAAAACTAACAATCCCTCCCCACCCCGCCGTGTTTCGGGTTAGGGTTAGCACCGGAGGAGAGAAGCACTATGAGTTTAATGACCTGGTCTTGGATTTTTTTGTTTGGCTACATGGGTCTGATGGTGGGCATTGGTGTCTACGCCCAGCGCCAAATCAGACACGCCGACGATTTCGCCACCGCTCGCGGGGCCTATGGGCCGTTTTTCTTGGCACTGGCCTTTGCCGCCTCTACTGCCAGCGGCGCAACATTTCTTGGCAGCCCGGCCATGTCCTACGAATGGGGCCTTTCCACCCTGTGGATGCATTTTCTGTATCCCGTTGGGGTTTATGTAGGCATCCTCATTTCCATGCGCTTAGTGGCCACCTCGGGCAATCGCTTCGGCAACCGATCTATTCCCGAGTATCTTGGTGACCGCTATCAGTCCGACACCATGCGGTTGATGGTGTCTTTGATTTCCCTGGTGCTGTTTTTCTACCTGGCGGGCCAGTTGGTGTCCGGCGTGGTGATGTTCGAGATTATGCTGGGACTGGATTCCGCGTGGGCCTTGGGCATTACCACCTTCATCCTGCTGATCTACGTGGTGCTGGGCGGGGCCCACGCCGACATTCTGACTGACGGTGTGCAGGGCTTTATGATGTTGCTGCTGGCAATCCTGGTCATCATCCTGACTGCCATGGGCTGGGGTGTCGAAGGCGGCTTTTCCGGGTTAGTCGACAACCTGGCCGCGCAAGACTCCGACCTAGTCTCAGCAATCAATCCCAACACCCCGTTGTTTCATTCCTGGTGGTCAATTTTTGTCATCGCGTTTGCACACATGCCCTTGGGATTGCTGCCACACCTTGGCAACAAGCTCTGGGCTCTCGACACCGGCAGCTCGCGTCTGCAGTTCGTTAAACTGGCCGCTCTTTTTGGTCTGACCTTGGGGCTGCTGGGCGTTGGCGGCCTGCTGGCTCGGGTCTACTTTGGCGATGCGCTGTATGACGCCGGCGCCAACCCCAACCAAGCTCTGCCAATGCTGTTTATCGAACTGTTTCCAACTTGGCTTGCAGCGCTAATCGGTGTTGTCTTGCTGTCAGCGGTCATGAGTACAGCCGATGGTTTGGTGGTGTCGTCATCACAAATCATTGCCAACGACGTCTACCGGCGCACCCTCGCACCCAAGCTGCACCCGGACCTCTCTCAGGAGGACCTGGATCGCCGGGTACTGGTCATCAGCCGCTGGTCTACGGTGGCCGTGCTGCTGATCTGTATGATCATGGCCTGGTCGCTGATGGACGTGAACGTCTCCCTCGTGGTGTGGATTGGCGTTGGCGGTATGATGGCGGCCTTCGCCGGCCCATTAGTGCTGGGCGCGCTGTGGTCAGGAGTTACTCTGAAAGGCGCCTACGCCGGACTGCTCGGCGGCTTCGGCGTATTCATTGTGCTGCACTCTCAGATTCTGGAGCCCAGTTGGTTTAGTGGTGTTGGACTGGAGGGCGCGGTGACCTGGCTGCGCGGTGAAGGCCCAAATCCGTATTCCTGCGCGGTGATGGGGGAAATTGTCTCCATCGTGCTGACCATTGTGGTGTCGAAGCTGACCCAGCCGCTAAGTCAGTCACACATCGACGAGCTGTTTGGTACCGAAAGCCCGGCATCTTAAGCCACCTGTACTGGGCCGCTGTACTGCGGCCTCAAGGCCTCGCCGTTACGGGAGCCATCAGGGATAAAGGTCGTGCTCTCCAGCTCACGACCGCCGGGAACAGGCTTGCCGGCGCAACATGAGAGCGATATTTTGCATGGCCTGCTCAGACAAGGACAGAACCCATGGCACAGCTGGATCACATCATGTACGCCTGCCCAGACTTGCAGTCGGGCATTGACGAGATTTACGAACTTACCGGCGTCATGCCCGCCATTGGGGGCTCGCATCCCGGCGTTGGCACGCGCAATGCCCTGCTGTCCCTGGACAATTTGCAGTACCTGGAAATCATTGCGCCGGACCCGGATCAAGATCTGCACGGCACCACGGGACAACTGCTGCTGGATCACGGCGGCAGCGGCATCCGTAGCTGGGCGGTGGCCAGCGACAATCTGTCTGAGGTGGCCAGCCAAGCCAATGCCTTGGGGCTGGAAAGCCGGGAGATCATAGACATGAGCCGCACCACGCCGGGAGGCGTTGAGCTGGCCTGGCGGCTGCTGTTTTTGCAGGATCCGCATATGCCGTTTTTTATCGATTGGCTGCAATCGCCGCATCCTGCTTTGTCCACACCAACCGGTTGCACGCTGACGGGTTTCACCATCAACACCCCCGCAGCCGAGAGGTATCAGAGTTTCCTTAACGCGCTGGATCTGCCTTTAGAAGCCACCATCGGCCCAGCAAGCTTTACCGCTCAGCTCAGCACACCCAAAGGAAACGTCACCTTAGCGACCTGGTAGCCCGCGACCAAAACCCGCCCGCTACTGTATAGTGACCGGCTGGAACGCCGGTGGTTTACCCTAACCCTTCGCGTAAGTCCTGATTGTTTTGGAGAGAACTATGACTCAGCAAACCCCCGTTCTGGTCGGCGTCAGCCACCTTGAACAGCGATTTACCGACTTTGAATCGGCCAAGGAACCAATCCAGTTGATGATCGACGCCGTTAACCAAGCAGCCCAGGACGCGGGCTCCACAGGGCTGCTAAATGCAGGCTCGGTTCGAGTCATTCGCGGCATTTGGCCGTACCAGGATCCCGCGCGAGCGGTTGCCCAGGCCATCGGCAGCCCCAATGCAGAAACCGCCCTAACCGCTTTCGGCGGCAATTTCGTGCAAACGGCACTCAATCAAAGCGCCCTGGACATTCAATCCGGTGCCCACGACATCATTATTCTGACCGGTGCAGAATGTGGTAACACCCAGGCCAAGGCTGCCAAAGCTGGCCAAGAGCTGGGCTGGGCCGAGCTGCCGGGAACCCCAGACCGGGCCATTGGCACCGAAAAAGACATGCGCCACGACGCCGAAATCGCCATCCGCCTTGGTCGTCCCATTCAAATTTATCCAATTATGGAAACCGCCCTGCGCCACGCCACAGGCCTCGACGTACAGGCGCATCTTGAGCACATCTCCAACCTGTGGGCAGGCTTTAGCGACGTTGCGGCTAACAATCCCAACGCCTGGATTCGCGACGCCAAGAGTGCTGAGGAAATCCGCACCATTTCAGAGGTGAACCGGCCGGTGTCGTTCCCCTACCCCAAGCTGATGAATTCCAACAACAACGTTGATCAGGCTGCGGCTTTGATCCTGGTGTCCGAGGAAAAGGCCAAGGCGCTTGGGATCCCCAAAGACAAGTGGATCTATCCTTGGGCGGGAACCGACGCTCAGGATCATTACTACTTCTCTAACCGAGATAATTTCCACAGCTCACCGGCCATTCGCTTCGCCGGCGGCAAATGCATGGAGCTTACCGACTCCAATCCTGACAACATCGACATGATCGACGTCTACAGCTGTTTCCCGGTGGCGGTACAAATCGCCTGTCGAGAGCTGGGCTTTGACATGCAGCGCCCGCTGACGGTGACTGGCGGCCTAACCTTCGCTGGCGGGCCGCTGAATAACTACGTTATGCACTCCATTGCGCGGATGGCCCAGCTGCTGCGCGAGAACCCAGGCAAACGCGGCATGATTACCGCCAACGGCGGCTACATCACCAAGCATGCTTTCGGCATCTACTCCAGTGAGCCACCGGCCCAGCCGTTCCAACACGCGAATTTGCAGGACAAGGTGGATGCAGAGCTCAAGCGTGACGTGGTCATCGAACACCAGGGTGCGGGCACCGTGGAAGGCTATAGCGTGATGTACGGTCCCGAAGGCGTCACCAAGGCCTTTGTCGGCGCACGTTTGACCGATGGACGCCGAGCCTGGGGCGTGTCTGAGGACAAGGACCTGCTACAAAGCATGACCGAAGAAGAGTTCTGCGGTCGGCAGGTCAATTTGGCCAACCACGTCGCCACCTTTTAGACCGTGGAAGACTCCCCAGACCCAGCCACCCAACCCCTGCGGGCGTATCCCGCAGGACTGGGACGTCGGCTGGGCGCCATGCTCTACGACAGTTTGCTGGTCATTGCCCTGTTCTTTTTCACCGGCTTTCTTTGGGTCGCCCTGAGCGGTGACGTTGTCACTGGCCCAGCTTTTCAGCTCACCCTGCTTGCCGAAGTCATCGGCTTTTTCAGCTACTGCTGGCACAAACAGGGTGAAACCCTGGGCATGCGCGCCTGGAAGCTGCGGATCCTCAATGACCATGGCGAGCTGCCTAACATCCGACAAATCGCCCTGCGACTGATGGTCGCGCCGCTGTCCCTGGCTTGTTTTGGCCTGGGCTACGCGTGGCTGTATCTCGGCGCCAACAAACAAACCTGGCAGGATCGGGCCAGCAGCACCTATGTAGTGCATCTGCCAGACAGAAGCTAGATCCACACCGGTTTAACTGCTGGCTGTGCCCGGCTCCGATAGATCCAAAATCGAGATCAAGGTAACCTTGCGCACTTGCTGAGCACGGATCTGGTCGCTCTGGAACGTCGACCCGTTACGCTGCACAGGACGCCCGAGGGCCTGATATCAAACCAATCGTTGAGGCTTCTTGCGAGCCAACCAAAGCACGACAACTAGGGATAGCACACTATGAATTACGCCGCCGCCAACAGTGATCTTGCCGCGTTGCGAACACCCTGTTTGGGCACCAGTTTGGCTGTTGCCAAGCGGCTCGCCAAAACCACAGGCAACGCCGCCACCTTGAATCGAGCCATTACCGATTTCAAAGACGTTGCTGGCGAGAGCCTCTGCGTAAATCTGGACGGCCCTGTGGCTCGGGTGCTCATTGTTGGCGGTGCCGACGCGTGCACTCCCGCCCAATATCGCAAAATGGCCGCCTTGGTGGCGCAAAAGCTAACGGCCCTAAACATCACCCAAGCTGCCCTGCACCTGGCGGGTACCAAGATAAAAGGTCATAACGTTGCCTGGAAAGCTCAGACGCTCATGCAGGCCCTCAGCCACGCCAGCTATCGCTTCAACACCTACAAGGCCAAGCCTAAGCAGCCTGTGACCCTAAAGCGGGTACGTTTACTGGGCAATCAGGGCGACCAAAAAGCCCTGCGGGGGGCGGTCAAACTGGGCACGGCGTTAGATCAGGGACTGGCCTTGGCCAAGGATTTGGGCAACGAGCCGCCCAACGTGTGCACGCCCACCTACCTGCTGTCCCAGGCCCGCAAAATCGCCCGGGATAAGGACGTGTCCCTAACCGCTCTGGACGAAAAGAAGATGCTCAGCCTGGGCATGGGCGCGTTTATGTCGGTGTCACAAGGCAGCGACCAGCCCGGCAAAATGATCATCCTGCGCTACAGCGGCGGCAAGAAAAACGAAGAGCCCATCGCCTTGGTCGGCAAAGGTATAACTTTCGATACCGGCGGTATTTCGCTTAAGCCCCCACCGGCTATGGACGAAATGAAATTTGATATGTGCGGTGCCGCCGCCGTGCTTGGCGTCACCAAAGCCGCCGTCGAAGCACGCCTGCCCATCAACTTGGTGACCGTCGTTGCCGCCGCAGAGAACATGCCCAGCGGCCGGGCCAGCCGCCCGGGTGACATCGTCACCTCGGCCTCGGGGCAGACCATCGAAATTTTGAATACCGACGCCGAAGGTCGCCTGGTGCTGTGCGACGCGTTAACGCATGTACAAAACTACAAACCCCGCGCCATCATTGATGTGGCCACCCTGACCGGGGCCTGCATTATGGCGCTTGGCAGCCACGCCAGCGGCTTATTTGCTAACGACGATGATCTGGCGGATGCCATTACTCAAGCCGGCGAACGCAGCGGTGACCGCAGTTGGCGCCTGCCCCTTTGGGACGAATACCAAGCAGGCCTGAACACCAACTTTGCGGACATGGCTAACGTCGGTGGCCGGGGTGCTGGCAGCGTCACCGCCGCCTGTTTCCTGTCGCGCTTTGTGAAAGGCTACAAGTGGGCCCACATGGACATTGCCGGCAGCTCTTTCAATCAAGGCGCGGCCAAGGGTTCCAGCGGCCGCCCGGTAGCCCAGCTGTTCGACTACCTGTGCGCTGAAAGCGGCCTGTAACGATGTCGGGCTGATCCCTGCATGACGCGCATCGATTTTTACGAGCTACCGGACAAAGATCTGGACGCCAGCCTGCGTTTCGCCTGCCGGCTGTGTCTGAAAGCCCTGGGTAACAACATGGTGGTACACGTGCGGGTGAACGATGCTGAGCAGGCGCAAATGGTGGATGAGTTGATGTGGGACTACCCCAAACACCGCTTGGTGCCCCACGACGTCATCGACGGTGAAAGCCAGGCCCATGGCGCCAGCCCCGTACACATTGGCTGGCAGGAACCCCAGCACGATACGGGACTGCTGATTAATCTGGGCAACGACATTCCCAGCTACTTCGGTCGCTTCGATCGCGTGGCGGAAATCATTGTGGACGAAAGCAAGAACCTGCGCCGGGAGCACTATGTTTTTTATCGCCAGCGCGGGTATCCCCTGCACCACCACCCCCTAACCGATTGGGATCAATGACCCGGCGCTGCCCCGATTGGGTCGATTAGACCTTACTGGGCCCAACACATAACCAGCGCCATCCATTGACCCGCAACGTTAACGAGTACGACTAGAGCCATCATGGACAACAATTTTAATCCTCAAGCCATTGAACAAGACCTGTACGCCCGATGGGATCAGGCCGACTATTTCAAGGCCAGCGAAAGCGGCCAGGGCTACTGCATCTTGATACCTCCGCCTAACGTTACCGGCACCCTGCACATGGGCCATGCCTTTAACCAAACGCTAATGGACACGTTAATCCGCTATCAGCGCATGCAGGGCCAAAGTGCCCTATGGCAAATGGGCACGGACCATGCGGGTATTGCGACGCAAATGCTGGTGGAACGCCAACTGGCCGAGGAAAACCTGAACCGCCACAGCCTGGGGCGAGAGCAATTCGTTGACCGGGTATGGGCCTGGAAGGAGCAGTCCGGCGGCACAATCTCCCAGCAAATCAGGCGCATGGGTGCCAGCATCGATTGGTCCCGAGAACGCTTCACCATGGACGACGATTACGCCGACGCTGTTCAGCAAGTGTTCATCAAGCTATTCGATCAAGGCCTGATTTATCGAGGTAAACGCTTGGTGAACTGGGATCCGACCCTGGGCACGGCTATTTCCGACCTGGAGGTAGAAAACAACGAGGAACAAGGCCACTTATGGCACTTCCGCTATCCGTTAACCGACGGCGCGAAGACGCTAGACGGCAAAGACTATTTGGTGGTGGCCACGACCCGGCCCGAAACCATGCTGGGCGATACTGCCGTTGCCGTGCATCCCGACGACGAGCGCTACGCTCACTTGGTGGGCAAGCACATCACCCTGCCCTTGGTTGGCCGCGCCATTCCCATCGTCGCCGATGACTACGTGGACCGCGAGTTCGGCACCGGTTGCGTGAAAATCACTCCAGCCCACGATTTCAACGACAACGAACTGGGTGCCCGACACGATCTGCCGCTGATCAATATTTTCACCCCGGAAGCGGCGATCAATGACGAAGCGCCTGCAGCCTACCGAGGTCTTGACCGCGTGGAGGCACGCAAAAAAATCGTTAACGATCTAGACGCCCAAGGACTATTGGAAGAAATAAAAGACCACAAACTAATGGTGCCCCGGGGCGACCGCTCCAACGCCATCATTGAGCCACTGCTGACGGATCAGTGGTTTGTCAAAATTGGCCCGCTAGCCGAGCCTGCCATTGCCGCGGTGGAAAATGGCGACATCACCTTCGTGCCCAAGCAGTATGAGAACACTTATTTTGCCTGGATGCGTGACCTAAAGGACTGGTGCATCAGTCGGCAGCAGTGGTGGGGACATCGCATTCCTGCCTTTTACGATGACGCCGGCAACGTCTATGTCGCCGCGGACGAAAGCACCGCCCGGGCCAAGTACGGGCTGAGCAACGATCTGGCCTTGAGGGCCGACGACGATGTGCTGGAAACCTGGTTCTCCTCGGCCCTGTGGCCCTTTGCCACCTTGGGCTGGCCGGCAGAAACACCGGAGCTAGAGCGATATCTGCCCACCAATACGCTGATCACCGGCCACGACATCATTTTCTTTTGGGTTGCCCGAATGATCATGATGACCCTGCACTTCACCGGCAAAATTCCTTTCCAAACCGTCTACATCCACGGACTGATTAAGGACGCGGAAGGGCAGAAGATGTCGAAAACCAAGGGCAACGGCCTGGATCCGCTAGACTTTATCGACGGCATTGATCTGGACGCTCTGGTAAGCAAACGCACCAGCAATCTCACCCAGCCGAAAATGGCCGCCCGCATCGAAAAGCAAACCCGCAAGGATTTTCCCGAGGGTATTGCAGCCTACGGCACCGATGCCCTGCGCTTCACTTTTGCCGCCCTGGCCACCACCGGCCGGGACGTGCGCTTTGACGTTAACCGCATCGAGGGCTACCGAAATTTCTGCAACAAGCTCTGGAATGCCTCCAAGTTTGTGCTGATGAACACTGAGGATACAGATTTGTCGTTAGCCGGTGAGCCCAGTGCCGTCGACCGATGGATTCTGAGCAAAACCGCTCGCATGGTGCAGGATGCGCGCTTTGCCCTAGACACCTATCGCTTCGACATCTACGCCAACACGGTTTACGAGTTTGCCTGGCACGAGTATTGCGACTGGTATCTTGAGCTAAGCAAACCGCTGCTTTGGAATAAAGACGCGGACCCCGCCCAGCGCAGCGCTACCCAGCGCACGCTGCTGCAGGTGCTGGAAGTGCTGCTGCGTACCGCCCACCCGGTCATGCCTTTTATCACCGAGACCCTATGGCAACAGGTAGCCCAGCGCCTAGGCCTGATCTCGGCAAGCGCGCCCGCGAGCATCATGCTGCAGTCCTTCCCTGCCAGCACCGACCTAGCAACCGACGATGCCGCTGAAGCACAGACCGAGTGGCTAAAAGCCGTGATTACCGGGATCCGCACCATTCGCGGCGAAGCCAACATCAAACCCAGCCAGGAAATTCCGCTGCTGCTCCAGGGCGGCGCGGCCAACGACCGGGAAAACGCCATCCAAGCCGAATCCATGCTGGCCAGGCTAGCCAACGTCACCAGCATCCAATGGCTGGACGCGGATCAAGAGCCACCTCTCAACGCCCTAAGCCTGGTAGGCGATCTCAAGGTGATGGTGCCGCTGGCTGGCTTAATTGATGTGGCGGC
>JAYOBI010000020.1:45244-61186 GCA_038104735.1 Gammaproteobacteria bacterium | reverse complement strand
TCCCGCTATCCCGCTATCCCGCTATCCCGCTATCCCGCTATCCCGCTATCCCGCTTGCAGAACCGGCTGGGCCGCGGATTATGAACCGCCCTTACTGGGTGACCAGTTTAACCATTCCTGACAACCCCGTCAGAGTCAGAGTCGAATCTAGCTGTAGGTTTTTGCCTTTTCCCGGTGCGAGGCACCGCTCTCGCGCACCATGCTGATGCACCCTGGGTTCAACGCTTGCCCTTTTTTGGGCGGCAGCTCGTTAGTTCTGCTTTCGGGTTCTGAGTAAAAACCCCGGTTGCGCAACAGATCCGCCTGGGTTTTTGCCTGTTTGGGTTGATTCAAAGGGGAGTGACTAAAGTAGGCACGCTTATTGCTAAATAGGGGTGGGACCGTTTGCTGTGAAGATCACAAATGAACGTGGCGTTGATGAGAGTTAACGCTATCTATCACATTCTGATTCGTAGAAAATTTACTGCGAATCAGAATTTGATCTTCCACATCAAATCGGTATCAGGTCGCGATAGTGACCTGGAGGTCCCTAACGTTTAGGAGAAAACAATGAAGTTAATCACCGCGATTATTAAACCGTTCAAGTTGGACGATGTTCGCGAAGCACTTTCAGAGGTCGGCGTGCAAGGCATGACCGTCACGGAAGTCAAAGGGTTTGGTCGCCAAAAAGGGCACACCGAGCTGTATCGAGGAGCTGAATACGTCGTCGATTTTTTACCCAAGGTGAAAATCGAAGCGGCGATTGATGACGCTCTACAAGATCAAGTGATCGAAGCAATCAGTAAGTCCGCGAATACCGGCAAAGTTGGGGACGGCAAAATTTTTGTTACGGCCCTAGAAGAAGCTGTGCGCATTCGTACTGGAGAAACAGGGCCCGGAGCAGTTTAGGCCCCCTAATAAAAATTTGGAGCGAAGATTGTGGAAGATCTGATTCAACTAAGTTACGCAGTAGACACGTTCTACTTTTTGATAATGGGCGCCATGGTGATGTTCATGGCCCCGGGCTTTGCCATGCTGGAAGCCGGCATGGTGCGAAGCAAAAACACTTCTGAAATATTGACTAAGAACGTGGCTTTGTTCGCCATTTCTTGCGTCATGTATTTACTGGTTGGCTACGCCATCATGTACGGTGGTGGTGGCATGCTCATCGGCGCGGAAAACACCGTGGACGATGTCTTGGCCTCTGGCGGCGATGTGTACTACAGCGCGCGCTCCGACTTCTTCTTCCAGGTTGTGTTCGTTGCCACCGCAATGTCCATTATCTCTGGTGCCGTAGCTGAGCGCATGAAGCTCTGGTCTTTCCTGCTGTTTGCAGTCGTCATGACCGGCTTTATTTACCCACTGCAGGGTAGCTGGAGCTGGGGTGGTGGATTCTTATCGGACGCAGGGTTCGTCGATTTTGCTGGCTCTGGCATCGTTCACATGTGCGGCGCTGCGGCGGCGTTGGCTGGCGTGCTGCTTCTAGGACCGCGTCAAGGCAAGTACGGCCCCAATGGTGAAATCAACGCGATTCAGGGATCAAACATGCCTCTGGCAACGCTGGGTATGTTCATCCTGTGGTTCGGCTGGTTTGGCTTTAACGGCGGTTCTGAGCTGAAGCTTAGCAACATCGACGAGGCTAACGCGGTGGCCCAGGTCTTCGTAAACACAAACATGGCAGCGGCAGGCGGTTTGATCGCGGCACTGGTGGTAGCTCGGCTAATGTTTGGTAAGGCGGATTTGACCATGGCGCTGAACGGCGCACTGGCTGGTCTGGTTTCCATAACTGCAGAGCCTTTGTCCGGTACTAATGTCGAATCCATGCTGATTGGCGCGGTGGGCGGTGTACTGGTGGTGCTGTCGATTGTTGGCCTCGACAAGATGCGGATTGATGATCCGGTAGGGGCAATATCAGTCCATGGCACCTGTGGTATCTGGGGCCTGATGGCCGTGTTGATCACCACCGATGGCGCTACATTGACCGGACAGCTGACCGGTTTGGCCACGATCCTAGGCTTCACCTTCGCCGCTGCATTGGTGGTGTGGTTCGTGATCAAGTTGATCTTCGGCATTCGCCTATCTGACGAAGACCAGCTGGTGGGAGCTGATGCTGCGGAAATCGGCATTGTCGCCTACCCAGAGTTTTCTAAGTAGAACGCATAAGATGGCGGTATCGCCATCGACTCTGAAAAGCCGCCTTCGGGCGGCTTTTTTTTGGGCGATGGCTGGAACTTTTTGTTCATCTGGTGGTTCCACGGTTTAAACTATGCCTACCTTTCGGCTCGATGAGTGTTCATGAAATACAAAAGTACCAGAGGCCAAGTGTCGGGCTTGGGCTTCAGCGACGCGTTATTAATGGGGTTGGCCTCGGACAACGGTCTGCTGGTCCCTGAGTCGCTACCCAATGTCTCTGCCAAGTTAGATCAATGGCGCGAGCTGACGTTTGTTGAGTTAGCCCAAGAGTTAATGCCGCTGTTTATCGATGACATCGAGCCAAAGGTTCTAAAAAAACTGGTGGCGGATTCCTATGCAAGTTTCGACCACGAGGACGTGGTGGGCATGCAAGCCCTGGGTAACTTAACGGTTTTGGAGCTGTTTCACGGGCCGACGTTAGCGTTTAAGGATGTAGCTCTGCAGCTGCTAGGCAAGCTCTTTGAGCACGTGCTGGGGCAACGTCAGCAGCGGCTAAACATCTTGGGCGCCACCAGTGGCGATACCGGTAGCGCTGCCATCGACGGCGTGAGAGGCCAGAAAAACGTGGACATCTTCATCATGTATCCCAAGGGTCGAGTTAGCCCCTTGCAAGAACTACAGATGACCACTGTGCCGGATCAAAACGTTCACTGTATTGAGCTGGAAGGCAGCTTCGACGACTGTCAGAACATTATGAAAACCGTCTTCGCCGATGCGGAATACAAGGCCAAATATCAGTTAGGCGCTGTCAATTCCGTCAACTGGGCGCGGGTGCTCGCGCAAATTGTTTATTACGGTTACGCCAGCTTGCGCCACCGCGAAGCATCGATCTTTTGTGTGCCGACAGGAAATTTCGGCAATGTGTTCGCCGCTTACTTGGCCAAGCGCATGGGTTTCCCGATAAAACACCTGCTGGTGGCCACGAATGACAATGATATTTTGGCCCGTTTTTTTGCCACCGGTACCTATGCTCGGGGTACCGTGCATCAGACGATCTCGCCGGCGATGGACATCCAGGTCGCGAGCAATTTCGAACGATTTTTGTACTACTACTTTGACCAGGACAGCGCGCGTCTGACCCAGTTTATGGAAGACTTTGCTGCCGCTGGACAGGCAAGCATTGGTGCGCCGCCGAACGAAACTCTGATGTCCAGCGTGGCGGTTAGCCGCGAGCAAACTCTGGAAGCCATGCGCTACGTTAATGAACATTACGACTATGTGTTAGACCCGCATACCGCAGTGGGTTATCACGCTGCGCGTGGTTTCCTGGAGGAGTCCAATAACGACGCGAAGACACCGGTGATTGTTGTGGGCACAGCGCATCCGGCGAAATTTCCGGAGGCCGTCGTTGAGGCGACGGGCTCAGAGCCCACCCACCCAACGTTGACGGCGCTGGCCGGGCTGCCAAAGCGTAGCCAACCACTGCCTTGCGATATCGAGGCGGTTAAGGCTTTTTTAGCGTCGAGTTTGTCCAGAGACCAAGGTTAGCCCCACCGGCGTTATGTCAGGGTGGCAATGGATCCTGGCAGTGCATCCAGGGACTGTACCTCAGCCGAGGGTTGCGACTCACCGCTATTTGTGAAGGCGCCGTCGCGATTGAACCAAATCGTGTGCATGCCGGCGCGATTGCCACCCAAAATATCGTCAGCAAGATGATCGCCAATGTGCACGGCGCTGGTTGCCGATACACCGGCACGGGCTAAGACTGCATTGAACATGGCGGGGTCAGGCTTACTGGCGCCCACGTCTGCGCTGCTCACCGCGCCTTCAAAAAATCGCCCGATGCCCACCCGTTGAATGTCCGCATTGCCATTGGTCAGCGCGAACAGGCGATAGTTTTGGCTCAGCTCATCTAAAATGCGTAAGGCGTGGTCAAAAAACACAACGTCGTTACGGCCAACAAAAAAGACGCCAAAGGCGGCCTCGGCAGTTTCTTGTGCTTGGGTTGGGCCCATCCCGGTGGCCAGCATACAGGCGCGAAGGACCTCGGTGCGCAGAAAGGATAAGTCGTGTTGCTGGCCCGGATTTTGGGCCACAACGTCGGCGCGAATGCCCTGAACCGCGTCTGAAGCATAGATCTCCAGGGTGCTGGGTGTATGTTCGAGTAGCCAAGCCCGCAGGGACTGTTCTGCTCGGCGGATGGTATGACCTACATCCCATAGCGTGTTGTCCAGATCGAAGGTGATGACCTCAATAGCGTCGGTTTTGGGCATTAATTGTGCTCTTCTTTGGTTGTCGCGCTCTTGGTGGCCAGCGCCCTGGGGTGAGCCTTGTCGTACACTTGGGCCAGGTGCTGGAAGTCTAGATGGGTATAAATCTGCGTGGTCGCAATATCGCTATGCCCAAGCAGCTCCTGAATTCCGCGTAAGTCGCCAGAGGATTCCAGCATGTGCGTCGCGTAGCTGTGCCGCAGCATGTGCGGGTGCAGGCCGGTGTCACCTAGCTGGCCCGCAGCCACCTGCTTCAAGCGTTTTTGCACCGTACGGGGTGAAATGCTCTGACCGTTGCGACCCGGGAATAACCACTCACCGCAGCCACTGACCTTGCGCCAGCGATACAGCACCTCAATGCACAACCGCCCCAAAGGAACGCTGCGGGTTTTGTTGCCTTTACCTTTCACGGTGACAACGCCTTGCTCAAGGTCAAGGCTGGCATTAGGGAGAGAAGCCACCTCGCTCAGCCGTAGACCGCTGCCATAAAACAACTCGAGCAACGCTTTGTCGCGCAAGGCTTGGGGCGAAAGTTCCTCAAAATTTAACAGCTGGGACGCTTGATCCGTGTCCAGTACCGACGGCAGTCGGCGTTTGTGTTTGGGTCCGCGACTGGCTGCGGCAGGATTGTTCGAGACGATATTTTGACTCTGTAAGAACCGATAAAAGCTTCGAATGGCAGACAGATTTCGTTGAATGCTGTTGTTGGCCAGTCCGGTGCTTTTGAGTTGGCCGACGTATGCTGAGACAGTTTGGGTTGTGGCCTCTTCGGCGCTGGTCTGTAGCCATTCCAGATAGCGGGTGACCTCTCGTCTGTAGGCCTTAATGGTGAGAGCGGAATAGTTACGTTCTAGGGTCAGCTTAGATAAGAAGGCTTCAACCTGAGCACTATTTCGATCCGAAATGTTGTTCATGATCCGGCCAGGCGGTCCATAACTTTGGCCACAATATCGGCGATATAGGTCACGAACAAAGTGTCCATACCTTTGGTAAAACGGTTGGGATCGCGGCTGCCGATGCACAGAGCGCCAGTGCCGTTGCGTATGGTTAAACCTAAAATCGCAGCGCTGCCGCTGTCGTTGTGGTCGGATAGCGGAAACATCTGGGTCAATTCTTCTTTTCGCAAAGAAATGCACTTGGCGCTGCCGTTGCTGTGCAGGTGCTGTAACGGCATCTCGTGGTTGTGATGCTGAATATGGTCTAAGGCCAGGGCGAGATTTGCCGCACACAGGTGAGCGCAAACGAAGTCGGCTTCAAAGTCTACAAGCACGTGCGTGGCCAGCACTTCATTGAGCTCTGGCCAGCTGGAAACCTCCAAAAGCGCCAAATTCAACGACCGGGTCTTGGCGAATATCTCGTCGTTGGCCCTTGCGGCCTGCAGCAGTTCGTTCATCCGCCTGCGCATGGTGACGTTGCGGTCGCGAAGAATATCTACCTGTCGCTCTATCAGGGAGACGGCTTGACCGGATTCGTGGGGCAAAGTCAGTTCTGACAGCGCACTGGGATGGCGCAAGAAAAAGTCCGGCGACTTTCTCAGAAAGTCGAGTACCGATTGGTCGTCTAAGGTACTGACGGGGGTTGTTGGCTTAATCTGGTCAATGGTCATGTTATGCGTCCAAATGTCCGTGATAGACGAAGGTCGAGTCACCAATCAGCTTGATAGGGCCATGGCCGGCTGGCCATTCAACTTTGAGCTTGCCGCCAGGCAACGAAACTTTGACTTTGTCGCCAAGTTTGCCAGATAGCCGCCCCGCTACAACGGCCGCCGAAGCACCGCTGCCGCAAGCAAGGGTCTCTGCCGCGCCTCGCTCAAACACGCGAAGGCGCACAAAGCCGTCATTGATTACTTGGCAAAATCCAATGTTGGCCCGATCCGGGAACGCGGGATGATTTGACAGCGCGGCGCCCAATTCTTCAACGTCGAGATTGATGACGTCATCTACAAAAACCACGCCGTGAGGATTGCCCACGGACACAGGAACGACCGTGTAGGTGCCGTTATCGGTCTGTAACGCCGTATCGCCCGCTCCGTCCTGGCCGATGAACGGAACGCGGCGGGGATCAGCGCAAGGCTCTGGCAGGGTGGATTCGATCAGGCCATCGGCCCGCAGGGTCGTCTCAAAGATGCCGCCTTTGGAGTGCCAACTTAGCGTCGTTTTGGGACTCAAACCGAGCCGACGCACGAAGTCCGTGACGCAGCGCGTACCGTTTCCGCATTGTTCGGCCTCGCTGCCGTCGGCGTTAAAAATCACGTACTCGAAATCACAGTGGGGTAACGATGGCGGTGCAACCAACAGCAGCTGATCAAAGCCGATACCCCGATTTCGGTCAGCCAATGTGGTGATTCGCTCAGAGCTCAAATCAACGGCTTGGGAAATGCCGTCGATGACAACAAAGTCGTTACCTAAGCTGTGCATTTTGCAAAAACTGAGCATGGGGTGGCGCTAGAAAATTTCTGTAGAGAACTGATCTTGGAGGCTCTCGCGGCGCCTGACAAGCCGATACGAATCGTCCTTTACCAGCACTTCGGCAGCGCGATTGCGGGTGTTGTAATTGGAAGACAGAGTAGACCCGTACGCGCCGGCGCTTAGAATCGCGAGCAGGTCACCCTCTTCCAGGCAGAGTTCTCGGTCCTTGGCGAGCCAATCCCCCGACTCACAGATGGGGCCAACAATGTCCCATGACCGTGGTTCGCCGGAGGTTCCGGCCACTAATGGGAGAACACCGTGCCATGATTGGTAGAGCGATGGCCGCAGCAAGTCGTTCATGGCAGCGTCCACGACGGCGAAATTTTTCCCCTCTGCAGAGTCCTCGTCTGCTGGCGCTGGTTTAAGATACTCAACCCGCGTGAGCAAAACGCCGCCGTTGGCAGTCAGAAAACGACCGGGCTCAATGGACACGTGCAGATCGCGCTGCGCAAGAGTTTGGCCGATCCGGTGACCCCACCCTTGAAGATCAAAGGCAGGCTCATTTTCATAGGTCACGCCAAAACCGCCGCCCAAATCAATATCCGTCAGAGAAATTCCGTGCTCCGCTAATTCGTCAACCAGGGTGAGCAATTGCTCAAGTGCATCAAACAGCGGTTGAGGATCATGAATCTGGGAGCCGATATGGCAGGCTACACCGCGTACCTCCAGGTTTGGGTCTGCGGCGGCCTGCAAATACAGTGGCAGCGCTGCGCTTTGCAGAATCCCAAACTTGTTTTCCTTCAAGCCGGTGGAAATGTAGGGGTGCGTCTTTGGGTCCACGTTAGGGTTAATGCGAAGCGCAATCGGCGCAACTTTGCCCAGGAGTTGGGCGCGTTCACTGATTCTTTGCAGCTCGCTGGCGCTTTCCACGTTGAAGCACTCAATGCCGGTTTTGAGCGCGAAGTCGATCTCGGCGACGGACTTGCCCACGCCCGAAAAAACCACGGTAGCGGGGTCTCCGCCCACGGCCAATACGCGACTGAGTTCGCCCCCAGACACAATGTCAAAGCCGGCGCCTAGATCAGCAAACAGCTTCAAAATAGCCAGGGTGGAATTAGCTTTCACTGCATAATGCAGCCGATGAGGCAGCGCTGCCAAAGCACCATCCAGCCGCTGGTACTGACTGCTCAGGGAGGCCTCGCTATACACGTAGGTGGGAGTGCCAACGCGGTTGGCGATGTCCTCGAGGGCCAACCCTTCCATTTGCAGCCTATCGTTTGTGTAGCTAACGGCGGCAGCGTTTAACAGCTCGAGTTCAACGGTCACGGGTGCTTCCTTGTTGGTTCTGCCAATTGAATGCGCTGGTTTAACAGTTAAATGATTGCTCGGGCGCGCTTAATTGCGGCGCGCACTTGATTGCCGGCGGTGCCACCCAAGTGGTCACGGGTCGATACCGATCCGTGCAAGGTGAGAACCTGATAGACATCCACTGCAATAAAATCGCTGTTTGGTCCGTTGAGTTCTTCAATACTTAGATCCTCAAGAAGTCGATTCTGACTGGCAGCGAGCTGAACGGCTCTGCCGACTGCGTCGTGGGCATCGCGAAACGGCATGCCTTTTCGCACGAGGTAGTCAGCCAAATCTGTGGCAGTGGTAAAGCCTTGGCTGGTAGCTGCCAGCATCACGTCTTCATTTGCCTGAATGTTTGGTACGAGCCCAATCAACGCGGTGAGGCAGTCGCTTAGGGTGTCAATGGCATCAAACAGAGGCTCTTTGTCCTCCTGATTATCTTTGTTGTACGCCAGCGGCTGGCTTTTCATTAGCGTTAGCAAGCTGATGAGATGGCCATTTACGCGGCCGGTCTTACCGCGAATCAGCTCGGGTACGTCCGGGTTTTTTTTCTGCGGCATAATGCTCGACCCGGTACAAAAACGATCCGGCAGACTGATGAAGTTAAACTGCTGGGAGGACCAGAGCACCATTTCCTCGCACCAGCGGGACATATGGGTGAGCGTGAGTGCCGCGGTCGAGCAAAATTCGATGGCAAAGTCCCTGTCGCTGACAGCATCTAACGAATTTTCACAAACGCCATCAAAATCCAAAAGGTTTGCTACTAACTGGCGATTGGGTAAGTAGGGTGTGCCGGCTAGCGCCGCAGCCCCCAACGGTAGTTGATTCAGGCGTTTACGGCAGTCCAGCAGACGGTCTCGATCTCGGCGCAACATCTCGAACCACGCCATCATGTGGTGGCCGAATGTGATTGGCTGGGCCGCCTGCAAGTGCGTGAAGCCAGGCATGATTGTGTCGGCGTTTTGCTCCGCTAAATCGGCTAAGGCGCTTAATAGTTGGCTTTGCTGGTCAACTAAGGCGTCAATGGCCCCGCGCAGGTGGAGCCGTATATCCGTTGCGACCTGATCGTTACGAGACCGGCCAGTGTGCAGCTTTTTACCGGTATCACCGATGAGTTCAATGAGCCGGTGCTCGATGTTCATGTGGACGTCTTCTAGGTCGATTTGCCACTTAAAGGCGCCACTTTCAATTTCGTCCTGAATGGTTTGCAGGCCTTGGAGAATCTGTTGGAGTTCACCGTCGTCCAGCACGCCAATGGACTGCAGCATTGTCGCGTGGGCTCTAGATCCGGCGATGTCTTCACGGTACAGGCGCTGGTCGAAATTTACCGATGCGGTGAATACCTTTACAAATTCATCGGTGGCCTCGCTGAATCTGCCGCGCAGGGAGCCTTGAGTGTTTTCCGGCGACTGGGTAGTTGTCCCGTTATCCATTGTGTATGCCTGTCTAAAAACTTCTTTGTATTGGCCGCCAAATCACGAAGGGTGTGTGCGAATGTAGCAACCGTTTGTACAATGCAAAGCGGTTGGAACGGGTTCTTTGACGCTGGACAAGTATAACAACCTACCGACCAATCATGGGCATAAATCCGTAATCTAGCGAGAAGTCACCCCTGAATAGAGAAGCCACAAACAGACCGCACGAAGCCTCAGTGCCGCCGCTGTCAGCGAGAGAGGCCATATCGCTCTCGGCTGGCGGTACGCTAATTGCCACACTATTCCTTCTAGGCTTTTATCCCATCGACGAGTTGGTCTCCCCGGGCATGCTGTTTTTCTCGTCCACGGCTTTTCTTGGAGCGATCCTTGCGTTTGTCCTGGCTTTCAAGATGTTCTCTCGAACTGCAGCCTGGGTGGCCTACCTGATGGCGTTTGTTTTCGTGTCGTTGGCGGTGTTTGCCAGTCATGCAGCTCAGACTTATCTGTTCGGCAGGCCGGAGCTATTCGGATGGATCTTGCTAAGGCGGCTGGCTATCGCAAACCTAATACTAACGTTCTTGCTGCGGCAGGCAGCCTTGGCTCGGCGATTGAAACAACGTGAAACCGCCGAGCTGCACGCTCAAGTCCAGGCCCTGCAATCTCGGATAAGACCGCATTTTTTGTTCAACAGCATGAATGTCATTGCCAGCTTGATCCCGGTGGACGCTGAGAAAGCCGAGCAGGTGGTGGAAGATCTCTCAGAATTATTTCGAGCCAGCCTGCAAGAAGCGGGCACTTTCGTGAGCGTCTCCCAGGAGCTTGAGTTATGCGGGCGGTATCTCAATATCGAAATGTTGAGGTTGGGCGAGCGATTAAAACTTAGATGGAATGTGGAAACGCCGCCCAAAGGTGCCGAAATGCCGCTGCTGTTAATTCAGCCATTGCTTGAAAACGCGGTATATCACGGCATTCAGCCCTTAGCCGCTGGCGGCGTGATAGACGTAAACCTGGTATTTGAAGCAGACGAGATGGTGCTGCAAATCTCTAACCCGCTTCAAATTATGACAGCCACACCATCTGCGGAAGGTGAGGCTGGCCAAACCGCTCCAAAGCCACCAGCCAAGGGTAATTCCATTGCTTTGGACAATATTCGTCGCCGGCTGGCGGTAGTTTATGGCGAAAATGCGAAGTTGATCACAAAACAGCGCGGCAGCGTTTTCGAAACCACCCTGCGATGCCCAACGGTACCAAAATTGCTATAGAGTGCCGCAATAAGCGGACAGGCGGTCATTTTTTGAATTTCGCTGCTCTTTTGACAACAAAAAGACAACAACAAAAAGACAACAACAAAAAGACAACAACAAAAAGACAACAACAAAAACGCTGGACCGAGGGACCGCAAAAAACCGGGAATAACAAAGAATTGGCTTCGGGCGGACAAAAGCTAGCCCAGGGTGATTGATAAAACTCAAGGCAGTGAAAGGAATTGAGTAGTTGGCCAGGTAGATTTTTGGATATTGGGATTCTCGTTTGGTAGATGGGCTTTAAGTAAATTGGTCGTAGGGGGAGCGCGATTCAATTATGCGTATCCTGATCGTAGACGATGAGACACTGGCGCGAGATCGATTGCGCCGAATGATAGAAACTGACGGCGAACACGAGGTCGTTGCGGACGTGTCCTCTGGTGTTGAAGCCATCAAAGTCAGTGAAAAACTGCGACCAGATCTTTGTCTTCTGGACATCCGAATGCCTGGCATGGACGGCATTGAAACCGCCCAGCACTTTATGACGCTGGAAGATGGCCCAGCGGTAATTTTTTGCACTGCTTTTGAAGAACACGCTGTTCAAGCCTTCGAGCTTCAGGCTGTGGGTTATCTGTTGAAGCCCGTGCGCAGGGCGGATTTGTTTCGTGCCCTGGCAAATAGCGCTCGCCTTAATCGTATCCAGATGGAGGCGGTAAAGAACGTAAACACCGATCGGCGCACTCACCTGTGTGCCCGCACGTATAAGGGCGTTGAGTTAGTCAATGTCAGCGATATTCGTTACCTAAAAGCCGACCAAAAATACGTATCAGTGCGGTATATTGGCGGCGAGGTAATCGTCGACGAAACCCTGAGAGAGCTGGAAGAGGAGTTTCCGGATCTGTTTATGCGAGTCCACCGAAATGCCTTGGTCACGACAAACCACGTAAGGGGCTTGGAAAAAGATGCTAAGGGTCAAATTGGTGTGCGTATGAGTGGTATTGAGGAGCTAGTCGACGTCAGCCGACGACACCTGCCAGCGATACGAAAAGTTATCCGGCGCCTGTAATCCAGGCTATGGAACAAATTACCATCGCTACGCGCGAAAGCGCCCTTGCTTTGTGGCAAGCGGAATTTATTCGTGAGCAATTGATTAAGGCAAACCCGGGCTTAAAAGTTTCCCTGCTTGGCATGACAACCAAGGGCGATCAGTGGTTAAACGCTCCGCTGAAAGAAATCGGTGGCAAGGGTCTGTTCATTAAAGAGCTGGAAGTCGCCATGCTGGAGGGTAAAGCGGATCTTGCCGTGCACTCGGTAAAAGACCTTCCCGCCCATTTACCTGAGGGATTCAGCCTACCCGTGATTGGTTTTAGAGACGATGTCCGCGATGTGCTGGTAGGCGCGCCGGGTGGTATCGACTCGTTGTCCGCACAAGCCAAGATTGGCTCCTCTAGCCCAAGGCGGCAGGCGCAACTGTTGGCCCAGCGTCCAGATCTGCAGGTAGAGAGTATTCGCGGCAACGTGCAAACGCGGTTGCACAAACTCGACAGCGGTGAATTCGACGCCATCATTCTTGCTCAGGCTGGCCTGTCCCGACTAGGCATTCAGCGTTCAGACGCAAGCTTCATGGATGTTGAGCAATCACTGCCAGCGCCGGGTCAGGGCGCCTTGGGTATTGAAGTCCTAAGCGACAGCCCGGTCATTGAATTGCTGGATGGACTGCTGCAGCCCGATGTTGCTCGCTGTGTTCAAGCAGAACGCGGAATTAGTGCCGGGTTAGGGGCCGATTGTGCGTTGCCGGTTGCGGCCCACGCGGTGCTGGACGAGCAAGGTGCGATATTTTTACGGGCGTTGGTTGCGGCTCCAGATGGGTCGCAAATCCTGCGGGCAGAGGGCCGGGATACCGATCCGAAGCTGCTTGCCGCTAGGGTGGTTGCGGATTTGTTGGGTCAGGGGGCTCAAGACATTCTGGATCGTATTGCCTCGGCCTGAAGGCTGGTTGACGCCGGCCCTGCCGGTGGTGCTTGATGTTACCTCGAAACTGAATGAACCGTCATGACACACTGGATTAGCTACAGCGAACCCAGCGGCTCGCGTATTGCAAAAACCCTGCAGGCTCAAGGCGAGGACACCTTCGCCTATCCCGTGACCCGCATTCAGCGACTACCGCTGCCTCGCCCAATGCCGGAGATCTGTCCCGATTTCATCATCGCATTATCTCAACATGCTGTGGCCGCCTATTTGACGGATTACGCCCAACCGTCACACCAAGGAGCTCAGGTCCTGGCAATTGGCCCGTCTACTGCTCAAGGCTTGCTTGACGCCGGGGGATTCAGGGTCGAAATGCCGGATGAAGCGAACTCAGAAGGGTTGCTGGCGTTGCCGGCGTTACAGCAGCTGCAAAAACATCAGTCGGTATGGCTGCTCACCGGCGAGGGCGGTCGTGATCTGGTCGCCCAAGTACTGAAAAATCAGTGCCAACTAAGCCGTTACGATCTGTACCGCCGGGAGTCTTCGATGCCAAAGGCGTTGTCGGGACGGGACCTGCAAAGTATTTGGGTTGGTTCCATACATGCCTTGCAACAGATATCCGCCGGTGCCCAAGAGCTAGGTATTGGGCCTGGGACGGCATTAGTGGTGCCGTCCCAGCGGGTTGCCGATCACGCCCAGGGCCTTGGTTGGTATAAGCTTGTGGTCTGCAAAGCCAATGAGCCAGGGCAAATTCGCCGAGCATGTGAAAGGATCGCAGATGACTGAGCAACTCGAAAACACTGCAGCGCTCCCGGCGCCAGCGAAAACGCCCGGACGGGGCCCGGCAATGCTGGCGCTGCTGTTAGCACTGATTGCCCTGGGCCTAGCAGTTTTTCTTGGCTATCGTCTGGTTTACCTGCAGCCTTTCGCGGCTCAAGCGGAGCAGGCGGAACAATTAGTTGCCGCTGCAGAGCAAAGATTGCTGGCGGAACTGGACACAGGCCTGTCAGACAGCCGGGCCGATATCGCGGCCTTAGCTCAGTCCCTGCGTGAAGAAAACTTCAACTTGCAGCAGCAGCTACAGGCTGATGTGGCCCAAAATTTGGCAGACATGACCGCCAATAAGCCGACGACTCCCCGTCAATGGCGCCTGGCTGAGGCCCAATTTTTAATGCGGGTGGCGAATCATTGGTTGCTGCTGGAAGGCGACGTAGCTACGGCATTAAAGGCGCTGCAGGCGGCGGATCAAGTGCTATTGGCGCTTCAAGGAAATAGCTCCGGAGGCGAATACGATCTTCTCCCCGTTCGCTTGTTGCTGGCTCAAGAGATCCTCGCGCTTCAGCAATTCACACCGATAGATGTCCTCGGTATTTACGCGCAGCTGCAGGCCCTGGGTGCGGCGCTGCCAGAAGTTCGCGGCAACCTAGCGCTTAGTGCCTTGCCTGCCGCAAGTGCCGAATCAGCAGACGCTGGCTGGGCTGCGGTTGTTGCTCAGCTGAGTCAATTTGTGCGCATCACCGATTTATCTAAGAACGACTTATCTGAAAACAACGAAACATCCGCCAGTTGGGACAACGGCAGTCTCGGGCCGGCGCAGCTGATCGCGGCTCGCAGACAAGCGATCGCTGCAATCGAAAGAGCACAAGTCGCGGTATTACGTAGTCAAGAAAGTCTCTACCAATCAAGCTTGGAACAAGCGAAACAGGCGGTGCTGAAACTCGAGCTTGCGCCAAATGCTGAAGTACGCGCATTCCTTACCAAGCTTGAGCAGTTAGCTGACCAGCGGCTGCAACAGCCTCTGCCGAACATTTCTGGTTCCCTGCAGGCTCTTGGCCGTGCCGTGGACGAATCTTAATGCGTTGGCTGTGGATATTTTTGGCTGCTGTGGCCGGAGCACTAGCCGGGGCGAGCTTGTTGCAGGATCCAGGTTACGTCTTGGTCAGGGCTGGCAGCTGGGTATTTGAAAGCAGTATTGCGGCCGGTGTGATTTCAGCCCTCGCTGTGCTGCTAACGATCTTTATGGTTGGCGCGGGGCTGCGCCACCTGATAGCCAGTTTTGGCATGTTTGGGCGCTGGCGGTCGGCGCGTCAGCTCAGTAGAAGTTCCGATCAATGGCAGCGCGCTATCAAAGCAATTGCTGTCGGCAATTGGTCGATGGCTGCAGATCTGTTATCCGGGGCAGGCATACCACCCGAGCGGCGGTTAGAAGCCTGGCTTGTGCAGGCGCAGGCCCTGTGGCAGCGCCGCGATGCTCAGGCGCTAGCATCGCTACTGGCTCGAGCCCAAAGGGATTCTCCCGAGGTGCATGGGGATTTGGTGTTGGCCACAGCGCGCTGGCAAATCCTGCAGGGTGACGCCAAGTCAGCCCTGGCGAGTCTGGCTCAAGTGACGGAGCCCGCCCGTGGCTCCAGTGCCTGGGCGGGCCTTTATGCCTTGGGCTGTGTCGAGCAAAGACAGTGGGATTCACTGCAGCGGCACTGGTCTTTGGTGGACAAGAGTGGGGTGCTGAAAGATCCCGCTTTTCGCCAGCAAATGCCGCGCTTGCGGGCAGGGAAGGCGATGGCGGATACCGTGATGGCGAAGGGCGCGGATGGCTGGCGCTCGGGGCACAAGTTGCTGCCCAAACAGTGGCGGTCGGACCCCAACACCCTCGATTTATGGGCAGAGTTTCTCATGGACAGTGGGCGAGAGGAGCCGGCTTTTGCACTGCTCGAGTCTGAACTGAAGAAACAGCGGCACTCCGTATTAGTGCGTCGTTTCGGCGGCTTTACTCAGCCCAAGCTGCAATTGCTTGCTATTGAGAGGGCGCAGGCTTGGCGGGTAAAACAACCCAGCGATGCAGAATTGCTGCTGACGCTTGGGCGTCTTCTCAAAGCAAACGGGCAAATCGATCAGGCACGAACTCATTTATTGGCAGCCCTCGACGCCATTGGAGGTAAACAGGGAACGGAGCCAGAGCCTCAGGATTTGGAGGACATGACTTTGATGGAACTCGGTGGCTTGGCGACTCTTGACCAGGGTTAAAGGCACAGAAGTTTGAAGGTAAAAAAGCTCAGGCGACGCCTAACAACGGCAAACAGCCTTGGCCTTAGGCATGGTGTGTTGCCTGGCGGCTTTTTTATTTTTGCCTAACGGCGCTTTTAGTCTTGCCTAACGGCGCTTTTAGTCTTGCCTA
>JAYOBI010000020.1:0-45144 GCA_038104735.1 Gammaproteobacteria bacterium | reverse complement strand
CGGCGCTTTTAGTCTTGCCTAGCGGCGCTTTTAGTCTTGCCTAGCGGCGCTTTTAGTCTTGCCTAGCGGCGCATGGAACTAAAAAACTCGTCGTTGGTTTTGGTGTCTTTGAGTTTGTCTAGAATAAACTCAATGGCGGCAATATCGTCCATGTCGTGCAGTAGCTTTCTCAAGATCCAAACACGCTGAATTTCTTCCTCAGACATCAACAGCTCTTCTCGACGGGTTGCTGACCGGCGAATGTTAATGGCCGGATACACCCGTTTTTCCGCGATCTTGCGTTCAAGATGCAGCTCCTGATTACCGGTACCCTTGAACTCCTCGTAAATGACTTCGTCCATTTTTGATCCGGTATCCACCAGAGCCGTGGCAACAATAGTCAGGCTGCCGCCTTCTTCAACGTTTCGTGCAGCGCCAAAGAAACGCTTGGGCCGCTCCAGCGCATGCGCGTCCACACCACCCGTCAGCACTTTCCCGGAGGATGGAACGATGGTGTTATAGGCGCGAGCAAGGCGGGTGATGGAATCCAGCAATATCACCACATCTTTTTTGTGCTCTACCAGGCGCTTGGCTTTCTCAATTACCATTTCAGCCACTTGAACGTGACGGGAGGGCGGCTCATCGAAGGTGGAGGCCACGACCTCACCGCGCACAGAACGCTGCATCTCCGTCACTTCTTCTGGCCGCTCGTCAATCAGCAATACGATTAAGACCACTTCAGGGTTATTTGACGTTATTGACTGGGCGATGTTCTGCAGGACCAGGGTTTTACCTGCCTTGGGCGGCGATACGACCAAGGCTCGCTGGCCTTTGCCGATAGGAGCTACCAGGTCAACGATTCTGGCGGTGAGATCCTCAGTACTTCCATTTCCGCGCTCGAGCTGCAGGCGCTCGTCAGGGAACAGGGGCGTTAGGTTCTCAAACAGCACCTTATGGGTTTTGCTGTTGGTGTCGCTGAAATTGATTTCATCAACTTTGAGCAGGGCAAAGTACCGCTCACCGTCCTTGGGCGGCCTGATCTTGCCAGCAATGCTGTCACCGGTCCGCAGGTTAAAACGCCTGACCTGACTTGGTGATACGTAGATGTCATCGGGTCCCGCTAGATAAGAACTGTCGGGAGAGCGCAGAAAGCCGAAGCCGTCCTGGAGAATTTCTAATGTGCCCTCGCCGTAAATATCCTCGCCATTTTTGGAGAGCTTGCGGACGATAGCGGCAATGACCTCTTGTTTGCGAGAGCGGCCGACATTTTCCAGGCCCATTTCACGGGCCGTATCGATGAGCTCGGCCACGGGTTTACGTTTCAAATCTGATAGGTGCATAGCCATAAGGGACAGAACCTTGTTAGTAGGATTGCGACCGCCAACCAATAACATGGCGATAGGTAAGAAAAGAGATTATGGGTTGGCTTAGACCGGGCGTGGATCCCGGCTCCTCTCTGAAGCCGGGAATCAGTGTAGAGGTTTGTAGGCTTGGGTCAAGGCGAAATATCAAGCAAATTTCGTCGGAAAAGAGGGCCCCGTTTGCTAGATATTGCTGTCCAGAAAAGCCTGCAGCTGGGATTTGCTGAGAGCGCCCACTTTCATCGCCTCAACTTCGCCGTTTTTGAATAGCATCAGGGTAGGGATGCCGCGAATACCGTATTTGGGCGGCGTGGCCTGGTTTGCGTCAATATCCAGCTTGCAGATTTTCAGCCGATCGCTGTAGTCACCGGCAATCTCGTCCAGGATCGGTGCGATGGCTTTGCAGGGGCCGCACCATTCGGCCCAATAATCGACTAATACAGGCTTGTCAGCGGATAGCACATCGGCCTCAAACTGGTCGTCGCTGGTGTGCACAATCTGATCGCTCATGAACGTTCTCCAGAATTTAAATACACAAAAAGTGTAGCACTGTTCTCAGTTTGCTGTCCCGTTTTCGCACCGCACCTAACCTGAACTCACTGGTCCTCGGCTTGCCGCTGCAGCCAAAATTTAGCGAAGTAGGTGAGTATGCCGTCCGCACCTGCGCGTTTAAAGCTTAGTAAGGATTCATCTACCACATCTGCGTTGAGCCAGCCGTTGTTGATGGCTCCCATGTGCATGGCGTATTCGCCGCTGACTTGGTAGGCGAAGGTTGGCACTTGGAAGGTGTCTTTTACTCGACGCACAACGTCCAAGTATGGTTGCCCTGGCTTGACCATCACCATGTCCGCGCCCTCGTCGATGTCCAAAGCGACCTCGTGCAGGGCTTCGTCGGTATTCGCCGGGTCCATCTGATAGGTTTTTTTATTGCCCGTGGATAGCGTGGCCGAAGCCCCCACCGCGTCTCGGAACGGACCGTAATAAGACGATGCGTACTTGGCAGAGTAGGCCATGATGCGTGTATTGATGTAACCATCCTGATCCAACTGCTGGCGAATTGCGCCAATTCGGCCATCCATCATGTCGGAAGGTGCGATGACATCGGCTCCAGCTGCGGCGCAGACTGCGGCCTGCTTGCGCAGAGCTTCAACGGTTACATCGTTGTCGACGTAGGCATCGGCGTTCAAGATGCCATCCTGACCATGACTGGTGTAAGGATCTAAGGCAGCATCGGTGACAATCCCCAGCTCTGGCACCGCGGCTTTAATGGCCCTAACCGCCGTAGGGATGAGTCCCTGTTCGTTATAGGCTTCGGCGCCATCAAGGGCCCTTAGATTGGGCTCCACGTTGGGAAAAAGCGCAATTGCAGGAAGCCCCAGCGCGAACAATTGCTGAGCTTCTGCCACCGCAAGATCCACGGACAAGCGCTCAATACCCGGCATAGACGGAATCTCGGTGCGGGTATTGTCGCCATCGATAATGAACATGGGATAGATCAGGTCATCGGCACTAACCCGATGCTCGCGAACTAGGCGACGAACAAAAGGTTGTTCTCTATTTCGGCGCAGCCGTGTTTGGGGAAAACGACGCATGGGTGCTCCTAGCAGGTAAGGCGCGCAGTATAGCGCACATGCGTGGCGACGGCTTTTCTTCCGTCTTTGTTCTGGGGCTCTTATTCTGAGGCTTCGAGTGCCTCTACTGCGGCTAGCCACTCCTCTTCAATGGCTTCGACGGCTTGACGGGTTTTGCCGGCTTTGGCAAGCAGTGCGCTAAGGTCTTCGGGAGATAGCTCGCTGTAGGTTTTCTCGTCGGCCAACGTGCTCTCGATGGTTTGCAGCGCCTGGGTCTCCTGCTCCAGCTGTTTTTCCAGCCGTTTGACGCGTTTACCCAAATGGGCCAGCGCTTCCCGCGAGGCCGCGCGTTCACGCCGCAGATCTTTCTTCGACAGGCTGCTTTCTGGCTGGGCCGCCGTGCTCGGGGCGGCGCTGGTGGATAACCGCCCCGCGGTGTACTCGGCAAGGTCGCCACTAAAGTTTCTCAGCCCGCCGTCCTCAATTACCCACAGCTCATCGACTATTTTTTCCAGTAAGTCTCGGTCGTGGGCCACGATTAAAACCGCCCCAGCATATGCGCCCAGCGCTACTGCAAGGGCATCGCGCATATCTAAATCCAAGTGGTTAGTGGGCTCGTCCAGTACGAGTAAGGCTGGCTTTTCGGCAGCCAGTTGGGCCATGACAAAGCGGGCTTTTTCTCCACCGGACAAGCTGCGTATGGGCCTAGCGATCATACGTGAGTCAAAACCCCAGCCGCCCAAATAGTCTCTGCACTGCTGCTCGGAAAAGTCCTGACGTAGCTCTGACATGGCGGCAAACGCCGTGTTGCTGGAATCCAGCGCCTCTAGCTGGTGCTGGGCAAAGTAGCCGATGGGCGCGTGGGCGCCGCGCTGCAACTCGCCTCGCTGGGGCTTTAAATCGCCCACAATGGCTTTAAGTAACGTCGACTTGCCTGCGCCGTTAGCTCCAAGGACGCCAATGCGTGCTCCAGGCAGAATGGTTTGGCCAATGTCGTGGAGGATGGTTGAGTCTGCGTAACCCAAATCCAGATGACGAAAGCTGAACAACGGGTTAGACACTTTCTCTGGATCGGAAAAACCCACCCGATAGTCAGAATCGACGTGCAGCATGGCATGCTCGCTCATTTTCTCTAATGCTTTGATGCGGCTTTGCACTTGCTTGGCTTTGCTCGCTTTAGCGCGGAAGCGGTCGACGAATTGCTGTATGTGCGCCACTTGGGCTCGTTGCTTGACCGCCAAAGCCTGCTGACGCTCTAATTGCTCGCTGCGCAGGCGCTCGAATGCCGAGTAATTGCCTCGATAAAACTGCGCTTGCTCACCGGAAAGATGCAGTACGTGATCTACGGTGTTATCGAGAAAAGCACGATCGTGAGCAATGATTAACAGTGCACCCTGGAATTGGCGCAGCCAGTTTTCCAGCCAAAGGATCGCCTCTAAATCCAAGTGGTTGGTAGGCTCGTCCAGTAGAAGCAGATCGGCGGGTGACATTAAGGCTTGGGCCAAGTTCAAGCGTATGCGCCAGCCCCCAGAAAAGCTGCGGTAGGGCTGCTCAACTTGTTCCGGGGCGAAGCCTAAACCATAGAGTATTTCGCCAGCTCTTGACCGTGCTTGGTAACCGCCTAAATCTTCCAAATCCGAGTAAAGGCTCGCCAGGGCCTCAGACTCTTCGGTAGCCGCGATTCGCGCCTCCACGTCACGCAGCGCGCGATGACCATCAATCACGAATTCAATGGCTGGTCGGTCGGTCGCTTCAACCTCTTGAGCCATGTACCCAAGCTGCCAGTTTGCCGGGAAGTCAATGCTTCCTTGGCTGGCGTCGAGTTCGCCCAACAGCAAGTTGAAAAGGGTGGATTTGCCGACCCCGTTGCGACCCACAATGGCGACTTTTTGGCCGGGATAAACCACCAGGTTGAGGTCAGCGAAGAGCAGGTCCTCGCCGCGTTCAAACGTTAGGTTTTGAACTTGCAACATAGAATATTTTCGAGGGTGAGGTCCGGGCGATGAAGGCCACGCCAGCTGCGCTCAGCGGTTGTCGCGGGCCTGTGTCCTGGCGGCGGCGCCACCTTGTCGGCCGGCGGCCAACGGGCGGCCAGGCTGACGGTGGGGCTGCGGTCTGGCGGCCTGCTCACTGATCCAATCTGTCAGCGTGTGCCAAGCGCTGAGTTCCCTGCGCGCTGCACGATTACGTTTCATGTCGACAACACCCTGGCCGCTATCTCCGGCTTCAGGGTACACGGGTGACTCTCGCAAAGCGGTGACGGCAGGTATGTTCAGGCAGCTTAGAAAATGCTGCAGGCGTTGATCGTTGGTTACGGCTCCGCCAGCTCGGTTGCCGATTACCGCGATGGGCCGTGGTTTTGCGCGCCAAACCCGCTGGGTCATCAGCTGAGTAATAAAGTGCTCTCCTGAATGCATGTCCCAGGACGAGCCAAGCATCGGCACCAAGATAAGGTCACTGAGCTTTAGCAGGGTCTCGAAATCTGAATGCAGTGCGGGGCCGTGGGTAATAGCCGGCGCAGAATCGTAAACGCATATGTCGTAGGGCATTCTGGCAGGGCCATCAATGTCTTTAGGGTCTGGATAAAACAGCACGTCGACGTTGGGGTGCTCGTCACTGCGGCTCTGGCCCCACAGGCGGGCGTTGGCCTGAGCATCGCAGTCAAAAAGAGCAACGCGCAGGTTTTGGCTGGCGTATGCCGCCGCAAGGTTTGTTGCAACGGTAGTCTTACCGCTGCCGCCCTTGTTGTTCATGACCAAAATATTGAGAGCTGTCATATGAATGCGCTTAAAGTTGCTGCGGGCTAGTTTGTCCCGCAATTATCAGACACCGCAAAAAATAAGGGCGAGGAATATAGCAGTGACGCTGGGCAAAGCACCAGTACCGCGCAAAGACAGAAATGAGCGCCGCTGCCAACGTCGGCCATCCAGCCTCTATACCTGCACGGCGGCCCCGCCTGTTACCCAGTGACTAGCGCATGCTGTAACGCAGCTGCATAACGCTGGCCAGCAACAGCAGTGTGAACCCGAGCAGTGCCCAGCCAGGGATGCTCATAATGGGAATAACGTCGTGTACAACGGCACAATCGCCAGTGCCAGAAGTCATGGCCACGAGCAGGTCACCGAGTGGAAACGCATCAATCATATAGGCCAAATCTGGCCCGCAACTGGGCACCTGATCTGCAGGCAAACTTTGTAGCCACAGTTGTCGCAGGGAAAAAGCGCCGCCAACGCAGGCGCAAATAGCGCTGAGAAGAGGATAAATCCCCCATCTTGGGTTATGCGCCAGCCCAGCCAGCGCCACGATACCGGTGAGGGCAAACCAGATGCGCTGCATCATGCACAGCGGGCAGGGAGCCAGATTGAGGGCGAACTCCAAGACCAGTCCAACGCATAAGATGCCGCCGGCAGCGATACAGATCAGCGCGGCCCATCTTTCGGTGTTTAGTTTGTTAGTCATTGGATATTTACCACTACTTTGCCAACGGCTCGGCGTTGCGACAGACAGTTCAACGCTTCGACAAAGTCCGTCAGCTGGTATTCAGCGCCGACCAAGGCCCGCAGCTTGCCTGCTTCAAACATCTGTAGCAGCTCAGCAAAGTTCTGCTCGTTTTCGACTGGAAAGCGGCCGGAAAAGGCGCCATAAAAAACGCCCACTACCTGGCAGCTTTTGAGCAGAATGAGATTGGTGGGTACCCGGGGGATGTCACCGCCCACGAAGCCGACGATAAGAATGCGGCCTTCCCAGTTAATGCAGCGCATGCACTGATCAAATAGCGGCCCGCCGACGGGATCGTAAATCACGTCTGCACCCTTGCCCCCAGTCAGCGCCTTAACCTTTTCTTTCAGTTCGCCATCGCTGTAGTCAATCAGTTCATCTGCGCCGGCTTGTTGCGCTACGGCCAATTTCTCAGCGCTGGAAGCCGCGGCGATGACCCTCGCTCCCATGGCTTTACCCAGCTCAACAGCGGCCAGGCCTACCCCTCCTGCTGCACCGAGCACCAACAAGGTTTCACCAGCTTGCAGGTTCGCACGCTGCTTCAGGGCATAGTAGGACGTTCCATAGGTGGTGCTGATCCCTGATGCTGTGGCGAAAGACATGTTCCCAGGCTTTGCGCGCAGCGCCTGGGCACTGACGGCAATTTGTTCCGCCATGGCGCCGTGGCCGCAGGAGGCAAAAACCTCGTCGCCCACCTGCCATTTAGAAACGTCATCAGCGACTTGAGTCACCACACCCGCAAACTCGCCTCCGGGTGTGAATGGGAAAGGAGGCAAGGATTGGTATTTACCCTCGACCATTAACACGTCGGGGAAATTCAACGCGCAAGAGTGGATATCAACGATGACCTGCCCGGATTCCAGTTCCGGTGGCGATACGTCTTGGAGGCTAAGATTTTCGGCTGGCCCGAAAGATTCACAAAGTACGGCTTTCAATTCTATTCTCGCTGTCGGTTAAAAGAGGGCTTGGCTGCCAAAACATGCAGCAACCCCGGTCATGGTTACCAGCCTGAGATTTCGGGCCGATAATTGTCTGTGCTATGTCTGACTGGGTCGGCCGGCCTCGTGATTCATCAGCGATGACCAGGACGTCAGTTGCTGGCGTAGATCCGGGAAGTATATGCGGAAAGCGCGCTGACCTGAATCGTGCTGTTCTTGGCAGGCTGAAATAACTTTGTGCAGCAAAGTCTCTTGCCCCAGTCGGCGCAAAACCGAGTGCAAGCCACGCTCGACATTGGACCAGTCATGGTAGTGGGCGAGCAAATCTTGCTGGCGCATGTAGTCGATAAAAGGTCTTAACGATGCTGAGGCCTGATATTCGCTGTTCCCCGCATATTGCTCGCAGGCCTCGTAGCAACGGCTGCTCAAGGCGGTCCTGGGCGTTGGACAGTATTCATCCCAGGATAAAGACAGGTAGTGGTCGGCTAAAATGTCGACAAAGATCGGTGCGTAGCGCCGCAGGACCTTTGGAAACCCGGCACAAACCTGCTGAATGGCTTCGTGTTGGTTGGAGTAGGCGTCGATACGCCGGTGGAGCCGGATACCGGCCTGTAATTCCCTTGGCAATGAGCGCGCTACCGGGCCCTTGCTGAAATCCGCCAGGATTGCCCCGGCTAACAATCCTTTGTTCAGGGACTCCCCTTGGGGCCAAATATGGCTGGCATCATCGGCGAGAACGCAGTGTACAAGGAAATTCATGGGAAGCAGTTTCGATCTAGGTCGCGAAAGGGCACAGGCCCATCACGCCAGCGCAAGGTAATCCTTCAAAAAAGCCTCAAAGCTTTGGGTGTCCGCCGCTTCAATGTCGGCCTGGCGCTGCAGAGAAGCCGACGATTCGTGTTCAAGCTCCGCCAGGCTAGCGTCGTCAATGGCCGTGGCTTTCAGGTGATTTCGCAGCACTTCGGCTTGATGCATGGTGAAGCGAAAGAACGACCCATGGGTTGCCATGGCCGCAATAACCCTAGCCGAAGGCGTTAACTGGGGTTGCGCAACCTTGCGCAACTGATTGTCGAGACTGGCTTGATAGCCTGTATCGGCGCTGGGGGCGGCAGCATCCATGGCCCTGGCGATTGGCTCGCAGGCAGCTAGCAGCTGTGTCGCCCAATCAGCCAGCAAAATTTGACGGTTGCCGTCTTCAAGGGCTAGCCCAGGTTCGCGACCGCGCTCGACCACCTTAGTTTGATTGCGCGCAACACTCTGTCGAGATTCCGCACTGTCTGCGGGCGAATCTGCTAGCAGGCACAGTAGCAGGAACGTATCCATAAATTGAATTTGCCCAGCGTCGATGCCCAGTGGCTCAAAGGGATTAAGGTCGACACAGCGCACCTCAACGTATTCCACTCCGTTTCGATTTAGCGCGGCCAGCGGCCGCTCACCACTTTGGGCCGTGCGTTTCGGGCGAATGGTGCCGTAGAACTCGTTTTCAATTTGCAGCACAGCGTCGTTGAGCTGCGGATACTCACCGTCTACCGCTGGCTGAATGTTTGCGTAATCGGGATAACTGTCGGTCAAGCCCACACGCAAGGTTGCAGAATAATCAGCCAGCGAGTTGTAGGAAATGTCCAGGGCGCTTTGAGCATCGCTTTGGTATCCCAACCGGCCCATGCGTAGGCTGGTGGCATGGGGTAAGTAAAATGTGCCTTCGTTGAACTCGTCGAGCTGATGATCAAGATTTTGTACGAACGAGCGGCAAACCGCTGGGGCCGCGCCAAACAGATAAAGTAAAAGCCAAGACCATCGGCGAAAATTTCGAATCAAACCAAAGTAGGCCTCGGTGCGACTTTGCTGAGTGGTTTTACCAAGGGCATGCCACAGCTCGTCGGGGATGGAAAAGTTGTAGTGAATGCCCGAGATGGTCTGCATCAAACGACCGTAGCGATTGCCCAAGCCGCGCCGGTAGACTGTCTTGGCCTGGGCAATATTGGACCGCCCATACTGACCCAAGGGAATCTGATCATGGTCCGCGGCCAGAATACAGGGCATGCTGCTTGGCCACAGCAGTTCATCACCCAAATGACGCTGGACGAATACGTGCACATCCTGGAGTTCTTGCAAGACCAATTGGGGACTGGTGTGAATACCAGTAATAAGCTCGAGCTGGGCCTCTGAAAAATCTGTGGTAATGGCTCGATGGGTGAGAGCGGAACCTAAGCCGCTGGGGTGTGGAGCTTGGGACAGCGAACCGTCGCCAAGGACGCGCAGGCTCTCTTTTTCAATGCCACGAATCAATCCACCCAGCCCATTACCCGGTTTTTGCAGAGAAGTGACTGTGGCTTCGTCGAGCAGCATGTATAAGCCGTGCCTCCTAGAACTGTTTAAGGTCGCGTCCTGAGGATCCGGAGCGTCGGATTTGTGCAGTAAGTTACCGGTTTTGCCCGGCTATAAACCCAGCGCTCAGGTGGCCGGGCCTGCTGCGACGATGCTCGGTTCTACATCAAAGCGTTTGAAGTTCTCTTCAAACTTCGCAATCAAGCTTGCAGCAGCAGCATCGTATGCCGCTTTGTCAGCCCATGTATCGCGTGGGTTCAACAGCTGTCCGTCGACCCCGGGCACACTCACGGGTATGTCTAGATTCAAGCCCGCCAAGTGCGTGGTTGGGCTGTCCACTAGAGCGCCGTTTTGAATGGCAGTAATAATGGCCCGGGTCGTGGGGATATTGAACCGCTCGCCTACGCCGTAGCCGCCGCCGGTCCAGCCGGTGTTGACCAAGTAAACGCGGGAATCGAATTCCTCGATACGCTTGATTAGCAGGTCCGCATAGACGCCTGCGGGTCGAGGAAAGAAGGGCGCGCCAAAGCAGGTCGAGAAGGTGGCCTTGTAGGCCTCGGTGGAGCCGATTTCCGTGGAACCCACAGCTGCGGTATAGCCCGATAGGAAATGATAGGCCGCGGCTTCTTTACTGAGGACTGAAACCGGCGGTAGTACACCGCTAACATCGCAGGTCAGAAAGATGATGTTGTTAGGTTCGCCGGCCCTGTTATCAGGGACTTTGGCTTCAATATTACTGCGTGGGTAGCAGGCTCGCGTGTTCTCGGTAAGCGTGCTGTCGGCGTAATCGGGATCCCGGCTTTCGTTGATGATGACGTTTTCGACAATAGCGCCAAAGCGAATGGCGTCGTAAATCACGGGCTCGTTTTTACGCGTCAGATCGATGCACTTGGCGTAGCACCCGCCCTCAAAGTTAAAGACCGTACCCTTACCCCAGCCGTGTTCATCGTCGCCAATGAGCAGGCGGTCTGGGTCAGCTGAGAGCGTGGTTTTGCCGGTACCGGACAAACCAAAAAACAAGGTCACGTCGTCGTTGGGTCCTGCGTTGGCAGAGCAGTGCATAGGCAGAACGTCTTTCTCAGGCAGCAAAAAGTTCAGGACTGAGAACATCGATTTTTTCATTTCTCCGGCATAACGCATGCCAGCAATGAGCACTTTGCGCTGGGCAAAATTGATCATCACCGTGCCATCGCTATTGGTACCGTCGCGCTCTGGCTCGCAGACAAATGTCGGGGCATTCACCACCTGCCAGATTTCTTTGTTGTGCGGGTTGTAGTGCTCGGGCGTAATAAACAGGGAGCGCCCAAACAGCCCGTGCCACGCGTACTCGGTGGTAACTTCGATGGGTAGGTAGTGCTCGGGATCTGCGCCCACGTGCAGATGCGATAAAAATGTTTCACGCTCGCCAACGTGTACCTGCACGCGGTCCCATAAGTGATCAAAAACCTCGGCTGCGATGGGTTGGTTGATGTCGCCCCAGTCGATGGACTCTGACGTAGAGGCTTCGTCAACGATGAATCGATCTTTGGGGGAGCGGCCGGTGCGAGCCCCGGTTTCGACAACGATGGCACCGTTGCTGGCGAACCTTCCTTCACCGCGTGTTACGGCGTGTTCAGCTAGGTCTGCGCTTGAAAGGTCGATTAAAGAGTTTGTAGTCATAGTCTGCTGTTTGATTGTTTTTTGCGAGGGCGGCGATTATGCCAGAGAACAAGACATTTGGAATGATTGAAATGACCCGAGAGTTCTACGCCGATGAGAACTTGGCGGTTGATCGAAACTAATGCAGAGGTGGGTTTGAGGACGCATCCGCAGTCGTTGCTAACAGACCAATCACTCGGTTAACGCCGTCTTGATCGTATCGGTAGCGGTTACCGCAGAATTCGCAGTCCACGGTGATCTCACCCTGCTCCTGCAGAAGCGCCGCTAAATCTTCAGCGCCCAGCAGCATAAGCGTGTTATCCGTGCGCTGGCGGTTGCAGGTGCATTGGTATTCCAGAGCCTTGCTGGGCTGCAGAGAACAGGGGTACTCGTGGAACAGGCGGTGCAGTAGCGTGTCAACTTCCAGTTCGGCCAGTTCTTGAGTGGTTACCGTGGCGGCAAGGGCCGTCAGGGTCTCCCAAGCATCGTCAGCGGCTTCGCGCTCTGCGTCGCTGGCGTCTGGCGAGTTCGGCAGCCGCTGCAGCAGTAAGCCGGTGACGCTCTGACTGCCGTCGACATCGCCGTTGGCAAAATGTAAACACGTGTGCAGCTGCTCCGAGGTGGCGAAATAGTGCTCAAGGCATGCCGCCAAATCACTGTTCTCAAGCGCCACCAACCCTTGGTAGGGCTGCATGCCGGTTTCTTCATCCGGCAGCAAAGACAAGGCCAATCGGCCGTCGCCCAACCAGGCGACAATGTCATCACCGTGCTCGGGAAATCCCGCATCGTCGGTTAGGTGCATGATGCCGCGCAGGTGGGTGTGGTTGCGACATTCAGCCAGTGAGCGCCGCAGCGCGCCATTGCCCTGTGCTTGTAGGGCTACTGCGCCGGAAAATTTTAGGTTGTCCGCTACCATTGCCACAGTCGCTAACATCTGTCCCAGCAGAGCGCTGACAGGCTCCGGGTAGGCCTTGTACTGGGACGCTTCGACCAACGTGGATTGCAGTCGCACCCACTGTCCGCGAACCGGCAAGTCGATGAAGCTAAAACGATGCAGTGAATCCATGGTAATGCCTTGCTGATACGCGTTATTCGGTGGGTGTGCGCTGCCAGTCTAACTCTTTGAGCTGAGCGAGTGCCCTGCGATCTTTTTTGTCCGGCTTGCTGCTTGGGATATTCAGTCCGGCTCGTTCCATGCGACGAACACTCCGACGGATCTCACGAGCCTCAATACTTTCAGGGGTCTCGGTATACAGAGTTTGCGCTAGGCTTGCTGGCCCTCGCTGATTCGAAACGGCATCGATAATTATCGTTTGCACGGTGTCGCCGCGTCGGATTTCCAGAGTTTGGCCCACCTGAATCTCTTTAGAGGGCTTGGCGCGACTGCCCTCAAGGTGCACTTTGCCACCCTCCACGGCGGCTTTGGCCAAAGACCGGGTCTTGAAGAAGCGGGCAGCCCAAAGCCAGCGATCAATGCGCACGCCGCTCATGGCATGTGATCCAGCAACTCGCGGTAGTGCTCGAAGCTCGGCCAACCGAGGGTGTCGCGATTGCCTTGCTGGCTATCGGGGCGGGCTACCGCCAGCAGGTGCCGGATGCCAAATTTCCGCGCGGCGGCCAAAACTCTGGGGGTATCGTCGATGAAGAGCGTGCGCGCTGGGTCAAAGTTTAGATCCTGTTGCAGCGCTTGCCAGAACGCGTCTTCTTCCTTTGGCGCGCCGTAGTCGTGACTGGAAATAACGCGGTCCACCTGGGATTCCAGCTGCAGCACAGGCTCTTTGACCTGCAGCGATTGACGGTCGGCGTTAGTAATGACTACGCAGCCCTTGTTGGCCCGAGTCAGGGCTTTGAGGAACGCTTGGGCGTCAGGTAAAAACTCGATTAGTCCAGTGGCCTGCTGGTGCAGCTGTACGATGTCCAGCCCGGTGAATTCCCGCCAGTAGTCAAATCGATAGAAGTTCATCGTGCCAAGAATCTCGCGCATGTGGCTCAACAATTGCTCCCCTGCCCGCTTGGCCGTAATGCCCTGGCGCTCGGCATAAGCTTGGGGCAACAGTTGGCTCCAAACCTGATTGTCGTATTTGAGGTCCAGTAAAGTGCCATCCATGTCCAAAAGCACTGTGTCGATGGATTGCCATGTGATCATCTCGTTACCCGATTTATTGCTGGGTGTGTCAACTGAGCTTTTTCAAACGTCATAAGAAAAGTCGCGAATCATTGGATGAAAATACGACTGACGCCAACGTTGCAGCCTATACTATTCGCCGCTTTTCACGACAGGGTTTAATTCCTATGCCGCTCCCGACCATCAACAAGACCGAAATGTTAGCGCAGACTCGCTTTTTTAAAATAGAGGCCATGCACCTGACATTCAGCAATGGTGAGGAGCGGGTTTATGAGCGACTGCCGGCAATTGGCGAACAGGGGGTCATTGTTGTTGCGGTGAACGACAACGACGAATTGTTGCTCATTCGAGAGTATGCGGCGGGTTTTCACGAAATGCAGCTGACGCTGCCCAAGGGGGCGGCGGACAAAGGCGAGGCCTTGGAGGCAGCGGCGGCCCGCGAGCTCGCCGAAGAAGTTGGATTCGGTGCGTCAGAGGTAACGTTTGTCAAACGCCTCAGTATCGCGCCAGGGCATATGGGTTTCACCATTAACGTTTTAATGGCAACGGATTTGTATCCCCACGCCCTGCCTGGCGATGAACCAGAGCCACCAGAGCTGGTGCTGTGGCCGCTAACAAAAATTGACGAACTGCTGGTGCGTGACGACTTTTTCGAAGCTCGTGCGATTGCTGCGCTGACGCTGTGCCTGCCCGCGCTGCGTCAACGCCTAACCACCAAATGAACTACGCCAAGTAAGCAAAAAAGGAAAGAACATGGCCGAGGCATTGCCGCAACACTGGGTCCCAGAACTCATCACCATCGTCGAGGAGGCAGGGGCTGCAATCCTCGAGATTTACAACACGGACTTTGAGATCCAAACCAAGAGCGATGAGTCGCCACTGACTCAAGCTGACCTGGCCGCGCATCATGTAATTGTTCGTGGGCTGCGGACCCTCACGCCAGAGCTACCCATCATCTCTGAGGAGTCGGCGCCCCCTGATTTTGCCGAGCGCAGCAGCTGGTCCAGGTATTGGTTAGTCGATCCCTTGGACGGCACCAAGGAGTTCGTAAACCGCAACGGTGAATTCACCGTCAACATCGCGTTAATCGATGGCAATCAGCCGGTGTTCGGTATTGTCGGGGTCCCGGTTCAAGGCAAGGTTTATATCGGCGACCTAGGCCAAACCGAGCCGGAGCAGCGGGCCTATATGTTGCACGCGGGCGAACAGAGCGCATTAAGAGGGCCCGGCTCGATTGATCCCCAGGGGCCGCTGCGCGTGGTGGCTAGCCGCAATCACGGTGGCCAGCGTCTGGAAGACTACTTGGCAGCCGTCGAAGCCCGGTTCGACCAATGCCAGAGAAGGCCTGTTGGCAGCTCACTAAAGCTGTGTGTGTTAGCCGAGGGAGGCGCAGACATTTATCCCCGCCTGGGGCCCACCAGCGAGTGGGACATTGGCGCCGCTCAGGCGGTACTCACCGCGGCAGGCGGCCAGGTCTACACGCCAGATGGTCAGGTCTTGCGGTACAACACCAAGGACAGTCTGCTGAACCCTGAGTTTTTAGCGGTCGGTGATGCGAACTATCCTTGGCAGGATAAGCTGCCTGGGTTTCCCGATTAAGGCCGGATAGCTGCAAAAAGAGGGTTGCGAAGGTGGATCGAGAGATGGTCTCAACCAGCCGAGCTGACCTTGCATTAAGGCAATCGCCCTGCCGAGCTAATGACTGTACAAATGTACAGCTTCGGCTGGTGAGGAGAGCTAGGATACAGAAGTTTCTGATGAAGAAAAGCGTCAGCTGACGATGAATTTGTTTCAAAGTGTGAAAACCGTTGATTCTCATAGGGTTAGGTCAGGCCAGCTATTTTCAAAAAGATCTCGCCGGAGGGGTTTCACTATCGCCCTTGGCGACTGTTAGTCTTAACGCCTCAGGCCGGGTTGATCTTTAGCTTCTTTGGAGTGGTCTACCCGGCTTTAAGTTTCAAAACTAGGAGGGGAGCTTTGTGCAGATTGATTTGCCTGCGGAAAGGGAGCGCGCGCTAACAAGAGTGGAAAGCGTGCGAGAGCGCTTAGCCGAAAACTCCGCTTGGTCTGAACAAGCCTGCCGTCTGCACGATGACAGCTTTGCCGCTATTGTAGAGGCCCGCGCACCGCGCTTATTTTTGCCTACCGCCTTAGGCGGTGATGAGGTCACACCGATGACCTGTGCGGCCGTTTGTGAAGAAGTGGCTGCCGGCGACACCGCAGCGGCATGGCACATTATGGTATTCAATGCACCAAAGCTGATGGCCTCCAAGTGGCCTGCAGAGCTGGTAGAAATGCTTTGGGGAGATAATCCAGATCGACTAGTCGCAGCCAGCGGGCACACCCCGTTATCAGGCAAACGCGTGGGTAACGGTGTAGAGATCAATGGCACTCAGCGCTTTGTAAGCGGCTGTAATTTCGCCGAATGGATGATGACGCCGGTGATGATGGACGGCGAAATGCACAACGCGGTGATCGCGATAAAAGACTGCCAGGTTCAAAGGAACTGGAACACCTTGGGCATGCGCGGCTCCGGCAGCAATGACGTATTGGTGGATCACGTTGTGGTTCCAGCTATACAGGTAGTGCCCCCAGCGGGGCCCGAGACGCCCTGCAACCGCTACTATCAAGGCGCGCTGTACCGCTGCCCCTCACGCATTGTTTTTGCCACGTATGTGCCGGTTGCACTCAGCCTTGCCAAACAAGCTATTGACCAGGTGGCGGCGCTGGTGAAAACCAAAACGCCCGGAGGTGGGGCGGCTAAGCTTACTGAAAAGCATATGGCCCAAGGTCACTTTGGACGCGGATTAGCGCTTTATCGGTCCTCGCGGCTGATGTTTTTCAACGCCTTGGAAACCACTTGGCAACGGGCTTGTGAGGGTCAAGAGGCAACACCGGAACATCGTGCGGATCTGTATCTGGCAGGGACCCACGCAGTGCAAACTGCTGCGGAGGTGGTGCGCTTGATGGGTAATGTAGCTGGCACGACGATGACAGAGCATGGCCAGCCGCTAGACCGTATCAATCGAGATATGGAGACCCTGCGTCACCACGGCTTTGTCAACGAATCGCGCTACGCTAGCGTGGCCCAGGTGTTATGGGGTGCGGAGCTAGACTACCCGGCCATGTTGCGCTGAACGTCCAGAGATGAGCGAACTGCTGTTTACAAAGCGTGTCCTGAGCTTCGCCAGTCAGGACTTAGCGCAACCGGAAAGAGCGCTGCGCCAGGTGTTTAGCGAGCCCGGGGACAGTCATATTTGGGGTATATGGCATGGACTTTTTGGCCTTGGAGCCAACCAGCTGATCTTAATGACCGCGCACACCCAGGCCCGAGATACCTGGCAGGATGTGCCCGAATGCGTGGTGGAGTCCCAAGCACTGCTGCGTGGCACGGTGCGGCCCCAAAGCGCTGAGCCTTTAGAGCGCCACGGAATCTACGTTTTCCGTGACTTCTGGCTGCCTGCCGGGGCCATTGAAGAAGCAGTCGCTCTGTCGTCGGCAGCTTGGCAAACGTTTGAGGGCGCTGAAAGCTACAGCGCGCAACCCATGGGCTTGTTTGCGCCTGCTCAAGAGGTACCCGCGAACCAAGAAACCGTGTTGAGTCTATTAACCTGGTATCCGGACTTCACGTCCTGGGAAACGTCCCGGGAGTCAGACCCCCAAGCCCGTCAGCGCTTCCTCGCGCGCCGGAATCTCACTCGCACCACAACCGCTGTAGCAACCCGACTGCGATTGCCTGCCTAGGCCAGCAGAGTGGCGTCAATAAACGCGCTATTGCTGACTTAGCCACTCGTCGTCTGAGCCTTCGTTGATGCTGGCAAATAGCGGCGTTGAGATATAGCGTTCGGCGGTATCCGCTAGCATGGTGACCATGACGCTGCCAGGCTCCGCTTGCTCGGCAATCTTTAACGAGGCACTCAAGGTTCCACCGGCTGAAATGCCTACGAAAATGCCTTCTTCTTTACCCAAGCGCATGGCGCAGTCCATGGACTCGTCCTCGTTCACCGGCACAATGTGATCGGCAATGCCTTGGTCTAAAACCTCGGGTATGAAGTCCGGAGTCCAGCCCTGAATTTTGTGCGGCGACCATTCACCGCCAGAGAGTAAGGCAGCTTGCTCTGGTTCTGCGGCCACGATTTGAATGTCAGGCCGAGCCGCCTTGAGGGTGCGCCCAGTGCCAGACAAAGTGCCACCTGTGCCCCATCCAGTGACCCAGTAATCAAGTCGCTCGCCGGCAAAGTCCTGCAAAATTTCGGGTCCGGTGGTGCTGGCGTGGTAGGCGGGATTTGCCGGATTTTGAAACTGGCGGGCAAGGAACCAGCCATGTTCCTCGGCCAGCGCCTCGGCGCGGGCCACCATGCCCGAGCCCCGTTCCGCTGCAGGGGTCAAGATTACTCTGGCGCCCAGAGCGCGCATCACCTTGCGTCGTTCGATAGAGAAGGTTTCGACCATAGTCGCCACGAACGGGTGCCCCATCACCGCACAGACCATGGCCAGCGCAATGCCCGTATTGCCGCTGGTTGCTTCAACCACCGTCTGCCCCGGCTGCAGCGCACCGCTGTCGCGGGCGTCTTTGACAATGGCGTAGGCCAAACGGTCTTTTACCGACGCCATAGGGTTAAAGGATTCGACTTTGACGTACATGTCCACGTGTTCTGGCGCAATACGGTTGAGTTTCACGATGGGCGTGTTGCCAATGGTCTGCAGGATATTGTCGTATTTCATTTTTCTTCTCGCCAGGTAACGGATGCGTTCTGACACCCTTGTTTTGGAAGCAGGATGCTACCCGATCATTGCAAAAACGGCGTTACTTTTCTTGATTGCTCCTGAATGAACAGGACAGCTAAGGATTAGATCCTTCCTGTGGAGGCGGTACGCTCTTGCGACTTGCGTGGGTCTGCGACGTTAGGTTTCGTCTACCGCGTGCTCGTGGCCAACACGCAGATTACGGATGTGGGCGAACATCACTAGCGTGACCCCGATGACCGTCAGCGTGATTTCCAGAGCTTCACCTAAAGCGTGAATAACGCCTAGCAGCATTAACAACAACCCAGTGCAGCCTAAAATAACCGTTAGCGTATTCGCCCGACGCCGATAACCCCGGTAAAGGGCGATCCCGCTAGTGGGCAGAGCCAGGCCCAACAGCAGCCAGTGAATTTGTGTTTCTGTGGCATCGAGCCAAACCGACAGCGCAGGCGCCAGCAGCAACGCCAAGGGTACGGACAGACAGTGCACCAAACAGAGTCCAGACAGCCCAATGGCAATCCGGTCTATTCGTTGCAGGTCGTTGTTGGGTTTCAAAACTGCCAGTCCGTCGCGAAAGGCCGGTAACGCTAACGGCTCCAATGCACGCATGCAACATTTGTGCTGTTCAATCCTCGGCAAACGGCCATGAGTTACCGGAGTGTTTGGAGTAACCTGCGCCGATGACAGAACAAAATGCCCCACCAATAATCTCGCCAGACCGGCAGCGCTGGGATCAACGGTATCGACAGGGTGCCTACGCACAACGCCCCTGGCCCAGTGGTTATTTGCAGCAGCTGTGCGGCGATGGCACTGTCACCGGTCCAGGTTCGGCGCTAGATCTAGCCTGTGGCCGGGGACGCAATAGCCTTTACCTTGCTGCTCAGGGATTTACTGTGGATGCAGTGGACGTGGCACCGGCGGCGATTGCACAGGCGGCCAATGCCGCCGTATCGGCGGATGTCCGCGTTAACTGGCAGTGTCGAGATTTACTCAGCGTCAGCAACGCCTTACCTAACCGCAGCTACGCACTGATCCTTATGGTTCGCTTCGTCGCGCCCTCATTGCTAAGCCAATTGCCGGCTGCTCTAAATGCCGGCGGGCTGCTGGTGGTGGAGGAACACCTGCAGTGGTCCGAAGATCGAGTGCTAGCAGGACCGACCAGTCCGCGCTTCCGTGTCGCCTCGGGCGAACTACGGCGTCAAGTCGCTGAGTCTGGCATTGCGATAGAGGTGGTTGACCAGTTCGAAGGGCTGGTGGAGGAACCGCTGGACAGCGGTGAGTCGGGTTATGCAGCGGTTTCCAGGTTGTGTATTCGGCGTCGATCTACGTAACATGGTTAGCCCAACTCCCAGGAGTAACCCGTGCAAAACATTCCCGTCATTGATTACCAAGCCTTTTTGAGCGAAGGCCTGGGTGCCATCGATCAAGAGGCCTTAGTAGAGGCCTGCGAGGACCACGGGTTTTTTCTGCTCAGCAATCACGGCTGTGACGCACAGGTCGCCGATGTGTTTGCTGCGGCCCAGCGGTTCTTCGGGCTAACCCGAGAGCACAAGGCAGCCGTGTATCGAGATGCGGAAAACCCGCTGGGCTATTACGACCGTGAGCTCACCAAGCAGCGCCGTGATCAAAAAGAGGTTTTCGATTTCAAGGCGGGGGGGCACATTTCGCGCAACCCTTTGCGACACACGCGCTGGCCTGACCAGCCCGCAGGGTTTCGCCCCGCGCTCACAGATTTCTTTACCTCTTTCACTGAGCTTTCTGAGGGCACCATGCGCATGGTGCTGTTGGCTTTAGGGTTACCGGATAAGGCCGTGGATCAGACCATGATGCAGGGCTTTGGCCCGGCTCACACCAGTGCGGCCCGGCTCAATCATTATCCAGCAGCGGACCCGGTGCCGGCGGAAGAGCGCGAAAATCTAACGCCTTTGGGGGATATGGCGCTGCATCATCACACGGATCCGGGGGCGATCACTTTGCTGCTGCAGGACGACTGCGGCGGGCTCCAGGCGTTATCCAAAAGCCATGGCTGGATCGACGTCCCCCCGCAAACGGGAACCATCGTGGTGAATATCGGCGATGTGCTGCAGGTTTGGACAAATGATCGCTGCACAGCCGGTGTGCACCGGGTAGTGCCCGTGACTAGTCCCTCGGGTCGCTACAGCATTCCCTTTTTCTATCAGCCCAAGGTCGATGCGATTGTGGAGCCGTGGCTAGCCGTCGAGGAGGCTCCTCGCTATCGGGCCTTTTCCTGGCAGGAATACATCCGGGGTCGGGTTACCGACAATTATTCCGACATCGGCGAAGAAGATATTCAAATCGAACGCTACAAAGTGGCTTGAGGGCCTAGGCAAACGGTGGCCTACACGCATTTGCTGTTCGACCACGACGGTGTTTTGGTCAACACCGAGCCTTTGTATCTGCAGGCTATTCAAGAGCAGTTGGCGACGCTTGGTATCGAGCTGCTGGAATCTGACTACATTAAGGGTATGGCGACCGGAGCCGACCCCTGGGCACTGGCTCGAGCCGCTGGCAAAGACGAGGCAGCCATAGCCCAGTTGCGTGGCGCCAGAGATACGCGCTATCAGCAGCTCTTGCGCTCTCAACCCATTCGCATCCCCCAAGCGGACGAGGTTATTGCGGTGCTGGCTGAGCATTTTCAGTTGGCTATTGTCACCACGTCACGAGACGAGGACTTTGACCTGATTCACGGTTTAGATGGCGCAGCCAAAACATTGGATACACCGGATGTGGTCCGCCATATGGATTTTGTTCTCAAGCGCTCAAGCTACATTAACAGCAAGCCAGACCCAGAGCCTTACCTGCTAGCGCTGAGCCGTTTCGGTATCGAACCCGCCAAAGCTTTGGTTATTGAGGATTCCGAGCGCGGATTGCGCGCTGCGGTTGCAGCGGGCATCGATTGCGCCGCCCTTTATCATCCCTTTACGGTGGCTCAGAATTTCGACAAAGCGCGATATCGCTTTGACAGTCTTCAGACACTGCAGCGGTTTTTGCTTAATCAGTAAAAGTCGTAAGCCGGCGCAGGGGCGAAATAAACTGCTGCGGCAACCGCCAATGCCGCTATGAGGGCCAACAAAATCGCGCGCCCGGCGCGATGACGGGTAATGGTCAGGCTCATTGCCTGTGGGTCTAAGGTCTTTTTGCCATGAAACATGGCTTGGATTAGCCGCTGCTGGCGCCCCCAGGTGTACCAACTCACCGCCGCCAGATGGACAACGACGAGAGCTTGAATCACGGTAAAAAGCCGGTGATGCCAGCCTGCCAACCAATCTGCGACGTCGCTGCTGACCACGCCGTTATACGGCCCGGCATAAAAAATATCGTCACTGATGAATAAGCCGCTGGTGGCCTGTGCGCCAATAACGATGACAATTACAAGGCTCGCCCAGCCTCCGACGGGATTGTGACCGGTGAATCGGGTTGCCCCAGGTGCCCGCAGATAATCGGTGACGACCCGCGGTGAGGCAAGAAAAGAGCGATAGCGTGAATGCACAGTGCCAATGACACCCCAGCCCAATCGAAAGAGTACCAGTGCCAAAGCGCAGTAGCCGAAGTAAAAGTGCGTTGTTGTCCACTCGAATCCTGCTTCCGCAGTTATCCACGAACCGACCAGGCAAACAGCCAGCGCCCAGTGCCACAAGCGCAGCGGCAGGTCCCAAACTAATTGGGGGCGCTGGTCTGTATTCATCAATCCAGGTTATTTTTTCTGGCGGTAGTTGTCGTGACAGTTCTTACAAGCTGCACCCAGCGCACCGACGGCCTTCATGGTTGCGCGCCGGTCTTGGGTTGCAGCCATGGCCAAGGCTTCAGCGCGCTCGGCTGCGGTGGCAGCCTTAGCGCTGAAATCATCGTAGTTGGCCCAGATGTTCGCTTTAGCTTCGGTCTCTAGGCCGCTGGCGCTGGTATCGTGTCTGAATACGTCAGCAAGCATCGGTGCAAGTACGGCAACGTTACCGGCATTTTTTTCGATCACTGCGGCGTCGAAGGGTATCTCACCCTTAGCCATACCCACGATGGGGCCGAAGTATTGAGCCATAACCAATAGCAAACCTTGACGCGCTTCAATGGCTTTTTCTGAGCGCTCGTCAGCCCAGCTTGATGTGCTGATGCTGAGCAACAATGCAACAATTGTGGTGATGCGGATCATTTTCTTGTCCCTCGTCTTAGTGGGTGATGTGACACGCCCGGCAGCAGCCAAGCGAAGGCCTCCTCAGCAGTAACATACCTTGCTCCGTGTGATGAGGCGATAGCCCGTGCCGACGGTTTTTCCCAGCTACGCTCCCTCTTGATCCCGGTCTTGGCTTCGTTGACAGTTACGGGCCTTAGATGGCTAGGAGAACCCAGCCATGTCTGAGCAAAGGATTTACGCAGAGGCTGATAAAGAGATGAATGAAAAGACCAATAAAAAAACCGGTGTCATGATCATCCACGGCAGCTGCCACTGCGGCGACATTGTATTTGAAGCTGAGGCTGACCCGGGCCGCGCAGTGATTTGTCACTGCACCGATTGCCAGATGATGTCCGGAGGGCCGTACCGCAGCATCGTTCAAGTTGCTGAGTCTGCGTTTGACTTACTGCAAGGTGAGCCCAAGCTTTATTTTAAAGTAGGCGATAGCGGCAACCGTCGGGAACTGTGTTTTTGCCCTAACTGTGGCTCGCACATTTACGCCACGTCGGTTGTGGAGGATGTGCCTCGGGGCCAGCGCATGCTGGGTATACGCACTGGGCTACTTCAGGAAGTTGCGCAACTGGCCCCGAAAGTTCAGGTCTGGTGCCAGTCTCGAGTGCCTTGGGCTCAAAACATTGCCAACCTGCCGGAAATTCAGGGGCAGTCTTAAAAGATGGCCGGGAAAGGATAGCTTTGACCGTTTTATACAGTTTTCGTCGCTGCCCCTACGCTATGCGAGCGCGCATGGCCCTGCTGGCGTCCGGTGTTCAGGTCGAACTGCGTGAGGTAGTGTTGCGCGACAAGCCTCCCAGTATGCTGACGTTGTCGCCCAAGGGGACGGTGCCGGTGCTAAAAACGGACGACGGCACGGTGATCGACGAAAGCCTAGACATCATGGGCTGGGCTTTGCCCGCGACGAGTCAGTGGTTTGTGCTAAGCCCGGCAGCTGAGCAGCTACGCTTGGCCCAAATTTTTGATCAGGAGTTCAAACACCATCTGGACGCCTATAAATACCACCGCTCTAACGATGCACTGTTACCAGCCCAGCATCGCGACTTGGCGGCGGCCTGTCTCGACGATTTGGAGCATCAGCTAACCGGCACAGAGTTTTTGCTTGGCGATCAACCGCAATTTTTTGACTTAGCGGTTATGCCTTTTGTGCGTCAGTTTGCCTCAGTGGATCGCCAGTGGTTTGATAGTCAGCCGCGCCAGCGAGTGCGCCAATGGCTGGACGGCTGGTTGGTCGATCCGCTGTTTACCGGGGTAATGAGTAAGCATCCCCAGTGGCAGGAGGGCAGCGCCGGAGCGCTTTGGCCGCAACTCAATATTTCGGACTCATCAACCCAAGGGGAAACAACATGCAACAGTGGGTAGTAGGTATTGCAGGCAGTTTGGGCGCCATCGCGCTGGCTTGGGCGGTTGCCTGGGCTGGGGCTGACCAAGGTGTGCTATACGACGGAGTGTCGGTTTTTGTTTGGTGCGGCGTCTTCGCCTTTGTCGTACAGTGGCTGATTTTTATCCATGCGTGGTTTGCTCAAACCGAGCACTTCTTTGACCTCACCGGCAGCCTGACCTACATCGTCTTGGTCTTGGCGGCTTGTTATCTCAGCCAGGCTTTTGACACACGATCCCTGGTGATCGTCGGCTTGGTGTTGATCTGGGCGTTGCGTTTGGGGCCGTTTTTATTTTTCCGCATTCAAAAAGCCGGGGAAGACCGGCGCTTTCGCAGCATCAAGGTTTCCTTCCCAACCTTTTTTATGACCTGGACCCTGCAGGGAGCCTGGGTATTTGTCACGGTGAGTGCCGGCTTGGGGGCCATCACGTCTGGGCAAAAGGTCGCACCAGAATTTGCTTTCTATTTGGGTCTGTCCATGTGGATTGCGGGCTTTGCCATTGAGGTGATTGCTGACAGACAAAAAACAGCGTTTCGGGCTGACCCGGCGAATGCGGATGCGTTTATCACCACAGGCCTGTGGGCCTGGTCCCGGCATCCAAATTATTTCGGCGAGATTTTGCTGTGGGCTGGTATCGCTGTGATAGCCCTGCCCGCCCTTCAGGGTAATCAGATCTATCTTTTACTCTCGCTGATTTGGGTGGTGGTTCTGCTGACGGCGATCAGCGGCGTGCGCATGCTGGAATCCCGCGGAAACAAGCGTTGGGGTCAGGATCCAGAGTATCAGGACTACATGAAGCGCACGCCTATGCTCATGCTGTGGCCGCCGCGAAAAGGCAGCTAGACCACGGCGCTTTGGTCGCGTTAGAGGTTTTGCCCCCCGTCGATGGAAATGGTTTGTCCGGTCACCCAGTAAGCGCGGGCAGACAGTAAAAACGCAACAACTTCGCCAACTTCCTCGGGCGCGCCCATGCGGCCAAAAGGAATGCTGTCCAAAGCGCCTTTGTACATGGCAGGGGCGTGCTGTTTCGCCTGATCCCAGACGCCGCCGGGGAACTCGATGGATCCCGGGGCTACGCAGTTCACTCGAATGTGATCGCCGGCCATATTTTTTGCGTGGGTCTGGGTCATTTGAATGACCGCGGCTTTGACAGCGCCGTAGGCGGCGGAGCCCGCAGACGCCCCGATACCCGAGATGGAAGACACGTTGACGATAGCGCCTTTGCTGGCCTTCAGTGCCTGGGTTGCCGCCCAAGTGCAGCGCACCACGCCCATGATGTCGATATCCATACCTCTAGCCCAGCTCTCCTCGTCGTCACTGTTGCCAAAACCGCTGGGGTTGTTGACCAGGCCGTCGATGCCACCTAAGGCTTGCTCCGCTGCGGATATGTAGGCCTTAATTTGTTCCGCGTCGGCAACGTCGCAAATGGCGCCATGTACTTGGGTGCCGTGGGCGGTGAGGGTGGCTAGCGCCTGATCCAAGCTCTCTTGGGTACGACCACAAATGGATATGTTCGCGCCCTCTGCCGCACAGGCGGCAGCAGCAGCCAGGCCAATACCCCGAGTTCCGCCGGTGACGATGATGTTCTTGTTCTTTAAGCCTAAATCCATGGGTTGTCCTCTTCTGATATGGTCTTTGTATAATTGTTTTTGTGCGGCTGTGTTTGGGCTACTTGGTTAGCCGCCGCCGTTAGGGCTTGATTGCTAATGTGGCCATTGAGGTAGGCATATAACCATTTAACGGGGTCGTTTGGGTATCCCAGTAGTCTTCATAAAACCCGGCGAGTAAAAGACCAGCCTGCAGCTGACCGCCGATTTGACTTTGCAGGCTGTGAGAAAATTCCACGGCCTCGCCGCGAGCCTGCCGCGCCATGATTTGCGCATGGCTAAGGTGCTGGGTATCGGCGAAGGGCAGCGGGTAACGCACTTCAAGAGGGCCGTTGCGATCAATGTCCTCGTGGTCAAAGAGAAAAAAATCAGGGTTCATGAAGCCAGAAAGTAAACGCCCGCCAGGTTTGAGTACGCGTGCGCAGTGCGCCCACACCGGCAGAATATGCTCAGAGAAAACGTTGGAGACAGGATGAAAAATCAGATCAAAGGTGGCGTCGCCAAAACGCGACAGATCCGCCATATCGCCCTGTTCCAGCGTAACGTGTAATCCCTCGCGCTGGGCCACCAATAGGTCTTTGTTGAGCTGCTCGGCAGAGTTGTCGAAGCTGGTGACGTGGGCTCCTGCTGCAGCAAAAATCGGGACTTGTTGCCCACCACCAGACGCCAGGCCCAAGACCTTCTTGTTGCGCAGGTCGCCAAACCAATCTTTAGGAACGGCTTTGGTTGGCGTCAATATCACCTGCCAATGGCCGGCTTTGGCGGCCTCGATTTCGGCAGGCGACACCGGCTGAACCCAGGGGCTTTGTTGCTGGCGCGACTGGTTATCCCAGGCAACTCGATTGTGTTCAACAATGTTCATGGGCTTGCTCCGCAGCTTACCCTGCTGGATCAGGCAGGCGCCGAACCCGCAGGGTAAAGATTACAAAGGCCGCAGCGGTCAAAAACGCCGCCATCCAAAACGCGCTGCCGGGCAGGTAGATTGGCGCGCTCGCGGAAGTAAAGTAGGTAAAGGTTTGGGTCAGCAGCAACGGCCCCACAATCATCGCCACACTGCTGACGCTGGCCATCATGCCCTGCAGCTCACCTTGGCTATCTGCGCGTACTTGGTTCGACAAAATGCTGTTGATCGACGGCCCCGCTAACCCCCCCAAGGCGGATACTCCGCACCAAAAGTAAAGGGCCGCGGAGCTTCCTGCGCTGGCCACTCCTGCATAGGCAGCGATGGTGGCCAAAATGCCGGCGTAAGCGCAGCGCACAGGACCAAATTTTGGGATAACAATCCGTAGCAGCCCGCCCTGGACGAGCACAGACATAACGCCGACAAAGGCCATGGAAATGCCCACGTCGAATGGTGTCCAGGCGAATCGTTCAATGGTGTAAAAGTTCCAGTTCGACGGCCAGATGTGGTGGCCAACGTGGTTCAGGAACACCGCGGCAATGAGGCCGATCAATAGCGGGTGCTTGCGCAGCTGACTCAGGGAACCCCACGGGCTGGCCCGGCTTAGATCAAAGGGCCGTCTGTTTTCCGGGGTCAGGGTTTCGCGAAAGAACAGCAGCCCGTAAAACGAATTGATGAAAGCCAGGGCGGCGGCGATAAAGAAGGGCGCGCGAATATCCCAGGCCCCAATAATGCCGCCCAAGGCCGGCCCAACAATGAAGCCCAGACCAAAAGCCACACCCAGCAGACCAAAATTCTGAGCTTTGTCCTCCGGCGTGCTGACATCGGCGATTAAGGCGTTGGCGATGGCATAGGTGGCGCTGGTTATGCCGGTGAGTAAACGCCCTAAAAAAAGCATCCAAAGAGCGGTGGCGAACCCTGCTAACAAGTAAGACGCACCATAAACGAAGAGTGATAACACCAGCAGGGGTTTACGGCCAAAGGCATCGCTTAAGTTACCCAGCAAAGGTGCGAACAAAAAATTGGTGGCGGCGTAGCTGAAGATCAAATAGCCGCTAAGCGCAGAGGCCTCGGACAGGCTGACCTGGCCAATGAGCACTAAAAACTCCGGCAGGATGGGCACGATGATGCCAAAACCAACGGTGTCTAAAAACACCGCGACGGTTACAAAGGTAAGGGCATGTTTTTTTTGCATGGTGTGGCTACCGAGCCCTGGGTTAGGAACGCAAATCATAGACTACTTATGCGCCGACACAGCCCGATTTAGGCCCAATCAGGCCGATTAGCCAAGTGAGCCTTCGGGGTTTGCGGAGACTTTGGCGTGATCCTCCACCGATGGCGGCGCCATGAGTCGCTGCTGTTGAGGCGTGGCATTAGGGTAATGGGCAAGGTTGTAGGGCTGTTTTGCCCAGCTAGAGTGCGGGGGACTGTACTTGAACAAAAAGGCGCGGCGCTCTTCCTGACCCATCCAACCCGCGGTGCCGTGGATCAACGCCTCGGTAAAAATCAGCACGTCACCGGCCTTGAGTTCCGGCTGGACAACATAGTCCGGGCGATATTTCTGCTTCAGCACTGGTTTGGGCACAGCGCGAAGGAAATTCGTTTTATGGCTGCCCGGAATACACACAAATCCGCCATCTCCGGGCCTGGCATCGTTTAGCACCCAGGTTGCCACGGTTAGACCGTTGCGCATCACACCGTCGTGGTAGTGGTACCAATGATCGCTTTCGTAGCGCATGGGGCCGCCGTGAATGTCCTGGCCCGCTGCGCCTGGCTGCATAAAAATGCAGTAATCGTGGTCTGCCCTAAGGCGAGGCCCGATCAGTTCTTCTAAGTATGGGAGCACTTGCGGGTGGTCGATGAGGTCTAAGAAGGGTTGCCCCCATTGGCTGATGGCCTCGGTGCGGCGGAAGTCGCCGTCATTGGGCTGTCTTGGCCAGTGAGTGTCGCTTAGCTGGGATAAGCTTGCACATTCCTGGGCGGACAGCACGTTCGGAATAACCAGATAACCCTGTAAGTCGAAACGAAATTTTTCTTCTTCACTGAGCATGTGGCCCCGCCATAATTGCTGTCTAATGTCCTGGGCGCGTATGTTAGCTCAGGGTTTGAGCAAGGTGACAGCGTCGCCGCCGACAATACCGTTACGCCAAAAGGTGCTGCTATGGATTTTAAGTTCGATCGTGATTGGCAACAGCCGATACGTTATCCCGATCCCGCCGTTGAAGTGCTGGATTCTCGTTTCCGCAAATACGTTCTGGGCAGCGCTGCTCTTGAGCGACTATGGACTGGCGGCCGCTGGCTCGAGGGGCCGGTTTGGTTTGGCGATCAGCAGCGACTGCTGTTCAGCGACATTCCCAACGATCGGATCATGAGTTGGTCTGCAGTGGACGGAGCCACCAGCGTTTTTCGTCAGGGTGTGAACTACGCTAACGGCAATACCCGAGACCGGCAGGGCAGATTGATCACCTGCGAACACGGACGGCGAGTCACGCGCACGGAGATTGACGGCACTCTTACCGTGCTGCTGGACTCATTTGACGGCAAGCCGCTGAACGCGCCCAACGATGTGGTCGTGCATAGCGATGGCAGCATTTGGTTTACTGACCCCGGCTACGGCAGCTTGGGCCACTATGAGGGTTACAAAGGGGAACTGGAGCTACCTACTCGTGTTTACCGAATTGACGGCGACACCGGCGCGGCAACGGTGGTGGACGACACCTTGGAAAAGCCCAACGGCTTGGCGTTTTCGCCAGATTACAAAACGCTCTATGTCAGCGACACCGGAGTTAGCCACAAGCCGGGACACCCTCGGCAAATCCACGCATTCGATGTCAGCGCATCGCACTCCCTGACCAACCACCGTGTGTTCTGTGATTTGGGTAAGGCCATTCCAGATGGCTTTCGCGTAGACGTGGACGGTAATGTCTGGTCCAGTGCCGGATGGGCCGGGGCGCTGGAAGATGGTGTTCAGGTGTTTGCGCCTAACGGAGACAAAATCGGCGCGATTCATTTGCCTGAAGGCGTATCGAATCTGTGTTTTGGTGGGCGCGATCGTAATCGTTTGTTCATGACCGGAGCCCAGTCCGTTTACAGCCTGTATACCGAAGCGCAAGGTATGCCCTACGCCTAACAAGCGCTAATCCACCAGGTAGTGTTCTAGTCCTTCCAGAGATTGCTCGCTGGCTTCCAGCCGGGCGATGGTTTGTAAGTGCACCTCGTCCGGGCCGTCATAAATCCGAAAAGCCCGGGCTTTGCCAAAGGCTCGCGCAGCCGGTGTGTCGTTTGTCACCCCCCGGGCCCCAAATAGCTGAATGCAGCGGTCCGCGATGTCTTGATAAACCTTGGCAACAGCGACTTTGATCATGGAAATTTGTTTGCGTGCCACCTTGTTGCCCACGGTATCCAGCAGGTGCGCGGCCTGCTGTACCAGCAAGCGGCACTGATCCAATTCAATGCGAGACAGGCTGATGGCGGCCTGGGTGGAGCTGTACTCGTCGATACGTTTGCCAAAAGTGCTGCGACTTTGCGCGCGCTGCACCATCAGGCTGATAAGCACCTCGCACTCGCCGATGGCGCGCATGCAGTGATGTAAACGGGCCGGGCCCAGTCGGGCCTGACCGATAGCAAAACCCGCGCCCTCTTCGCCAAGTAGGTTTGTCACTGGCACCCGAACGTTGTGAAACTCCAACTCTGGGTGGCGATTGGTTTCGGATAAATGATCGAACACCGGCAGGTTGCGAATGACCTTGATGCCCGGGGTGTTGCGGGGCACCAGCAGCAAGGATTGCCGCCGGGATTTTTGTTCTTCTGGATTGGTAACGCCAACCAGAATCAGCAGCTCGCAGTTAGCATGAGAGGCGTTGGAAGCAAACCACTTGCGCCCGTTAATCACGAATTCGTCGCCGTCTCGTTCGATGCGGGTTGCTAAGTTGGTTGGATCTGACGAGGCAGCATAGGGTTCGGTCATTGCAAAGGCGGAACCAATCTCACCCTCGAGCAGCGGCCGTAACCATTGGTCTTTTTGTGCCGAATTGCCAAAAAGCTGCAGCAGCTCCATATTGGGAACGTCTGGTGCGTTGCAGTTGAAGACGTGGGAGCCCCACTCCAGGCGCCCCAAGATTTCCGCCACTGCCGTGAACTCCAAGTTAGTCAGTCGGGTTCCCGGCTCGTCCTCGGTTAGGCGCGGCAGCGCCATATTCCACAGTCCTAGAGCTTTTGCTTCGGCGCGCAAGGTCTGCTGAATCTCGGGTACCGGCTGTCCTTCCCGAGCTTGTTGTTCCCACAGTTTGTTGTTGGGCAACACGCGCTGTTGAAAAAACGCTTCCACATGGGTCGCAACGTCCACGGCGTGGGGGGATAGGTCAAACATGGTATTCCTCCGGTGTGAGTACGCAGTATGCAGATGAACGAATTCATGTTGAAGCTTGGGTAATGGCCAGCATTAAATTTTGCTGGCGGGCCATGGTGGATCTGTCAAGATTGCCCCCTATGCCGCAGGTAAAGGAGCAGGCCATTAACGGTTCACCAAGCAAACTGATTCGAGGGCTAGTGGGCCTGGTTTTCGCGGTTTTGACCTATACAAATGCCGCCGCGCAGCCAGTGAACAAGGCCACGGATAACGGTGCAGTGGAAACACCACCAAATATTGTCCTGCTGCTGGCTGACGATTTGGGCTACGCCGATCTGGGTGCCTATGGCAGCGAAATTCAGACCCCTAACATTGACGGGCTGGCAGCAACGGGGCTGCGTTTTTCTAACTTCCACGTGGCGGCATCCTGTGCGCCAACCCGAGCCATGCTGATGACCGGGCTGAACAGCCACAGCGTCGGGGTGGCCAACATTCCCGAAGCCATCCCCGAGGATCAATCCCATGCACCCGCCTATCAGGGTGTTATGCGTACTGATGTGCTGACCATCGCCGAGCGGCTGCGCGGCGCTGGGTATAAGACGGTAATGTCTGGCAAGTGGCATTTGGGCATGGACCCAGCGCGGCGGCCCAGCGCCAGAGGCTTCGACCGCACTTTTATGCTTGCTGACACAGGTGCCGACAATTGGCGTCAGCGCTCTTACCTGCCGATATACGAAAATGCCAACTGGTTTGAGGACGGCAAGCCCGCGACGCTTCCCGACGATTTTTATTCGTCTGAATTTCTTGTGGACAAAGCCATCGAATACATTGGCGAAGACCGCAACCAACCTTTCTTTGCCTATGTGGCGTTTCAGGCGGTACACATTCCGGTGCAGGCACCTGCAGCGTTTCGGGATAAGTATCTGCAGACCTACAGCGACGGTTGGCACGCATTGCGGGCTAACCGAAGCCAAGGCTTGGCACGCTCCGGAGTTTTACCAGACATCATAGACGGCCGCGCCATGCCCACTACTACACAGTGGCAAAACTTGACCCCGGAGCAACAATCTTTCGAGGCCCGAGGGATGGCAGTGTATGCCGGCATGGTGGACGCCATGGACTTTCACATTGGCCGCCTGATTCAACACATCGACAGCATTGGTGAGCTAGACAACACGGTGTTTATTTTTCTCTCGGATAATGGCGCTGAAGGCTCACTGGCGACTCGGGAGCTGGGCTCAGAAACCGCCGCTCCTGTCGGCCTATTTCAAGCATGGCTGGCTTCGGCAGGGTACAACACCAACGCCGATACTCTGGGGGAGCGCGATAGCTACCACGACATAGGCCCCGCTTGGGCCAGCGCTGCCGTGGGCCCTTTGGCGTGGTACAAATTTTTCGCTGGCGAAGGCGGGTTGCGGGTGCCTTTAGTGATTAGCGGTGCCCGTGGCGGCAAAAACATCGTGTCTCAAACGGGCGGGGTCAGCCCGGCACTGGGTTGGGCTACGGATATTGCACCAACGGTACTGAGCTTGGCGGGCCTGACTGTGCCAGAGGAACTGACGGGTAACACGCTGCTGCCAGTGGTTGCTGGCGACGCCCAGCAGATTCGCGGTGTCGATGAGGGTTTCGGCTACGAATTGGGTGGCAACAAGGCGTACTTTCAGGGCGACTACAAGCTTGTTTTCAACCGCTATGGTGACGCCCCCCAATGGCAGCTGTTCAATATCGCCACGGATCCGGCAGAGAAGAACGACTTACGCCAGCAGCAGCCACAGCGCCTGGATGCCATGCGCCGGGCTTACGAGGACTGGGCCAGCGACCAAGGCGTGCTGCCGGTGGCCAAGGACTACGATCAGCGCGCTACGGTATTCGCCAAGGGCATGGCTAATCGGCCCGGCTATTTAGCGGCGGTGTTAGTGCTGCTGCTAAGCCCCTTGCTCTTGCTGCTGGCCTTGGTTTGGTTCTTTTTTCGGCGACGGCGTCGAGCTTAGTCGTCTAGCTTAATCGTCGATCAGGGCTACGCACCGCGTCCAGCCGGCGCTGGCCTTGGCGATTTTTACTGGGAAGCAGGCCACGGTGAAGCCATGGTCGGGCAGGGCTTCCAGGTTGTGCAGCTTCTCCATCTGCCAGTAGGGGATCTCCCGTCCGGCTTTGTGGCCTTCCCAAATCATGCTGGGGTCTGGGTTCTCAGCCCACTTTTTGGCGGTGTGATTGAACGGCGCATCCCAAGACCAGCCGTCGGTGCCCACCACGCGCACGCCGCGCTCAGTTAAGTACATGGTGGCCTCCCGGCCCATGCCGCAGCCTGCGTCCACGTAGCCAGGTTCTGCGTAGACCGAGCCGGCTCGAGTATTCACCAGCACAATATCCAGAGGCTTTAGATCGTGGCCAATACGCGTCAGCTCTGCCTCAATATCCGCGGCGCTGACCAGGTAACCGTCCTCGTAGTGACGAAAGTCCAGTTTGACGCCGGGCCGAAAACAATAGTCCAGAGGAGTCTCGTCAATGGACGGTGCTGGATCCGCGCCGTTGTTGGTGGTGGAGTGAAAGTGCCATGGCGCATCCATATGGGTGCCGTTGTGCGTGGACAAGGTGATGGTTTCGACCGCCCAGCCTTCGCCGTCTGGCAGGTCCGAAGCCTGCAAGCCCGGGAAAAAATGCGCCAAGCCGTTGGCCGTCTGTGCGTGATTGCGGTAGGTCACCTTGGGGCTGCCCCCCGGGTGGTCACTGTGTTCGTTGTTGTCGATGGATACGGATAAGTCGATAAAACGAGTCATGTGTGGCGCTCTCCTGATAATCCCTCAAGGATGCTACCACTATCCTTACCCTGCGAAACCCAGCGTCACTCTGACAGGCGAGCACTCAGGCTCGGTAAGAAAAACTCCTGTACGACAAGCCCCGCCTGAAGAGACCGGTTATGCCAATAACAGCCACGCCCGGGTGTGCTGTCAGCGAGCGTTAGGTACTGAACTGTTGCCTCGCGCCGCCATGCAGCATCCTCAAACAGCAGTTCCGCCAGGGGGCGAGTCCGCAGCTGAGTCAAAGCGTCCATACCTGCACCTTGGGTGGTGACGGTTCGAGCTAACACCAATGGTTCGTTGTCCACAGTCAACGCAATGTGCCGCGCGTAGACAGGGCTTGTGGCACCCAGCAAGCCATGTTCCCAAGGCTGGCCGTCTTCCAAACCTTCGCCCAGAACGATTAGGCCCGGCTTGCTGCCAAACTGCTGGGCCAGCCGAGCCGTCAGCGAAGAGGTCAGTTGCAGCCACGGCAGCAGTGGCCGCGCCGGATTGGTGGCCGCCAATGACGCAGCGGTAACGGCCTGGCGCAGCTGGGCTTCGGTGAATGCTAAATTGCACGGCGTGGTGTCTGTTTGGGCGGACAAAAAATCGTCTCTCGGCGAAAGCGCGGAGCATAGCAACTTGAGCAAAATGCGTCCCTGTGGAGCAGCTAACTATTTTCTGACCTCCCTCGCTATCGTCGCACTTAGCCTCGCGATAAGCTCAAGGCTGACATGAGCGGGGGTCTATTGTGATTAAGTTTCCACAGCGATCAGGGTTAGCCGATAGCGGCCAGGGTGAAACAGCGAACCCCTATGATGTGGTGTATTTGAAAGACACGGACAGTCCCCTGCCGGAAACCATCAACTACCGCACCCGCTACGCCTACTTCAAGACCATCGCTCGGGGTGGCAAGTCGCTGATCATGTCCTGCAAGGACCTGCATCTGTCCCGAGTAGTCTGCTATAAAACTTTGCGGCCAGAACTGGCTAACGATCCTATAGAGCAGCAGCGCCTATTGCGCGAGGCCCGAGTGTCTGCGTTGCTTCAACATCCCAACACCGTGCCCACCTATGAAGTCGGCCGTGACAACAAAGGCAAACTGTACTTCACCATGAAGCTGGTCCACGGCTACACGCTGCGGGAGATCTTGGACTATCGGGAGCGGTACGATTTGAATCAGCTGGTTGAGGTGGTGGTGCAAATCGCCCAGGCCCTAGAGTATGCCCACACGCACGGCGTGATTCACAGGGACGTGAAACCCGAGAACATTTTAGTTGGGCCCTACGGCGAGGTACTGCTGTTGGATTGGGGGCTGGCAAAAGTTTGGCATCCAGACGGCACAGACACCGAGGACCCGGATGCAGAGGAGAATGAGGGTGGACCCGGCAAAACCATGACCGGGCGCGGCAAGCTGCAGGGCAGCATTTGCTACATGTCGCCGGAGCAAATCAATCGAGACACCAGCATCGATGGACGTACTGATGTGTTCAGCCTGGGTTCGATCCTTTACGAAATTCTTTGCGGCGCAAACCCCGCCGTGGGCGAAACCATGGATGCGCTAAAACGCAGCGCGCTAGAAGATGAGCCCATCGCGCCCAGCGCCGTTAACGAACTGGCCATTCCCGTCCGGCTGGAAGCGCTCGCCATGCAGTGCTTGGCGAAAGATCCCGCAGGCCGGCCGCAAAGCGCGGCGGAGCTGATTCGGGAGCTTAACGAAGATTGGCGTTAACTGGCGGTGCAGCTCACCGGCGATAGGGCTGCGGCCGCTGCTCGTCCAAAACCGAAACCCGCTCGCCATAACGAGCAAATCCGGCGTAATCTAAAATCGCGTGGTGCTGGACGCTGCGGTTGTCCCACATAACTAATGTATTGGGCTGCCACTTCACTCGACACTGAATGCGCGGATTGTTGGCGGTGCGCTGATACAGGCCCTGCAGCAACATATCGCTTTCCCAGCGTTCAATGCCCTCGATGTGCGAGGTAAAGCTGCCGTTGGCGAATAAGTAGGGGCGGCCGTTTTCTGGATGCCGGGGCACTAAGGGGTGGGATGCCTTTGGGTAGGTTTGCCCATCGCGCAGGCGGATGCCGTAGTTGCGCAGATCAATTTCGCCATCGTGATAGGCGGTTTTGTTAAGCAACAAGGTTTGCAGGTCTGGCGAAAGTTCGTCGAAAGCCGCGTGCATGTTGGCAAATAGGGTGTCACCACCACCGTTCTCCGGGCACTTGGTCACGTACAGAATGGACGCCTTCGGAGGAATTTCTTCGCAGGACACATCGGAATGCCAAGCCTCGCCGTTGGTCAGCTTGGCGTCGGGCTTGGTGTTAACAATAAAAAGCTCTGGATCCTGCTGATTCATGCCATTGCGTTTGGAGGGATGAATATGCAGCTCACCGAACAAGCGGCCAAACGCTTTGTGCTGATCGCGGGTGAGGGACTGATTCCTGAACACCAAAACATGGTGCTTAAGAAACGCCGCCTGAATGGCGGACTCTGCTTCCGGGTTTAGGGAAGTAAGATCAACGCCGGTAACTTCCGCGCCGACGGTGGGGGTAATGGGAGAGATGTGCATACACCACGGCTCCGGTAGGTAAGGGACAGGGAGAGAATAGCCGGGGGGCAAGGCGGCGTCAGTAGATCAATAGGCAAAAAAAAGCCCCTTCGGGAGAAGGGGCTGAAAGTGGCAGCGTTGGTGGTTACAGGCTTGCGTTAATGCGAATGGACCACACGCGACCCCTAGGATCGTGCAAGGTGCCGTCATAGCCGGTGATCACCGGCACAAATGGTGGCTCCTCATTGCTGAGGTTTTGCACACCAACGGTGACAGATGCATCGTTAACAAACCGCACCTCGCCAAGGCTGTAGGTATAGTTCAGATCAGCGGTTAGCCAAGAGTCTACGGAACTGTCTAGGAAGTCAGCGGCGAATTCAGCTCCATGAGCGAGCCCTGCAGTAGCTGCGAAGAACTTCGCTCCGTTTGTGAAGTTATGATTAACCCCGTCTACGTACTTAAGAATGAAAAATGCTCGGTGCTCGTTTAGAGACCAATTCAGCGTAGCATTTGCCTTCCATTCCGGTAACGGCCTTGCTACGGGGTTGTTGTCATTGTATTCGCCGACCGCATCAAAAACTGTCGTGCCAGCGTCGGTTCGATTTTGAACTTCAACCTCGTACTCAGCCAAATAAGCGGCTTGGAGGCCGACTCGCCACACACCGATGTCAGTTTCAAACTGATACGAGCTCGAAAGGTCAACACCTGATACGTCTGCACCGTTCGCATTTGCCAGTTTTGGCAAAACTCGCAACAAGCCGCCGGTATTGTTTCGAATGATCTGATCACGATTTCCTGCGCCAGCCTGGACCGCGACAGGTAGCGTCGTGTTGTTCGCGTCGGCATAGGCATTGATCGCTTCTAGATCCTCCTTTAACAAGTTAACGTGGCTTTCTCGTGTGATGATGTCTTCGTACTTGTAGTCGTAATAATCCAGATCGATTTGAAAACCCTCCAGTGCACCGTCAGACGGGTTCCAAGAGATACCGATATTGAAGTTGGTGGATTCCTCTGGCTGCAGATTTGGATTACCCACAGTGATTGAGGGTCTAAATGCCGTGCCGCCGAGGCCGGTATCTGCCATGTTATGAACCGTAGTGATGTTGCCAAAGAGCTGTTGAATGGTAGGCACCCTGAAAGAGGTGCCAACAGATCCACGCAAAGACAAATCGTCTGTGGGACGCCACAGTAAGCTCAACTTCGGGTCCGTTGTGCTTTCATTAATTTCGTCAAAGTCTTCGTAGCGAACGGCTATATTGGCTTCTAACGTTTCAGTTACGGGTATGCCAAGTTCCGCGAAGACAGCGGTTGTGGTTACTGTGCCCTGCCAGTCTTGGACCCCATAGGCAAAGTCAAGGTTGTTGCTGTTCGTAGCGCCATCGTAAACAGCGGCACCGCTATCTACTCGCCGCTGGAAGCCTACCGCTAGGGCAACGGCTCCAGAATCCAGATCGAAAAGATCCCCCGTTGCAACGACGTCGATGACTCTTTGCGTAAATTCAGTATCGCTGGTAACCCGCCCAGCCAAGAATTCATAGAGTTCGTCGGGATTTACTAAGGTTAAATCGGTTTGTTCGTTTCCGTCGCGATCAAAACGGGCATTTCCAAATGGGTTGAAGAAATAGCAGTTTCCGCCTTCAGGGTCATAAAACACACCACCTGAAGCAGCGTACCGCAAATTGCCGCTGCCGGGGGTGCCGTTAACGACGTCGCAATTGGGTCCTCCCAAGCCCGCAATAGCCAGTTCCATCTGGGCGCTCAAAGTATCTTGTACTTGTGTCGTAGCAGAGTCGTGTTCACTAGCTGTGTAAGACGCATCGATCGTCCAAACTTTACCATCGATTTCCGTATCCCATAGCGCACCAATGACTGTCCGTTGATCTGACCGAGCGGTCTTGGTGAAAGTATCAAGAGGTCGGCGGTCGGATGAAGTATTACGAGTACCTCCAAGTAAGCGAGTTTGGTTGCCGACGGGAATAACCTCTATACCTCGACGAAATGCGTCTTCGATATTGCCGAAGTGGTTTGTGCCGATAGTTAAAATCGGTGCGTTAGGATTCAAAGAGTTGAGTCGGTCGAAACGCGAAATATTGTTGGCAAATTCGAAGTACATTTCAAAATTATCTGTCACGTCGTAGTCTCCTGAGACGTGGGTGTTGCGCAGAGACTCTTCAGCTTGAAGCGCAAAGAAAGAACCAAAGTCATAGGCACAGATATCGTTGCCGAATACAAGACCCAGGGGCCCTCCTTGCTCCAGGGCAGCGGCATCCTCACAGTTTACATCTCCTTGTCCGTAAGACGTGCCTTGAGCGTTTCTGGGAAAGGCTCCTTCCCCTTCAGCGGTGCCCACCTTCTGACCGGGTCTTAGTCCGTGGGCCGCCCAAATTACGGTACCACGAGGTACAATTATGCCAGGTTGACCTGTGCTGGAAGCAGTAGAACCCCCAAACCGCTCGTACCGGTCGTTTACGTTGATCTCATCTCGATTCAAAAAAGAGGTTGAGGCCACGATACCGCCCCGGTCACCTTGCATGCCCCAAATAACGCCCATTTGATTTGCGTCGCCCTCACGGGTTTCTTCATCTGTTGAGTACTGATACTGGATATCAAAACCTTCAAAGTCTTTCTTGGTGATGAAGTTCACGACGCCCGCAATAGCATCCGATCCATACAGTGAAGAGGCCCCATCTTTTACGATCTCTATCCGCTCAATCGCAATATTTGGAATCAGCGCGTTTACGTTTACCGACGCATTCCCTCGGTCGTTGAACCAACTGGGTACCTGTCGCTTACCGTTCACGAGTGGCAAAGTAGCCCCATGTCCAAGATTACGCAGGTTAATGGAATTGCGCCCGTCAGCGCCTTCTCCTTGAAAAGTAGATGCGCGAGTTTGGCTTCCAGATTGCCAAGGTAATGATGCTATGACCTCTGCCACATCAGCAGCGCCAAGATCCTCAATTTGTGCGCTACCGATAACCGATAGAGGCGACGGGGAATCCGCGGCAGTTCTTTTTAAATAAGAGCCCGTGACGATAACTTCTTCAATAGCTCGTTCATCTGCATCTGCGGCAAAAGTCTGAGGCGCCAACCCCAGTGAAAGTAAAAGCCCTCCAATCAGACCAAACCACTTGCTTAGGGTTTGTCTCACTGGGAGCCGGATAAGCGTGGTACGCATAAGATCCTCCAGTTAACTAGTTGCGGCTGGTGTGCCGAAGCGGGCTCCGGCGTTCCAACCAAGTGCCGGAAACTAAATATTTCTAGATGTTTCCGAGGCAGGCAGTTGTAGCAACTGGTGCAACTTATGCTACCGGTTAGTGTTCTGAGTCGCCGTTTCTGTGGGTGCATTCACGGTTTTTGCTGTCAGACCCGGACAAGTGTTGCGTGGCGCGATGAACTGCATGGGGTTGGGCAAGCTTGTGTTCAGTTGGCTTTATCTGGTCTTAATGCGGCGGACGATGGCTTCGGGCTGGCTAGCGCAAAGAATCCTAATGTCTGTGCTCTTCCCAGCGATTCTCAACCGATTGTTAAGCCGCTCTTTAGCGCGCCCTAGATTGGAGCGCTTTGTCTGTTAGTTCACGTTTTGCGCCCCGAAGCGGTGCTGCAATCCGCTCAGAGCGGCGCTAATCCCATCACGAATTGCCGCGTGTGGGCGGCTCTGCAAGTTGGCACGAAATCTGCCTTGTAATCGCCGAGGTCGTAGGGGAACGCAGAAGTCTCCGCGTTTGACTCTGGGTGCCCGGTGCTTGTCTCCGATCCAAGCGTTAGGCACCCAGTGTACTCTGCCTCTAAAAATTTACGCTGCCCTTCGGGCTGTGCGGGACTAAGGCATTAACGCTTGGTGCAGAGGTGGTCGCCGGTGGGCGGTGGCGGCGGGATAGTTTTTGGCCAAATAGGTCAGAATCTGGTCTTCGCTGACCGCGTCAATTGGCCACAAATTCTGGCTGGCTTGCATCCAGCGAATGGTCTCTCGCCACATTTGGCGATCGCCCCGATTGCTGGTGACCAGCTGCAGTGAATGGCAGCTGCTGCAGTGCGCGCGAACCAACTGCCAGCCTTCATCTTCAATCAAGTCGGCTGGATTAGCGGTGCCGCACAAACTCAGAAGCAAGCCCGCCCAAAGCAAACGGCTGTTCATGAGTTGGTGACCGCCACGGCAATGCGGTGGGTGGCGTTATTCAAATAGCCTTTGGGATTCCAGCCTGGCACCACCATGGGCTGGCTGACGCCCTGGGCGTCGGTGGCTTTAGCCCACACCTCGTAATAACCCGCTGCTGGAAACGTCACCTGCGCTGACCAGTGCTGCCAAGCCAGCCGGTTAACGGGCGGGCGCAAGTTGCAGGTCTGCCAGGTGGCGCCAAAGTCTATGGAGACTGCCATGGCGCTCACCACGCCATCACCGGCCCAAGCGTGGCCGCGTAGTGCCAGGGATTTTGCCTTGCTGTGTCTTATGCCCGAGCGTGGGAACGTAATCAGCGATTTAACGGGCATGGACTCGATAATGCACATGTCGTCATCAGCCACCGTGCTGCCCGGCGCTACAGCCTCGCAAGGCACCCGATAAGCGCTGCCGGTCATTTTCGCGCCGTCGTGCACGCGGTCGCGAACTAATATTTCGTTTAGCCACTTGCCTGAGGCTGACGCTGGCCAGCCGCCGCACACCAGGCGCAGCGGGTAGCCGTGCAGGGGCGGTAGCGCTTCGCCGTTCATCTCCCAGGCAATTAGGGTTTCGTCCTCCAGCGCTTTGCTCATGGGCACGCCTCGGGAAATGGGGTCTTTATTGGGGTCGCTGCTTAGGTGGGTGTCGGCAGCGCGATAACCGATGTAGACCGCATTTTTTTTGATACCGCAGAACTCCAGCACGTCGCGTAGCCGCACGCCGGTCCACTGGGCGCAGCTTATGGCGCCGGTGGTCCATTGGTTGCCGCGGGCTGGCGGCGAGTACTCGCTGCGGCCGTTGCCGCCACATTCAAGCTGCAGCTGATAGGTGTGGTGATTAAACCGGGCTTTTAAGTCTGCCAGACTAAATTGCCTGGGCCGCAGGCAAGATTCACCGCTAACGCTGAGGCTCCAGTTTGCTGCCTGGGCCGGTGTTACCACCGGCGGAATGCCGTTGTTACGAACGAACATGCGCGACGCTGGGGTAATGGCGTCGTCAAGCAAGTGGGCCGGTGTTTCTGCGTTAATCGGCCTATCGTTTAGCAGTACAAGCCCTGGCTTATGAGGAATCACCGACTCCGCGCTGGCTTGGGCAAATGCCACGGGAACAAGTCCTGCGGGCATAAAGCGTGCGAAAGGGATGCCCATGCCCAGCAGGGCGCTGATAGACCCGCTGCCACTGGCGCTAAGAAAGTTGCGGCGCGAATAGTTTTTCATAGCCAAAGCCTAGCGCGTTCGCTGCAGAAATTCGCGTGCCTTGCGCCCCAGATAAGGTGGGACTGATGGGTTCATAGGAGAGATTTCGCTGCAAAATCCTCTCGGCGCTATTCCTGAGGCCAGGGTTTCACCCACCGCGCTGGAACTTTGGTCTTTGCATCGACAGGTAAAGGGATTAAGTTCTGACGGCATGGTCGAAAACAATAACAAGAGGTTTGCCAAGAATGCGTATAGAAATTGATGCTTTAGCCGCAAAGGTAATGGACAACAGAACACTGCTGGCTCAGTCCAGAGCGAACATTGAGCAAAACAGGATGCTGGTGATGAGCAATTACGTTGCCGCAATGGCAGGCAACCACCAGCTCGCAACGCATAACATGCAAGAAATTTTTGGCAGCCGTAACTCCATCTTCGAGCGCATGGACTACGAAGACGAAGGACACAGGCGCTATATCGAGGCGGCAAAAGAGCGTTCGGAGCTGGACCTACTCGGCCACACCGTCAACCTAAACCGCAAGAATCTGGAGCTAAACCAGAAGATGGTGACGTTGAACCAACAGCTGATCGCGATAAACGAAGAGATCATGCAGCTCAATCAAGAGATGTTGGAATTTAATGAAGAGAATCTGAGCTCCAACGTGGAGTTAATGTCCGGTGCTTTACACCCGCTGCTTGTGGACGAAACCATGGTCAGCGATTTGATCGAGGAAAACGAAAAGTCACTGGCCGAGCTGCAGAGCCAAGCTGATGAGAACCGGCAGACCGTCATTGATTTGCTCACTCAGTCCAAAGCCAATCGATCCTCTGCGTTAAGTAACTCAGAACAAATCAGCGAGAGGAAACAGAGCCTGTATAAAAATCGTGAGGACATCAGCGAGATGCGCGAGAAAATAGGCACTGAGGCGAGCTTGACCGATCTTTTCCTTGGGGATCTACAGGACGAAGAATAACTGTTGGGCGCCTCGCCTTTAGTGGAGACCAGCGACCAGCTATGACGAACTCGCCTGAGACTGATGATGTGCCCCCGCTTACTGGCGAAACGGCTGAGACCCTTGCCGATGATCTGGAAGACACGAAGCAACAGTTGGTAAAGCTGGGTCGCAGGGTTTTCCAGCTGTCCTCGCGCCTAGCCGCAGCCAGGCATGAAGATCCGGCTTTCTTTGATGACCTGCCCAATGACCACCCGATTTTTGGCAACGAGAACATAAGCGAAGTTCAACTGGGCGAATTCTATAAAGCCAGCGAAGGGTATGTGGCCCTGTTGCGAGAGGTGAACATCCAGTTGCTCAAGATGTCGGGTCGCCTAAAAAAGCATTAGCACCTCGGCTCCCGCTGGAGAAATAGGCTGGCTTTGCACACCAGGTTTGAATAACACTGAGCGTCAACAATCGATGTACACAGCAGATATGCAGGTAAACAAGGGAGCACATGACTAAGCAAAAAACGGATCTAAACCCATACGCCTCAAGCACCGCTCGCTACTATGCGCTTGGGCTGCTCACCGTGGTTTACACGTTTAACTTCATTGACCGTCAGCTGCTGGCCATACTGCAAGAGGCGATTAAAGCCGATCTTTTGTTGAGCGACGCTCAGCTGGGGCTGCTGACTGGTTTTGCCTTTGCGGTTTTTTACGTCACCGCCGGCATACCGATCGCTAGATGGGCGGACAGGAGCAATCGCCGCAATATTATTGCCATGGCAATCGGCCTGTGGAGTTTCATGACGGCGATCAGTGGCGCCGTCGCTAATTACACCCAGCTGCTTTTGGCGCGCATCGGTGTTGGCATAGGCGAGGCCGGAGGAAGCCCGCCGGCACACTCCATGATTTCAGATATCTTCCCGCCTGAACGTCGCGCAGGTGCCCTGTCGTTTTACTCCATGGGGGTCAACATCGGGGTGTTATTTGGTTTCCTTGCCGGCGGCTGGTTGAACGAAATTCTGGGATGGCGCTGGGCATTCGTTGTGGTGGGTGTGCCTGGAGTGCTCATTGCGCTGGTCATCTGGCTAACGCTAAAAGAACCTATTCGTGGTCTGGCAGATAATCGAGAGCCAACAAACGAAGTGCAGCCCTTGGGTGCTGTCATTGCTTTTCTTTGGTCGCGCCGGTCGTTTCGTCATATGGCCATGGGGGCTGCGATGAATGCTTTCGCCGTTTACAGCCTGAGCAGCTGGTCGGCGTCCTTTTTCATTCGTAGTTACGATATGGGCACAGGCGAGGTTGGAACCTGGATGGCGGGCATCCTTGGACTGGGCGGTGCCATTGGGTTGCTTCTGGGAGGCTTATTGGCCGAGCGCTTGGCGTTAAAAGACGTGCGCTGGTACAACTGGGTGCCTGGCTGGGCGGCGATCATCACTGTGCCGCTTATTGCAGCAACCTTTATTGCTGAAAGTCGGGCGCTATCGCTGCTCCTGTTCGTCATCCCGGGTTTTCTGATGACAGTTTACTTGGGCAATACGCTGGCCATGGTTCATGGGCTGGTTGGTTTGCGCATGCGCGCGCTGGCATCAGCGATTTTGCTATTCGTGCTGAATATTATCGGGCTTGGCATGGGGCCATTTCTCGTTGGTTTTCTGAGCGACGTACTGCAGCCGTCTATGGGCGTCGAGTCGTTGAGATATGCCCTGTTGGCGTTAATCCCGGCGGCTTTTGCCTGGTCGTCGGTACACTTTTTCTTCTCGGCCCGACACCTAAAAGAGGATCTTGCACAAGCCCCTACGGATTAAACGTTGGCGTCTGCAGTGGCGTTTTCGAACAAAGTTCGAATGAGGTACAGTAGGCGCAAGATAGCAAGGAGCAATGGATGCTGATTTTCCGTGCTTTTCTGGTTGGAGTTTTTCTAGCGCTCAACCTTTATACCGTCGCGGTACTGAGCAATCACGGGGCAGGGTTGCTCGATGTTTTCTTCGGCGACATGGCCAAGTTTGGCTGGGCCGGACAATTCAACGCGGACTTTATGTCGATGCTTGCGTTCTCGGCCATCTGGGTAGCGTGGCGGAATTCCTTTTCGCCCTTGGGGCTGGGTCTAGCGGTTGTTGCGTTTTTCGGCGGCGGGCCATTTCTGTGTGCTTACCTTTTCTACTTGAGCTTCGCCTGCGGCGGCAACGTCCGCCAGATGCTTGTTGGTAACAATTAGCCTGTACAAGAAAAAATGATGTCGGTTTGCGGGAAGTTGCCGATAAAAAACGGCCCTGTCGCGTCCTCGAATGCGATTACGCGAACATTTTTACTGCGCTTCTGACAGTACAGGTAAGCGTACCAGCGGGCTTCAGACCTCAGTATGCTGAGCTTGGTGCTGGGAGCTCCGCCTTTGTGAGTAAGCTTAAGGTTGTCTTGAGTTTGCGCCTTTGTGCTGGGAGAGCTGGCGCAGCCTGTCAAAGTGACCACTAGGGTCAGCAGCAGGCCAGCGATGGTGCCTTTCATATAATTCCTCTGTCACTCATAGCAGGCAGTGTATTGGCTCAATAATACCACTGCCGGAAATCCTACGTACAAAGTTAAGGCTAGACACGAATGGCGAGGACTCAATGGGGACCGGACGAAGGTGGCCAGAGGCAGAATCGAACCGGCAACCGCGTCGGGTTAAAACCCGACCTACGGAGAAAAACCAGGATCGCGTATGTAGGTCGGGCTTCAGCCCGACAGGCGGGGTGTCGGGTTAAAACCCGACCTACGGAGAAAAACCAGGATCGCGTATGTAGGTCGGGCTTCAGCCCGACAGGCGGGGTGTCGGGTTAAAACCCGACCTACGGAGAAAAACCAGGATCGCGCATGTAGGTCGGGCTTCAGCCCGACAGGGGTGGTGTCGGGTTAAAACCCGA
>JAYOBI010000019.1:0-61814 GCA_038104735.1 Gammaproteobacteria bacterium | reverse complement strand
GCCGTGGAGTTGATGCTGGAGTCGATAGAGGACTGCAGGGCAGCGATGATGGCGACGAACATCAGGCCCGAAACGCCAACGGGCAGCACATTTTTGATTACCCACGGTAAGGCCATGTCGGGATATTCGATCTCGGCCATCATCACCAGGGCCAGCAAGCCGGGAAAGACGATAAGCAGGGGCACGAAGGTTTTCGCCAGCGCTGCGAACATCATGCCGGCGCTGGCATCCCATTGGCTTTTTGCGCCCAGAGTGCGCTGCAAAATCGCCTGACCGCCCACCCAATAGGCCGGCGAAAGCACCAAGCCCAAGCCTAAAATCACCCCGTGCCAGGGGTAGCTTTCGTGGTCTGCGGGCAGGTAGGCATTTAGGTGAGTAGGGTTCGCCGAAGTTAATTTGCTGACGAAGCTCTCGGTGCCGCCCGCATCGCTGATGCCGATGGCAACGATGATCAGGCCGCATACAAACATGATGCAAACCTGAATGCTGTCGGTGATGGCCACGGCGCCAAGACCGCCAGCAACACTGTAAAGGCCCACTACCGTACCGGAGGCCAAAATGCCGAGCCAAATGGGCCACCCTAAAAAAGTCTCCAAGGTGATTGCCAAGGCCCACATAGCCACTCCCATGGCGAAGACCGAAACCGTGGTAACAATCAAAGCGGCCACAACGCGCACCCCTTGGTTATAGCGCAGGCCCAGATACTCGGCGATGGAGTAGACCCCGGCGCGCCAGTACAAGGGTATGAAAATCAGCGATGCAATGATCATCGCCGGGATAGCGCCTATCCATTCGAAGTTGGCCTGGGCGATGCCGATACTGTATGCGTTGCCGGAGGCGCCAATGTAACCGTTGGTGTCAACATTGGTGCCAATGATAGACAGGCCAATGACCCACCAAGTTAGCGAGCGACCAGCAAGAAAATAGTCTTTGGCGCTGTTAATTTGCCTGCTAACACGTATCCCGATATAGGTGATCAGGGCGGCATAGGATAAGACTACGGCCAGGTCGATGGGGTGCAAGAATCTCTCCTCTTGAGGTCTTTATCTTTGGACCTTTGGACCTGTCATCGATTTCTTGCCGCCGCGTCAGGCAGCCTGGCGGCGCCGACAGCCCCCTGCACTCACTTAGCCCGAGGCTTTTAAAAACCGGGCATTCATTTGTAAGTAGCCCTTCTCGTTCGGATGCTCGGCCCAAATGGTTTTCCATTCTGGCGAAGCCATGATTTTGGCAAAGTTTTCCTGGCGCTCCTCGATACTGTCCCAGCGGATAATCCAAGTAATGTTGGGCTGACCGTTCTCCGAAACTTGGGGATTGCTGCCGCTCACTTCAGCCTCAATGCCGCAATCGATCCAGAAATCAATAACGTCGAGATTAGCTTTCAGCCATGGCACAGCTTTTTCCTCTGCCCACACTTTATAGGCCTCGAAGGTTGCAGCCTCAAAGGTGTAGTCGCGTATTTCTACGATGGCATGTGACATGAGCATTTCTCCCATTCCAAAATATAACTGTGGTTGCGCGACCTTCGACTCTAATCAGGGCGAGCGGGCCTAGGCAAGCGCTATTGTCGGCGCTGTCCCATTACCCGGGACCATCGAGCGAGACAGGTTAGCGCATGGCTCCAGGCATGCCGCCATCAATCACAATGGTCTGCCCCGTCACTGACGTGGACTGCACGAAGGCGAGTACCTGATTAGCAATATCGTCGGCTTGGCCAACCCGGCCCAAGACAGCGGTTTGGCGTGCGCCCTCGGCAACGTTATCGGGCAGGCGCTTGGCCATGCGAGTATTTTCTACCAGTCCCGGCGCAATACAGTTCACAGCGACCTCCGGAGACATGGCCACGGCCAAGCAGCGGGTTAGGTGGTTAAGGCCGGCCTTGCTGGAAGAGTAGGCAATACTGCTGCTCCCTGGACTAATGCCGCCAGCCGAACTGATGTTAATGATGTGACCCCCATCGCCAGCTTTTAGCAGCTGTGCACCGGCCCGGGCGAGCAAAAACGGTGCGCGAAGGTTGGTCTCCAACACCCGGTCCCAAATGTCTGCGGTCAAATCGTCCAGTCGCCGAAAGGGTATGCCGATATTCCACGCCGCGTTGTTCACCAGCACATCTAAACGTTGATGCGCTGACGCAATATCCGTCATTAGCGCGTCGATGGCATCCGGGTCACGCTGGTCAAGCTGCACGGCTTCGGCACTGCCGCCGGCGGCGGCAATGGCCTCGACAACAGCCGCCGCTGCATCATTAGCGCCCACGTAGGTGCCGATCACATGAAAACCGTTAGCGCCCAGCTCTCTGGCGATGGCACCACCGATGTCGCCGGATGCTCCGGTTACTAAAGCCACAGGTTGCGTCGTGGTCATGCTAATTCCCCTGGTTATGTAAATTTCCCCAGCGCGTGATTTTGGATGCGAAATCCATTGCGCCAATGCCGGCAAATTGTGGGCTAAATTTCGCCAATGAGCGAACCCCGTGCAGACGGCGTTTTGTTTTGCTTCGGGGCTGGGCTAGGGTGTTCTGGCGTTTCTATCTTGGAGTCTTTATGTCGTCTACGCTGCCGCTATCTAATATTCGCGTGATAGATCTCACCCAGGTATTTGCCGGTCCCTACTGTACCTATCAGCTCGCCCTGTTGGGGGCACAGGTCATTAAGATCGAACCGCCCGGTGGTGAGATGACACGCCTTGGCGGCGGGATTCCAGAACTTGCCGAGCAAAGGCTGGGGCTGAGTTTTTGTACGCAAAACGCGGAAAAAGACTGCTTAGAAATGGATCTAAAGGATCCCGCACAGGTAGCCAAAGTGCTGGAGTTGGCGGTCAGCGCCGACGTCTTTGTGCAAAATTTCCGTCCAGGGGTTGCTCGACGTTTAGGCTTGGGCGAAGCCGTGCTGGCGGCAGCCAATCCGCGGTTGGTGTACTGCTCAATATCAGCCTATGGCGAGGTAGGCCCCATCGGTCATCGCCCTGCCTACGATCACGTGGTTCAGGCCATGAGCGGAATTATGTCGACTACGGGCACCGATGACATGGGTCCGGTAAAGGTCGGCGCGCCCTATATCGACTACGCCACCGGTCTTAACGCAGCCTTCGCGGTGATGGCTGGGTTGCGCCAGCGGGATCTAACCGATTCTTTTCAGCATGTGGACGTCAGTATGTTGGATACCGCCATGACCATGATGGCTAACAACACGGTAAGTGTCGCAACTACCGGGAAAGATCTACCCAAACTCGGCAACGAAGCCGCCAGCCGTGCGCCCTCATCGGGCTGCTTCGAGGCGGCCTGTGGTGGTTTGCTGATGTTGGCGGCGAACAATGAGCGTCAATTTGTCGACCTGTGTGAGGTGTTGGGCCATCCTCAGTGGAGCGCCGATCCCCGCTGGTCTGCGCCGCTGGCGCGGAGCCAGCATCAGGATGAACTGCGCTCGCTTTTTGCTGAGGTGTTTGTCTCAAAGTCTGCAGTGCAGTGGGAGATTTTGCTGGACGCGGCAGGAGTGCCTGCCAGTCGGGTGCGAAAACTCAGCGAAACCCTAGCGGAAGGGCAGCCCCAAGCTCGAGAGCTGCTGCAAACTTTGGCCGTAGGCGAGCAGCAAACTCCGGTAGCGCTGCCCAGCGTTGGATTTAAGTTGAATGGCGCAAGCCCGGGGCCGATAAACCCGCCGCGGCCTGTGGGCGCAGATAACGCCAAATGGTTAAAAGCTTAAGCCGAGTTTTTGGTTCGCTCATCTATGGACCAACGATTGCAGGCGGGACCCGCAGCTAAAACCAGAAGCCCAGCCATAATGGCTAAATTCTTGATGAAGTTTTGGGTTTCGTGCTGCTGGTTCAAGCCCTCATAAACGTTCCAAAAGTCGTGGATGAAGATGTTGATGATCAGGGTCATGCCAGCGAGCATCAGCGCGGTGACGCGAGTTTGCCAGCCGACGATTAGTGCACTACCTCCGCTAACTTGCAGCACGATGGTGAGCGCCAATAGCGGTATGACGCCGGGAACACCGTGTATTTCCATATACTGGGCTGTTTCCTCAAAACTCGGGATTTTGGATAGCCCAGGGATCAGAAAATAAAGGCCTAGCAGAATCCGGCCAACAATGCCGATAAGTGGTTGTATCGCTGTGAGTCGGTGTTCCATGTCTCGCCCTTAGAGAAGTCTTTGCGCTATTTCCAGCCTGCTCGATCGTATACTCGAACAGCCTCGGCCTGACGTTGACCCAGCACTACCGCTTTGATTTGATCCTCTTTGAACTCCCCCAAAGCCGCAACGGGGCCTGATGCGAGGCCAACGATAGGGTACTCGTTATTGCCCTCGGCAAAGAGCCGTTGGGCAAAGTCACTGGTCAGGTATTCGAGAAATTTCACTGCATTATCTTTGTTCGGCGCGTAGCGAGTGACGCCTGCGCCGCTGATGTTGACGTGCGCGCCTCGATCTTGCTGATTGGGAAAAACAACCGTTAGCGCATCAATCAAGGCCTCGTTTGCTGCATCCCCAGAACCCATCAGTCGGCCCAGGTAATAGGTATTTGCTACCGTGACTGCGCACTCGCCGGAAGCGACGGCTCTGAGTTGACCGGTATCGTTGCCTTGGGGCTTGCGCGCAAAATTGGCGACGACATCTTTGGCCCAGGTTTCCGCCGCGACTTGGCTGCTTGCCTCAATAATCGAACTCATTAGCGACAAATTATAAATGTTAGAAGAGCTGCGCATGCAAACGCTACCGGTTAAGGCCGGATGAGCCAGATCCTCGTAGCGCTTGACGGGTATTGGCAGCCCGGCGGCTTTGTTCATAGCAATAACCCGCACTCGCTTGGATAAACCGAACCAAAGATTTTCAGGATCCCGCAGGTTGGCGGGGACTCGGTCCGCCAAAATTTCACTTTGGATGGGTTGGAAAATTCCTCGTTGGCTTGCGCGCCAGAGCCGTCCGGCATCGACGGTAATCAGCATATCCGCAGGGCTGAACTCACCTTCGTTGGCAATGCGCTCAATTAGGGCATCACTCTTGCCTTCAATCAGGTTGACCTGGATACCGGTTTGGCGGGTGAATTCCTGGTACAGCGCCATGTCAGTGTCGTAATGACGCGCTGAATAGACGTTGACCACTGCTGCCGGGGTGGCGGCATTGGCTAATCCCAAGGTCAGGAGGAGGCACATGTATAAGCCTGCGCGGTTGAGACTGATGCGGCGGAGTGTTCGTAATCCGGGAAGGCGAGGGTGGCGTAATCGCATGGCTGAGCTCAAATGAGAATGATTATCAATTATAGGCAGTTGCCTCCACGTCGGTAAAGCTCAGATTCACCATTGCCGCAGGTTCTGCGGTCTCTTTAGGCGGCATTGGCAAGCTCACTCTCAGCTCGGTTTCTTCAGCTCGGATCAGTCCTGACCAGTGTTGGCCATCAAAGCGGATGTCCTCGATCCTGTGGTGACCCTGACCCAAACTGAGATCCCAACTGACGCCGATATCCGAGCCGCGCACGCCGAGGGCAATATCCTGTCCATCGATTTTCGGCGGCGGGTTGCGCAAGTTCTGCCAGGGAATGTTGCCGAAGGCGGTGACAACCTGATCGCCACGAATAACGCCGACGATGGACTGAAGCCCGGCAATCGTTTCCGCCACGAACGGGTGAGCAGGCGTCCGCCACAGCTCGTGAGGCGTACCTATCTGCACGGCCACGCCCTCGGCAAGCACAAGTATTTTATCGGCCATGGCCATGGCCTCTTCAGGGTCGTGGGTGACCATAATCGTCGTGGTCGCCGCAAGTCGAAGCCGCCGTCTGGCGTCTTGACGCAGCTGTCGTCGCAGCGGTGTGTCCACGCTGGCGAAGGGTTCATCCAGCAGCATCACCCGGGGCTTGGTTGCCAGGGCCCTGATTAAGGCGATGCGCTGTTGCTGACCGCCGGACAACGTGTGCGGGTAACGCCGCGCCAGGTTGCTCAGGCCGACGCTGGCTAGTTGGGACTCGACTTCTTGCCGTCGCGATTCGGCATTCAGCTTGGTTAACCCAAAGCCGACGTTGTCCGCTACGGTCAAATGGGGGAACAAGGCGTGATCTTGAAAAACCAGCCCAATGGGGCGTTGCTCGGGTGGCGGACAATAATTGGGGGCCGCTAGCACCTTGCCGTCAAACAACACCTCACCCTGCTGCAGCGGCTCCAGTCCAGCGATGATTCGCAGCAGCGTACTTTTACCGCTGCCAGATGCGCCGATAACACAGAGTATTTCCCCAGCTTCAAGAGACAAAGAAACATCCTTGAGCACTTGGTGCTGGCCAAAGCTATGGCTGATCGCTTGCAACTGGATGGTCATAGGAGAAGTGCCGCTGATTGTAAAAAGGATGTTGGTTCAGGAACGAGCATTGGCCAGAGCAAGATAGTGCCCGATAGCGTCAATGAATCACAATGTGGCGAAGCCTGCGGCCCTGGCGTAGGTCCTGCTCATGCTTTTCTCGTCGCTGCGTCTGTCTGCTGACACATTCCACCGGTATAGTGCCGCGATGTTATCCAAGCGCTCCAATTCTATCGTCTGGCCCTTGGGAGCACTACTGATCGCTGTGCCGGTGTGTCTTCCAATGCTGATGTTGGTCTTTTCTGCCTTCGCCCCCGAGAGCGATAGCTGGGCCCACCTGCGCGATACGGTGCTGTTGGATTACCTAGTCAACACTGTCCTGCTGATGGTGCTGGTTGCCCTGGGTGCCGGATCCATGGGCGTGTTCACAGCTTGGCTGACGGTGCGCTATGAATTTCCCTTACGCCGCTGGTTAGTGCCGGCCTTGGCCCTACCCTTGGCTGCGCCTGCCTACGTGATCGGCTACGTCTACGCTGACCTTCTTGAGTTTTCAGGGCCACTGCAGACTGCCCTGCGCGGGTGGTTGCAGCTAGCACCAGATACCGCCGTTATGCCGAATGTGCGAAGTCTTCCCGGGGCAGCCATTGTGATTAGCCTGGTTCTTTACCCCTATGTATATCTGTTGGCTCGGGCCAGCTTTGTACAACAGTCAGCGGTACTGTACGAAGCGGCCGCTACCCTTGGCGCTACCGGTACACAATTGTTTAGGCGTATCGCGCTACCGGTTGCCTGGCCGGGTATCGCCGGCGGCCTGGCGCTGGTGCTGATGGAGACCGTTGCCGATTACGGCGTGGTTGAGCACTACGGCGTTCCCACCCTGACCTCGGGCATATTCCGCACATGGTTCGCCATGGGAGAATCCGCAGCGGCTTTGCAGCTGGCGGGTTGGCTCTTCATCATCGTGTGTCTTTTGGTTGTGGCGGAACATTTCGCTCGGCGCGGTCAGTTCTTTAATCCGCTGGGCGGGCAAAACGCCGGTCAACGCAAGCAGACAAGCCTCGCCAGAGGCTGGCTTATCAGCCTGCTGTGCTGGCTGCCAGTGGTCTTTGGTCTGTTGGTGCCGCTGCTAGCGCTCACAGTCATGAGCGTATCGCACTTTGAGTTAGCGCAACTGTCGGATCTGTCTAAGCTCATCGCCAACAGCACGTGGGTTTCGGCCCTGGCGGCTTTTTTCTGCGCGGGGTTTGCGCTGTGGCTGGGCTACGCTGAGCGACTCAATAGCGGTGCGCTGATGCGAGCCGGTGTGCGGGTGGCCACCCTAGGATACGCAGTGCCGAGCTTGGTGTTGGCTGTGGCGTTAATGGTGCCCCTAACCACTTTTGACAAGTTCATTGCGGTATTCATGCGGGATACCTTGGGTTGGCAACCGAGATTGTTGATTACCGGCACCGTTGGTGCCTTGGTCATGGTGTACGTTGCACGCTTTCTGACCGTTGCCTACAACGCCACTCAAGCAGGATTAGCCCAAGTGCACCCCCACCTCGATGCGGCGGCTCGGAGTTTAGGCTCCTCACCCCGAGTTGTGCTGAGCAAAGTGCATATGCCCTTGTTGCGGCCTTCGGTGCTGGTCGGGTTTCTGCTGGTGTTCATAGACGTCATGAAAGAACTTCCGGCAACGCTGATTTTGCGCCCGTTCAATTTCGATACGTTAGCGACGTGGGTTTTTCGCTTTGCCTCAGATGAACGCTTGGTTCAAGCCGCTCCGGCGGCCCTGCTGATTGTCTTGGTGAGTTTGATTCCAACCGTACTGTTGGTGCGAGCGCGTGAGGCCGAGCGAGCGCCTCAGGTTGCTGCTGACCGAGTGTAAACTAATAGTGTTCTATGAGGACTGGATGTACCATGCGGTGGGTCTTAGAGATTTTCTCAATGGTCAACAGCTACAATCCTCGGATTCAACGAGTCGGAATGTTCAGGTATTCTGTGACCGGTGCTTACAGCCTGTTTAGCGAGGGTTTAGCGACATTGGGTCTGGTGCTGGAAACCGATGCTGTTTCCATCACAGGTGGTGACCTTACCATCAAGTCAGGCATGTCCTGGCAATCCCCGCTTATGGCTGCCCATGACTTTTTGGTGTTCATTGGCCATTCTCCCATAGGAGAGATCGCGGAAAGTTTTCGTTATGGCAAACCATCTACGACTAAGGCTTGCATCATCAAAGAACAATTGGTTCTAAATAGGCATGACCTCAGGCTGTCTCGGCGTCAGGTGATTGATCTGTTCGTTTCGGAACTGAAAGTTTCGGGCTTTTTCGGGGCAGGCTTGACCGGGCTGCTCATGGCGCTGTCGCTGCCCCGAAGCGGATGGCAGCTGACCGACTAAGCCGCTCTTTCACTGGAACTTCACGAGCCGAGCGTTAGCTTTCGCCTTTGTCCTGAGTGACACCACTGCAGTAGGCGAGCGAACCTTGACCAAGCATTCCAAAGCGCTTTTGCCGCAAAAAATCTGCGAAACCTGCTCCAAGCCCTACACTTGGCGAAAAAAGTGGGCTCGGGACTGGGATCAGGTTCGCTACTGCTCTGAGCGCTGTCGGCGTAACAAAAATCGTCACGATTCCACAGGGGCTCAGCATGCCTGAGGGTCCGGAAATCCGCCGAGTTGCGACACGAATTCATAAGGTGCTTGCGGGCCGCGAAGCAGAGCATGTTGTTTTGACCCAGCCTGGGGTTGCGGGCTTTGGGGCAAAACTGTCCGGTCAGCGCGTGGAATGGGTAAGCAGCCGCGGCAAAGCCTTGCTCACCCATTTCGAGGGTGGCCTGACCATCTACAGCCACAATCAGCTTTATGGGCGCTGGTACGTGACTCGACGTGATAAACCGCCGAGAACCAACAGAACCCTGCGCCTGGCCATTCACACACCTAGCCACAGCGCCCTGCTCTTTAGCGCCTCGGATATCGAAGTGTTGACCCCAGAAGAGCTGCCCCTGCAAAAGTACCTGGCGCGGCTGGGCCCGGATGCCTTAGATGATGGCGTTGTTTGGCGGGACATTCTCGGGCGCCTGGAAGACAAAAAGTTTTCCGGGCGGTCTTTGGCCGCACTCTACTTGGATCAAGGCTTTGTTGCCGGCATTGGCAACTACCTGCGCACGGAAATTCTTTTCAACGCCAAACTGAATCCCTTTGATCGGCCAAAGGATCTGTCGAGGAAGCAGCGCGGGGAACTGGCACGCAATACGTTGGCCTTGACTCGGCAGGCCTATCGGACTTCTGGCGTGACCAATACCGCGCAGCGGGTAAAAAAACTCCAGGCTCAGGGTCTCACGCGTCGCCGGTATCGGCACCTTGCGTTCGATCGCGTCGGCGAACCTTGCTATCACTGCGGGGACACCATTGAGCGCATCGAAGTCAGCGGTCGGCGCATTTATCTTTGTCACACTTGTCAGCCGAGCCAGCGTCCTACCGTTAATGAGGAATCATCGTGAAGCACGAATCCGCCATGCTGCTGTTGGGAAACCAACTTTTCCCTACCGAGTTTCTTAAGCAAGCTGGCGTCCAGCGAGTGGTGATGATTGAGGATCGATTTTTATGCCAGCATTTTGCCTACCATCAGCAAAAGCTGGTCCTTGTTCTGACCGCCATGCGCGCCTATGCCCATGACCTGCGCGAGCAGGGGTTTGAGGTTAGCTATACCGCCATAGATCAGCACGCTGCGGCCTCAGGAAACCCAGCGAATGCAGGGAGCGCTGCCTCCAGGCCAGAGGACTTTACGAACAGGCTAGCGGACGTTTTATCTTCCTTTGGGGTTACCGAGGTGCTGCGCTTTGAAGTGGAAGGCAAGACTATGGAGCGCCGGCTGACCCAGCTTTTTCAGCAGCTTGGTCTTGCTGAGCGGGTATTACCTTCACCTATGTTTTTGTGCGCTCGCGAAGACTTCGCGGAGTTCTTACAAAACAGAAAAAAACCGCAAATGGCGGCCTTTTATAAGATCCAGCGCAGCCGCTGGAATGTGTTGATGGAAGGCGACGGCAGTCCAAGGGGCGGGCGCTGGAGCTTTGATGAGGACAATCGAAAAAAACTGCCCAAAGATAACCAGCCGCCCGAGCTAGCAGCCGTGGACGAACACGCGGAACTGGCAGCGGTGCAAAGCCTGGTGCACCAGCAGTTTGCAGATCACCCCGGTTGCGCCGATGATTTTTGCTGGCCGGTGACTCGGCAGGGCGCCATGGCCTGGCTGGAAGATTTTTTGCAGCATCGGCTGGCTCAGTTTGGCCCCTTCGAGGACGCCATTAGCCAGCGCTCGCGAACGGTCTATCACAGCGTGCTCAGTCCCCTGCTGAATCTGGGCCTGATTACCCCGGCGGAAATTCTTGAGCGCACGCTGGCGTTTGCCGAGGAAAACGCCACGCCTTTGCAGAGTGTTGAAGGTTTCATACGTCAAGTCATTGGCTGGCGGGAGTTTGTGCGGGGTATTCACCAGAATTTCAGCGCCCAGCAGCGTGACCAGAACTTTTGGAATCACCGGGGCAGGCTAACGGATGCCTGGTATTCGGGGCAGACGGGTATTGAGCCTCTGGACGCCGCCATCATAGAGGCCCGGGATCACGGCTGGTCTCATCACATACCGCGATTGATGGTAGTCGCGAATCTGATGACTCTGTGCGAGATTGCACCCAGAGACGCTCACCGCTGGTTTATGGAAATGTATGTGGATTCCTCGTCCTGGGTTATGGGCCCAAACGTGTACGGCATGGGAATTTTCAGCGATGGCGGCATTTTTGCCACCAAGCCGTATATTTGTGGATCCAACTATTTGCTGAAAATGAGCGACTATAAAAAGGGGCCTTGGTGTGATGTGGTGGACGGCTTGTATTGGCGCTTCATCTCGAATAACCGCGAGTTCTTCGCTTCCAACCCCCGATTGGCGCTGATGCCCCGGGCGTTAGACCGATTAAAACCCCAGCGCCGGGAGCAAATCTTTGGCGCTGCCGAATCGTTTCTTGCAACCCATACCCGTTAGGGCCCAACTGGATTAGGCACTGCACATGACTGGTTCACCTTCGTTTTCCTCTCTAGGGTTGCGGCCGGAGCTGCTGCAGCGGGTGCAAGGCATGAACTTTACTGAGATGACAGCAGTGCAGGCCGCCGGATTACCGCCGGCACTGGCGGGCAAAGACGTGGTCGCTCAGGCCAGCACCGGCAGCGGCAAAACCGCCGCCTTTGCATTAGCCTGTCTGCAGCGTTTGGTGAATACCCGATTTCACGTGCAAACCCTGGTGCTTTGTCCAACCCGGGAGCTGGCGGATCAGGTGGCTACCAGTTTCCGCGAACTGGCTAAGCATCTACCCAATACCAAGGTGGTCACCCTCTGTGGTGGCGTGGCAATGGGGCCACAAATCGGCTCGCTCCAGCATAGTGCCCATGTAGTGGTTGGCACGCCCGGGCGAGTGCTGAAACATCTGCAAAAGGGAACGCTCAGCCTGCAGGGTATTGATACGCTGGTCTTGGATGAGGCTGATCGAATGCTCGATATGGGCTTTGCTGACGAAATCGATGCGATCCTCATGTATCTGCCGCAGCCTCGACAAAACCTGTTGTTTTCCGCCACCTACACGGACGACGTTGCTGAGGTGGTTGAGGCACTATGCCCCGATGCAATTCATGTGGATGTCACCGCTGCCGAAACCGCACCGTCCATTGCGGAGTATTGGTGTCACGCGCCAGCCCTTAGCCAGCATCAAGAGCGCACCCAGGTGCTGGCCAGCGGATTGCAGCGCTGGGGCGGAAAGCTCAACTTGGTGTTCTGCAACACTAAGATCCACTGTGCCCAGGTCAGTCGACAGCTCAGCGAACTGGGATGCAGTGCTGTGGCCCTGCACGGTGACATGGAGCAGCCAGATCGCAGCCGCACGTTGATTCGATTTGCGAACGGCAGCGCTAACGTGCTGGTCGCCACGGATGTAGCGGCCCGCGGCCTGGACATCGATGACGTCGATGCGGTTTTTAACTTTGAGCTGCCCCATCAGGGGGAGGTCTATGTGCACCGCATTGGTCGTACCGCCCGTGGCGGTAAAAGCGGTGTCGCCCTGAGCCTAGTTGCGGATAAAGAAATGTCCCGCCTGCGAGAGATGGAGGCCCAGCGCGGTGGTGGCCCGATGCGCTTGTGGCGTGATGACCAGGGGGCCGGTGAATCCTCGTTGCCTGAACCCGAGGTTTACACGCTGGAAATCAATGGCGGGCGCAAGCACAAGCTGCGTCCTGGCGACATTCTGGGCGCCTTGACGGCGGGGCAGGAACTCAGCGCAGATGCCGTGGGTAAAATCGACATCCAACCCATGGTGAGCTATGTGGCCATCGCTAAGGCCCAGGCCAAGATCGCCCTGGCGCTAATTAATCGAGGCAAAATTAAGGGGCGCCAGTACCGAGCCAGAGGTTTAGGCTAGGCTCATCTCATGACGCCGGGCTGAGTTCGTCCTTGATTGCGCTTGCGGCGTTTTGGCGGATGCGTGCCGCTGTCAACGCCATTGGCCTTTTGATAGCGACGGCGGCCGTTGCTCTGACGCTGATCGGCAAACGGATCAACATTTGCATTGCTAACGCCAGGTCGATTGCCGTTGACTTCCGGCTGCTCGGTGCTGGCTGCGGATTCGGATCGATTACCACGAACTTTACTGCTACTGGGTGACTGGGTGCTCTTGCCACTGGGTTGCCGGCGTCGGGAGCGCTGGCGTTTACCGCCGGCTTCGTTGCTCGCTTGGTTCCCCCGGGTTTTCTTGGTGGGGCTGCCTGCTTGGGCCGGCTCGGCTGGTTTGTCCGGTAGCTCAATGTCCAGGGTGACGGGCTGCAGAGTGACGTTGGTCAGGCGCTGAATGGCTTTGAGGCGGCTGACCTCTGCGGCGTCTACCAGGGCCCAGGCAACGCCGCCGGCACCTGCGCGGGCGGTGCGCCCAATGCGATGCACATAGCTCTCTGGCTCGTGGGGTAATTCGTAGTTAATGACATGTGATACCTCGCGGATATCAATGCCGCGGGCGGCGATATCGGTTGCTACCAGCACCCAGGCGTCACCTGACTTGAAATTCTCCAGGGCTCGCTGACGCGCAGCCTGACTCTTGTTGCCGTGAATGACCTCAGCCACGAAGCCTGAAGCATTAAGCTGGCGAGCCACTTTGTTCGCGCCGTGTTTGGTGCGCGTAAATACAATGGCGCGAACGACGCTTGGGTCTCGCAGCAGATGTTCCAGCGCCGCCCGCTTTTGGAAAGTCGCCGCGTGCACCACTCGCTGATCGATCTTGGCCACGGTGACTTCTTCCGGCGATACGTCCACGCGCACCGGGTTCCGTAAAATTTCTTTGGCCAGCTTCGTTATTTCCTGGGGCATAGTGGCGGAGAACAGCAGCGTTTGGCGCTCGGTAGGCAAGGCGCTGATAATCCGCCTCACGTCCGGAATAAACCCCATATCCAGCAGGCGGTCGCATTCATCGAGCACGAGGAACGCAGTTTCGCTAAGGCTCACATGGCCTTGGTTCATCAGGTCCAGCAGTCGCCCGGGCGCCGCCACCAAAATGTCTACGCCGCCGCGCAGCTTTTTAACCTGGGGGTTTTGATTAACGCCGCCAATCACGCAAACGAAGTTCATGTTGCTGTTGCCACCCAAACGCTCCAGCTCACCATGAATCTGCAGCGCAAGTTCCCGCGTGGGCGCCAGAATCAACGCACGTGGGTGACGCGGCTTGGCCCGCATTTCACCTTTGTTGCGCGCCGCGGCATTCACCAGGTTTTGCAGTAAAGGCAGACCGAAGGCCGCAGTCTTGCCGGTGCCGGTTTGTGCAATGCCCAACAGGTCTTGGTTGTTTAACACGTGGGGGATGGCCTCACGCTGAATATCGCTGGGTTGTGAAAACCCTAGTTGGGCGACGGTTTCACAGTAGCTCTCATGAAGCCCCAATGTGGCAAAAGCACTATCGCTCATAAAAAATCCTTAGTTCGCCCTGTGCGTCGCTGCACAGATAACGTGTTAGCTAATGCGCTGTGTCTGGATAAGGCGTTTCAGAACACGTGTTCCGAGATTGCTTCCGGCGATGAGGTTCACGGCGAATCGTAGTACCGATTCACATCGCGGGCTGCGAACGATCGCTGTCCAGACGCTTCGAGATATTCGACGGCGCGGTTTGCATCAGTAGTTCAAGCAAACTCTCACACCGTGGGGCGGGGTAGGCTTGTCGGGAGGCGACGCCTCCAAATTTCTAGTGATTCGTCTGTTTCAAGACCAGAGCCACGAAGCAGACGGCAGGGAGACTGACGGTCATTCAAAGGTGAGTCAAGTGCCCGATGATTATTTCGATGTTGGGTTTACAGCTACTTTATCGCCAAGTTTGCGCGGCCAAGTTGTTGCGGGGCACGGTTTTTTCCGCAACAGCACGAACACCGGTTAAGATCGAGCCAATCTCGGGTTGGAGAAATACGTGATTAGCAAGTCCGTCACCGCTGGGATGGCCTGGGCGATAAGTCTTGTGCTGCTGTCAGGCTGCAGCGAGGACAAATTCGTTGCCGAGGACTACCTTTATTTGGGTGAGTACTACGACGTGACTATCCGTCGGGATATTCGCGGCGTGCCCCACGTCTTGGGTGATTCCAATGCCGACGCGGCCTTCGGCATTGCCTATGCCCAAGCTGAGGATCACTGGCAGTTGATCGAGGACTCCATGCCCGTCTATCGCGGCAACAGCGGACTCTTTGTCGGTCAAGACGGTGCAGCTACAGACTATTTGGTGCACTGGCTGGGTCTTTGGACAACCTTAGAGCAGAACTATCGCTGGGATCTCAGTCCCCAAGTGCGCAACTACGTTGAGGCCTACGCCGATGGTCTGAATTTTTATGCGGCAACCCACCCAGAAATGGTGGACTCCAGAATTTTGCCCATTACCGGCCAGGACGTTGTTGCAGGCTTTATGGTGCGGCATCTGCTTTTCTATGGATTCCAGAATACTGTGCAAGAGCTGCTAGCGGACACAAGACAGCGCCCAATTAGCGAGGTGGTGCGCCCGGCGGCCCCAGAAGTCTTCAAGCCGCCTCAGGCGGAACCGCTGATTGAGCCACCGGACGCATTGCAGCAAGCGCCACCGGAAATCATGATGATGGGCGTGCCCATTGGTTCAAACGCCTTTGCTATTGCCCCAACCATTTCTGATGAGGGCGCGACTCGGTTGGCGATCAACTCGCATCAACCCACAACCGGCCCGGTGGCCTGGTACGAGGCACATATTAAAAGCGGGCAAGGCCTGAACGTCATGGGCGGTTTGTTCCCGGGTAGCCCGGTGATCAACGTGGGTTTTACCCAGGACTTGGCCTGGGCGGCCACGGTGAATAATCCGGATTTGGTCGACGTCTTCGTGCTGGAGATCAATCCCGAGGATGAAAACCAGTATCGCCTGGACGGGCAGTGGCAAGACCTTCAGGTCAAAACCATTGAGCTGAAGCTGCGCCTGTGGGGCTTCATCCCTTGGACCGTCACCCGAGAAAGTCTGCGCTCCAAGCATGGGCCGGTGCTGCGTACTGACCACGGCACCTATGCTGTTCGCTACGCTGGCATGGATGAACTGCGGCAGGTGGAGCAGTGGTATCGCATGAACCTGGCGAAGGACTTTATGGATTGGAAAGAGGCCATGCGCATGATGTCCTTTGCGAGCTTCAACTTTGTTTATGCGGACAAGCTCGGCAACATCATGTACCTGCACAATTCACTAACGCCAAAACGAGATGCGCGCTATGACTGGGATCAGTACCTGCCCGGCGACGATTCGAGTCTGATTTGGAAAGAACATCTGGGATTATCACAGCTGCCCCAGGTAGTTAATCCAGACAGCGGTTTCGTTTTTAGCGCCAATCAAACACCCTTTAACGTCACCGCCGCCGCTGACAATCCGCGAGAGAGCGTATTTGCGCCGGAGCACGGGTTTCAGCAGGACATGACCAACCGCGCCGTGCGCGGTTTAGAGCTGTTCCAGCAATATGGACCGACCATCAGCGCCGCGGAATTCGCTGCCATCAAGCACGATAAGTTCTACTCAGCCAACACCAGCTACGTGGGCTACATCGCCAAGGTCGTGGATAACGATACCGCAGACCCCCTGCTGACTGACGCCCAAGGAGTTCTCAGAGCTTGGGATTTAGGCACCGATCTGAACAACAACGGCGCGGCCCTGGGCACCTGCTTTTTGCGTGCAGCGGTGGAAGCCACGGAGGCGGATGAATTAGCAGCCAGCGAACTGGAGACCATCCTTAAAGATTGCGCGGTGGCCCTGCAATCGGCCTTTGGTCGCCTAGACCCCGCCTGGAGTCTGGTGAATCGACACGTCCGGGGAGAGATGAATCTGCCCATTGCCGGCGGGCCTGATATCTTGCGCGCGGTCTACGGCGAGGGTTTGGATAAGGATGGCTTTTTGACCAACGTAGCCGGAGATGGCTTGTACTACCTCGTGGAGTGGGACGCCTTCGGCAAGTTGACCGTGCAGGGGGTACACCAATTCGGCAGCGCGACTTTAGATGCCGACTCTCCCCACTATGCGGATCAAGTAGAGGACTTTGTGAATGAGGTGCTGCATCCGCCGCTATTTGATGAGGCAGTGCTGCAAGAAAACCTGCTGCGAGCCTACCGGCCTGGCGATGGGTTGTTGCTCACCGAGTAAATATCTGCCCGGGATTAAACTGCCGGGTTAAAAAGTCAACATGACACACTGGCGAAGGACAGGCCAGCTAAACAGGAGCCCCTATGACATCCATTTCCTCCATATCACCGCACGGTCAGTCTCTGGCAGGTTTGCCCCTAGAGTCCGATGCCCCGTTAATTGTGCACATTGATTTCAAAAGTCCCTATGCCTTTCTCGCGGTGGAGCCTACCCGTCGAATGCTGGCCGAGGCGGGCTTGGTAGCGGACTGGCGGCCCTTTGTGCTGGATATTGGCAGTTATTTGGGTACAGCAAAATTGGCCAAAGACGGCAAGGTAGGAAAACAAAACCGCAGCCAAGAGCAGTGGTCCGGAGTCAAATACGCCTACTTTGATTGCCGCCGGTACGCAAATCTCGCGGACCAGACCATACGCGGCACGGTGAAGATCTGGGACACTCACTTGCCGGCTATCGGCATGTGGTGGATCAAACTTCACGAGAGTTTGACCGCCCAGAACAGTTCCTCAGGTTTACTCCAGCGCTATATCGACGCAATTTATCAGCCCTTTTGGCGTCGCGAGTACGATGCGGAAAATATCGAGTCGGTGGTGCAAACCCTGGAGCAAATTCAGGCACCACTGGAAGGGTTTCGAGAATTTGCCGCAGGCCAGGGCAAAGTATTTAACCAGAGTTTTCAGGAAGCGGCTTTTGCCAGCGGCGTTTACGGCGTGCCTACCTACCTGCTGCCCGGACATACCGACGAATCGGGCTGTCCGAGCCGTTTTTTTGGCCGTGAGCATTTGCCTCGCATTGGCTGGATGCTCGGCGGAGCCAAGGGCCCAGGGCCCGATATCGCATACGATTTGGCTGATGACATAGCACCGGGGGCGCTGGAAAAAAGCGCCACCCAGCCAGGAGTCGGCGAGTCGCGAGAACTGCCAATTTACTTCGACTTTAAGAGCCCCAACAGCTATCTGGCTCTCAACGGTTTGTTGGCCTTGAAAGACGACGGTATCCGCCTGCGGTGGCATCCCATCGATCACAAACCTCTGAAGCTGCCGGCGGCGCAGGCAGCCAATGAGGATCGAAGCACCATGCACCGGCGGGTTCGGGGCGAGTACATGGCGGCTGACATCGCCCGCTACGCGCCACACCCCCTTGCGGACATTTATCAGACCACCGACTGCAGCTACGCCAACATGGGTTTGCTTTGGCTTGCCAAGGAGGCACCGGATCGTGTGGACGACTACGTGAAAACAATTTTTGCAGCCCTGTGGCGAGATCACGCGGACATCACGGACCTGAACTTCATCACCAGTGCGCTGGCTCGGGTGATGGGGCCGGATGTTGATGACCAGCAGTGGCAGGCCTTTGTGCAAGGCCGCGGTCAGGCTGCTTTGGCCGAGGCATACGGTCAAGGGGCGGAGGCCGGAGCGTTCTATGCGCCGACGATGAAACTCGGGGACGAGCCTTTTCAAGGGCGCGCGCAACTGCCACTGATCAGAGCACGTTTGCTCGCCGGAATTTAAAAGGCTGGCGGCTTCGGGCTTCGGGACTCGACTGGCTCCGGCCTTGGTTGACAGAAGACTAAAGCCTCGGTCAGCATCCTTGCCCCGCCGATTAATAACACCCTGATCGGCAAGCAGACGTTAACTCAAACCAAGCAGAGACAACTTATGAAAACGCGAATTACGGAACTCTTTGGCATTCAGCACCCAGTCATTCAGGGAGGCATGCACTACGTAGGCTTGGCTGAGATGGCAGCGGCGGTTTCCAACGCCGGCGGGCTCGGCATCATTACGGGCTTAACCCAGGGCACCCCGGAGAAGCTGGCAAACGAGATTGCCCGCTGTCAGGCCATGACCGACAAGCCTTTTGGCGTAAACCTAACGTTCCTGCCGTCGGTGACGCCTCCGGATTATCCCGGTTTGGTGAACACCATTGTCGAAAGCGGTGTCAAGGTTGTGGAGACCGCAGGTAACAATCCAGCTAAGTGGCTGCCGCAACTGAAAGAGGCGGGCATTAAAGTCATTCACAAGTGCACCTCGGTACGTCACTCCATCAAGGCTCAGGACATCGGCTGCGATGCAGTATCTGTTGACGGCTTCGAATGCGGGGGTCATCCCGGCGAGGACGATATCCCTAATTTTATCCTGCTGCCCAGAGCGGCGGACGAGCTGGACATCCCGTTCGTTGCCTCCGGCGGCATGGCTGACGCACGCTCGCTAGTGGCGGCCTTGGCCATGGGTGCTGAGGGGATGAATATGGGGACCCGTTTTATCGCGACCCAAGAAGCCCCGGTTCATGAGAACGTGAAGCAGGCCATTCTCAATGCCTCAGAACTGGATACGCGATTGGTGATGCGCCCGCTGCGCAATACCGAGCGAGTGTTAAACAACCCGGCGGTTGAACGACTGCTGGAAAAAGAAAAAGCCATGGGCAGCGACTTGAAGTTCGAGGATATTGCCGGCGAAGTGGCAGGTGTGTACCCGAAAATCATGACCGAGGGTGCGATGGAAGAAGGCGCCTGGTCCTGTGGCATGGTAGCGGGCTTGGTTTACGATATCCCGTCGGTGCAAGAGCTCATGGACCGCATCATGGCAGAAGCCGATGCGCTGATTGCTGAGCGCCTAGCGCGCTTCACGGCCTAAGCGATTACCAAAGGGAAGAGCAGCGGCGCCCTGGGCAATGGCGGGTCGGTCCGCGGCTGAGGTTGCGATGGGCAGAGGCGCAAGAACAACGTTGCAAGGGGGCTCTATGGATTTTGATATTCGTCCTGCTGAACCAGAGGAAATGGGTCAGCTTGGATTAATGGCCTCCTATTCTTATGGCGGCGCCTTCGGTGACGGTCAGGACAATATCTCAGCCTCAGGGACGCGCCCGGAATGGACCCTGTGCGCATTTGATCCAGCGGCGACCAATGACCAAGGCCAAATGCTCATGGCCACCTCGTTTGCCGCCTTTCCTTTTACCATTCGCGCCAACGGCCGCGCCATGGCTATGGCTGGCATTTCGGTGGTGGGCACCCGGCCCGAATACCGGCGGCGCGGCTTGGTGCGTCGAATCATGACCCAAGCCTTTGCCCAGCAGCGGGACCGTGGTCAAAGCATCGCGGGGCTGTGGGCTTCTCAGGCAGCAATCTATCAACGCTATGGCTTTGCGCCGGCAGGACTCAATCGCAACTACGCGGTTGATACTGCGGACATTGTGTTTCTCGATTCCAACCAGCCGCTACTGCCGGTAACCCGGCATGGGCCCGCCGAGGTTCTTGAGTCCCTTCAAGAGGTTTACCGAGCCTTTATCGCCGACCGTACCGGCTACATCCACCGCGGCAAATCTCTCTGGTTAAACAGCGTGCTGTCTGAGGAGGGCAGTAACGCGGCTGATGGGCCTGTGTATGTGGCCTTGGCTGGCACGGTTCAGGAGCCGCGAGGCTACGTGGTTTATACCCTGCGAGCAGGCCAAGTTGCCCATCGAGCCAGGCCCCAAGAGATCAAGATTCGTGACCTGGCGTACTTGGACATGGCGGCCTATCAGAGCCTTTGGCAATTTTTATCTCGACACGATTTAGTGGGCCGAGTTGCTTGGCCCAACGCTCCTATGGACGACCCTGCGCAAGCCATGCTGGCCGAGCCGCGCATGCTTCACACCCAGGACACCGAAGCAACCTGGTGGCGGGTGGTGGATGCGCCTAGGGCGCTGGCTCAGCGTGGCTATGGCCACGCGTCCAGCTTGGTGCTGGAAATTGCCGGCGACGATTTAGCACCTTGGAACAACGGCCGCTGGCAGCTTCAGACTTCGGGGGATGTTGACCAGGACTCTCAGGTCAGCGTTAGCCAAAGAGCCCCGGACGTCCGCGTATCCATGCGGGCGCTGGCCGGTTTGTTAAGCGGTATGTACAGTGCACAAACCCTGGCAAACTGGGGGATGTTGTCTGGGTCGCCTGAGGGAATTGCTGCCGCCAATCAGACCTTCATGACCAACCACGCGCCCCACTGTCCGGATCACTACTAGGCCAATATCGAGGGCTTTTCCAGGCGCAGGAAGGGTGTGGTTCGACAGTTTGGGGCATCCATTTGCCCATCTGTTGTGGGAGTCCAAGAGTTTTGGGGAGAAAAACTATGTTGGAAACCGTCGACCCGGCAATTGCCGGATTTTCAGAAGAGCGCTTGCGGCGGGTGACCCAGTGGCTGGAGGAGCAGGTCAGCCAAGGTCGGCTGGCCGGCGCTAGCACGCTGATTGCCCGACACGGCAAGGTGGCGTATCAGCAGAGTACGGGCTTTGCCGATAAGGAACTCGGCAAAGCCTTTGAACTGGACACCATTGTGCGCATTTACTCCATGAGTAAGCCGGTGACCACCGTTGCCGCCATGATGCTCTACGAACGAGGCTGCTTTCAGCTCGATGATCCGGTAGCGAAGTTTATTCCGGAGTTTGCTGATACGCCGGTCTGGGTCGGAGGCGATGCCCCGGCCAGCCAAACCACAGCCCAGACAGCGCCTATGCTGGTGCGACACCTAATGAACCATACGTCGGGTTTGACCTACGGCTTTATGAACTCAAACCCTGTAGATGCTTGTTATCGAGAGCGCAACATCGAGTTTCAAAGTCGCACAGAATCCCTGGCGGATATCGTTCAGCGTCTGGCCCAAATCCCGTTAATTTGCCAGCCCGGCAGTCAGTGGAATTACTCGGTAGCTACGGATGTTTTGGGCCGGCTGGTAGAAATTTGGGCGGGGATGAGTCTGAGCGATTTTTGTCAGCAGCATATTTTTGCACCGCTGCAGATGCACGACACAGCTTTTTGGGTGCCCGACCACAATGAGGGGCGCTTTGCGGCTTTATACGTACCCGAGGTCGGAGGCGATATGAGCAGTATTGGCGCCGCGTCCAAAGCCGTGCCTCAAAGCGAAAGAGGGGGGTTGAAGCTGGCGGACAGCGCCGAGAATTCGGTTTATCTGTCGCCGCCAACTTCGGATTCTGGTGGTGGCGGTTTGGTTGGCACCATTGGGGATTACGCAAGATTTTGTCAAATGCTGCTTAATTTGGGCGAGCTGGAAGGTGAGCGCTTACTCGCACCGAAAACCATCAAATATATGCGCTCCAATCAGCTGCCGAATAATAGCGACATGGCCGGCATGGGCCAGCCAGTATGGAGTGAAACCAGCTACGACGGCATCGGTTTTGGTCTTGGGTTCGCAGTGGTGTTAGATCCAGCAAAGGCATCTATCGTCGCCTCGGTAGGCGAGCATCACTGGGGCGGCGCGGCCAGCACGTTTTTCTGGATTGACCCTGAAGAGGACTTGTTCGTGATTTTTTTCACCCAGCTGCGCCCCTCGTCCACCTACCCCATTCGGCGGGAACTGCGTGTGCGTGTATATCAGGCCCTCGTGGAGGCCTAAGCCAGGGTTAAAACCAAGGCCGCAGAAAAGTCCTCAGTCAAGGATAACGATAGCAACGCCAATAACGGCAAGGAGAAATCGATGGAGCCAACGGTCTTCCAAGCGCTGGGTTTGCATCAATCCTGGGAAGATTTGCATCCGCGAGATTTTCGCGTCAACGGTCGAGCCAACGTGGAAATCGACGAGGTTTTACGCACTGCAGAAGATCGGCAATACAACCCCTGTCCGGAGGCCTATCTTGACGGCCCGCTGGATGGCGTCGTGTCGGTGTTTGACGATTGGCGGGAAAGCCGGGTGTTTGCTGGTACTAAGCGGCGCATAGCCGTCTATGTGCCACGCCGCAAAAATACCGCTGAACCCGTGAACCTGCTGCTGTGTAATGACGGCGAAGCCTATCGCTACGAGCAAGGAGCGGTGAGGGCGCCGCAGGTTCTGGAGAGCCTGCAAAAATCTGCTGAGTTGAATCCCACCGTTGGCGTATTTGTTATGTCCGGCGTCCCAGATGGCATAGAGCCCTCCCCGGCGCGTCATCCGCAAACCCCGGCAGCCAAACATCAACGCAGCTTGGAATATGACACCTGCTCGCCCCAATACGGAGAGTTTCTGCTAGAGGACGTGCTGCCCTTCGTAAGCCGGGAGCTGGGAATCAACATCAGCACTGACCCAGCGCGTCGCGCGCTCTGCGGGATCTCCAGCGGCGGTATATGCGCTTTCAATGCGGCGTGGCATTTCCCGGGCGAATTTGCGCGAGTGATTAGCCACTGCGGGTCTTTCACGAATATACGCGGTGGGCACAACTACCCCTACTTGATCCGCAGCACGCCGCGCAAACCGCTGCGGGTGTTTTTACAGAGCGGAGAACGGGACGCAAATATCGTCACCGGTAACTGGCCTCTGGCTAACCAGCAAATGGCCTCGGCTTTGGAGTTCGCAGGCTACGATCACCGCTTTGAATTCGGGGTTGGAGGGCACAATCTCCGGCACGGCGGCGCGCTTTTTGCCGACACCCTGCGCTGGCTCTTTCGAAGTTGACCCTGTGGGCAGGTGGATCGCTCTTTGAGCACTTTCGGTTAACGATTAACCCGGGAGGCTTCTTGCCCTTGGGCGACTAAGATGGGTTCAGGATGCGTTTCCAAGGGCTTTGAGCATGTCTCGGATGATCTTGCGCTGGGTTCGGTTCAGAGCAAAGTAGGCATCGGCGACCTTGAAAGTTTCCCGGTCGAACAAAGCACCGTAGCTGGACCGATCTTCACGAACCGAGTTCGATGCTGCTTTTGCCTCAGGGTCGTTTTGCGCAGGGGCGCTAAGGGATGAGGTGGATTTCTTACCGGAAATGAGCCAACTCGCGTCGACGCCCAGAGCCGCAGCGATTCGCTCGATATGCTTCGTGGAAGGTTTAGATCGCCCAGTTTCCCAATGGCTGACGGCGGTTCGAGTAACGTGCAGGCGTTCCGCAAGGTTTGCTTGAGAAAGCTTGCGCTGCCGGCGCGCCTGAATAATTCGTTGGTTCAGCTTGGACATGAACCAAAGATTAGCTTTCAGGGTGTTCGGGGAATCTGATATTTTAGCTAGCGTCAAAACGTGAGTAAAAGTAACTAATTAATTTGGGTCATTTGTAGGGCAAAGGTGGGGCAAAGGTGGGGCAAAGGTAGGGCGAGAGTTAGGTAAAAAACATTGCAAAAGCAGCGGCGAGATGGACAACGTTTTCGGAGCGCGCGCGTTTTATGGTGCTTGACCGAGGCTGTGGTTAGGATGGCTAGTTTGGAGGGCCTATGACTACCTACGTAGTGGCGCAAATAACCATCAACGATCGAGAAAAATACGCCAAGTACGAAGCGGGGTTCATGGATATTTTTAGCCGCTTTGCGGGGCAGCTGTTGGCGGTGGATGAGTCGCCTCAGGTGGCGGAAGGAAACTGGCCGCATACGCGGACCGTGCTGCTGCAGTTTCCAAGCCTCGAGGATGCTCAGGCTTGGTATCAAAGCTCAGACTATCAGGCCTTGGCCACCCATCGGTGGCAGGCGTCGGTAGCCGACATCGCTTTCATTCAGGGCCTGCCCGGCCAGCAATAGTTAAGGAGAGAACTTGTGTTAACGACAACAAAAGACCAGGGTTCCGTGCGCATTCTGGGTTTGAATCGCCCGGACGCGCTGAACGCGTTTAACGGCGCGTTGTTCGATGCCGTTGCTGAAGAACTGATAACCGCTGCCGAGGACGACAGCGTAAAGGTGCTGGTGATTACCGGTGAGGGCAGGGCATTTTCAGCAGGTATGGACTTAACCGACAAGCCAGATCCCAGCAATCCGCCGGTGCACGGTTTCGACGGCATGTTTGAAGCGTTCATTGAGTTTCCTAAACCGCTGCTGCTGGCCATCAATGGTGTAGGCGTGGGCTTTGGCTGCACTATTACCGGTTTGGCTGATTTGGTGTTTATGGCCGAGGGTGCCAGGCTTCGCTGTCCGTTTACCGCTTTGGGCCTGACCGCAGAGGCGGCGAGCACGGTGACGTTTCCCGCCATGATGGGTCCCCAGGCAGCTAACTGGGTGCTGCTGAGTTCCAGTTGGCTGGACGCCCAAACCTGCAAGGATCTGGGCATGGTGTTTGCGGTCGTGCCTGACGATAAGTTACTGGAAGAGACCTTGAATCGCGCCAGGGTGCTAGCCGAAAAACCGCTGGCATCTCTGATTACTACTAAGGAAATGCTAATGGCGCCGCGGCGGGAAGCTCTGCGTGAGGCTCACGAAATCGAAAGTGCAGGGCTGGGTAGCTTAATGGGTGGCCCCGCGAACCAGGAGGCTATCGCCGCTTTCAGCCAGCGTCGGGAACCGGACTTTTCTGCCTTTTAACCATCTCTCTTTTTGTCTGGAGCAGGATTAGTGATCTGACTGCCGTTGCGGCGGTACTGGGCTTTGCGCTCTTCGCTCCATTTGTCCTCCTCGCCTGCAGGCACGCCATAGGTGATGCCTCTAGCTACCCCGGGCCGCTGACGCACTCGGACCAGCCAGTCGAGAACCGCCGGGGTGCGGGTCAGATCGATTTTGCTCCATTTCCAGGCTCTCACCCAAGGGAAAAGGGCAATGTCCGCAATGCTATAGGTGTCGCCGGCCACCCAGGGTTGCTGGTTAAGCTGGCCGTTCAGGACTGAAACTAATCTAAGCGCCTCAGTGCCAAAGCGCTCCAGTGGATGGGCTTTGGCCGCTGCCGGCACGGTATCCATGTAGCGGGTATAGCTGAGTTTGTTGCCGAAGACTGGTCCCACGTTGGCGGCCTGCCAATACAGCCAAGGCAAAATTCGCCAGCGCTCTTGACCCTCTGGCAGCAGGTCAGTGGGGTACTTCTCTGCCAGATACTGCAAAATCGCGCAGCTTTCGATGATGCTGTAATCGCCATCTAGCAAAACCGGAATCTTTTGGTTGGGGTTGTGTCGTGAAAACTCCGGTGTGTGCTGTTCGCCTTTGGCGAGATTAATGTGCCGAACCTTGAGGTGATCAAGGTTAACACCGGCCTCCCGCAGTTCCTCGATCATAATACTGACCTTCCAGCCATTGGGTGTGGCCGTCGTCCACAGTTCCATATCAGTTCCTCGTATCGGCAGCAGCTACCAAGTTTGGCGGGCGGCGATACAGCGCGCCGCCTCGAAGGTTTTGGTGCGCAGATGATCAAGCCGACCGTTCAAATTTCGATAGCGTACTGGATCTTGCTCGGCTAGGTCTTTGGCTAGCTCAAGGTCAGAGAACGTATCCATGCCCCCATAGCAGCCTAGTACAAGGGTGGCTCCGGCCAGCTCGTGGCCCTCGATCTTTGGCAGCGCCCGGCGCATGCACATCAGCCAAAACTTCTCGTCGGCCTCGTTGAGAAGACCGATCAACTCGCGGGTCGCGTTTCCTAGGTCAATAAATTGTTGGTTTAGCGTCAGCACGTATCTGCCCTTCATTACTCGCCGACAACAGTCTCATATACCGAGGTAACTTTAACCAGGGGTTGTTAGACAGGGTCTGTCTCCTTGCTCGTTGACGTGTACTATCGCTGCACGGATTCGGTTTACAGGAGTGAAGGGAGCGATGCGAGAAAATACGTCGTTAGCGGCTTGGCGCAGGGATGAGCAAACCATTGGATGCTGGTTGAGCCTGGCAAACAGCTACTCTGCCGAGGTCATGGCTGGCCTGGGTTTTGATTGGGTCTGTGTGGACCTTCAGCACGGTTTGATTGATTACACGGATCTGGTGCGCATGTTACCGGCCATTTCGACCACCCAAGCAACGCCGATTGTGCGGGTGCCATGGAATGAACCCTACGAAATCATGAAGGCCCTGGATGCCGGTGCATACGGGGTGATCGTCCCCATGGTGAATAATCGGGCCGAGGCTGAGCAAGCGGTGATGGCCTGTCGCTACCCGCCGCTGGGCAATCGTTCATTTGGCCCCATCCGCGCTGCAGTCTACGGCGGGCGCGGCTACGCGGTTGAGGCTAACGATCAAATTGCCTGTATCGCTATGATTGAAACTGCTGAGGGCATTGCCAACGCAGACGAAATCATGACAACTCCAGGGCTTAACGGTGTTTACATCGGTCCCGCCGACTTGGCTCTGTCTCTTGGACTGCCTGCTATGGGCGATCAGCCCCAGGAAGAGCACCTGGTGGTAGTGAAAGACCTGCTCGCCAAATGTAAGTCCCACGGCATTGCCGCGGGAATTCATACCTCCAGCCTAGAGTACGCCCAGAAGTACCTGGCTTTAGGCTTCAACTTCGTCACCCTGGGCAGCGACTCTGGCCACATGACCAAAAATGCCCTTAAAGAGTTGGCCGCAGCCCGGGGCGGTACCGAGGCCAAGCGAGAAAACACGGGCTATTGACGTGTACCCAAGACAGCGCAACGACACAATCGAGGCCCTGCGATGATCTGGCTGTTTGCGCTGCTGTTTGGGGCAGTATTTTTGCCCTCCCTCTGGGTGCGATGGGTTATGCAGCGTTATGCAGGGGAGTCGGGCAATCTACCCGGCACCGGTGGTGAACTTGCCAAGCACTTAATCCAGCGCTTCGACCTGGCTGGCGTTAAGGCCGAGGTGTCGGAGATTGGCGATCACTACGATCCTCAAGATCGAGCGGTGCGGTTAAGCGAAGCAAACTGGAACGGGCGTTCGTTAACCGCTGTGGCGGTTGCCGCCCACGAGGTCGGTCACGCCATTCAACATCAGCGCAAGGATCCTCGTTTGCAGGCCAGAACCTTATTGGTGCCTTGGGTGCAGCGTCTGGGCCAAGTCAGCGTTGGTGTGCTGGCGGTCGCGCCGATTATTGGTCTGGTAACACGTCACCCGGTGCCGCCCATGCTGATCGCGGTGATCGGTTTGTCTGGACTGGTGCTGCGCATGCTCCTGCACTTGGTGACTTTGCCCATTGAGTGGGATGCCAGCTTCGGCAAAGCCCTGCCGATTCTGCGGCAGGGAGGCTATATCTCTGCAGATCAGGAGCCTACGGTGCGGCGAGTGCTCAGAGCTGCAGCGCTCACGTATTTCGCTGCGGCGTTGGCAGATGCGTTCAACTTATTTCGTTGGGCCGCCTTATTGGTGCGGCGATGAGAAGCTATTCATCCAGCTTTTATTACCTTCTGTCCCTAATTTGGCCGAAAATCGGCGCTCGGTGCTAAAAAAGTCGGCTTCCAAGGTAGAGCAAAGTGAATGACGTAGTGCGGATTGTGGGCTGGAATGTAAATGGGCTTCGGGCATGCCTAAAAAAAGGCTTCGTTCCGTTTCTTAAAAATAGCAACGCTGATGTGGTGGCGCTGCAGGAAGTGCGTGCATTTCCTGAACAGCTGCCCGCTTCGATTACCCACTCTGGGGAGTGGCACGCGAGCTTCGCTCCCGCCAAACGCCCCGGCTACAGCGGCGTGGGAATTTTGAGCCGGGTAGCCCCAAGCAAGGTAGAAACCAGTTTAGGCGACCCCCGTTTTGATGACGAGGGCCGGTTTATCGTGGCGTATTTCGGTCGCCTCGCTATCGCCAGCGTCTACTTTCCCAAAGGCAACGGCAAAGATCGGGATAACTCCCGAGTGGGCTACAAGCTGGATTTCTATCGGGCAGTGTTTAAGCGCCTCGGGGAGATACGTCGCAGGGGGCGTGTTTACGTGCTGGGAGATTTCAATACAGCCCACCACGAAATTGACTTAGCCCGGCCAAAAGGCAATCGCAAATCCAGCGGTTTTTTAGACGAAGAGCGTCAGCTGCTCACGGACATTCAAGCCAATGGCTGGACGGACACCTTTCGTGCCCTGCATCCAGATGAACCCGATCATTACACCTGGTGGCGGCAATTTGGCGGTGCCCGAGAGGCCAATGTTGGCTGGCGTATTGACTGTGTTTATGCCTCTGCATCCGGGATGCGCCGGATCAAAGACGCATTTATATGGCCCCATATCCTTGGTTCGGATCACTGTCCTGTGGGTGTTGACTTGAAGTAGACTGTTTGGCCCTTTGTTGTCCGAGCTTGAACATGGCCCAGCCCTTTCCCAAACACCCGAACCTACGGGGTGGTTTCGCGCCTCTGCAAATGGAATGCGACGTTAACGACCTAGTCATTCAGGGCGAAGTACCAAAAGAACTGAGCGGCAGCTTCTACCGCAACGGGCCTAATCCTCAGTACGCGCCCAAGGGTTATTACCACTGGTTTGCTGGTGACGGCATGGTCCATGCCTTCAACATCGAAGACGGCAAGGTGTCGTATCGAAACCGCTGGGTGAGAACCTTGAAGTGGCAGAAAGAGCGGGAAGCAGGTCGGGCGCTGTTTAACCCTTTCAACCCTATGGACAACGATGAAAGCGTGGCCGGCCTGGAAACGGATGGCGTTGCGAACACCAACATTATTTGGCACGGCGGTAAATTGTTGGCCTTAGAAGAGGGTCATGCACCGTTCGAGCTTGATCCCATTAGCCTTGATTCCATTGGCCCCCACATCTACGGCGGCGAGCTAACCGGGCCGATGACGGCGCATCCGAAAATCGATCCAGAGAATGGTGAGATGTTGTTTTTCGGCTACAACGCCAACGGCACGATTTCACCTCACATGACGTTTAGCGTTGTGGACAAGAGCGGAGCGCTGCTGCGCAGCGAGTCCTTTGAGGCACCCTACGCGGCCATGGTGCATGATTTTATCGTCACCAAAGACCACGTGATTTTTCCCATTATGCCGTTGACCGGCAGCCTCGAGCGCGCTTTTCAAGGCACGCCAGTGTATGCCTGGGAACCGGACAAAGGCGTACACATTGGCGTGATGCCGCGCCAAGGCTCGGTAACGGATCTGCAGTGGTTTCGCGGTGAAGCCAGCTACGTTTTCCATCCTATGAATGCCTTCAGTACTGCGGACGGTAAGATTGTTTGCGACGTCTGCGAGTATCCAGAAGCGCCCCTATTTCCCGCCGCAGACGGCACGCCAGGCGATCCCAAAAAGGCCCTGGCCAAACTGGTTCGGTGGACCTTCGACTTAAACGCCGAGACTGACCAGTACAAGGTCGAAACTTTGAACGATCTGGTTTGCGAATTTCCTCGGCTGGATGAGCGATTTGCCGGTCTTGGATATCGCTATGGATACTTTGCCGGCGATACCCAGCCGCCAGCAAAAGTGGGCGGTTTTAACGTCATTGCAGCCATTGACCACCACACTGGAGCCCTGGACAGCTACGATGTCGGTGCCGGTTGCGCCACCAGCGAGCCCATCTTCGTGCCCAGAACGGCGCACGCACCGGAGGGTGATGGCTTCCTGTTGGCTTATGTTTTCGACGCGAATCGAGCCGCCAGTCACCTGGTCATTTTAGATGCGCAAAATGTGGCTCAGGGGCCTTTGGCTCAGGCCATGCTCGATCACCGTGTGCCCTACGGCTTCCACGGTAACTGGCGAGACAATACTGCCTAACAGTCCCGTTTATAGTCATCGCCGCCGCTAAATCAGCGGCGTGGCAATGCGGGCGCTTTTGATCAGAGCGTAAACCGGCATGCCTCGGCTCAATCCCAGGTCTTCACAAGCCGCAGCAGAAATGTGGGCGACGATAGTCTGGGGGTTGTCGATGGCGGGCAGCTCAATGTCTACACTGACCAAGCCAAATTTAGCGCCTGATAAGGGCCTAAGCTGGGTAATCGTGCCGCTGAGCGCGTTGCGAATGCTCAGGCGCGAGGGTTTATCCAAACCAATGGCCACGTCAGCTGCGGCGATAAAGAGCCGTAGCCGGTCAACTTGAGGCAGCACCGGGCAGATCACCTGCAGTGCCTGTTCTGCAACCGATAGATGAAGCATCGCCTTGGCGTCATCAAAGCCACTCACCTGTGCGTTCAGCAAACTTCCCGGTTCGCCTACCGGTTGCTGCTGGCCCTGGATCTGCCACAGCCGGTTAAGGACGCTGTCCGTGGGCCCGTGATCAATGAGCGCTCCCTCGGCCATGACCATCATTTGGTCGCACAGCTGCGCAATCTCGTCGTTAATGTGGCTAACGTACACCGTAGGAATGTTCAGGTCTTTGGCCACCGCTGCCAGATAGGGAATGATTTCAGCTTTGCGCCGCCCATCCAGACCGGTTAGCGGTTCATCCAGCAGCAGCAGCTTTGGCTGGCTGCACAGGGTTCGGGCAATGTTAACGCGCCGGGATTCGCCACCGGATAGGGTGCTGGGATAGCGATGCAGCAGCGGCTCCAGGTCAAACCGATCCACCACCTCGGCCATGGGTAACTCGACGGGCGCCTTCTTAGCGGCGCGTTGCAAACCGTAGCTTAAGTTTTCCCCCACCGTGAGGTGCGGGAACAGACGATCGTCCTGAAAGACATATCCCACCCTGCGCTCATGCAGGGGCACGAAGACGTTTGATCCCTGCCAAATGGTCTGGTTAAAGCGAATTTCACCATTGCAGGGCGTCAGTCCGGCGATGGCTCTGAGCAGGGTGGTCTTGCCGCACCCGCTGGGTCCAAATAGAGCGCAAACCCCGTCACCAATTTCAGCGGCCACCTGCAGGCTCAGATCCCCCACCTGGGTTTGAATGTCCAAGTCCAGCATTAGCGCTGACCTTGGGGGGTAAGGGTGACGGCGAATTGTCGATTGAACTGGTAAACACAGAGCAGGACTACGAACGAAAACGCCATGAGGCCGCCGGAGAGCAAATGAGCCTGCTGATAGTTCAGCGTTTCCACGCTTTCATAAATGGCGATGGAAATCACTCGAGTCTCACCAGCCAGATTACCCCCGACCATTAAAACGATACCGAACTCGCCGACGGTATGGGCAAAGGTCAGCACCGCTGCGGTGAGGTAACCATTGCGGGCCATGGGCAAAATTGTCGTCAGCCAGGCATCCCTAGGGCTTGCGCCTAAAGTGGCGGCGGCTTCCATGGGGGCACGCCCGAGCTGGGCAAAAGCCGCGGTTAGGGGCTGAACCATGAAGGGCAGGGAGTAAATGAGCGAGGCGATTACCAGGCCGGTAAAAGAAAAAGCCAGCGTGGAGCCAGTCATGGCCAGCCACGTGCCGCCCAGGGTGCTGTCCGGGCTCAACAGTACGAGCAGGTAAAAGCCCAGCACTGTAGGCGGCATCACCAAGGGCATGGCGGTAATGGCTTCGACAACTGGTCGCAGCCGACTTTTACTGTGAGCCAGCCACCAGGCCAACGGCGTTCCAAGCATCAGCAATGCAGCGGTGGTGATGGCTGCAAGCTGAACGGTTAGCCAGATGGCGGTGAGTTCAGTCAAAACCTATGCAGTCCCCGTGGCCAGGCCGCTTAACTGGCGCTGGGTTTACGGAAACGCAGGGTCATACGGTTAGACTCACCAATCCCTCGCATGGCCTCAGCCTTGGCGGGGTCGTCCTTGCTGCCGCTTAGTACCGGCGGCAGGCGCCAGACGATGTCACCGTCTTGGGGCTGGTCTTTGGGGTTGGCGTTGACCTCCGAGGCCCCCTCAAAAACAAAGCCCGCTTGCTCCATTTGGGCCACGACAAAACTCTGTTTCAAGTAGCCCCGATTGCCGGTTGCCCAGTCATCTGGCACCGACTCAGAGATGCTGTGCTGAACCACGCCAACAATCCCGCCAGGCCTGAGGGCCCGGTAGGCATCGCTGAGGGCGGCTGTGAGGAAGCCGCCTTGGTCCTCAAATCGCGCGAGGTTGTGTAACGCCCGAACAAAAATAACGGCATCTGCGGTACCGCTAACATCCTCGGGCATGCTGCCGAAGATAAAGCCAGAGACAGGCGCGCTGGCTCCCTCGACCCACGTTGCTGCCTTGGCAGGCCAGTCCGTCGGCCATGTTTCCCCCGCCTGCAGCTGCTCTTGGGTATAAAAGCCGAATAAGCGGCGCATGGGTGTGGCGTAGTTCGCGCCAATTAGGGCGCCGTCCGTGCCCAGATAAGGCAGGAGGATTTTGCTGTACCACCCACCTCCGGGTAGCGCCTCGACAACGGTCATGCCAGGTTCAATGCCAAAAAACTCCAGAGTTTGGCCTGGATGACGATACTGGTAGCGCGCCTGAGTTTCTTCAGGCTGAGCAGCTAAAATGTCAGCAAGATTGGGCCCCGTGGCCGGTGCGTCAGTTTGCGCCTCAGGCGGTTCCTGATCGGCAGTGCAGCCAGCAAGAAGAGCGGCCGTGAGCAATAGACTTAAAATTCGCATGGTGTTTCCTCCGTCGGTTTAAGTGCCGGGAACGCTCACCTTCAGCGTCTTCGTCCAGCAAGGCTCGTGGATAAAGTTAGCTCAGCTCGAACTGTCGGCAGCAAGCCTGCAAGCGGCGAATGAATCGCGCGCTCGGTGCGTTTCGTGTTCCACGTTCGTAGCCACGATGGTAGGCATTCGCCCGCAATATGAACAGGCCTTATCAGGCAAGCAGCCGTCGACTAAGCAACCTGATCCAGTGCTTGGCTGACTATGGTTGCGATGGATCTGACGTCTGCCGGTGACGCGGTGAAGGGCGGGCCGAATTGCAGGGTGTCTCCGCCCCAGCGCACGTAAAGCCCTAGCTCCCAACACTTTATGCCCAGTTCGAAGGGGCGAACTACGGGGTCGTTGTCTCGCGGGGCAATCTGCAGGGCGCCAGCTAAGCCGAAGTTGCGGATGTCCGTGATCAGCGGATGCCCTTTTAGACTGTGCAGAGTTTCTTCCAGCACCGGAATCAGCGCTTGGGCTTTGGCCACCATATGGTCTTGCTGAAAGACATCCAAGGCAGCCAGAGCCGCAGCGCAGGCCACCGGGTGCGCGCTGTAGGTATAGCCATGGGGCAGTTCGATCATGTGTTCCGGTTGGTCTACGCTCATCAGGCAATCGTAGATGTGGCTGGAGGTTAGTACTGCGCCCATGGGAATGGCGCCGTTAGTCAGGCCCTTGGCGATGTTCATCATGTCAGGCTCCACGCCGAAAGCATCGGCGCCGAAGGGTGCCCCCACGCGGCCAAAGCCGGTAATCACTTCATCGAAAATCAGCAGAATATCGTTCTCGTCACAGATGTCCCGCAGCCGCTGCAGGTACCCTTTCGGCGGCACGATAACCCCGGCGGATCCGGACATGGGCTCAACAATGACTGCCGCAATGTTGGAGGCATCGTGCAACATAATGAGCTGTTTCAGGTGATCGGCTAACTCGGCTCCGGTTTCGGCTTGGCCGCGAGTAAATGCCAGTTCAGGCTGCAGCGTGTGGGGCAGGTGGTCGGCATCCCCTAGTTGACCGAAGAGTTTGCGGTTCGCGCCAATACCGCCCAGGCTCGTACCGGCAAAGTTCACGCCGTGATAGCCCTTGTGCCGGGAAATAAAGCGGGTCTTGGTAGGCTGACCTTTGCTGCGCCAGTAGGCCCGGGCCAGCTTCAGCGACGTGTCCGCGCACTCAGAGCCAGAGTTCGTAAACAGCGCATGATTTAAACTGCCCGGCGCCATTTCCGTCAGGCGTTCTGCTAGCGCCGTGGCTCCGGGATGGGTGTACTGAAAGGCGGGGGCATAATCCATGACCTGAAGCTGGTCACTGATGGCGGCGGAAATCTCCGGACGATTATGGCCGTAGCCACAGCACCAAAGCCCGGACAAGGAGTCAAATACCCGGCGCCCGTCCTGGCTGATGAAGTGATTCTGCTCTGCAGCCACGATGACTCTGGGGTCTTTGTGAAACTGCCGGTTGGCAGTGAACGGCATCCAGTGGGCGGGGGTAGAGCTTAAATTCGTGGCCTGGCGGCGGCGCACGTCGGTAGAGCTTTGGGATGGATTCGATTGCATGTGGTCAACTCACAGACTTTTGAAAGGCGGAACGAGCAGCCAGCCGCTGCCAATAAGGTTGCACAATAGCAGGTAGGCCGTCCGGCAGCAGCCGTTCACCGATCATAAGGCTATAACCCAGCATAATATCCGCGGCGCTAAAGTTCGTGCCAAGAATGTAGGGTGCGTCTCCGATGGCGGCCCCAACTGCTTCAGCGCAAACAAGCCCGCGCGCCTGCATTTCTGCCACTACGGCGGGAATTTTTTTGTCACCGGGAAACTCTCGGCCGTGATTGACCACCTCACCAAGGGGCCGGGCAAAGGTAGATTCGGCAAACCAGCACCACTGCAGGTAGCGACCGTGCTCTGGAGTTCCTGCTGGGGGTTGCAGCGCACCGTTGCCGTAACGATCCAATATGTACTGCACCATGGCGCCAGATTCGAACAGCGTAAGGTCATCGTTGCTGTCGTGCAGAACCGGAACCTTGCCTACAGGATTGAATGCTCGCCATGCGTCGCTGCGCCGAAACTCCGGACTGAAGTCCACCAGCTCAACGGTATAGGGCACACTCAGTTCCTCACACAGCCAAATGGCGCGAAGGCCGCGGGTGCCGGGTACGTGATAAATAGTCAGCATGGCTTACTCCGAAAACTAACGGGCGATGAGTACGTTGCTCTAGATCTCTTTCGCTGGCTTCATTGCGTACGCATAGCGCAGAGACGCATAGAAAATGATGGCATAAGCCAGCAGCTCAGTGCCCTCTTCAGCGATGTTTTTTACCGGGCGTAAATAACTTTCTCCCATCAACTCCTGCCACAGCAAGCCCATGCCGAAAAGTCTTGAAAAGACCAGCAGCACGGCAAGGCCTATGCACAGCATGGAGAAGTGTTTGTTGCGCACAAAAGCTGCAAACTGGGTGGCGGTGGTCGCTCTGTCGCTAAGTGAATAAGCGATCGCACCTACCGCAACGATAGTTGCAGGATAGACCCAGAATCCGTGGAAAACCCATTCATCTAAGAACATGTCGAGTTCACGGATCAGCATGCATAGGAAAAAACCGATTACTAAAGCGCCAAAGTGCCGGAAACTGGGATTGTGTTTTGCCGTATATGCGTAGCAAAGAATGGTTAGCGATAACAGAAAGTGTTCCAAGTACTCGACCATAGAGCTTTCCGTTGCGCCGATTTTCAGGGTGTCTATGTCTAACCAGATAACCAAAATTGGCAGGGAGACCAAGACAGCGAAAAATAAAAAATGCGCCAGGGCGGTAAAGATAGTGGCTGCGTTAGTGCTGGGATTTAGCATTAGTTCTCTTTGCAACTGCGTTGATACTTTTTTGACCTTATGGGCGCTGGTCTTGGTTTTTTGGTTCCTATTGAGGCTTCCCCGGAGTGTGCGGGCGCGCCTTTGGCGGCCCTGCACTGGTGAAACGCGTGCCAGGGGGATCCACGGCCCAGGTTGGGCTGCTGTCCCAGGCGTCCGCGAACACCAGTTCCTCCATGGGCCTGCGGCGCACGGGGCCGTGGTTGCCCTGGGGTTTGCCCAGAGTGACGGTGCAGGAGATAAAAACTTCCTCGGGAATGCCTAGCAATGCTTTAAGGTCATCTTCTACGGGACGATGAAAGCCCGTAATGACGCCACCGTAGCCAAGGCCCCGAGCGGCCAGCAGGAGATTCTGCACCGCCGGATAGACCGATGCTCCCTCCATTGGGTCTGGTGCCCGATAGCGCACCAAACAGGGCAGAACCAGTGCAGGAACCGAGGCAAAGCCATCCACATAGCCTCGCATGGTGCTCGCCATGCGGGATTTGGGCGAGTTGGGGTCCACGCCGGAGCCCTTAGCGTAGCCGTCGTTTTGTTCTTTGGCCTGCCAGATGGCTTGGGCGGCCCCGGCGATGAGCTGTTTGGCCTTGGCTGCCGGCTCGCTATCCGTAAGCACCATAAATCGAAAGGGCTGGCGGTTTGAGCCGCTGGGCGCACGCGTCGCGGCGAAGAGCATATCGCGCAGGTGGGCCTCAGGGATGGCCTCGTCACGATATCGTCTGATGGCTCGCGTGGATGCCAAGCCCTCTAGCAAAGACGTATCGCAATCGGCGAACGGGGTGCTGCTCAGTGGATGTTCGGATTGACTCATAGCCTTTGCTCGCTGGTCTGGTGTTAAACGGGTCTGATTGTTGCGCTTTTTCAAGACGCCGCCTAGCTTCATCGGATAGCCAAGTTTGCCTCGAATGAAGCCGCTGGGCGACAGCAGCATGCTGAACCGCCGCCTAACTCCCCAAGCCAATTGCGCGACGGTACAATAGCGGCCAAACTGCTTAATCAAGCAAACAATACAAAAAACGCTGCAAGCGTGATTAAGGGGGCACAGTGTTAGATCTAGATCGCCATGGGGATGTTTTTACCCTGACGTTAAACGCGGGAGAAAACCGCTGGAATACCACATTTGTTCGGGCCATCGACCAGGCCCTGAACGAAGTGGAGGCGTCCGACGGGCCTGCTGCCTTAGTCACAACCTCGGCCAGCGAGAAATTTTTCTCTAACGGTCTTGATTTAGATTGGGTGCAAGATCCCAAGGCGCATCCCGAGGCAGGGGACCGGGAAGCCTTTGGCCCGGAATTTATGGGCCTGATGAGCCGCATTATGACCTTTCCCATACCAACAATTTGTGCCGTGAACGGACACGCCTTCGGCGCAGGCTTTATGGCGGCGTTGTGTCATGACGTCCGATTCATGCGCGCGGACCGGGGCTTCATGTGCGCCAACGAACTGCAGATTGGGCTAACTATCCCAAGCCCCGAGCTTGCGCTGTTTAAGCATAAGCTGCCGGCGTCAGTGTTCTTTGAGACCGTGCAGTTGGCCAAACGCTGGACCGGCACAGCGGCTGCCGCTGCTGGCTTCGTCGAGCGTGCCTGCGATGTGGAAAGCCTTGTCGTGAATGCCCAAGAACGGGCCGCGCAGCTAGCGCCGCTGGGGGCTAATCGGCATAACTATGGGGACCAAAAGAAGCGTCTGTTTGGTCAGGATGCGGCCATCAACGGCGTTCACGGTGCGGCCTACATGCTGGCCAACCCAAGTCTTTATCATCACTAGAGCGGTTTTCAGAGCCGGTGCCGGTTTAAATCAGGCGCTGGCTGGGGTGGGGGGTGCGCTCGACTAACCGCACAACTTCGGGAACGTATATGTCCACGAAATTTGGCGTACTGCGGTGGGCGTCTAAGTCCTCTTGGGTAGCCCACCATTCCACCAGAATAAAAACCTCGGGCTGACTTTCGGATTGATAGACCTCAAATCGCTCGCAGCCCTGCTCGGTTAACGAGACTTCCGCCTGCTTGGTGAGCAGAGTTCGGAGCCGGTCGATAGAGCCGCTGTCTCGCGCCTGCAGAATGACGTTGTTGTATATCATGTTGGTATTGCCTGTCCTGACTGGTGTGTTTGAGATATGCCAGTCTGCCACAAATGCAAATCTGTACCGTGTGCGCCAAACTGCTGATGCGTTCGCTACAGCGAGCACGGTGTCGATGCGATAAGGGTTTGGAGGGAACAAACGTTGAAGCAAAGACCCACTAACGACTTTGAAGTGGTGCCCCTGTGGTCTGACGCGCTGGACTCGGTGGCCGAGAAAACGCCTCAGTTAACGGTGCATCTAGCTTCTGCCCCTAACGGTGCCGGGGTGATCGTATGTCCCGGCGGCGGCTATCGAACCTTAGCCAGTGACCATGAGGGTTTGCAGGTGGCCCAGTGGTTAAACAAGGCAGGTCTGCACGCTTTTGTACTGCGTTACCGGTTGGGGCCTGAGCATCATTCCTCGGTGTCCTTGCAAGATGGCAAACGCGCCATGCGCTTGGTGCGCCACCGGGCGATGGAGTGGGGCTTGGACCCGCAGCGGCTTGGCATGCTGGGATTTTCTGCAGGCGGTCACTTGGCTTTGGCCACTGCACTGTCCGGCGATGCCGGAAAGTCCGTATCCGATGATATCGATGACCTCGATTGCCGGCCAGATTTTCTAGTACCAGTGTATGCGGTAACTAACGGTATCGCTCGGGGGCGCAAGGCTGAGGAATATTGGCCAACGGACACCTTGGTGAATTCGCAAACCCCGCCTGCATTTATCGTACACACCCATCAGGATTCTGTGGTGCCCGCCAGTCAAGCGACCTTGCTTTACGATGCCCTGCTCACCGCCGGCGTACCGGCGGAGCTGCATATTTTTAACCACGGCGATCACGGGCTGGGACTGAATCGAGACGGTCAGGGACAAGATGTTGAAGCCAGCACCTGGGGCGACCTGCTGCTCAATTGGCTGCGGCGTCAGGGCATGCTGCACGACGCCAGCGTTCACGGTAATCGCTGCGCCCTCAACGGCCAGGTGTCGTTAGCGGGCGAACCCCTAGGCTTAGGGTGGTTAAGTCTGATTCCCGAGAGCGTTCACGCGCCCATGGCCAGGGCAAGGCTTACCGCCAACACCCAGGGGGCATTTCACTTTAATGCTGGTGATGGTCCGGTGCCCGGGCGCCATCGCATGGTGCTGTATTTGGTTAGTGAACGTTACCCGGCTGACAGCAGCGGTACGTACTCCATGCCGGCCGGGCTGGTATTTGAAAAGACCATTGACGTGCGCCCGGATACGCCCATTCACTGGCGGCTAAGCCGGTCTGACGGCCGGCCCATTTAAGCGCAAAGCTGCGTTAGCCTATACTGAGACTAGCGCAGCTCGATCCCGCTGAGTTCGCCGTTCTCGCGCCATTCGTTGAGCATGCGAAAGAACCGAATGGGGCCGCCGCCAAACATGTCTGAGAAAAAGCCGGTGGCGTTGCCGGTCTTACCCTCGCTATTGTAGTAGCCGGGCGTGCATTCCCGATAAAACCGTGCGCCGGTATTGGATGACTGACGAATCAGGTCCACGTATTCCTGCTCCGCGGAAGCCGCGGCTTCCACCGTCGGGGTGCTCCGATCTCGCGCCTGGCTGAGAATGTAGGCCAGATGTTTGGCTTGCTCGTTCAGCGCATGGGGCACGTTGACCGTTACCGCCGTTTGCGTAAAGCCCAAAAAGAAGCAGTTAGGGAAGCCGTGGCTGGTGAGCCCGTGTAGGGTTCGCAGTCCGTCGCGCCAGTGCTCGCTCAGGGTTTGTCCGCCGCGCCCAACGACGTCGTACCCGGCCCGCCGGGTGAAGGTGGTGCCGACCTCAAAGCCAGTGGCGAAAATCAGGCAATCAACCTCGTAGTGAGTGTCGCCAACCTGCACGCCGGATTTGGTTAGCGCGTCCACACCCTTACCCTGAGTGTCGACCAGGGTAACGTTGTCGCGGTTGTAGGTGTCCAGGTATTCATCATGGAAACAAGGTCGTTTGCAAAATTGCCGGTACCAAGGTTTTAGGCTCTCTGCCACCGAAGGATCGTTAACCACCTCTTCCGCCCGCGCTCGAATGAAGTTCATTTTTTTATAGTCAGATAGCTCCATTAGCTCAGCGCGCTCGGCTCCGGTTAATCGGCGTCCCAGCTTGCGACTGGCCAGCTTTGCTGCGATGCCAGTGAGATTGCGGAAAATGTCGGTCCAGCCGTCATTGATCAGGTCCACCTCTTGGTCGCCGCCGCTGACCAAAATGTTGAAGTTGTCCATGCGCTCTTGCTGCCAGCCAGGTTTGAGATTGGCCGCCCAGTCCGGGTCGGTTTCGGCGTTGTTGCGCACATCAATGGAGGAGGGGGTGCGCTGAAAAACGTAGAGTTCTTTGGCCCACTCTCCCAGGTGGGGAATGCACTGCACCGCGGTAGCGCCGGTGCCAATAATGCCAACCCGCTTGTCTTTTAAGTTGGTCAGGTTGCCGTAGGAGTCACCGCCGGTATAGGCATAGTCCCAGCGGCTGGTATGAAAGGTATGGCCCTGGTAATCGTTAATGCCAGGAATGCCAGGCAGCTTGGGGCGGCTCAACGGGCCGTTGGCCATGGCTACGTAGCGCGCGCGCATTTTGTCGTTGCGGTCGGTTTCGATAGTCCAGCGCTCGCTGGCCTCATCCCAGCTAAGATTGGTGATGCTGGTTTGCAGGCAGGCGTTGTCATACAGGTTGTAGTGACGAGCGATTCGGCGGCTGTGCTCAAGAATTTCCGGGGCAAAAGAATACTTGTGCTTGGGAATGTAGTTGAGTTCTTCCAGCAGCGGTAGGTAGCAGTAGGACTCCACATCGCACATGGCGCCGGGGTAGCGGTTCCAATACCAAGTGCCGCCAAAGTCGCCGGCAGTTTCGATCATGCGAATATCGTTGAAGCCCGCTTCTTTCATACGCGCGGCCATGAGCAGTCCGCCGAAGCCACCGCCAATAATAGCGATCTCGACCTCGTCGGTTAGGGGCTCTCGAGTGAATCCCGGCTCGACGTAAGGGTCATCAACGTAGTGCGAAAATTCTGCGGTTACCTCAACGTATTGCTCGTTGGCATCGTCCCGCAATCGCTTATCTCTTTCGGCTAAGTATTTGGTTTTGAGAGCTGCCGGATCGAAGTCCAAGCCGCCAAGTAACTCCGCGATGTTTGCTGTTTCTGCCATCTTCCCACCCCTAGTAAATGTCCTGACTAGGTTATACAAAGGATCGCCTGGGAAGAAAAGCGCGCGGGACTGATGACTAGACGCATAGCAGCACTGGCTGGAGAGGAGAAACACGGATGAAAGATGAACAGATCAATCGGGTTTGGCGACTCGGGCGCACACCGGTACACGGTTGGCCCCAGGCCGGGGATTTTCGCTGGAGTGAGGAAGTGCTGCCGGAGCCCGAGGCAAACCAGGCGCTAACAAAAACCATCTATTTGTCTCTGGACCCCTATCAATGGGGGCGGCGACGAAGTGGCCTTGAAGCGCCCGGTGAGGTTTGCCACGGTCGCACGGTGTCCCAGGTTGTGCAAAGCCGTTTGTCAGGCTTCGACGAAGGCGACTTTATTTTCAACACCAACGGTTGGCAAAGTCACGGTCTCACCGGCGCCGGCATAAGCGTGTTTGGCTACATGTATCCGCGCAAGCTTGATCCGGCCCTGGCGCCAATCTCTACGGCGGTTGGAGTCTTGGGGATGCTTGGCTTAACCGCTTATGCAGGCCTGATTGTTCAGTGTGAGCCCCAGCCTGGGGAAACCGTTGTGGTTTCCGCCGCATCCGGTGGTGTGGGCCAGGTAGTGTCCCAGCTAAGCAGAATTTACGGCTGCCGGGTTGTGGCCATCGCCGGTTCCCAGGAAAAGATTCAGTATCTAAAAGAGCTAGGCGTGGACGCAGCGGTGTCTCACCGACCCGAAAGTTTTGCCGCAGATTTGCAGGCCGCCTGTCCAGACGGCTGCGATGTGTACTTTGAAAACGTCGGCGGGGATGTTTTTGACGCCGTGCTGCCGCTATTGAATCCTCGGTCGCGGATTTCACTGTGCGGCCTGATTTCCCAGTACGGCAATCAAGATGGTTTAGACCCCCGTGCGGAATGGCGCAAGCGCGGGGCAGATGTTTTTTCCCGCCAACAGGTTCAGGTCCATGACTTGTTTGTAGGCAACTATGTTGCTGATTATCAGGATATCTTCCTTCACGAAGTCAGCGGCTACGTGGCGTCAGGTGAACTGACCTATCGAGAGGATCTAAGAAACGGCCTGCAGCACGCGCCGGAAGTGTTTGCGCAAATGCTGCGCGGCGACAACTTCGGGAAGACTTTGGTGGGCGTTGCCGAGGACCCTACTTAGTGATGGTTCGACGCTGTTCCATGCGGCAGGCCCACCAGGCGGTATTTGGCCTTGTAGCCTGGGTTAGGTGATTCTGCCGGATTGGGTTACTTTCCATCACAGGAGAGATTGACTGCTGGGGAGAAAATGGCAGAGCTAGATACAACCAAAGCGGGGTTTTGGCAGACTCGATATTCCATCATCGCCATGTGCTTTGCTGCCACGTTCGTTTGCTATATCGACCGTGTGAACATATCTGTGGCCATCATTCCGATGGCCGAAGACTATAATTGGAGTCTGGAGACACAGGGCTACATTTTGTCCTCGTTCTACATTGGCTATCTGCTGATGCAAATTGGCGGCGGGCGTCTGGCCGATACCTTCGGCGGCAAGGTGGTGCTCGGGGCCGGCGTGCTGATTTGGAGTTTGTTCACCCTGATTACGCCCTGGGCGGCCATGGGCGGTCTGATGATGCTTTACTTGGCGCGGATCGGCATGGGTCTGGGTGAGGCTGTGACCTTCCCATCGGTTTATTCCCTGGTGACGCGCTGGTTTCCTGCCGGTGAGACAGCTAAGGCCATCGCCTTGAATGCCAGTGCCATTCCGGTGGGTACTGTATTTGCCTTGGTGGTGACCCCAATCATCGTCACTACGATGGGCTGGGAATGGGCCTTCTACTTGTTTGGGGCTGTCGGCATCCTCTGGTTTGCGGCCTGGCAGTATCTGGTGTCCGCCAAGCCCCAAGAACACCCGCGCATTTCCGCCGCTGAGCTGAATTTCATCAAAGAAAACGCGCGATTCGATGAGACCAGGGAAGGGGAGAGCTCTCCGCCAATATGGACGTTTTTGAAAAGCAAAGCCGTCTGGGCGATTTTGGTCGCGCACTTTTGCAACAACTGGACCCTGTACGTGATCTTGTCTTGGCTGCCCAAGTATGTGAACGAGGGCCTGGGCGTGCCTTTTGGGGATATCGGTTACATAGCCATGCTGCCCCACGTGACCTCGTTTTTATTCATCAATATCGCGGGCAACATTGCCGACCGCATGATCGTCAGCGGCATGAGCGTGACTCGGGTGCGTAAAATCTGCCAAACCGTGGCCTTTGGCGGATTGGCCGCTTGTTTACTGTTGGTCACTACGGTGGACACGGTTGTAGCTGCAATCGGTTTGCTGTGTCTTGGCAAAATGTTCAGCGCCGCCAACATGGGCGGTTTCAACGTCAACCACCTGGATGTGGCCCCGCGCCATGCCGGTACGTTGATGGGCATTACCAACACGGCAGGTACGATTCCAGGCATCGTCGGCGTGGCCGTGACCGGTTTGATTTTGGAGTACACGGGTTCCTGGGCCTTGGTTTTTCAGGTAACCGCCGGTGTCACACTGTTCGGCATGATCTTTTACCTGCTGTTCGCCAGCGGCGAGAAAGAGTTCGATTAGGGCGCTGGGTCGCCGCTGACACGGGAGAGCCTAGGGTCACATGCTGAGTTTGTTGCAGGGAATCAAAGTGGTGGATTTCACCACGGTGGTGCTGGGGCCCTATGCCACCCAGTTTTTGGCAGACTTTGGCGCCGACGTTATTAAGGTTGAGCCGCTGGACGGCGACGGTTTTCGTGGCGTCAGGCCTGGCCCCAGCCCCGACGTTGGCGCTGGGTTCGCCAACTTTAATCGCAATAAGCGCAGCATCGCTCTGGATCTGAAAAAAACGCGCGGCCAGGAGATTTTGGCCAAGCTTGTGGAACACTGCGACGTGGTTGTGCACAACATGCGCGGCCAGTCTGCCCAAGCTCTGGGTATTTCCTACGAACAGCTACAGCGCATCAAGCCGGATCTGGTTTACTGCTGGTCTGCGGGTTTCGCCAGCGTCGGGCCTGATGCCGACAGCCCCGCTTACGACGACATCATTCAAGCGCGCTCGGGGATGGCGGCTCTAAATGCAGACGCCAGTGGCGCGCCGCAATTTTTTCGCGGCATCTTGTGCGACAAGGTGGTGGGTTTGCACCTGGCACTGGCGGTGGCGTCGGCGCTGGTGCAGAAAGCGCGCAGTGGCAAGGGCCAAAATATTGAAGTGCCTATGCTTGAGGCCATGACAGGCTTTTTAATGGCTGAGCATTTAGCCGGGCACACCATGGTGCCTCCCCAGGGTGAGATGGGTTACCAGCGGCTGATGTCTCCCAATCGCAGGCCCTATAAAACCCAAGACGGGTTCATGGCTATCATGCCCTACAGTAGTCGCCACTGGGTTCGCTTTCTGAATCTGGTGGGCGAAACCGCGCTGGCTCAAGCGGATTGGGTGATAGACCCTGGGGCTCGGTCGGATCGCATCGATGAGCTCTATGCGCTGATTGCCGCTGTCGCCCCTAGCAAAACTAATGCCCAGTGGGTGGCTGAGTTAGCTGGTCAAGATATTCCGTGCGCAGCGGTAAATGAACTGCAGGATGTTTTTGCGGACCATCAATTGATGGCTTCCCAGCTGCTGCAGCAAATGCCGGATCAAGGGCTGGGGCCGACTCAGTTTCTACAGCCGGCTTTTTTCGCCGCCGACGCCTCCAGCGCCAAGCCCCAGCGAGCGCCCAGACTTGGCGAACACAGCGCTGAGATACTCGAAGAAATTGGGTTCACGAGGGCGGAAGTTAGCGCAGCTATGGAAAGCGGCGTAGTGGCTGATCTAGCCACTTAACGTAACTGTCGGCAGCTTCAGGCGTCAGCCAAGTACCAGCGAGTGCCGCAGATCGTCACTAAGTCATCGCTGACGAAACAGTCGCGAGCTTTCGCCTCGCGCAAAATATGGTCTCGATTAGCGACGGCGATGTCCAAGCCGCCCAGACCCGGGCCGCGGCCGTCGGTGTCGGCTACAAACCGCAGCAGCGCGTTGTTCATTTGCACGCACGGTTGTCCCTGGTCATTGACGCTTACAGGCTCATCTATGCACTGGCCCCACAGCGTCGCCAACGCCTCGGGGTCGTCGCTTTGCAGCTCCACGCCAAGGAAATCCGTGACAACATCTTGCTTCACTTTGTCTTCCCAGCCCGTGCCGCCAACCGGATCCCAGTGGCCTTCAAAGTCGGCACCGCTGTTGTACTCAAGTTCCAAAAACGCCGCCTGTAAGTCCCTTGGATGCAGCTGGGTGAGGGTCCAATGTTCGTTAGAGTGTTCGTGTGCCACCCGGACGCCCTGATCCAGGGCTAGCTGTCGTAAGCGCTGCTGCTCAGCGAAGCTATCGAGCTGCGTAATCACCATGTAGCCACCGTCGCCTCCTCGCCGCTCCAGATAGCGGCCGCCAGCGGTATTTGCCTGAATGGGAGAGACCACCTCAAGAAAGTTGCGGCCAATGGGCATTAGATTGTTGGCTAAACCAAACTTGGCTACGCCGGGATCGATGTAGCAGCTGGATATTCCCAGGATGTTCGTAAGATCGTCGACTACTCCGTCCAGATCCTTGGCGACCAGGCATATTTGTCGTAGCTGTATGGTCATGCTAGTTTCCTCAGTTAGAGCCGAAACTCTTCGTGCGTGTGGGTAGCGCGACGAAGTCGGCGTCGCGTTTTTCCGCGTTTGCCATCATGGCTTCCTGCATCTCCTGGCTTTGCAGGAATGAGGCATTCCAAATGGCGATGTAGTCCAAGGTATCGGCAGTGGTGTGATCTTTGGAGTAGTTGATCATGTGCTTGCAGCCGTAAACAGCCAAAGGCGCTTTGCTGGCGATTTCTGCGGCAATCTCCATGACGCCGATCAATAGTTCTTCTTGGTTCGCAAAAACGCGGTTAACCAGGCCGGTGCTCAATGCCTCTTCTGCCTGCATCCGCCTGCCGGTATAAGCCAGCTCCCGGACTAAGCCCTCAGGCATTTGTTGTACCAGGCGCGGGAAGGTGCCCACGTCGGCGGTCATGCCGATGTTGATCTCAAAGATGGTGAAAAAGGCGTCCTCAGTGCAATAGCGCATATCGCAGGCAGTGACCATATCTAAGCCGCCGCCAACGCAGCCGCCTTGGATGGCGGCAAGCACTGGCAGTCTGCAATCTTCCAGTGCGTTGAAGGCGGCCTGGGTCTTGCGCGCGGTGTCATAAAACGCAGCGCCGTGGCGGATACGTTCGCGCTTGGCGTCCTCGGCAGTAGCGTGCTGCTTGGGCGTAAAGGCGTTGAGGTCCATGCCCGCAGTAAAGACTGGGCCCGAAGAGGAAATCACAATGACCCTGGCTTTGGCATTGCTGTCGATGTCTTCAATCACCCTGGGTAAATCTTCCCAGAAGGAGGGGATCATGCTGTTGCGCTTATCCGGTCGATTCAGACAGATATGGGCAACGTGGTTTTCAATGGTCAGGTCGAAGGTTTCGAAGTGCTGCTGGCTCATGGGTGGTACCTCTCCAAGTAGTAGCGCTTGAGTATACCCACAGTGCCGGTTTGCAGTTAGCTTGGTTGCTCAGCCAAATAGCAGTTGGTTTAAGTAGCGCCCGGGCGCCAGCGCAAAGCCGCCGGCAATCAGCACGCCGCCGAAGTACACCCCGGCCATGGCGAGTTTGTGCGGTACCACCGCGTGCCTGCGGGCGGCAAAGTAAGCCATGGGCACTGAGTACAGAACGAGAAGTGAGAGTAGGTGAATGGCGCCGAAGTGCCCAAGGACCTGTGGCCCCACAGCAGCAGGAATGAAAAGGCTGCAAGTCGCCGTGACCAGCATCAGACCCATGTAGATCTTGCCCAGAGTCCGGTGGGGTGCCGTGCCCTTGGGCCGGAGCATTAAATAGGTACCCAACAGCGCCCCGGGCACTACCGTGGCTAAGTGGGCGCTCATCATGGTTGTCATCATCGGCGGCTTCTCCCGTGCAAAAAGCCAGCTTTCGCTGGGCGGTTCAAGGTGATCCTTTGAATTTGGCGGCGAATTGCTAAGCTCAGCAGATATTGAAATCAGGGGAATAAAGATGCAACAGCAGATAGACACTGGGACACAGGATTTACTAGCGACCCTGGAGGGAGGGGTTTTAACCCTCACTCTCAATCGGCCCGAGGCGCGAAATGCCATGAGCGGCGCCATGACAACGGCGCTCGCCGACCAACTGGCCGACGCAGAACTCAATACTCAGGTGCGCTGCATCGTCTTGACCGGTGCCGGCAAAGGATTTTGCGCCGGCGGTGATGTGAAAGGCATGGCCGCGGAGAGCGACGGCGCGGTAGGAGACAACACCATTGACCATGCCATCCATCGCCAGCGAGCAAATCAGCGAGGCACGGCAGGGCGCCTGTACCGCATGCCAAAACCCACCATAGCTGCATTACCCGGCGCAGCCGCCGGTGCGGGACTATCTTTGGCTCTTGCCTGTGATCTACGCATCATGGCACGCACCGCCATCATGACCACGGCGTTTGCGCGCGTCGGTTTTTCTGGTGATTACGGCGGCACTTTTTTTATGTCTCAGCTTGTTGGTAGCGCCAAGGCCCGGCAGCTTTACTACCTGTCCGAGCGAGTAAGCGCGGATGAGGCGCTTGCACTGGGCTTAACCAATTGGGTCTGCGAGGCTGAGCTGCTGCAAGCGAAAACACAGGAAATTGCTGCCGATCTGGCTGCTGGGCCATCTGTTGCTTATCGCTACATGAAGGAAAATTTTGCTCGTGCCGTTGCCTCTGGGGATCTTGAGGACTGCTTAGATTTGGAAGCCACCCATCACGTGCATTGTGGCCAGACCGAGGATCACAAAAATGCTACCCAGGCATTTGTGGAAAAACGCGAGCCAGTGTTTAAGGGCCGTTAACGGATTGTAGAATCGCTGGGTCAAGGGCGGCACCTGATGCTGACGTGCCGGACTGCTGGCGCACAAAGGCTAAAAAGGCTTTGGCCTCTGCCAGTGCATGGCTTGATTGCAATACCACGGCGGCTTGGGCGATGGGGTCATGGAGGCTTGTCGGCACTAAGGTGAAGGCGGAGGCTGCAGCGCCTTGTTGCTGGAGCTGCGACAGGGACACAAATCCTGCCGCTGCATTGCCCGAAGCCACTGACGCCCAAGTTTGCCCAACGTTTTCCAGAGTCAGAATCAGATTTGATGGCGCGGGCTGCCAGTTCAGGGCCTGCAATGTCTGTTGGGCGGCCAGACCATAGGGCGCTAATTTCGGATTGGCCATAGCAATCCTTGGGCTGTTGTTCAACTGGGTCTCTAAGCCGCCCGCTGTTTTGCTCTTGGGGTGGTACAAGGCCAAACGTCCGACGGTGTAAATTTTCTCTGGGCCAGCCGTCAGACCGGCGCGAACCAAACGCTGGGGCCGCTCGGTGTCCGCAGCAAAAAACAGGTCAAAAGGTGCTCCCCGGGTGATTTGGGCGTAGAGCTTGCCGGTAGAGCCAATGCTCACAGAGATGTCTGCGCCTGCGGGGGAAGCCTGCTGGTACTGGTCAATCAGGCGCGCAAGCGGAACCGCAAAGTTGCTGGCCACGGCAATGCGTAGCGGCTGGCTCTGAGCCAAGCTTGGCAGCATGACAATCAGACAAAAAATTAAGGTGCGTTGAAACATGGCGTGCAGATTTGTTTTGGCTCGTCATTAACTCAGATTCGTCTATGATGACCAAGAGACTGCCGGAGGGGAATCCAGTAGCTCATTGATCTCCTTGCTGTTCGGTGGCCGGTTGCCATTGCGCGGGACGAGAGCCTTCAGCGTTAAGTTAATTGAGCCTTCAGCGCTAGTAGAGCCTTCAGTGTAAGTAGAGCAGGACATCGCCAAGTTTAGGAAAAGAGTTAAAGACGAGCGTTTGCAACAGGGGTTTGAGGAGACAAACGATGACGGACCAACAACCAGGCACAGGCAAGAGCCAGCCTACGGCGCGATCCATGCGCACCGTGGCCATGACCGCCTTGGGCGGCACCAGTATTGAGTGGTACGACTTTTTTATCTACGGCACCGCGGCGGCACTGATCTTTCCTACGTTGTTTTTCGCTGAGGATATGCCTCGCTACGTGGCGTTGCTGGCGTCATTCAGCACCTTCGCTGTAGGCTTTATTGCCAGACCTATTGGTGGGCTGCTGTTCGGTCACTTTGGTGATCGGGTCGGCCGCAAAGCCGCCCTGGTTACTGCCCTGATGATGATGGGGGTGGCAACCACCCTGATCGGGCTGTTGCCTGGCTACGCCCAAATTGGCCCTTTGGCACCGCTGCTGCTGATTTTTCTGCGCTTTGTTCAAGGTTTGGCGGTAGGCGGTCAGTGGGGCGGCGCCATGTTGTTGGTGACGGAAAACGCGCCGGCAAACCAGCGCGGCTTCTATGGCGCCTTTGCGCAAGCCGGCGCCCCAGCTGGGCTGGTGCTAGCTAACCTAGCCTTTCTCGCCGTAAGCGGAAATTTGACCGATGAAGCCTTCATGGATTGGGGCTGGCGCGTACCCTTTATTTCCAGCGTGCTGCTGATTGGACTGAGCTTATACGTCCAGCTAAAGCTCGAAGATACTGAGGCGTTTAAAGAGCTGGCAGACTCGGCGGCACCAGCCGAAGCTCAGCCACGATCTCCGGTATTACAGGCCATGAAAACTTATCCTCGAGAAATCGTGCTGGCCGCAGGCGCGTTCCTGGGGGTGCAGGTGACGTTCTATATCTGCATCGCGTTCATCATTTCCTACGGCACAGACCCCGAGGGCCTGGCGGTGCCGCGTTCGGATATGCTGACCGCAGTGCTGGTGAGCACTATGTTCGCCATCCCAGCGAACTTCTTTTTCGGTGCCTGGTCGGATCGTCATGGCCGGCGCGGCATTTACAAACTTGGGGCCATTTGCACCGCTCTGTGGGGATTTGTCATGTTTGCCATGATCGATACCGGCAACTGGTACCTAATCACCGCGGGCCTGGCCATTGGTCACGTATGCGTCTCGATGATGTACGGTCCTCAGGCGGCGCTGTTAGCCGAGCTGTTCAGCACCGAGGTCCGCTACTCTGGCGCGTCTCTGGGCTATCAGCTTGGCGCTATCGTGGGCGGCGGCTTTGCCCCCATGATCGCCACAACCTTGCTGGTGGTGTTTGGCAACTCCATGTGGATTGCTGCTTACATCGCCGTGGCGAACATCCTGACCTGGTTCTCCATTAACGCTTTGAAAGAAAGCAGCAATACCGATTTAGACGCCGTGGCCTAGACGGTAAAAGTTGCCTGACCCTGGCTAGTCGGGGTCAGCAATGGATTCTAACAAATTAGTTTCGTTCGTGACTGCTGGCGAGGTTAATTGCAAAACCCCGCGGCATTAAAAGGCAGTGCGCAAGCGAGAATGCCGCGTTCTGCCGTTGCCCTTAAAACAAAAGCGGCAGGTTAGCGGTAGCTCAAAAAACCCTGGCTAACGGCTTCCTGACCTTGCGCGTTGAGCACGCGAAAACTGAGCTTTCCAGCGTAGCTGTCGTCCACTTCCAGCGCGATGTCACTGGGCATTAAGACCATAGCGGCAAAGCGACCACCCAAACGCGTGACCCGGGTGGGATCACCGTCCAGGTACTCATTCACCAGTGCGCTAACCGCAAGGGCTAACGTGGCGGTGCCGTGGAGGATGATGTCAGGCAGGCCCGCTGCCAGGGCAATCTGCTTGTCCGTATGAATTGGGTTAAAGATGTGGGCGCACTCGGTATAGGTATGCGCCAAGTTCCCGCCAACGGCAATAATATGGCGCTGGTTTGCAGCGAATTCCCGGTCAGCGTTTGGCCATGCCGGAGGCGGTTCCACTGCCGCGCCTGGAGCGGTGGCATCAGCGGCCACCCCTCGATAAATGCTGGTTTGGTAGGTTCGGCACACCAATTGGTCCTGACTGTCCAGGGTGTCCAGCCGCATCACCAGCGCGGCCCCGGGACGAATACCACGCACGTCGATGACCGTGGTGCGGGTGCGCAAGCGTTCGTTAGCGAGTATGGGTCGATAGATGTGCAGGTCGTGGGATGCATGAACCCCTTTGGTGGACTCAATCTCCCTGAGCCCTGCCATCTCTGCCAGCTGCCGGGTGGCCAGAATGGCCGGCCACTCCAGGCACACCGGGAACACTGGATGGGCCACGATTGGCTTGGTGGTGTCCATGTAGTGGGGGTTTAGATCGTCAAGGCTGGCGGCGTAGGCCATGAGCCAGCGGGGATCAGGGCGGTGTTCGATGAAATCCGTTGTCGCCCCAATGGCGCGGGTAGGTAAGGGCATTGCCAACTCTCTCTGCTCCGTAGGGAAACCAGTGTAGCGCTTAGAGATTGGCGAAGCATGACTTTGCCCGGGCGCGAAAGAGCCTGCTATGGTTAGTCTTGGGTTAACACAGCGGGAACAGGGCTATGCAGGTAAGACAAATGGCAGCGCCATTGGGCGCAATCATTGAAGATTTAGACGTGCGGGATGTGGATGCGTCCACGGCGGCAGCGCTGAACGAGCTCTTTTGCCAGCACCACGTGCTGGTATTTCCCGATCAGCAGCTAACGCCGGCAGACCAGATCGCCTTTGCTGAGCACTGGGGCGAACTGGTGCCGTTCCCCTACGGCAGTTTGCCGGACTATCCCAACATCATTGAGCTGCGCAACAAGGGCAAAAAACGTGATGTGAATCAGCACTGGCACTCAGACATGACCTACGATCCAGCGCCACCCAAGCTAACCATGCTCTATGCCCTAGAGGCGCCTGCGCTGGGTGGCGAAACCGCCTTTGCGAATCAAATACAGGCCTACCAGGACCTCAGCGACGGCATGAAAAGTCTCGTTGACTCGCTGGTAGCCAAGCATTCTGCGAAGGATCTGGCTCGTCTTTACGGCCAGGATCCGGATCAGGCCTCGGAGGCTGAGCATCCGGTGGTGCGCACCCACGATGAAAGCGGCGCTAGGTCGCTATACGTTTGTCGTGCTTTCACTCGCCAGTTTCAGAACTGGTCTCGGCAAGAGAGCAAGGTGCTGCTTGAGTATTTGTACGAGCACTGCGTGCGGCCGGAATACCAGGCCCGGCACCAGTGGCGGCCTGGCGACCTTGTCATGTGGGACAACCGCTGTTTGCTGCACTACGCGGTGCACGATCATGGCGATGATCCGCGCCTGATACATCGCCTGCAGGTTCGCGGCCAGGCCCCCCAGTAATGTCGGACTACGCAAAGTTGCTGGAGATGCACCGGCCAACCACCCAAGGCGACGAAGCGGGTTATGCCGCGGTTTGGCGGCAACAGGCCTTGGTCACAGCAGATCTTGTGGAGTTGGCAATCGTTGGCGGGCTTATGGCTGATCGCATGGCCTGGGTTTTTGTTGCCGGTTACCAAAGCGCGCTGCGCCACACCTTCCCCAGTATCCCCATGGACGGTTTGGCGGCTTTTGCCGTTTCCGAAGATCGTAAAGGCAATTCACCCTTGGCCGGTGTCCAAAGCCACGAGCACGATGGCAAGCTATGTGTTAGCGGTTACAAGACTTGGGTAGCCTGCAGTACGACCCTGGCCTATCTGCTCATCAAAGCGAATCGCGGTGCCGCCGCTCAGTATTTTTGTTTGCCGCGACAGACGCCGGGTCTGACGCTGCAGGATAAGCATGGGACGTTTTTGCCGGAAATGAGTCAGGGCATTGCCAAGCTGGATCGCGTTGCCACGCCGGCGGCTTTGGATCAGAGCGCCGTGGCGTCATTTGGGTTACGAGAAACCCTGTACATCTACCTGGCCTTTTGTGCCTGGGCCGGCATGCAGGGAGCGGCCCCGGAGCCGTGTCAGGGGCTGATCCTGCGTTTGGCGGCTCTCATCCGGCAGCTGCCGATGGACGCCCAAGGGTTAGCGGAACTGAAAGCCGTAGACGCTGATGTACAGGCTTTGCGCGAATCCATCTCTCCCCGGTCAGTGGCAGGGTGGCAGGCCGATCAGCGCTTAATCGCTATGTACTCACCGGGGATACAAAAGCGCCAGCTGTAGCGGCCGTCGGGATTAGGAAACTACTGATCCGCCGTCACAGGTAATGACGTCGCCCACCGTGAAGCCACAGGCTCGTGAGCTTAAAAAGATGGCCAGCCCCGCAATGTCCTCGGCGGTGCCTACACGGCCGCGAGGGTTGCCTTTGCCGACGGCTTCCCAGTCTGTGTTCTGGGTATCACCGCCGCCGCCAACGCCGGCGCTAAGCATGTAGGTTGGAAATGGACCCGGAGCAATGCCGTTAACGATGATGTTGCGCTTAATCAGATGAGCCGCCAAAACCCGGGTTAGGTGATGGACTGCGGCCTTGGACGGGCCGTAAGAAAAGTTGTCAAAAATCGGGGTTTTAATGCCGTCGATAGAGCCAACGTTGATGACGTGGCTAGGCGCGTCATGAGACGCAGACTGCTCTAAATACGGCAGCAGCTTTTGGGTCAGAAAGAAAACCCCCTTGACGTTGGTATCCATGACCTTATCCCAGCCAACTTCCGGGAAGTCCTCTAGCGGTGCGCCCCAGGCGACGCCGGCGTTATTCACCAACACGTCCAGATGAGATTCTCTGTCGCCGAAGGCAGCGGCAAAAGCCTCAATGCCCTGCAGAGTAGCCATGTCCGCAGGAATGGAGATGCACTCTCCGCCGAAGGTTTCCGCCAAACGTTTGGCCGTGGCGTCACAAACATCGGCTTTTCGCGACGTGATGTACACCTTGGCGCCGTTGGCCAAGTAGCCAGCGGCAATCATCTCGCCAATACCGCGGGAGCCGCCAGTAACGACGACGACTTTATCTTTTACCGAAAACAGGTTTTGCATTTGGGTGGTCCTTGGGTGGTGTTTGGTCGGGCTAGAGTTGTGGCTGGGATTGAAGTTCTGGGGTATCGCAAACGGCACTGATCATTTCCTGCCGAGTCGCCCCGGGCTGAATGCGTGCCGCCGAATTTTTCGCCCGGCCCCGCAGCATGTAGAGCAACACCGTGTTGCGGATTTTTGCGTCTCGCAAAAAAGTGCCGGGTTTTTCCACGAGATTAACTGTGCGCATGATGCCGCGGTGGACATGGAGTTGGTACTTTGCTGCTGCAACCAGAGCGTCGGCGAAGGCCAGTTTGAACCAAGCCGATAGAGACTTGGCCCGATCTACGGCTTTGCCCTCTCGAATGGCCGCGGCTTTTTTAATCCCGCTTTTGTCCTCGCGGAGGCTGGCATCGAAAATTGGCCGAATTTCCTCTTCGGTTTTAGCGCGGAAATTCAGTGCACGCTGCCAAGGATCCGTCTCAGCGGCCAGCACTTCGCCGAGCAAGTGCGCGTGCAGGGTGCCCGTACTGCAGCCACGGCCATACAGTGGGTTTGTTCTCGCGGCGGCGTCGCCGACGGCGAAATAGTTCAGCAGTTTGGTGCTCGTAGGGTCTGCATTGTAGTCCCGCCAAACCGCGTGAATCTCGCCAATACCAAAGGGTGCCGTAGTGGCAGTGGCTTGGCTGGGGCTAATCCAGGGCACCAGGCCGGGAATGTTCATACAGATTTGGTCAAACTTGTCCCCGTCTTTGACCGCCCGACGCAGCTCGGATTCCTCGTTGGGCAAGCAAACGATGACGGCGAAGTGACCATTGTCACCCGGGAACACTCCATATTTGAGGTAGCCCAGATCACCGGCTGAAGGGTTGTCGCTGTCCCGGGGCGGTTCGCTGACCCCGGGGTTTAACGCGTAGTGCCGTGTGTAGTAGACAATCTCGGCGTCGTCGCGCTGCTCGGTGACTTGGGCGCCCTTGGCTTTTAGCCACTGATAAAATTTGTCAGCGCGACCAGATGCGTTAACGACTATGTCTGCCTGGTGCACGCTTTTGCTGTTGTTGTTTTGACGATCGGTTAGTTCAAGCCCAGTGACCGTTAGCACCTGATCCCCAGCTTCGCTTTGGTTGGACTCGACCATGACATCGGTAACGAAAGTGCGACTGCGAATAGTCAGGTTCGGCTCCCGCTCCACGTAGCGGCGCAATACGGTTTCAATGGTGGCGCGCCGGCACAACAGCATCCACAGGCGCTCGTCGCCAGGCTCTGGTTGGTACTGATGCTGAAGATGTTTCGGCACCATATCTTCGAAGGTCATCTTGCGAGCGCCAGCAGCTAAAAGCTCGGACAGCAGGTCTGGGTAGTTCTCGCCGAGGACGCTGCACATTAGCCCAAGAAAGGCGTGGGGATGGCGAAACTGGGCGGCCCCTCTGCGCTGCCAGGAAAAAAAGGCTTCCTCCGCACTGCCCTCCGGTGGCGGCACGTCGCGCTCGAACAGTGTGACGTCAAATCCCTTGCGAGCCAGCGACAGGCTCGTAAAGAGACCACAAATGCCCGCGCCCACTACGGCGATGGATTGATTCATGGTGAAACCCAACTAAAAAGATACCCAACGCTAGCAAAGCTGCGGGTCATCTGGGAAGGGTATGGCAGAGATCTGTCGCGATTGCCGTGTGGGTTTGGTCAGATTTCCCCGATATCTGCTATAAAGGTGTCTCGCGCGGTATTCGATTAAGGAGAGGGTGATGTTAGACGCGGTGCAACTGGGTAAGAGCGGGCTTCGAGTTTCCCAGCTTTGTTTGGGCACGATGAACTTTGGCATTCCCGGACGCGGGCATCAAGGGGACTGGACGTTGACCTTGGATGAAGCCCGACCCATTTTCAAAGCAGCTATTGACCACGGCTTGTTCTACTTCGACTGCGCCGACATCTATGGCCTTGGCGCTTCTGAAGAAGTAGTGGGAGCACTACTTAAAGAACTACTGCCTCGGGATGAATACGTCCTTGCCACCAAAATCGCCATGCCAATGGGTCCTGGCGCGAACCAAGGGGGGTTGTCGCGCAAGCACGTTCGTGAAGGTATCGATGCCTGTTTGCAGCGAACAGGTCACGATTACATTGACCATCTCGTAATCCATCGACACCCCCACGGCATTCCCTCAGCGGCTCAGGCCCCCATCGAGGAAACCCTGGAGGCTCTGGACGATGCCGTGAAGGCGGGCAAAGTCCTGTATCTGGGCGGTTCGTCAATGTTTGCTTGGCAGTTCGCGGAGCTGCAGCTTACGGCGAAAATGAACAACTGGACTCAATTCGTGTCCATGCAAAATCACCACAATCTGGTGTACCGGGAAGAGGAGCGGGAGATGAACCCGTACTGCGCCAGCACCGGTGTTGCTCTGACACCATGGTCACCCTTGGCTCGGGGCATTCTGGCAGGCAGCTATCAAGGTGGTTTTGGCGGCGGCAGCACCAATCGCTCTCAGGGCCGAGATCGCGTGCGCACGGAAAGCCTGTATCACGGCGAGCACGTGTTCCCAATCGCCGAGCGAGTGATCGAGGTGGCCAGCAAGTACGAATGCTCCCCAGCGCAGATTGCCGTGGCATGGCTTTTGAGTAAGCCCGAAGTGACGGCTCCAATTGTTGGGGTTTCTAAGGTCAGTCAGCTAGACGACTTGGTTGCAGCCGCGGCAATTTCTTTGGAAGCTGAAGACGTCACCTATCTCGAAGAACTCTACCGACCGGTGGAAAATCTGCTGTCCATCGGCAGCAGCTGATCCACTCTGCAGTCATCAAGAGGCGACAGAGAGGGGATAGAGAGGAGTAGAAAGGGGAGATAAATGAATATTGAACCCATAGACGCCACGCTTGGGGCCACGGTGACCGGCGTGGACTTAAACTCACTGACCGACCCCCAGTGGCGGCAGATTGAGGATGCCTGGTATCAGTACGCGGTGTTGGTGTTTCCGGGCCAGCACATCGAAGAAGACGCTCAGATTGCTCTGGGAGAGCGGGTCGGGGATCTGGAACGACTGATGAGCGACCACAAAGCCGTACCCATCAGCAACCGTAGGGCTGACGGTAATGCGGTTGATGAGGACAGCGATCATTTTCAGATTCTCAAAGGCAACGAAGGCTGGCATACGGACAGCACCTATATGCCGGTGTCTGCGCGCGCCTCGATTCTGTCGGCTCAAGTGGTGCCGCCGGAAGGCGGTGAAACCGAGTGGGCTGACATGCGCGCGGCGTTCGATGCCCTAGATGAGGATACCCAACATCGCATCAGCGGCATGGCCGCCTACCATTCGCTGTTTTACTCCCAGGCAAAGTTAGGCCACAAACCCAAGCAGGGCGCGTCATACGGCTTGAGCGATCAAGATATCCCTCTGCGTCCCTTGGTTAAGGTGCATCCGGTGACTGGTCGTCCCGCGCTTTTTACCGGCAGACATGCTTACGGCATTCCCGGTCTTGGCCAGGCGGAATCCGCAGCGCTGTTAGAGGAACTGCTGGCATTTGCCTGCCAAGCACCGCGCGTGTTTGCCCACAAATGGCAAAGCGGCGACGTGGTCATGTGGGACAATCGCTGTGTGCTGCATCGGGCTCGGCCTTACGATTACGCCCAGCCCCGCATCATGCGGCATGTGCGCGTAGCCGGGGACCCGAAAACCGAAGCTGGCATTAGCGCCTAGTCAGGCTGGCTCCAAACCCGGTGCCGGCTAACGCCACGTTTGCCGCTAGCTTAAGGCGAGCAGAGCAAACAAGCCGCCTACGGAACCGGCGATGCTTGCTCTTTGGAAGTGATTTCGTGACAGCTTGCCGAGGGTTTCGGCTGGGTCTGAACCGCCAAGGGTTTGGCGCAAAATACCGGTTTCGATCACTGTAGCAAAAACCACGAAGCCAAAGACTGAACTCACCAGCGCGATTCGCCCGATGCTATCGAAGGGTATGGCCAGCAGCAAAATTGCCAGCAAGCTCCAGTGGAATACCCAGCCGCCAAAGCTCATCCAGTGAAACTGACGCTGGTTGTTTTCGGCCATGTCAAAGTTAAAACGAAACAGCGAAAAAATGCCCTTTGGCTGCACCCTGGGTGCAACGGCGCCAGAGGCCTTGGCGCCGGTATAGTGGCCCCATTCGTGAAACAGCGCGCCGAGAATGTAGCCCACGAAAATTGCGTCAACGACGCTCACCGCCTGGGCAAACCAGATGCCTGAGACCAGATACCAGGTATCTGCCGCGGCCCAAACCGAGATAGCAGCCATGGCCAGGCCCAGATCTCTGGACAACATGGAAAACAAGGTGGGTTCAGGCTTGGTGGTTGGCTCAGACACGGTATTGCTCTCCTGCTGAATAATGTGGCGGCGCTTGTTGCTCGATTAGCCAAGATGGTAGCTCAAGATCTGGTGCTTGAATACGCCGGACTCGGGCGAACTCCCTCGCTGGTTTAAGGTTTAGTGCCCGGCGTTTCTCTCTGGCTGCGCTTGGGTTATGTTTAGCAAGTTTTTCAGGGGAACCGCTTTTAGGAGAGCAACCATGGCCTATGCATCAGCCGATCGCGCTTACTATGACGCCGACAGTCACATTATGGAGCTGCCGGATTTTTTGAAAGCCTATGCAGATCCAGATCTGCGTGACGATATCCCGGAGGTGAGCTATTCAGCGTCTGTGGTCACCGACGAAGAAGTCGAACTGATTATGAATCAGGGTGGTCGCCATTCGGCAGAACACGTGGCAGCGCAGCTGGCCATGGGCGATGCCCTGATTGAAAACTCCAAGGAAATTCAGGCTCTTGGTGCCTTTAACGGTGCAGACCGCTCGGTGGCCATGGATTTACTGGGTTTCAAAAAGCAGTTGGTCTTTGCGACTCATTCCGTGGCCTTTCCGTTTCACCCCAGCAGTAAAAAAGATCCGCTGCTGCGTTACGGCGCCACGCGCGCTCACAATCGCCACATGCTGGATTTTTGCTCCGCAGACGATCGTTTGATGGGGGTGGGCATCGTGCCTCTGGATGACCCCGCTCGAGCCATTGAAGAGGTGGACTGGGCGATTAAGCAGGGACTGCAAGCGATTTGGATTCCCCACCGTGCGCCATTGGACCGATCTCCGGGTCATGTGGATTTGGAGGGCTTTTGGGCCCGATTGGCCGAAGCCCAGGTACCTTTCGTGCTGCACGTTGGCGGCGCGCCCCTGCAGGTATCTAAGGTTTGGGGCAACAACGGCCGCGGGCCGGTGAAAGACTGGCTGGGCGGCGGCGAGAATGTTCGCACCAAGGACGCCGCGGTGCTGCACCAAACTCCAGAGATGTTCTTGAGCGTACTGCTGCTGGACGGCGTCTTCGATCGTCATCCCGGCCTGCGCGGTGCGGCCGTTGAATTGGGCGCGGGTTGGGTGCCGGAAATGTGCCGACGCCTGGATTGGGTATCACGTATCTACGGGCGTTCGGACAAGTCCGTGCGTTTTGACCGTGCGCCATCCCAGCAGTTGATCGAACAGATGGCCTTCACGCCGTTTTCTCACGAAGACGTCGCCTACCTGATGGAGGACTCCCATCCGGACCTATATCTGTTCTCAAGTGACTATCCGCATTTAGAAGGCACCAAGGATCCCATTGGCCGCTTTGAACGTTTCCTCGCGAATTCCGAGGCCTCAATTCGCGACGCCTTTTATAGCGAGAACTTCCTGCGACTGTGGCCCAATGCAAGGGTGTAGGGTCGCAGTCTAGGGTCAGAGTAAGCGCAAGAGCATAAGCCTCGGCGCGAAAGCACGATGAACGGTATGTCGAACACAACCGCTGTCCCAGTGAAAACACTGCTACTGGCCTTGCTCAGCGTCGCCCTGCTTGGCCTGGTCATGACCTATCTTCTGCGCTGCCCCTGTGAGCGCGTGCCGGGATCCGTGCTTGCAGGAGAAGAGGTTACCGCCCCCATAACGGATTGGTCGGCAGCCAACGCTGTGCGCCTTTGCCAAATTCAAGTACGCGGCATGGTTCCCTGGTCTATTAATTTGAACTGCATGGCAGATGCCGACGGCGCGCTGTTCCTGAGCTGCTCACGCTGTGACGGCAAGTACTGGTCAACGATTGCCGTTGCAGAGCCTCAAGCTAGGTTGCGCATTGGTCGGCAAGTTTATCCCGTGCGGCTGACGCGGGTTATCGACCCCGCGCGCTTGGATCACGCCTGGCGGACCCGTGCCCAGAAAACCGGTTTGGGCGCGGATCGCCCAAGACCCGGACACTGGTGGTCTTTCGCGGTAACCAGTCGCCAGGCCTAGCTGGGCTGCAGGAGCATGGTCGCAGGATAGCGATTTACCTTGCGCTGGTTGCATCCACTGTGCACCCTACGCAGCGCGGCGGGATAGCCGCTTGGTCAAAGAAGGGGGGCATATGACTGAGGCCGGATCAACCGCTAAGCGGCCAGTGAGCTTGTGGACCAAGTGCACCTACGGATTTGGTGCCGCGGCTTACGGAATCAAGAACAACGGCTTCGACTACTTTTTCCTGATTTTTTACAGCCAGGTTATGGGCGTAAGCGCATACCTGGTCAGTCTTGCCTTACTCATTGCATTGACCTTTGATGCCATCAGCGACCCGCTGATCGGTTATGTCTCTGACAACACGCGCTCTCGCTGGGGCAGGCGTCATCCGTATATGTACGCGGCGGCTCTGCCCGTGGCTATTGGCTACTTTTTTGTCTGGAACCCGCCAGCGAATCTTACCGGTGATGAGCTGTTTCCTTTCATTGTAGGTATCTCCATCGTGGTGCGTACCCTGATCACCCTGTATGAAATTCCGAGTTCCGCACTGGTGGCGGAAATTACCGACGATTATGACGAGCGCACCAGCATGCTCACCTATCGGAGCTTTTTCGGCTGGACCGGAGGCACCCTGATGGCCACGGCGACCACTATCCTGCTGCTGGTGCCGACGGAAGAAATCAGTAACGGCATGTTTAATGTGGAAGGCTTCAATCAAATGGGCATGCTGGGTGCATCCCTGATCTTCCTGGTGGTGGTAGGTTCCGCGCTGGGCACCCACGGCTTTATTCCCAATTTAAAAGAGCCGCCGCCCAGACGGGAACTGTCCCTGAAGCGAATTTACGGGGAAATTTTTGAAACCCTGGCGACAAAGTCTTTTCTCGCGCTCTTTCTAGCGGCCATGTGCGGCGCCATTGGTTCAGGCGTGGCGGCCACTCTTAGCTATTACGTCTATACCTTTATCTTTGAGTTTTCTTCTCAGCAGATTGGTTACATATCCATTAGCGTGGTGCTCTCCGCCATTATCGCTTTTGTTGCAGCGCCTTGGATTGGCCGCACGCTTGGCAAAAAGCGCGGCGCCATTGTTGTTGGTCTGTTCGCTTTCACGATTGTTCCGGCGCCGGTGATTTTGTGGTTCTTTGGTCTGATGCCGGCAAACGGCAGCCCGGAACTGTTCCCCCTGTACCTATGCATCATCATTGTCGATGTGGCGCTGATCATTACCTATCAGGTGATGAGCGGATCCATGATTGCGGATTTGGTTGAGGAGGCGGAGCTGCGAACGGAACGCCGCAGTGAAGGGGTATTCTTCGCGTCGGTGACCTTTGTGCGCAAAATTACCCAAGGTTTGGGGGCCGCATTTGCCGGTGTGATATTAACGGTGAGCCAGTTCCCGGCGGGTGCGCAGCCAGGAGAGGTACCGAACGAAGTGCTGCGCGACTTTGTAATGGTTTATGCCCCAACCCTGCTTACGGTTTGGATGCTGATGATTCTTTGTCTATCCATGTACACCGTCGACAGAGCCCAGCACGAAGAGAACCTCAAGGCCCTAGGCCGAGGTTAGCGTGTAGGTCGGCCTTCAGGCCGATATCTTTCTCGTCGGGCTAAAGCCCGACCTACAACGCGTTATCCTTCATAGGTCGGGTTTCAACCCGACATTTGCCAACGCGTTATCCTTCGTAGGTCGGCCTTCAGGCCGACACTTTTATTCCGGTAGCACGCCTTGATT
>JAYOBI010000018.1:0-62046 GCA_038104735.1 Gammaproteobacteria bacterium | reverse complement strand
CAGCAATCAGACTCAAGGGTGATAACCAGTGTTAACGGCCCTTCGGAAATCCCAACTAGATACCGACTGCAATATCCATAAGGCTCATCGTTAGAGAGTCTGCGTTGCGCTACCTCACCGCATTACTCGAGACTAGCCGTTGCATCGACTTCGAGATGGGCCATGAGAACACATACTCTCGCTGGCGCGTTCGCGGACGGGACTCGAGAAAAACCTTAAGGTATTGTTTTATATAGGTTTATTTTACTGCCGATTCAATTATGCCCCCAGAAATGCCCCCACAGTCGTCGGGCTGGCAGCAAATGTCGTTGGACCTCAAGATACGTTAAGTCATTGTTTTTGCAATGATATATTTCGAATCTGGACGTTATGGGACGTTTTGAAACAAAGAAATGGCGGAGCGGACGGGACTCGAACCCGCGACCCCCGGCGTGACAGGCCGGTATTCTAACCAGCTGAACTACCGCTCCGCAGCGAGAACATCAATCGTGGGGTCACGATCGACGAGACTTGGTGGGTGTTACAGGATTTGAACCTGTGACCTACGCCTTGTAAGGGCGCCGCTCTACCAACTGAGCTAAACACCCGTCTTTCAGCACTCTTTCGAGGCCGCGTATGTTAACGATTCTTCATGCGCTGTCAATCACGCCAAGAGCCCTGAGTGATTGTTTGCCGATCGCTACATTCCATCCACAAACTTTTCCTTGTCGGGTTCCGGTTACAGCGGCCACGCACTATATGCCAGTGGTGTAGACTGCTGCTGATTCTGCTACTGGAGGGGAGTATGAAGCTTTTCAACACACTAGCCCTGGGCTTTACCAAGATCCTGGTTTTGGGCGCAATCGTTATTAGCCTGGGCGTCTATTTCATGAAGTTCGCCGATGGCCCGTGGGGGATAGTGCCGGGAGGCGCGTTCAGCCAAGCCGCCCAAACGCCCCCAGTCAGTTGGGCCTTCGTGAAAGATCAGGACACCGTAGAATTCCAGTTACTGGGCCCGGGCACATCGCGCACCTCTTGGATCGCAGAGCACAACAACCGAATATTTATCCCCTCGGCCTACATGAATTCGACGTTTGGCAAGCTCTGGAAGCACTGGCCCATGCGCGCTGAAGAGAATGGTGCTGCCCTTCTTCGCATCGACGACCGCGTGTATACGGTGCATCTGACTCGAATAAGGGACACCCAGGTCCTCGAGCCGGTGCTCGCAGAGCTCGCTCGCAAATACATGCCTGCTAAAGCGCCGATGGATGCCATGCTGGCCCAGGTGACCAACAATGACCTTTGGGTATTCGAGCTGCTCAACAAACCGCAACAAGAATCATAACGGGAACTCGGGGAACACTATGACTGACCAACAACAAGCCCTCAGCGGCGTGCGAATCGTGGACTTCAGCCAGGTCCTCGCCGGCCCTTTTGCCACTCAACTGCTCGCCCAACTCGGCGCTCAGGTCATTAAAATTGAACAGCCCATTGGCGGTGACATGACCCGGGGCTTAATGTCCGCCACCAGTGACGGCATGGCACCGTCATTTTTGGCGGCCAACCTTGGCAAGCGCAGCTTATCTTTAGACCTGAAAAATCCTGACGCAAAAAAAATCGTAGAGGCACTGGTAGCTCAGGCCGACGTTGTGGTGGAGAACTTCAAACCGGGCACGATCGAGCGTTTGGGCTTCGGCTACGAGGCGCTCAAGGTCATTAAGCCCGATTTGATCTACGCCTCGATCTCTGGCTTTGGCCAAACAGGCCCTCGCGCTGGCCTGCCGGCCTTCGACGGTGCGATTCAAGCCTATTCCGGCATGATGAGCATTAGTGGCCATGAAGAGACAGGACCGGTGCGTACGGGTTATTTCTCCGTAGACATGAGCACTGCGCTTAATGCCGCCTTTGCCATTAGCGCGGCCCTGTTACGTCGTGCCAACACCGGTGAGGGTCAGCGCGTAGATGTGTCTATGCTCGACACCGCCATGTTTATGCAGGCACCTCAAATGACCGGCTATCTGGTCACCGGTAAAGTGCCGGAGCTAAACGGCAACGCCTCACCAACCAAGCAGCCAACATCCAACGTGTTCCCCAGCAGCGACGGCTATGTGCAAATCATCGCGATGAAGGAAAGCCAGGTGGAAGCCTTGTTCGGCGAGCTTGGCATGGCCGAGCGTTACGAAGAATTTAATGAACCAAACAAGCGCTTGGCCCGACGCGAAGAGGTACATCAGTTGGTTGCTCCGCTGATCGCCCAGCAGACGACGGCACATTGGCTACAGGCGTTGGACGCTATTGGGGTGCCTGTATCCTCCATCCAGGACTTTCCAACCGTTGCTGAGGAACCACAGCTTGCTCACCGGGAGGTGTTTGTCGAAATGCCTCATCACAGTGATGCAGAGAAGTCTGTAACCGTGGTTCGGGCCTCTCACGTGGCGACACCCGGCAACCCGACAATTCAGGGGCCCAGCCCGACATTGGGCGCTCACACCGACGAGATTTTGCAGGAGCTTGGCTATACGGATGCGGATATTGCGGACATGCGCAGCAAGGGCATGATTTGATCAACAAACCGTCCGATCCGCGGTTGTTCGCCGCAATTATCTCTCTAAAATGCGTGGTCGCATTGCCCAGCATTGGCAGAGATTTTTTAAGGCGAACGATACATGAGTAACACCCAACACCACCGCTTGATCGTGCTCGGCTCTGGCCCTGCGGGCTATACGGCTGCCTTGTACGCTGCCCGGGCGAATTTGAAACCCGCATTGATCACGGGGATTGAGGTTGGCGGTCAGCTCACCACCACAACCGAGGTGGAAAACTGGCCCGGTGGTCATGCCGAGCTGCAGGGCCCGGAGCTGATGCAGCAGATGGCCGAACATGTGGAACGCTTCGACGCCAGCATCATCAACGATCAAATCCACACCACCCAGCTTACCCAGGACGGCAGCCCGCTAACGCTAATTGGTGATGAGAGCACCTACACTTGCGATGCGTTAATTATCGCCACCGGCGCCTCCGCCCAATATTTAGGACTACCCAGCGAGGAGGCCTTCAAGGGCAGAGGCGTTAGCGCCTGCGCCACCTGTGACGGTTTCTTTTACCGAGGACAAGACGTGGCGGTGATTGGCGGTGGCAACACCGCGGTTGAAGAAGCGCTTTATCTATCCAATATTGCTAACACCGTCTACTTAGTTCACCGCCGAGATAGCCTGCGCGCAGAAAAAATTCTGCAGGATCGTTTGCTGGCCAAAGAGAACATTAAACCCCTGTGGAATCACCAACTCGCAGAGGTGCTGGGCGATGACATGGGGGTTACCGGCATGCGCGTGCGCGAAAACCAAGGCGCTGAGCAGGACGTCGACCTGGCCGGGGTATTTATCGCCATCGGCCACACCCCCAACACGGGAATCTTTGCGGATCAGGTCGACATGGAAGGCGGCTACATTCAAATCAACAGCGGTATTGCGGGCAATGCCACCGCCACCAGCGTTCCCGGCGTTTTCGCCGCCGGGGACGTGGCAGATCACATTTACCGTCAGGCCATTACCAGCGCAGGCTTTGGCTGTATGGCCGCCCTGGACGCCGAGCGTTATTTAGACGCCCTAGACCTAAACTGAGACTGAGGCTACGCCTGGGCCGCAGGAATACGCTCGGCAATCTTGGCCGACCAGATCTTCGGCCCCTGAATATGCACTGACTCCCCGTTGGCGTCCACGCTCACGGTAACGGGCATATCTTTCACCTCGAACTCGTAAATGGCCTCCATGCCCAGCTCCGGAAACGCCAGCAGGGTGGAATCGGTTATGGCCTTGGCCACTAAATAGGCGGCGCCGCCGACTGCGATCATCGACACGGCTTTGTTGTCGCGAATAGCGTCAATGGCAATTTTGCCTCGCTCAGCCTTACCAATCATGCCCAGCAAACCGGTTTGTTCCAGCATAGTGCGCGTGAACTTATCCATGCGCGTAGCCGTCGTTGGTCCTGCAGGTCCAACCACCTCATCGCGAACCGGATCCACCGGGCCAACGTAGTAAATCACTCGATTAGTGAAGTCCACGGGTAATTCTTCGCCGTTTTCAATCATGTCCACGAGCTTTTTGTGGGCCGCGTCCCGGCCGGTAAGCATCTTGCCAGACAGCAGCAGCGTGTCCCCGGATTTCCAGCTCTGAGTTTCCTCGGGGGTAAGGGTATCCAGATCCACCCGCTTCACGTCATCGCCTAGCTCAAACTCGATATCCGGCCAGTCGGACAGATCCGGCGGCGTGAACTGAGCAGGACCGCTACCGTCCAGCGTAAAATGCACGTGTCGCGTGGCGCTGCAGTTAGGAATGATGGCAACCGGCTTGTTGGCTGCGTGGGTTGGGTAGTCTTTGATCTTTACATCCAGCACGGTCGTCAAACCGCCCAGACCCTGAGCCCCAATACCCAAGGCGTTCACCTTCTCAAACAGCTCCAGGCGCAGGGCTTCATTGGTGTCCGCTGGGCCTTTGGCCTGCAGTTCGTGCATGTTCAGGGGCTCCATCAGCGACTCTTTGGCCAGCAGCATGGCTTTTTCCGGCGTGCCACCAATACCCACCCCGAGAATTCCCGGCGGACACCAGCCCGCGCCCATGGTTGGGACCACGCTCAGTATCCAGTCCACCACCGAATCCGATGGGTTCAGCATAGCGAACTTAGCCTTGGCCTCGCTGCCACCCCCCTTGGCCGCCACCTCGATCTCGACTTTATCGCCGGCGACAATTTTGGTGTGCACAATGGCCGGCGTATTGTCCTTGGTATTTGCCCGTGCGCCATTTGGATCCGTCAGAACCGAACCGCGCAGGACGTTGTCAGGATGGGTGTAGCCTCGGCGTACGCCCTCGTTAATCATGTCCTCAAAGGCCATGTCCGCATCCCACTGCACGTCCATACCGACAGACACCAGCACGTTGACGATGCCGGTATCCTGACAGATTGGGCGCTTGCCAACGGCACACATGCGGGAATTCACCAGTACCTGGGTTAGCGCTGCCTTGGCCGCTGGCGACTCTTCGTTTTCCCAGGCTCCGCGCATGGCGCGAATAAAATCTGTTGGGTGGTAATAGGAAATAAATTGCAGGGCATCGGCAATGCTCTGGATCAGGTCATCCTGCTTAATAACGGTCATGCATGACTCCGCTCGGGTAGTGGACTAGGGGCTGGCGGAATCCAGCCCGGGAATCTCGCAGTATAAGTCCAGCTCCACGGTTTCGCTAACGTAGCGGTTACGGTGAGCCCCAGCGCACCAAGATGGCATAACCATGGAATACAAACCGCTGCCTCCGGCCATCAGCAGCAGAATGTCGTCAGGCGCAACAAAGCACCGATAGGTATCCCCTTCAATGCGCTCGGCGAAGCCCGCTGCGAAATACGCCAGACGTTCTTTCGGGTAATGGGTTAGTTCCCACAGGCGCTGCAAAATCGCCCCTCGATCAAGACCTGCATCAGCCAAGATTTTGGCGTGCTCGGGGTTAAGCACCACCACCGCGCCACCACCGGTTAGCACCGCGTTGTTGGTGCCCATGTTGGCAAGCCCAATAGCCAGCACCTCTAACAACTTCTCAGCATCTTTTGGATCATCTGCATCGCCGCTGTAAATCACCGAATGCGGTGCCTCCGCACCAATTACCGTTACCACGGTAGCGTCAGGGGCATACCCTAAATCCTCATGCATCGGCGCAAAGGGTGAGTGTTCCTCGTCCTCCGCCAAACAGTAGGTGAATTTGCCCGGATGACCCAGCAACGCCATGTCCGACTCGCCGGGTCGGGCACCGCCAATGTTGATCATGCACAGTCTTAGCGCGCGGCCGATGCTCGCGTTGGCTCGATGCCCGGGTCCAAGGGCACCAAAACCGCTGGCAATAGGTCCACAGCTAAGCCGACCCGGGCCGTTAACAATAATCAGTGGCGCCGTGCAGTGGGTGGTGGACTGCATTTGCGCCAAATCGAACTCATCGGAAATTACTGCCTTGACTGCAGCAATCACCACGGGCAAATAATCCGGTAGGCAGCCCGCCATCACCGCGGCAACGGCGACTTTTTCGATGGTCGCGACGCCCCCAGCCGGACCCATGACGCCCAAGCTCATATCCGCATCCTGGCCGCTAGCCAACACCATGCGGCTTACGCGCTCTGGGGTTGGAATCACCACCGGCAGCCCGTCGGTCATACCCGCTTCGTGCAGGACCTCTAGCGCTGCGGCCTCGTCAGCGGCGTGCATACGGTCACTCATGCTTCAATCGCTCGATAATCTGCGGCGCCAAGCGCTCTGCTACCGCTTTAAGGTGACTTTGCCCTGTTCCCGCCAGCGGATGGGGCAGCTGCACACGCGGCACATCGGGCATGCCCAGACTTTGTGCCGTGAAATTCCCTTGAGGCCAAAAATCTTCGGTTACCAGGGCAACCGAAGGCAGCCCGAGTCTTGCTGTATTGATGCCGTCACGCACGGTGCCGGTAGTACAGCTGCCTCAGTGCCCGTAGGCGGCGATTACCGCATGGCATTGAGATTTGATTTCATCCAACATCGCCTGGGGCGCGGGGATGGACGCATTGCCTTTATTCCACAAACGTATATCCACGCCTTGCACTAACTTTTTCAGTTCGTCGCCAATGTGCTTCAAAAAGTTCTCCGAGTCGGGAAAGCCGTTAGCCAGCAGCCCAACCACCGGAGCTCCGTCTGAGGCTAGATCAATGCCTAGCGTGTAGGGATCTGCGGCTACCGCGCGCTCACCGCGCGGGCTGTGAAATTCAATCATGGGACGCTCTCTCCTGTTTTGCGGCCAGTGGATAAGTTACACCCAGCGAGACAGAATACAAATTGTTGCGGGGCCAAGCTGACGGACCGGCATGAGGACGCCAGAGTTGACCTTGGCGAATCGTCCCCACACATAAAACGGTAATCCACAGCCCCATCACCACACTGACACTAGGAACAGCCATGCTCGTTACACGTTACTCCGCACTCTTTTTGGCCGCCGCGTTATTGGGCGGCGGTGGTTGCTCCCACATGGCTGCTGCCCCGGCCAACGCCGAGGCCATCAACGCCGACAGCTCTGCAAACCGCGCCCGGAGCACAGGGCCCACGCTCATCGTCGACACACACATCGATGCGCCTTTTCGCCTGCACCGAGCCTACGCCGATCTAGCACAAGCGGTGCCGACGCGAGACTTCGACTACCCGAGAGCCAAAGCCGGGGGACTCAACGGCGCGTTCATGTCTATCTACATCCCCGCTGCGGTGGATGAAGCTGGAGAGGGTGCCGCCCTGGCGGACAAACTCATCGACGACATGGAGGCTCTGGTCGCGACCAATCCAGACAAATTCGCGATTGCCACTTGTGCCGCCGACATTCAAACCCAGGCGAATCGGGGCGTAATCTCTTTGCCCCTGGGCATGGAAAATGGCGGCCCCATGGCCACATCACCAGAAGCCTTAGGGCATTTCTTTAACCGCGGCATTCGCTACGTCACCCTCGCCCACAGCAAATCCAATGCCCTGTCTGATTCGTCCTACGACCCCAACGAGGTACTAGGCGGGTTATCGGTTACGGGCAAAACCCTGGTCGCACGGATGAACGATTTAGGCATCATGATCGACGTATCCCATATCTCCGATGCCGCCTTCGAGCAGGTTATCGACCTGAGCAAGGCCCCGGTAATCGCCTCCCATTCATCCCTGCGGCATTTCGTCCCCGGATTTCACCGCAACATGAGTGACGCCATGGTGCAACGACTCGCCGCAGCTGGCGGCGTCATTCAAATCAACTTTGGCAGCAGCTTCGTCAGCGCCCAGGCGCGAGCGTATTCTGATACCGCCAGACAGGCGATGCTGGACTACCAGCAAAGCCGCGGGTTGGCACGGGACGCCGAGGAAATGGCGGCCTTTCGAGCACGCTATCGCCAGGAAAACCCCTACCCTTTCGCCACTCTAGACACGGTGCTTGATCACATCGACCGCACCGTTGCGCTAGCCGGCATCGACGCCGTGGGAATTGGCTCAGATTACGACGGCGTTGGCGACACCCTTCCCGTAGGGCTGAAAGACGTTTCAACCTACCCCAATCTCATGGCAGGCCTACGCGAGCGGGGCTACAGCCAACAAGACATTGATAAAATCATGGGCGGCAATCTGCTGCGGGTATGGCGGGCGGTGGAAGCCTATGCCGCAACCCGGGGCACGGCGGTTCAATGCGCGGGTTAGTAAATCCTTTATTGCTCCCGACCATAAATACCGACGCTGGCTTGAACCCCTTCGGTATAGCGCTTTAGCTCGGTAAACTCTTCTGCCAGCCGGGTAACCCAAGTCGCTGGCCGCTGATCGAAAACCCCGGCCATAAAGCTGGCGATGGCGTAGTCAAAAACACAGGGTGCATCTCCGAAGAGAAATGGCCCCGGCGCAACAGCATCTTCTAACGCCTGCAAATCACGCCGAGCAAAACCCTCTTGCTCTTGACGGGTGTGGCGTCCCAAGCCCTGCAGGTCATAGGTTCGCGCCACCGATTTGCGTGCCTGGCGAGCAACCAAACCACGAACGGGCTTGGGGGCTATATGAAAAAACCCCTCGACGATGTTGGGGAACCAAGCCTCATCTAACCAGCGGCTGGCCACAAAAATCCAGTAAAGGTGGTCGTCCACCAGCCGGTTAAGGGCGACACCTACAGCGCGCTCCTTGGCGGACAACCCCGCATAGACGCCGCCTTGAGTGAGGTTGTCGAGGTACTCCAAAATCAGCTCGGAATCCGCAATGACCTCGCCATCCGCAATCAAATACGGCAGCTTGCCCTTGGGGGCCTTGCGGGGATCGGCTTGAACATCCAAGCCGAATTCCAGCCCCAGGTGAGTCATCATCATTTCCGCCTTCAGGCAAAAGGGGCTGACGTTTTGCAGACCAAAGGCGCTGCCAAGGGTGACTAAGGTTAACTGTGGTTGGGGCATGTTTACTTTTCCTGCACTCCGGCGCTATCTCATCGCGCGCTGCGGCCTTTACGCTGGGCGCCGTCCGTAGGCTGCTCAATTCCCAGAGCTGGCACCGTCAATGACTACCTCCGCGCCGACCAACTCTTGAATATAGGCCTCTTGAAAATCCAGCTGGCGCAGCACCTCAACACTGTCAGCGCCAATCTCGGGTGCGCGGCTTGGCGTCTTCTTCGTTTCACCTGAAATGTTAATCGGGCTGCTGATGGTTAAGTCAAAGTCACCCTGAGTATCGCCAGTTTCCACCACGATACCCGCGGCCCGAAACTGCGGATCCTCCAATACCTGGCTCATGGTCTGCACCTTGCCATAGGTAATCCCCTGCTCATCCAGCCGGTTAGCGGCTTCGTCATAATTCATCTGCGCAAAAGCTTCGGCGATTTTTTGATGCAGCACATCGCGGTTGCGCATGGCCTGTCGAACGTCAGCAAAACGCTCGTCGTCGAGCCACTCCGAATGCCCCAGCGCTTCGCATAACTTTGGATACTCGCGCCCGGTGTTAATCATAGTAAGCACCAGGTAGCTGCCATCAGCGCAGCCATAGGCGGTGCTAAGCGGATTCAGCCAGCCCGCTGTTTGCCGATGCTCAGCCAAATCGTTACCGGCAATGACGCCCTGCAGGGCCATGCCGTTTGCCCATACGCCATTTGCAGCTAACGAGGTGCTAACCCGGCAACCCTGGCCAGTGCGTTCGCGCTTGTACAAACCGCTCATGATTGCGGCAAATAGCGCCGTTGCGGTGGAATGATCGCCCATCCCTGGGGCTGGCATCAGCGGGGTTTGTCCGGGGTCTCGCACAAACTCCATCATACCCGAGCGCGCCCACCAGCCCGTCACATCGAAGGCCCGTCGCTCAATTTCTGGCCCTTCGTCACCGTAGCCAGTGATGTGGGCGTACACCAAGCGCGGGTTAATGGCTTGCAGCGTGGGATAGGTCAGCTGATAACGCGCCAACTGACTCGGCATGAAGTTAGTGGTCATCACGTCGGCCTTGGCGATGATTTGGTGCATCAATTGCTGACCTGCATCTTTGCGCAGATCCACCGCCAGAGACTGTTTATTGCGAGACGTCAGCTGCCAGTGATAAGGCACCGGATAGCGGCCTACCAGTCCGCGATAACCGTCCCCACCTGGGGGCTCAATTTTGATCACCGTGGCACCGAAGTCCCCCAACATGGTGGCGGCTCCCGGGCCGGCCAAAAACGTTGCGGCGTCGACAACTACTAAGTCCTGTAAAAAATGATCCATGTTTCCTCCCAGTTCATGGTTGCGCGGCACGGCTGTCTCGCTCGTACTCCCCTGAATGCCTCACCCCGGCAGTCTTAGCCTGGCGCTGCACATCGGTCAGACACTGGACATAACCTTTCCAGTAAGAGATTCCAAGCCCGAGCAATTTCGATCAAGCCGCCCCTGGGCCTGCAAAGTCCTGAAAAGTGTCCTAGCTCTTTGTCAGTGTGCCCCTCACCCGCAATGGCACCATCAGCAATCATTTTCGTGCTGGGCAAGCACGATAACCTCGCCGTTTCCCGACACTGAAATCGTAAACTGAATGGGCGCGCAACAAACATAGCAGTCTTCTATGTATCGCTGCTCGCTCTCGCTAGCGTCCACTACGAGTTCATAGCTTTCGCCACAGTACGGGCAATCGATCATTTGCGTATGAGTGGACAAATACATGGCTCCAGTCTAAATGGATTTTGCTTTGGATGTCTTGATTCGTGCCGGCTGTGCTGGGTGAAAAACCTAATGCCCCAGTGTAGGGTATGGCGTTTTTTGCCGGAGCTACCCAGTGTCAGATCTGCCCTTTTGGTACAACTTTTCCAAGGACTGTCCGTCCGAATCCGCCAGCGTCACCGTAGATGGAGTCGAAATCGCTTATGAAACCTGGGGAGAGGTTGGCAAACCCGGCATCGTGCTTATTCACGGCAGCAATGCCCATTTGGAGTGGTGGCGTTTTACCGCACCGTTCCTGGCAGATCGCTTTCGTTTGGCGGCCATTGACTTATCTGGCAATGGCAACAGCGGCTGGCGCGAACGCTATACCGGCAAAAATTTCGCCGACGAAGTGTGGGCGGTTTGCGCAGCCGCCCAGCTAGGCGATAAACCTTACGTTGTCGGCCACAGCTTCGGCGGTTTCGTGGCCCTTGAGGTAGGCCATTATTTTGGCCCCCAACTCGGCGGCATTTTGTTTATGGACTTCACGGTAGCGCCCCCAGAACAGTCCATGGAATGGGGCCTGCGAGTGGAGCGCGAGGGCGTCCAGCCCGGCCGCAAGCTGCGCGTATACGACGACTTTGACACGGCCCTTGGCCGTTTCCGCTTTATCCCCGAACAGCCTGGGGTACATCCAGAGGTGCTTAGGCATTTAGGCACCTACGGCCTAAAGGCCGTGGACGATGGCTGGACCTGGAAGTTCGATCCGAGCTTGTTTGACTATCTGGAAATGGGCACAGACCAGCACGACAAACTGCTAGCCCTGCCCTGCAAAACAGCCCTGATGCTGGGAGAGCAAAGCGAGGATGAAGGCGCTTTATATGGTGAGCACATGCTCCAGGTCAGCGGCGACACCCTGCCGGTAGTTACGGTACCGGGCACCTACCACCATCTTATGTTCGACCAACCCGTTGCCGTGGCGTCCACCATGAAGATGTTGCTGCTGGAGTGGCATCGACAAAATCACCTCGCCCCCTAACCCCCTGTCCTCTTCGCGTTTGGTCTGCTTCGCCTGTACTGGGCGAAGGACCCCCTGCAGCCAGATTTAAGGCGGCAAAATTGTCGACTCTGCCTTAGGACCAGGTCTGGACGCTGATAACCCGTGCTTTCACCAAAGAAGCAGGCAAACTCCTCCGATCACGCGCCCATGATGAGCAAAAGCCTCGATGACACTTGTTACCCATTTAACGTCCTTACTTCAGCCCACGGGTTCTGCCTGATGAAACCTGCCACTTTGATTTTTGCACTGGGCATTACGGCACTTTTTTTGCCGTTGGCTCCTGGGCAGGCTTGGGCCAGCGAGCAATCTCAGGGACCTGTTGCCCAGAGAGCATCTGCGACCACGGATCCGGCCGCCCGGGCCTCGGCTCCGGCCAACCCGTTTCTCGGTAGATGGGTAAATCAGCGGGGTTCCACGGTTTGCTTCGCCGCCAACAGCGAGACCCTATCTGGCTATTACCATACTCATCTGGGACAACCGGATAAAAACGAAGGCTTCCCAGTAACGAATTTTGTGTCGGGCGACGTCATCGCTTTTGCGGTCAGCTTTAAAGGCTACGGCGCCATTACCAGCTGGGTGGGACAACTCAGCGAAGACCAGGACGGCGACTTTATTCAAACCCTTTGGCAACTCACCCGGGACGTTGAGGACAGCCGCGAGGCTCAGGACCTTTGGCGCTCAATCAGCACCGGGGGCAGCGTGTTCAGGCGCGCCACTCTCGGTGACGACCCTGGCCCTGCCGACTGTTAATCGGAGGCGGTCAGTTCTTCGCGAATCCTCTGATGCAGCCTGCCATCTAGGGTGTAAAACCGCGCAAACACCAGCGCCAACGTCATCAGCCCCATGGGTACAAACGTCAGCAGCTGTTTAATAGCTTCCAGGGTTGCTGGAGTTTGCTCTTGATTTGCAACATAGCCGACAGTACTTAACGCCAAGGCAACGCCGGCACCACCAATGGCCTTACCCAGTTTTTGAAAAAAGCTCGATGAGGCATAGATAGCTCCGTCAGCGCGTTTGCCGTGTTTCCACTGGGCGTACTCTACGGTGTCCGGAATCATCGCCCAGCCCAGCACGGCCACGGGTGCGCCGCCCAAGGCCACTAAGCAACCCCAAAACAAAATCCATTGCACTTCACTGGCCGGGGTCAAATAGAACCCTAAGCAGGAGAAAATGGTGAACAGCGCGCCTACCTGAATCGCGCCAGCTTTACCAAAACGCGCCGCTAAGGCAGGCACAAAGGGCAGCCCCGCAAACATAACCACCAGCCCGAGCCCGAAGAACAAACCGATCAAATCTGGACGGCCTAAGTTATAGGTAAAGTAGTAAATGGCCACGGTCTGACGCACGGTGAAACTCAGCATGCCTAGGGTGAATAACACAATTACGATGGCCAGCGGTCCATTGGCAAACACCGCCTGCAGGCTGTCTCGCCAGCTAAGCTGCTGTTGTGCAGGGGGTTGAACCACTTCTTCGGTGCTAAAGAAAGTGATCACCAGAACGCTGGTTGCCAATAGCGCAAACAGCGCCATCACCGCCTGATACCCCTGAGCCTCGCTCGGGAAAAGCGGCACAAGAGCCGGCATCCCGACGGTAACCGCTGCGGCACCGGCAAAAGCGCAGCCCATACGCCAGGTTGAGAGCCGGGTGCGGGCGTCGTAGTCCTCAGTGAGCGACGCGGTGAGCGCCGAATAGGGAATGGTTACCACGGTGTACAGAATGCCGAAGAGTACATAAGTCGCGTAGGCCCACAGCACGCGGCCGGTTTCGTCCAGATCCGGCACGGTAAAGGTCAGCACGGCGATAACCCCCAGCGGTATCGAGCCTAACAGCAGGTAGGGTCGCAGCCGACCCCAACGGGTGCGGGTCCGCTCGGCAATTGCGCCCATGATGGGATCCGTTACCGCATCAACAATTCGGGCGACCAACAGTACGCCGGCGGCAGCCCCAGCACTGATTCCCAGCACATCAGTGTAGAAGTAGAGCAGGAAGGTCATTGACGAGATGAAAAAAAGATTTATGCCAAAATCACCGATGGCATAACCAAAACTCTTCCGCCAATTCATCAGCTTATGACGTCCTGGTCCCGAAGCTTGGTGATTTCACGGTCACTGAAACCCAGTTCCGTCAGCACGGCGACTCCATCAGCGCCCGGGTCCGGTGCCCCTCTACTGAGCTTGTCCGGGTGCGGAAATTCAGACAGGTTGATTGGGCTGCGAACCAGATTGATGTCGCCCATGTCGTGATGGGGCGTTGGTACGGCCATACCAAGAAATTGCACCTGAGGATTTTCAAAGGCCTCTTTCACCGAGTTAATTGGCCCGCAAGGTACTCCTGCTTCCGTCAAACGCCGTACCAGTTCCTCTACCGAATGAGTTCGGGTAATGGCATTCATGTCCGTTTTGAGTTGATCGCGATGCCGGGTGCGACTGCCCACGCTCTGGTAATCCGTATGCTCGAACAGCGCCGTTGCGTTCATTGCCTGACAAAAGCGCTGCCACATCTGTCCGCCAAAGGCCGCGATATTCACAAAGCCGTTCTGAGCTTCGAACATGCCCATGGGCACCTGGGTCGGGTGGTCGTTACCTTGTTGCGTAGGCTCCTCACCGCTCATGGTGTAGCGGGCACCCTGGAAATCCAGCTTTGACATCATGGCTTCCAGCAAAGATGTATGCACCCATTGACCTTGGCCCGTGCGCTCGCGATGCAATAGCGCCAGCAAAATGCCCTGCCCCAAAAACATTCCTGCTGAGGTATCTGAAATGGCGATGCCCACACGCATTGGCCCGGCCTCTGGCTCCCCGGTAATGGACATCAAGCCGCTCATACCTTGGACAATTTGATCGACTCCGGGCCGCTGACTGTCCGGTCCGTCCTGACCAAAACCGGAAATACTGGCGTACACCAACGCCGGGTTAATGGCTTTCAGGGTTTCGTAATCCACGCCCAGTCGGTACTTCACCGAGCTGCGAAAATTTTCCACCACCACGTCGGCATCTTTGGCCAAACGGTGAAATAACGCCTGGCCATTCGGGTGCTTAAGATCGATGGCCAAGGAACGTTTGTTACGGTGCAGATTTTGCTCATCCGGACCCCGTCTTCCACCAGTTACGGAATTACCTTGGGCGTCCTTTTTCGGCGGAGGTTCGATTTTAATGACGTCGGCACCCCAGTCAGCCAACAGGCGCACGGCCATGGGCCCAGCTCGGGCAATGGTCAGGTCGAGCACACGAATATGCTCTAGCGGACCTTTCATTCCACTCATTTCGCCGACGGCGCGGTGGCGTCGGACGGTCGCACCAGGCGTCCGGGCAAAGCGTCAGTGGCCTGCCCGTCTACATAGGTTGGCTGCCCCTTCACAATGGTCATCTGGTAACCGTCCGCGCGCTGCTGCAGGCGCGCCCCGCCAGCCGGTAAATCGTTGACAATTTCCGGCAAGCGCACGCGCAGCTTGTCAAAATCAATGATGTTCACATCCGCTCGCATACCAACTTCCAGGGTGCCGCGGTCGTTAAGATCTACCGCTCGAGCGGTATCTCGCGCCTGGCATCGAATCAGCGTGGGCAGATCGATCCCCTCGCCCCGGGTGCGATCCCGGCCCCAATGCGTAAGCAGGGAGGTTATAAAACTGGCGTCACAAATCGTACCCACGTGGGCACCGCCATCGCCCAGGCCCATTACCGTGTCTTTGTGCAGGATCATGTCTCGGCAGCAGTCCAAGTTGTCCTCGGCGTAGTTAGCAAAGGGCGTGTACAGCATGGCCTTACCTTGGTCTTGCAGCAGGGCATCGTAAACGTAGGACCAAGGCTCTACGCCGCGGGCTAACGCCTGAGCGTGGAGTGAGTCTCGTGGATCCGGTTCGTAGTTGGGTGGATCCGTCATCAGCCAGATTTTGCGTCCCTCATCCATGAGTCGGAACAACCGCATAAAACCCGGGCCGGTGGATTCAGCCATGATCCTAGCCTTACGCGTCGGCTCAGCTAGCGCCGCCACGCGCTGAGCTAAGGGCAAGTTCGCGACCTCGCTAAATGAGGGCCGCGTCGTGAAGGGCGACAGCGTTGTGGTCAGACCCAGCAAGATGCCAATGGGCCGCGGGGCGACCTGGCCGCGCATGGCCAGACCTGCGTCGCTGGCGGTTTCAATTTTACCCAGCACTTTGCGCCACCCGTGATCGCTAATGCCCTGCGCCAACGAAATAGACATGGGACGGCCTGCTTTTCGCACCATGGCCTGTAACAGCTCGAACTCGGTATCTAAGTCGTCAAAGTCGGAAATCATTTCCATGACCCCACGACCGGCGTTTTGCAGCGCGCCGGCCATGCCCACCAACTCATCGTATTCCGCCTGCAGGGTTGGCGTTGGCTCACCGCGCACGCTGCGGTGATTGAGAGTGCGAGAACTGGTAAAGCCCAAAGCACCGGCTCGAATGGCCTGCTCGGTGAGGCGATGCATTTCCGCCACATCTTCTGACGTGGCCGGTTCCCGGTCGGCACCCCGCTGACCCATCACGTAAACACGCAGGGCCGCGTGGGGTAGCTGCGCCCCGATGTCCATATCGAATTGGCGCTGGGCCAGAAAGTCCAGATACTCCGGAAACGTTTCCCACTCCCAGCTAAGACCCTCACTGAGCGCTACTCCCGGGATATCCTCCACCCCTTCCATTAGCTCGATGAGCAAATCGTGGTCTGTGGGCCGCACCGGTGCAAACCCCACGCCGCAGTTACCCATGACCACCGTTGTCACCCCGTGATGGCTTGACGGCGACATCCGGTTCGACCAGGTTGCCTGACCGTCGTAGTGGGTATGGATATCAACAAAGCCCGGAGTAACCAGCGCACCGTCTGCATTTACTTCCCGGTGGCCCTTGCCAGACACCTTGCCAACTTCCGCAATCACTCCATCTCGAATTCCGATATCTGCCGAAAATGCCGCGCGGCCAGTGCCGTCGATTACTGAGCCGGACCGAATGACCAAATCGTGTTGGGACATGTTTTTATCCTCTCCCCATCTCTTCACTTCGTTTCTATCACAGAAGCTTGGCCGTTAGAACGGGCCGGTGACGTTTCCGTTTCCTGCATGAATTCGCGAGTTCGCCACAGATCGTGGATTCGGCTATGGTCTGGCCCGGCGACAATATGCCCGTCGCCGCGACATTCAGGGGTTCGCCCAACCGGAGTAAAGTCATGGCAATAAAAATTGAACAGGTTCTCCCATACCCGCCCGCCGACATTTGGCGCATTGTGGGTGATCCCGGCCGAGTAGATTGGGTTCCTGGCGTCGAGTCAGCAGAATTCGATGGAGAGATCCGGCGCTTCAAGATGGCAGGCGCCGGTGGCCTGGCCGAGCGCATCAATGAACGTGATGACCATCGCATGTATTTAGAATACTCCGTGGTGGAATCAACGCCGCCGCTGCAATCTCATTTGGCTAGCATTACCCTAACACCACACGCGGACGGCACCTTGTTTCTCTGGCAGACGACGGTTGAGCCTATTGAGGTGGAGCCTTTTATCGCTGCAGGAATGAAAGGCAGCTTGGCGCAGCTGGCGGGTATTTTGGCAGAGCCGGCTGCCGACTAAGAATGTGACCGCCCGCTGAACCCACTGCATTGAGAGTCCTGATGAGATATTTGCTAGCGATCGTCGCTGTGGCCGCCTTGGCGGGCATTCTTTGGTTGAATCAGCCCCAGACGCCATCCTTTGCGCCGAAGCCGAATGGGGACACGGTGCGCATCACCACGTCTGGTAGCCTTTTAGGTTATACCGGTGAGAAAGGCGCATGGGTTTGGCGCGGCATTCGCTACGCGAAAGCGCCCAAGGGCACTCTGCGTTGGCGCGCGCCGCTGCCGGCAAAACCTCCGCGCAAGGGTGGCATTATCGAAGCCTTCACACCCGGTGCCCCCTGCCCCCAACTGCCCTCACCATTAACCGGCCAGGCAGCGCCGGGCCAAATCACGGTTGGCAGTGAAGACTGTTTATTTTTGGACATTTATGCCCCGCCCGGCGTCACAGAGGCCCCGGTGATGCTCTGGCTTCACGGCGGCGGCAATACCATCGGCACCGGCAGCAGCTACTCCGGCGAAAACCTGGCCATGAAACACGGCGTGGTTGTGGTCACGATAAATTACCGACTGGGCCTCTTCGGCTGGTTTAGTCACCCAAGTCTGACCACCGGCAGTGCCAAGGACGACTCTGGCAACTATGGCACCCTGGACGTCATTCGCGGGCTTGAGTGGGTAAGGGATAATATTCAAGCCTTTGGCGGCAACCCCGACAACGTCACCCTATTCGGCGAATCCGCAGGAGGTTTTGACACCCTGGCCATGATGGCGTCGCCCTTGGCAAAAGGCTTATTCCACCGAGCCATTGTGCAAAGCGGGGGGTTCGACACCATTGCCATGGCCAAGGGCCGTGAGCGGGCTGAAAACGGTGGGCATCCGTTCAGCTCGGCGGAAATCGTCAATCAGCTGCTGGTAGCCGATGGCACGGTGAACGACGCGTCTGCTGCTCAGGCCTACGCCAAGGACATGTCCAGAACCCGCCTGCGTCAATACCTGTACGGCAAAACCCCCGACGACTTTTATGCCCTGTTTAAGGACTTTAGCTTCGGCATGGTGGATCTGCCCAACCATTTTCGAGACGGCACCGTACTACCAAACCTCGATCCCGCCGAGATTTTCGCCAGCCCAGATACCCACAACCTAGTGCCAATTATTCTGGGCACCAATCGCGATGAACCTGCATTGTTCATGGTGCGCGACCCACGCTATGTTGACTATTGGTTTGGCTTCTTGCCTCGGCTCAAAGACCCTGAAAGCTATCGTCGCATCGTTAAATACGGCGCTTTGGCATGGAAAGAGCGAGGTGTCGACAGTCTGGCCCGAGCCATGAGCGGCGCCGGCAACGACCGTGTATTTACCTATCGATTTGATTGGGACGAGGAACCGAGCCAGCTCGGTTTTGATCTCAGCACCGCATTAGGGGCCGCCCACGGGCTCGAAATCCCCTTCGTCTTTGACGACTTCCAGGGCGGTTTAGGCCTTGAGTACATTTACCCTCACGACGACGGGCAGTTTACCCTGGCCAACAGCATCAGCAGCTACTGGACTGAGTTCGCAAGCAGCGGCGACCCAGGGCGGGGCAGAGATGGCCAGCAAGTTCCATGGCTGGGATGGGGCGTTCAGGGCAAGCGCAGCATCATCCTGGATAGCTCTGCAGATCAAGGAATTTTCATGGACGATGGCGAAGTCACCATCGATGGCATCAAGGCCGCACTTGCGGCAGATCAAGGCTTTACCGATGAGCGGGTGCGCTGCGAAATTTACATTCGCAACTTTCGGGATGAACAGTTTGTACAAGCGGAATACGACGCCCTGGGCAACGGCGCCTGTAGCAGCCTGGACCCAGCATCAGTGTCGTTTTTCTAAGCTTTGCCGCAACTGCCCCAGGCCAGGCTCCCAGCGGCCTAGGGAGCAGCCCCCTGTACATTGATTAGCCCCGGCGCCACGGTTTCCTGCCCGGGCCCGGGGTTCAAGGGAATCAGTTGGCTGGCCAACAGCGACAGCAGCGCAAACCCCGCGCCGATGTAAAAAACCAAGGCGTGGGACCACATCCAAACCAGCCCTAAGGCTGCTGGAATCACAATGGCGGCAATATGGCTGATGGTAAACGAAACCCCAGCGGTGCTCGCCATATCTTTGGGATCAGCGATTTTTTGGAAGTACGTGCTGATGGCAATGGCCATGGCAAAGAACATATGGTCGATCACATAGAGCGCCGCAGCCAGCGTCGCGTTGTCCACCAAGCCGTAGGCGATAAACACGAAGATCAGCCCGACGTATTCGATGGTTAACGCTCGGCGTTCGCCGATGCGGTGAATTAGCACGCCAATGCGCTCAGCAAAAAACCAGTTGAAGGCGTAATTGATTAAAAACAACAGCGTGACCTCAGAGGCGCTATAGCCAAACTTCTCCACCATCAAAAATGCCGCAAACACCACGAAGATCTGCCGGCGCGCTCCAGACAAGAACGTCAGCAGGTAATACAGCCAGTAACGTCGCCGCAGCACCAGGGTCTTGTGCTGGGCGGTCTTTGCCGGAAAGTGAGGGAAACCCAGCCACATAATGACGGCCAGTAAACAACACAGACCGCCGGCCAGCGCAAAGTTCCACAAGAAGCTCAGTTCAAACAGCTCCAGCAGTGCCCACAGCACGCCGTAAACAACCAATGACGTGATGGAGCCTACGGCAATGAGCCGACCGAGCACTTGGGGTGCCTCGTCTTTGCTTAGCCACTGTAAGCTCAGCGACTGCTTGATGGCCTCAAAATAGTGAAACCCGATACTCATCAGCACCGTGGTGAAGTAAAGGCCATACTCCGTTGGAAACAATCCCGTCAGAGCCACGCCTAGACCCAGCAGCGCCAGCGAAAACACCGCGAAGGTTTGTTCTTTGATGATAAGAAGCACGAAGATCACGGTAAAAGACAAAAAGCCCGGCACCTCGCGCAGGCTTTGTAGGACACCAATTTCCACGCCGGTAAAGGCCGCTCGCTCCACCGCAAAGTTATTTAACAGCGCCGACCACGTGTTAAAGGCCAACGGCATGGCTACGGACATTAATATCAGCAGTGTAATGGGGGTACGCCAGCGCGCAGCATTTTGCATAAGGGCCTCAGCCAATTTCGGTCGCAACGGCTAAGGTTAACCTTAATTCGACCTTTGTGAACGCGACTTTTTGTCGCCATAGAGTGCCGCTCTCCATCAAGGGTTGCCAGCAAGGACTGCTGCTCGGTGAATTGTGGCCATTAGTCATCGCAGGTGGGGGCCGCCGTTGCACTGCTGCGTAATTGAAACAAAAAGCCACCGTGAGCCAGCAGCGCACCTGCGTCGTCGTGTACCTGGGCGGTAAGGCTCATCACCCGTTTACTCTGACTGACGACGGTGGCTTGAGTCAGCAGTGTGCTATTGCCCGATGCGCCTTTGACGTAGGTGATGTTGCCGTTGGTGGTAACGCCGAGAACCTGGCGGGAGGCGCAGGCGTACGCACAGGCGGTATCCATTAGCGCATAGCAGACGCTGCCGTGGATGAACCCTGCCCCATTTAGCCATCCGGGATCCACCTCCCCGCGCAGTTGGCATACACCGTTGGCGGCTTCCAGAACCTCAAAACCAAAACGCTGGCGTATCGCCTCATCGCTGAGAATCAACTGCTGGGCAAAGGGTTCGATCACGGCTGGGCTTCCTCAGTGGGCAAGCCCAAGACCGTCGCAGAAAAAGTGACAGTTTGCTACTGCCTCGATTTTCTGCAGATTCGCTTAACGCTGGGTCAAGGCCCCAGAAAATGCGCGCAAAATGGGTTTGGCAATGAACTGCAGCACCGTGCGCTTGGCGGTTCGAATATCTACCGTGGCCGTCATGCCCGGTTTCAGCACCAAGTCAGCAAATTTCGGGTCAGCGGCTTTAGCCTGAAGATCTACTCGCGCCCTCGCTCGATAGTAGGTAGCCGACGAGCCGTCCTCAGCTTGCTCGGTCAGGGTATCCGAACTCAAATAAATCAGCTCACCGCTGAGCTTGCCGTAGATGGTGGAGTCAAAGGCATCAAGGCTGATATCTACGGGCAGGCCCAGCTCCAGTTGGCCGATGTCCATGGGTTTGATTTTTACCTCAACCAGCAGTTCGCTTTCAGTGGGCGAAATTTGCATCAGCTCGTCACCGGGGCGCATCACGCCACCTAGGGTATTGATCTTCAGGTACTTTACGATTCCGGCCACCGGTGCTCGCACGTCGGTGTGCGCGTAGACGTCTACCAGTTCCTTGGCGCGCTGCTCTGCCATGGCCAGCTCTGTTTCCAGCTTTGCGCTCTCCTCCAGCGCTTCTCTCAGGTATTCGTTTTTTGCATCCAGCACGAGATTTTGCGCGTCGGTCACTCGAGCCTTGGCATTCATCACGTCCAGCATGCTCACGTCCCGATTAGCGTACAGATCCTCGTTAATGGTCAGCTGCTCTTGGGCCAACACCAAATTGGATTCCAGCAACGCCAACTTCTCCTCCAGCGCTCGGCGCTTTTGCTCATAGAGTTTTTGCTGGGATTGAATGAACGTTGGGTACAAATAATCGGGTTCATCAAAGGTCGGCGGCACTTGCTGGGCTTCGGCCTGAGCCCGGGCAAGGGCAATTTTAAACCCGGCTACCCGAGCCCGGCCCTCTTCCAGGGAGGCCTCGGCGCGCTCTTTCTCAAGAATAGCCAGTCGTTGGCCCTGAGCAATCTGCTGGCCCTCTTCAACAAAAAGGCGCGCTAAAACGCCGCCATCAACAACTTGCACAACCTGATTGCGTGCTGTGGGAATCATTTGACCTGATGCGCGCACGGATTGGTCGATCTCAAAGTATGCGGCCCAGAGGAAAAATGTGACCAGCCCAACAGTTAGAAACAAAGTCATGGACGACCACCAAGGCCGTTCCGCTAAATCATTCTGGCCGATATAAACGTCGTGATCGCTTAATACCAGTTGAGTCGATCCCACCTGGCCTTGATTTAATGGTTGCATCTCACCCATCGCGGTCCTCCCGGGCATCTGAAGCCGCACCGGTTTCGGCTTGGTTATGTAAATTTTGTGCTCGATTTGGCTGGGGTCCGGGCTGCTTAGAAAGCTGGGCTAACACAGCGTCCTTGGGGCCATCGGCAACGATTTTTTTGCCCGCTATAACGATGATTCGATCCACTAAGGCCAGCAAATCAGGTTTATGGGTCACTAAAAATAGCGTTTGCTCTGGTCCCAGTCGGTCCTTGAGCGCCTGAATAATCGTTTGTTCCAGCGCTCGGTCCATGGAAGCCGTGGGCTCATCCAGCAGCCAGACCTTAGGGTCGCGCAAGAAGGCCCGAGTCAGGTTCACTAACTGGCGCTGGCCGCCGGACAGGCCGGTTCCGCCCTCATAGATTTCCTGCATGAGCCCTTTAGGATGAGGTGAGATAGCCATTTGCAGCAACCCAGTTGCTTTTGCCACCTCAAGTATCGCGGAGTCTCCAGGGTCCAGCAGCCCAAGGGTTAGATTCTCTCGAAGCGTGCCAGAAAACAGCCGTCCGTCTTGCTGCACAAACCCTGTATTCTCTGCCAACACGGGCTTGGAGATTTGTCCAAGATCTATGCCGTCCAACAGCACCCGGCCCTCTTGTGGTTTGTACATGCCAGACAACAGCCTTAAAAACGTCGTCTTTCCGGAACCTACCGGACCCAAGATGGCTATCTTCTCCCCAGCCCGGACCGTCAGATTAGGCACCTGAAGAGCGAGGGTTTCCTTGTAAGAAGCGCTAACGTTCTCAAAGACGTAGTTGCCCTGGATACGCTCTGGCGCGATGGGTTGTTCACCGTCGTGATCATTTTTCAGGGCCCAAAGAGCGTCCAGACCCTTAAGCGCTGCCTTGGATTGGCCCCATTGGATGAGCAGCCCCGGCACCATCATCACCGGCGCCAAAATTCTGCCCGATAAAATCGAGCAGGCGATCAAAGCACCCAGGGTCAGTTCACCGGCCGACGCTAACTGGGCGCCGAAGAATATGATGCCAACATAGGAGGCCTGCTGCAGACTGCCCAGCAACAGCTTGGACTGCTCAGATATGTCTCGATTCTGCATTTCATGGACCCGAGCATCATCCGTGGTCTGCATCCAGCGTGATAGCAGCCGCCAGCCCCCTTGGCCGGACTTGACGGTTTCAGCGCCTTCCACAGCCTCAACCAGCAAACCCGTTTTTAGATTAACGGCTTTATCAACACTATTAGAAAGGGCCTCGACCCGGTTTTTGTAGGACAAGCCAATGCTTAAACACAAAACAAAAACACTCAGGGGGATAAGCGCGACTGATCCAGCGATAGCCGCGATGATACCTGCATAGAGCAGGACAAATGGCGCATCAACGAATAAGTGACTGGTGGCCGACGAGAGAAAATTGCGTACGGTCTCGTAGCCGCGCATTTGTGAGGCAAAGGAGCCGACGCTGGACGGCAGTTGGTCCAGGCGTACCGACAGAAACTGCATAAACGTCGATCTGGCCAGCCGCTGGTCTACTACGTTGATCAGACGGTTATAAAGCCGATGCCGAACCATTTTGGTAATAAGTTCGTAGGTTACCGAGATAGCAACACCCAAGGTCAGCACCCAAAGAGTACTTAAAGCCCCAGTTGGCACCACGCGGTCGTAAACCAGCATGGTGTAAAAGGACGTGGCCAGAGCCACGGTGTTAACCACGAAGCCCGCTAAGATAATCTCAGTGAGGATTTTCTTGTGCGAAAAGACTTCGGTTCGGATGAGTTCGTATACCGGTGATTGACTGGCCTGGAAAATCTTAGCAAGAGAGATCTTGACGAAGAGCGCGCCCTGCAGATCCTCAACCACGTGCTCGAGCCAGGTTTGCTCCTCCGCGAACCAGGTCTCCACTACCCACTGGCCAAGAGCATTTTGACCACGCAGAACGCTAAAACCTTCTTCTGCTGACCAGCTCAGCAGCGGCATATTTGAGGGTTCTGGCCGCTTTATCCACTCAGCTTTGGGGCTTCCCAATCGTCGGGTAATGGCGGCGATACCCTTTTTCAGTTTTCGAGGGGTGAGCTGGCCCTTATCCAGCCGGGACAGTGCCTCCTGTAAATCCAGTATGTCTACCGGGTTTTGCTGCAGATGCGCTATTCGCTGCAGGCACATTAACAGCTGAACTTCGGGCGTTGCGTTCAAACTGGAGGAAGTGTCGGCGTCGCTGCTGACCTGGTCGCTGGATACGCTGCCTTCTATTGTTTCGCTGGAACTCATCAACTGCCGCCTTTTGACCTTTTTACGTTTTCGCGTCTTCCATTGGCCCAAATCTTCCGCGGTCCGCGACCTAGCGCGCTCGGGCTGGCGAAGATTCGATGTCACCCTTGCTGGGCGGCTGAGATTTAATTGGAATCCGACAGGCCAGACGCCGCGGCCACGACCAAAGGTAGTATTAATGGGATAAACGGCGTAATAGCCCGGGGATAGGAAGAAATGTGTGACGTATCACACGCTAGAATCAGGTCTCAGGAGCAGATCTGGGCGCTTGCTGCGCGGTAGGAATCGTCACCCTTTTTAGCGCTGCCGAGCCCTGTGTCCGGCAGCGTCGACGCCGCTCGGAGATAAGCGGCAGGATGGGCGGATCACTTTATTCGGGCAGACCCAAGACCCGCTTGGCGATAATATTGAGCTGCACTTCCGAGGTGCCGCCTTCAATGCTGTTGGCTTTGGAACGAAGCCACGCACGGGTGGTATCAAGCTCCTCAGCATCGAACCCATCACCGCTCCAGCCAACGGACTGGGTACCCATCACTGAAAGCAGCAGGTCGTACTTACCAATGTTTTGCTCGGTACCGTAATACTTAAACATGGACGACGTGGCTCCCGGTGCGCCACCTGTGGCTGACTCTTCGACACTGCGTCGTGTGGTAAGACCAAAGGCGCGGTCGTTCATGCGATGAGCAAGGATTTTGTCGCGCAGCTGGAAATCTGCGATTTTGCCGCTTTCGTCCGCACCCAGGTATTGCAGCGCGTATTCCTCTAACGACGTGGTTTTTTGTCCGCCGCCGATACCTCCGATCATGGAGCGCTCGTGCTGCAACAAGCGCTTACCAACCGTCCATCCCTTGTTTAATTCGTAAACCAAATTGGCCTTGGGTACCCGGACGTTATCAAGAAAGGTCTCGCAAAACGGCGACAGGCCGCTGATAAGCTTGATGGGCTTCACCGATACCCCTGGCGTGGTCATATCGAACAACACGAAGGAGATTCCTTCGTGCTTGGGCGCGTCAAAATCCGTTCGCACCAAGCAAAACATCCAATCCGCGTGATTTGCGCCCGAGGTCCAGATTTTCTGGCCGTTGACGATAAAGTCGTCACCATCCTCCACCGCTGACGTGCGCAGGCTTGCCAGGTCCGATCCTGACCCGGGCTCGCTATAGCCCTGGCACCACCAAATGTCGCCACGAGCAATCTTCGGGAGATGTTCTTGTTTTTGGGCGTCGGTGCCGTATTCCAGCAGCGCCGGGCCGATCATGCTCAAGCCCATACCCACCAAGGGCGGCCGCGCGTTAATGCGGCTCATCTCGCTTCTCAACACTGAGTTTTCTTCTTTGTTGAGCCCTGCCCCGCCAAATTCCTTAGGCCAGGTCGGGACGGTAAAACCCCGTTCAACGCAGCGTTCTAGCCACACCTGAGTTTCCGGGTTGCTGTAGGTTGCGTTTCGGCCGCCCGCCGGCTGCTCGTTGGCAACCATTGGTGTGCGCATGGATGCTGGACAGTTTTCTTCCAGCCAGCCGCGTACCTCGTCGCGAAATCCGTCTAAGTTTTGCATCCGATCTCCCCTATTACTCTGTGGTGGTCTGCTGCGGTCTTGACCTGACGCTCTTTCAGCGCCGCTCCCGACAACCTCAGCCTGTTGCTTGCAAACACTACAACAAATTGCCGCGGTTGCCGACGGGGTTGAGGTTGCGTCCACCTTGAACCGACCGTCACACCAGACTTGGCTCGCCACTCGGCGTCACCTTGATTTGAATCCGCTAGCATTCAATTCAGTGTCCACGTATCGTTTATCGCTATCGTTGTCATCTTGGAACCACCCGTGCCCGGAGCAGATCTAAAAAAGGCTGGCCTGAAGGTCACGCTACCTCGACTTAAGGTTCTCGAAGTACTCGAGCAGGCCGATCCACATCACATGAGCGCCGAAGATGTGTACAAAAAACTGCTGAACTCAGATGAAACCGTAGGCCTTGCCACGGTCTATCGAGTGCTTACGCAGTTTGAGGCAGCGGGCATGGTGGATCGACACAATTTCGACGATGGCCACTCGGTTTACGAATTAGCTGCCGAACGCCACCACGACCACATGGTGGATGTGGACAGCGGACACGTTATGGAATTCGTCAACGAGCGGATTGAGGCCTTGCAGCACGAGATTGCCGAAGAGCATGGTTACGAATTAGTGCACCACGAGCTGGTGCTGTACGTGCGCAAAAAATAACGCGGGGCTAGAAGCCCTCTTGATCAATCAGTCGGTGATACAGGCGCAGGTGGCGTCTGGCGTTTAGCTCATCTCCTTCCAACTCGCGGATTCGCGCCAAATTGTAGTGGGCATCCGGCACTGAGCTGGCCTTTCGATAGAACAAGGCCGCCCTCTCGCAGTCGTCTTGTTCATCAAAAATTGTCCCCAAGTTGTAGTTTGCCAACTGATGCTCTGGACGGGACGCAAGAGCTAATTGGTAGTGACGCTTGGCGCTTCGAAGATCACCGCTGAGCTGGTACAGCCGGCCCAGATTGACGTGCGCATCGGCGTTTAATGGATCTAATTTAATGGCCTCTCGATAGGCATCCGGCGCCTGTAGAGGGTCGACTTCCTCCAGATCCAGGCCGAGGTTGTACCATTCGTCCGAATCGAGATCCGCGAGCGCCTTTTCCTCCCCGCCAGCCGCTGTCTTGGCCAGCTCTGCAACGTTTGCCGCCAGCTTTTGAATGGAGAAATTCATGGTCAGCTGGCCGCTTTCCACTTCCCAGGCTTTTTCGTCATCCTGCACCTCAACCACGCTGCCATTGGCGTAAATCCGAACCGCGCTCAAGGAGTCTAGCTGTCTTAGGTCGGATTTTAGCTTGGTTAACGCACGGTTGCTCTGTCTCACGCTGATGGCGGCATCGGTCAAACCCTTTGCTGCACGCAGGAACACCACATCCTGAAAAGAAAAGCGAAAGTGTCCGACTGGGTTACGCTGAGGCGTTAACAGCCCGCGCCGCACGTAATCACGAATTCGTGCCGCCGACAGACCGAGGAGTTCCGCAACGTGTTGGGTACTGTAGCCGTTAGCGCCTTTTGAGCGTTTGCTGGGTGGGTGTTGCTCGATGGTCATCGCAATCAGCCTTGGGCGGCGAACTCCGGCGTTTCGTCAGACGGGACTACTATAGCCCACTCACAATCACATGCCTACGAGTCCGGACTGGGAACTAGCGGCACCGGTTCTGCACGACCTCCTTAGCGCAATGCCAACGAATCTGGCGGCTAGAGCTTGGGGACTTTTGCCACACGGCTTACCCTGTGGCCGTAAACATCCTACCGCCTAGACCATGGCGTTTGCCGGAACCTTCGTCTTCGCAGTCAGTCTGGATGGCATTTCCGTTGAATCCGATGAATTTGCAGCCACGCTTAATCTAGCGACATGCTTTTTACCCCTGTACTGTGGGCTCAGGCCACAGCGCACCGCTGTACTAGCGAGACACCACAGGAATTGAAATTGATGCTATTGCTGGCTTGAGGTCTCGATTCACCGATTCATTTTTCAGGAGTTTGTATGTCAGACATGAAACTGGGACTGTCTTTGGGATACTGGGGGTCTACACCTCCCACTCACCACGTTGCCATGGCGCAGAAAGCCGAAGCCCTTGGCTACGATTCTGTCTGGACCGCTGAAGCCTACGGTAGCGACGCTATTACCCCCTTGGCTTGGATCGGCGCACAAACCAGCAAAATCAGGTTAGGCACCGGGATTTGTCAGATTTCCGCGCGCACGCCCACGGCCATGGCCATGGCGGCGTTGACTATGGATCACTTATCCAATGGCCGGATGATTCTGGGGCTTGGGGTTTCTGGGCCTCAAGTGGTGGAAGGCTGGTATGGCGGGCCCTTCTCGAAGCCGCTGGCACGCACCAGAGAATACATCTCCATTATCAAACAGGTGCTGGCTCGGGAGGCTCCTGTTGCTAATGACGGACCGCACTATCCTCTGCCCTACAGCGGAGAAGGCAGTTGGGGGCTGGGCAAACCCCTGCGATCCATTGTTCACCCGCTTCGTGCGGACCTGCCCATTATGATGGGGGCCGAAGGGCCGAAAAACGTTGCTCTTGCCGCGGAAGTTGCCGACGGCTGGCTACCGCTGTACTACTCACCGTTTCGGCAGGAGGTGTATTCGGCCTCGCTGTCCAACGCGAAGGCGGATTTTGAGGTCACCCAAGGCATTGTCGTGAACATCACCGATGACGAAGAAAAAGGCCTGATTCCGGTCAAGCACATGCTTGCGCTTTATATCGGCGGCATGGGTGCCAAGGATCGGAATTTTCACAAAGAGTTAATCAGTCGCTTCGGGTTTGAGGCTGAAGCCGCCGTTATTCAAGACCTCTACCTGGCTGGAAAAAAAGATGAAGCGGCTATGGCGGTGCCAGACCAGCTCGCTGACGAAATTTCCCTAGTAGGCTCCATCGACAAGATCCGGGACCGGCTGCAGGCCTGGGATGAGACCCCGGTCACGTCACTCAACGTGTCCGCCCGCAGCCCCAGCGAACTCGAGGCCTTAGCGGAGCTGGTTTTGGATCGCTAGCGCTCCGAGCACGCTAAAGTCAGCGCTTAATCCCAGATTAAGCATTGTCAGCCAACTGCTCGCCTGCATCTTGACGCTGGAGCTTGGCTGCGGCTTTTGCCGCCTTCTTGGCTTCCCGTCGCGCCTCTTTCTCTGCTTTGCGAGCGGCGATTTTCGCTTTCCGGTCTGCTTTGACTCGAGCCTTGGCAAGTTTCCGCTCCTCATCGTTCACGGGGATAAAGGCCGGCACAAAGCACCGTGGACCGGGTACGAACTGATTAATCCCCCAACGCTCTAGCGCGCGGAAGCCGTCGTGCTTACAAAACTGGGAGCCATGCAGTTCGTAGCTGATTGGTGTGTCTCTGCGCAGCCCAAAACATTCACGCCGCAGACGCACCAAGTAATTTTCGTCTCGGCCCACGTCGAACACTAAGGTACGACTGTCCAGGACGTCCACGCTGCGAATACGTCTTGCCGGCAAGCAGCGCTGTCCCGCCACATCCATTTCCTGGGCATCGGCGAATATCTGGTCCACTCGCGCTTGGGCAGTGGCAGCGGTCTCATTTTGGCCAACCACTGCTGCAGGGTTTTGGGTTGTCTGCACTTCATTCGCCTGTGTCCAAGCGTTCAAGGGGAGTCCTAGCGCCGTCACCAGCACCAGCAGTGCCCCTAGGTAGGCCAATTCATGTCGAACTAACGATTTCTTTGCATCAATCATTTTCTGTCCTCTATTGTCCAGCCGCAGTTTGTGTTCGCTGGGAGTACAAGCCTAGCTGGTCGCGTCGGCCTGGCAAACCGCTTATCGCGGTATCAACTGATCCAAAACTTGGCTGGATTGTTCCACCTTAAGGGTAAATAAGTCATCTGCTCGAGTCGCGCCCTTATTCAAGGCTGCGATGGGGATCACATTCTGGTGGGCGTGGCGAACAAAGCGAAAGCTGGAAAAAACCATGAGCGACGAACCTACCACGAGAACACCGTCGGATTCGGTGACCCTGGTCATCAAAGCCTCGACTAGCCCCTTGTCGACGCTGTCGCCAAAAAATACGACGTTGGGTTTCAACACGCCCCCGCAGCCATCGCAGTCTGGCACCTGAATGTCGCTAAAGTCGATTTCCAGATCCGCATCGCCATCCGGGGCCATCTCGACAACCTGAGACTGCAGCTGGGGATTTCGCGCTTCTAGCCATTCTTGAATTGCTTCTCGAGGGCTGAGGCGTTGGCAGCTCATGCAGATCACCTGGTCAAGCCTTCCGTGCAAATCAACCACTTGATGATGCTGAGCGCGCTGATGCAGCCGATCTACGTTTTGCGTTACCAACGCCGAGATCCGACCCGCCTGCTCCAGCCGAGCCAGCGCATAGTGGGCGGCATTTGGCTCCGCGCCCAGAAATGCTGGATAACCCAGCTGGCTCCTTGCCCAATAACGTTGACGCCAATGGTGGTGCGTCATGAAATCCTGATGGCTGACGGGCTTGGGACGCTTCCACTGCCCATCAGTGTCGCGATAGTCGCCAATTCCCGAGTCTGTGCTGATCCCGGCACCGGTAATCACCAGCAGGCGACGTCGCTCTCGAATAAATTCGCCAAGCGCAATCAGCTCCGCCTCGGTAGATGCCTGTTCGTCTATTTTTTTGCTCAACCGGTTTTGCTCAATCAATGCCACTTCCCTAGGGTAAAGCCCCTGAGCCTTGGTTACACTCATGCTAGGTAGGACAGGATTAAGAACAAAAAAGGAGAATGAAATGATTAAGCTGTACGGACTTCGAATGAGCAACTATTACAGCCTGGTGAAAGCGACCATGATCGAGAAAGGCCTCGACTTCGAAGAGGTCAAAGCGCCGCCCACTCAAAAGGACGACAACTTGGCGCGAAGTCCCATGGGGAAAATGCCTTCCATAGAGATCAATGGACAATATATCTCCGAGTCTTTGGCCATTGTGAGCTACCTTGAGCGAGCCCATCCAGAAACCACGCTGCTGCCGACAGACCCGCTGGAAGCCGCTAAGGCGCTGGAACTGGCCTTACACATTAAGCTGGACGTGGAGTTGGTGGCCCGACGATTACTGCCAGCAGCCATGTTTGGCGGCACCGCCAGTGACGAGCTCATTGAGACCACGCGTCAAGACGTAGCCCGAGGCATGCAGGCAGTGTCGCAACTGATGGTTTGCAAACCTTACGCTGCTGGAGCGGAATTTAGTCTGGCCGACCTGTACACGTACTACAGCATGGGCTTGGCATCAGCCATCGGGCAGAAAATGTTTGGCACTGAATTGTTGGCAGACTACCCGCAAATCCGCGAACTGATGGCTAACCTTGCAACGCGGCCTAGTATTGCTCAGGTAACCGCAGAGGCTGCAGCCAAGTAGCGCAGCCCGGCCGACGGTCCAGACCCAGCCTCGCCCCTCAAGGCTTGCCGGGGCTGGACGTCATCAGCTGGTTAAGATCCACCCGAGACCCATCGGCCACGGCCGTGGCCGTGTAGACGGCCAGGGATACAGCCAAAGCTGGGAACACTTCGTGCAGCAAACTGCCATAGCCCTGGCTGAGCCAGGCCAATAACGTCACGACTCCGGCCATCATGGAAAAGAGGACGCCACGGGCGCTGCCGCTGGACCAATATAAGCCCAAGACTACCGCCGGCAGAAAACACACCGCGTAGAGGCTGCCCGAGAAAATGGTGATCTGCAAAATGTCACCAGGTGGGTCCAGTGCTATCGATGCGGACAACACGGCCAGCAGCACCACGAGTCCGCGCGTCCAGCGCAACTGGTTAACCTCAGTCATGCCCCCGGGCGCTGCGAAAGGCATCGCCAGGTTGCGGAACCCCGTGGAAGCCGCCACCAGCAGCACGCTGTCCATGGACGACATGGCTGCCGCGACAATGGCAACAAACAAAAAATCTCCGGCCCATACGGGAAAAACTGACGGGTCGCTCACCAGCGTGGGCACAATCAAATCCGTATCGGTGACGCCACTGAGTATTAAATGCGCGTACACACCGATGGGATACAAGCAGAATTGCACCACCGTCAATCCCGCGATGGCCACCCACATGCCGGACTTCAGCGCGCCAGCGTCACGTAGCCCAAAGAACCGAGAGGTCTGACGCGGGTCAACGATCAGCTTCAGCGAGCCAGACAAAGCGATACCCAAAAGCACCACAAAGGGAATACCGCCGTTGAGGTCAAAGATGAACTGTTTGTCGGGATTCGCCGGTAGCGCTGTAATGGCGCCAACCCCGCCTGCCGCCCGTGTTACAAAGAAAAAGATTAGTACCGCACCCACAATCATCATCAGCCCCTGCAGCGCATCAGTCCTCACTACCGAGACGAAACCGCCGACAGAGGTGTAGAGGACTACGATGACCAGGGCTAAGCCAATGGCTACGTGGTAGGGGATTTGGAAAAACTGCTCGAACAAGTGCCCTGCCCCTTTAAAGATGGCCACCAAATACAGCAGGCTGCAAAGCATGACGATAATCGCGGTAGCAACTCGTAAGGGCGCTGTTTGCCCAGCGTCTGGCGCCAAAAATCGAGCAGCCAGGAAATCCGGCATGGTCAACGCGTCAAAGTTTCGGGCCAGCAAGCGCGTTCTCGGGCCAATGAATCGCCAGGACAAAAAGGTAAAGACAATTAGCATGAGCGGCATCACCATCCACGCTAAACCGTAATCGTAGCCCTTCCCGGCGTGACCGATGTAGCTATTTGTGGAGGCGAAAGTAGCAAAAAAAGACAGGCCAATTACGGGCCCAGACATGTTCCTTGCGCCCACGTAATATCCAGCAACGCTGACGCTGGCGCGCAGCCCGAGCATCGCATTGTAGAGTAGAACCAGGGTGTATAGCCCTAGTAATAACAGGGCCAGCCAGTGCTGCGTGATCCAAGGCGTCACCAGCCAGTTACCCTAGCTGGATGCCCATAGCGTAGGCCACGAGCTTGGCGTCAGGCGTAAACTTCCACGTGATTGCGAAGCCGATCCAGCGCTTGGTAAAAGTCCTCTTTGCGCCTGGCCACTGCCTTGTGAGCAAGGTCTACCTCACGCAGTAGCTCTTGGCGGCCAGCCTCGGCCCTTTGCTTGGATTGACGTTTGAGTTTCTCTAGGTGCGCTAGCGCGTCGACCCACTCGTTCTTTAGGGTCAGTGCCGTCTTTTCGAGCTGCTCTGCCAGAGCAGCTGCTTCGCGGCTGAGCGGTTTGAACACGCTAAGCTCCGCGAGTTTACGCTGCCCGACGATTTCCGCTTCTTCGTGCTTAGAGGCTCGATTTAGACCACGTACCAAGCCGACCGCTCGCAGGGCCAAAATCGAGTACCGGGTAGGATCCAGCAGCCATCCAGAAACGCCAAAGCCATTGCGATAGTCCCGAGGATAATCGTGATGGTCACCGTGATGATTACCCTCGCCTAATGGCCCAAGCCACACGTAGTTATTTGAAGCCGAACTCTTAATGCCTGGCGTAACGCCCCACATGTGAGTCACGCTGTTCACGGTCCAAGTGTTGTGCTGCACTGCTACGGTCCCCAGCATCGAGCCCGCCGCCAACGCGAACATGCCGATAAAGCCGCCCAGGGCATATCCCAGGCCCATCGGCACCAAGAAGATCCAGAACGTCGTGAGTAATCCGTACCATTTATCCTGCCACATGATGACCGAGTGCCGTTTGGCCTGATGCGAGCGCTGATACTCCTCAGTTTCCGGGTGGTTATAAAGATGTGTCAGGGTGTGGGACCAAATAAAATTGCGAACCGGGTCCGGGAACCAGGTGGCGCTATAGGGATCCAGTTCTTTCTTACCGTGTCGGTCCACGCCATGATGGAGCGAGTGGTTTGCAGCCCAGCGCCGCACGCTGCCCTGCACGCTAAAAATCTGGCCAAACAGGTTAAAAAACAGATGCACCGGCAAACTGACGTGCTTGGCTGCGTTGTGCGTGATCAGGCGGTGGCTGTAGAGGGTAGTGGATAAAGAACCGAGGAAAAAATGGACGATAAACCAAACTGTGCCAGCCCACATCCAGTCCGCAGGCGCCCATGCATAAAGCCAAGTGCCTAGCACCACAGCTGAGAGGTGGACACTGGCGATAAAAACGCAAATTCCGGGCGCTAAGGTGAAGCCGTGGTCGGTCAGTTCGCTGAACGTGCTGTAGATAGGCTTGTCTCGCTCTTGCGCATTTAGCACTTGCTGGGATGCTGTCATCTTGTCTCCGTTGTTGGCTGCTGCCAGGGTCGATGCTGTATTCGGATCGTTTGCCGCGTTGACTGCCGATGGTCCAGGCATAGTCCTGATGCGTCGTTGCGGCAATTGTGCGTTAACTTGTGTGGAGATGCACTAGTTGGAAACCAGGGGAAAATTCACCATTTTTCGACTTTATGTGGCCCAATCGACAGTGAGTCCGCGGGGTGAAAAAGACATGATTAAATACCTTATCCCTCTTCTACTTGTGCTGACCGCCATAATTCTCGTTGCCTGGGCCGTTAACCGCCGCCAGCGTGAGGATCAGCAAGCCCCACTCCGCCAGCGGGAGCAGATTCTGTACCTGTTCTGTATAGGTTGCGCCGGGGCGGCGCTGCTTGCCCTGGCGTTGTTTTAATTCTACTTTGCCGGCTCAGTCGCTGCGCTGGAGCGCGCCATGCTGGATCTTGCTGTCCAACCCCACGCTAACGATTTTGCCGCCCAAGTTCAGGGAATCGAGCTGGCCAAAACATTAAGCTCAGACACGGTGGCGCAGATTCGCGCTCTTTGGCATCGCTATCAGGTGCTGTATTTTCCGAATCAGCCCTTAACCCACACCCAGCTTGAAGCGTTCACCCGAAGCCTCGGTGACTTTGGTCACAACCCCTACGTCAAACCCTTAGCAGCCCACCGCCATATTCTGGAAATCAGGAGAGAACCCGACGAAGAAGTCGTACCTTTCGGCAGCAGCTGGCATTCAGACTGGTCCTTTCAGATCAGGCCGCCCAGCGCCACGATTCTGCACGCTAAAGTCGTGCCGCCCATCGGCGGCGACACACACTTCGTTGACGGCATTCGCGCGCTCGAAACGCTGCCAAGGAACTTGCTCACCCAGATTGAGGGCCGGCGCGCCATCCACAGTGCCCGAAGGTCTTACAGCCGCGAAGCCCTGGGCGCTGCAGGTCATCGCACCAGCATGAGCATTCAACCCAGCAACGACGCATGGCAAACCCAGCCTCATCCAATGATTCGCACGCACCCGGATTCCGGCCGCCAGGCGTTGTGGATCAATCCGGTCTACACCATAAGCATTGAGGGGATGGGCGAAACCGAGAGCACTGAGCTGTTAACCCAGCTCTTCGATCACATGCTGCAACCCGACCTGATTTACGAGCATAAGTGGGCAGAGAATATGCTGACTCTATGGGACAACCGCACCGTGTTACACAGTGCCCAGGGTGGCTATGCTGGCTACCAGCGAATCATGCACCGGACCACGGTGGCGGGCTCAATCCCCGCTTGATCAGCAAGCTTGGGCAGCCACAAAGGACTTTTCAGACCCTATGCAAGACTTTGAACTGGATCCCCGGCTTGCCCGGGACACCTTCCCCGTGGGCAGAATCGCGGGCTGCCAGCTTCTGTTGATGAACGATTCCAGGTACCGGTGGCTGATTCTCGTGCCGGAAATACCGGGGGTTACCGAGCTCCACGAGTTAGATAACACGACATTCGATCAGGTTAGCCAGGCCATCAAAAGCATCAGCCGAGAGTTACAGGCCATAACCAATGCTTGCAAAATGAACGTCGCCGCCCTTGGCAACCAAGTCCCCATGCTGCACGTACACATCGTGGCTCGACAGCAACATGACGCGGCATGGCCCGGTCCGATTTGGGGGCATGGAGAAGCAGTGCCTTATTCTGAACCTCAACACCAACAGTTGATTACGGAATTAGCCGATCGGCTGCTAACTCCATGAGCCTGAGCAGGTAGCCCCGCACCGCAAGCTAGGGCATCGGAATGGGGTTTACGTACATGGGCTGATCGTAGCCTCGCTGCACCGCTGGTCGCTGGGCAATTGCCTCGTACCATCGCCGCACCTGCGGAAAATCCGCTAGGTCCATGCTCTGCCATTCGAAGCGCGATACCCAGGGCCAAATGGTCATATCAGCAATGGAATAAGTGCCCGCGACAAACTCTTGGTCGGCCAAGCGCCGGTCAAGGACCCCATAAAGCCGCTGCGCTTCGGCGAAAAAACGTTCCTCCGCGTACACCGACTTGCCGGCATTGTATTTTTTAAAATAATGCACCTGTCCCAGCATTGGCCCAAGGCCGCCCATCTGCCACATCAGCCACTGCAAAGTGGTGTAGCGGTCATGGCCCCAAAATGCCGAGGTCTTATCCGCCAGGTAAATTAGTATGGCCCCAGACTCCATCAGTTGTTGGCCTGAGTCGGAGTCCACTAGCGCGGGTATTTTGTTGTTCGGTGAGATGGCCAGAAATTCCGGCTTGAACTGGGCTTGCTCCTGCAAATTGACCCCATGACAGCGGTAGTCCAAGCCCATTTCCTCCAGGGCAATGGACACCTTGCGGCCATTTGGCGTTGGCCATGTGTACAAATCGATCATTTCCATCTCTCCATCATTCACTGCCTCGAGCCAATTTCTCTTACGATAGCTGACCCGCTTTATTTGCTCCGACGCGGGGAATTTGGGACGTCGCGGCAAAATTAAAGCACACTTATTGGCTCTTGCGCGGCCATAGGAGGATTGCTCATGCCAAAGACCCAACAGCAGCGGATCGCGGCGCCAGCCGGTCAGCTGGACGCGGAACTCACCCTGCCAGATGCCCCTGGCGCGAGCCTGGCAGTTCTCTGTCATCCTCACCCGCTCTACGGCGGCAGCATGCATGACCGGGTCCTAGGTGTTTGCGCCCAAGCCCTGCTGAACCAGGGTATCGCCGTCGCGCGCTTTAACTTTCGCGGGGTTGGCACCAGCGCAGGCATCAGCGGACGAGCTACCGATACTGAAAAAGAGCAAGGCGCCTACGATCCGCCAGAAGTTGGCGACTTAGCCGCGGTGTGCACGGAATTAGGGGCCCTGCAAAATCCCAGTGAAATCATTTTGGTGGGATATTCCTTTGGCGCCCACGTGCTTTGGCAAGGTCTACCGGTTTTGGTGCAAAGACAGCCCAACGTGACCCAGGCCATCCTCGTCGCCCCACCGACCCGGGCCATGTCTTTTACCCAGTCCGATGCGCTCACATCCTTAGACCTACATGGAGTTTGGTGCCAAGACGATGACTACGTGGAGCCGGTTTGGTTTGCCAATGAGCCCGCTGTGCAAACTCACCCAATTGCGGGCGGAGACCACTTTTTTTCAGCTCAAGACACGCAGCTGAGCGCAACTGTTGCCAGCATCGTCGGGGGACGACGAGATTAACGTAGACCTCAGACAGGGTTCAGAGGCTCCCATCGAGATTACGTTCTCGAGCAACAATTAGCGGTTTTTGAAAGCCAATTGCTCAACCCGGCTTCGCCTGCTGAGCTACTGACGGATAAACTCCGCCATGGCGTCTAAGGTCTGATTCGGCTGCTCAATCAACATAGAATGCCCACAGCCTTTTAGATGCACGACCCGGCTGTTCTGCAACATATCCGCCACCGCCATTCCCGCCCTTGGCGGCGTCATTTTGTCCTGGTCACCGGTAATAATCAGGGTTGGCGTCTCGATGGAAGCATAGTGTTCCGTCGAGAAGCCGTTACAGGCGGTGAAATCCCGGAAATACACGTCCTCAGCCACGCGCTCCAGCAATCGCTCCCCCATATGCAAATTGGAGGTTCCAGGATTGTCGCTGGCACCCATCATGCTGCGCTGGCCGTGGCTCCAGGTATTGGCCATGTCTATTGCAGCGTGATCGTTGTCTTGAGCTGCGTTTAACAGCACGTCTGCCACGGGCATCGGTGCTGAGGTACCCAGCAGCAGCACCTTAGCCACCCGCTCAGGATAGCGAGCCGCCAGACTCATACAGATCAGCGAGCCCATACTGTGCCCGGCGAGAATCGCCGGGGCACTGCTGCTTTGGACGTGCTCGATAACCGCACAAACCCAATCCGCCATCTCGTCAATGTTGTCCAGCGCAGGGCCCTCTGACCTGCCGTGGCCAGGCAAATCCAGAGCCAACACTCGATAGCCGTGACGGGCAAAGTAACGAGCAGGCATGACCCAAACGCTGTGGTCCATTCCCGCGCCGTGCAGAAACACGATCAGCGGTGCGGTCGCATCGGCGTGACCGCTGCCGCTGCTGTAGGCAACGTTTTTACCGTTTATTTGAATGTTCACGCTGACTCCTTGCTGGCCTGATGCTTGGCCATTTTTTCCACCGCGCGCAGCCCGCCTTTTAAATCACTGATTAAATCCCTGCTGTCTTCCAAACCAACGCTCAAACGAACCAGGCCCGGACCAATACCCGAAGCCAGCAGGCTCGCTTCATCCACCCGATGATGGGTGGTGCTGGCGGGATGAATCACCAGCGATTTGGCGTCACCGACATTGGCCAGATGAGAAAATACGTTGAGCGATTCGATAAAGACGCGACCTGCTTCCCGGCCTCCTTTGAGCTCAAAACTAAACACCGCGCCACAGCCTTTCGGCAGCATGCGCTGGGCCAATTCGTAGTCCGGATGACTGGGCAATCCTGGGTGGGACACGGAAAGCACCATGTCGTGTTGCTCTAAAAAATTGGCAATCTCCAGCGCATTGCTGACGTGTTTGGCCATGCGTAACGGCAGCGTCTCCAGCCCCTGCAAAATTTGAAATGCAGTCATGGGTGCCATACAGGCGCCGAAGTCCCGTATGCCCTCTTTGCGCGCGCGGGTGATAAAAGCAGCGGGGCCAAATTCGTCGGCAAACACCAAATTGTGGAAACCCACATAGGGTTCGCTGAGGGTGGGAAATTTGTCGCTGCTCTGCCAGTCGAAGGTGCCGCCATCAACCACCACGCCGCCAACAACGACGCCATGGCCGCTCAGGAATTTGGTTGCCGAATGCACGACCAAATCCGCCCCTAGTTCAATTGGCTGGCACAGGAAAGGCGTCACGAAAGTGGCATCGATCAACAGCGGCAGGTGGTGGGCGTGAGCAACTTCTGCAACCCGGGGAATGTCCAGCACTTCAAGGCCGGGGTTGCCTAATACTTCGCCAAAGACCAGTCGGGTGTTGTCCTGTATCGCGCCAGCAAAAGCCTCGGGATCTCGAGGATCCACAAAAGTTGTGGTGATGCCAAAGCGCGACAGGGTGTACTCCAATAAGTTATGGGTACCGCCGTAAATTGATCGGGAGGAGACGATGTGGTCGCCAGCACTCAAAATCGTTGTGATGGCCAGATGAAGAGCTGCCTGACCACTAGCTGTCACGACTGCGCCCACGCCATGATCCAAAGCTGCCATCCGCTCTTCAAGCACAGCGTTGGTTGGATTGGAGAGCCTGGAGTACACATGCCCTGCGCGTTCGATGTTGAACAGTCCTGCCGCCACATCGGAATCAGGAAAAACAAAGGCTGCGCTTTGGTAGATGGGCGTTGCCCGCGCCCCGGTTGTCGGATCAGGCGCCTGTCCCGCGTGCAGGGATAGCGTATCGAAACCCATGCCTTGGGGGCCGCGGTGTTTTGAGTCACTCATGAAACATCCTTTTATCTCCCCGCCAACTCGAGCCGATGACGGGAACCTGGTTAATTCTGGGAAGCCGGTATTGCCGAGAGTTGCGCGGCGGGTTCATTTACTCAGCAAATAATAGTTATTCATTGGGTTCTCCACATCCAGCTTTGCAAAACCGCTAAAGCCAGACGCCGCAGTCATTTCTCTGGCAACCTGCTCGGTGAAGCCTAACGTACCCAACCCGGCACCGTCCGCCGTTGATAGCCCGCTGTTCATGCAAACCGTAACCGAAAAGCTATAGAGCAATGCTGCGATGGGATGATGCAGTAGGTTTTCCTCGAAGGTTTCAAAGCCCTTAATGTCCTCGCACAACCAATAGCCATCATCTTTTACCGCCGCGTGAATCTGGCCAATCAACGCCTGAGGGTAAGGGGTGTCGTGAATCACATCAAAGGTGGTAACGAGATCGAAGGTAGGGTGAGCCGGCAGCGCCTCCTGAAAGGGGTTGCGAAGTTCAATGTTGGTCAGACCCGCCTCGGCTAAGTTTGCTCGCGCACGCTCCAGGGCAACATCCGACGTGTCATATCCCACAAACGAACTTTTTGGATACGCCTGGGCCAACGCAATGAGGGCCAAGCCGCCTCCGCAGCCCACGTCTGCAACTGTGGCACCAGCAGTCAGTCGCTCACTCATCTGGGGAATCAGGGGCACCATCTCGGTAACCAGTCGATGCTTTTTGTTGAAGGCACCCATGCGCTCAATACCGCAGGCGCAGTCCGGACCATGGTCGTCGTAACTCATGCCAACACCTGAGCGAAAGGCCTCTTCCAGCTTGGACACCGCCGGAAATACGGCGAGCGCAGAGTCAAATCCCCCCATTAAATAGGCAGGGTGATCTTCATCCACCAGTACCGCATAGGCTTCTGGCGACAGCGAAAACAGGCCATCCCCAGACGCATACTCCACCTGCCCGATACAGGTCTGTTGCTGTAGCCACTCGCGCACCCAGCGCTCGTGCAAATTCAAATGCTGAGCAAGCTGGGCACTGGTGCTAGGACCTAATTGGGCAAGCCCCTGGTACAGGCCCAATCGATCCCCAAGAACCGTAATCGCGCAGTTAAACCCTGCCGTTACCATCCCGCTGGTTTGCTTTAAGAAATCCCCTAGTCGTTTTTCGTCGATGGCTCTCATTTCTTTCTCTGGCCCCTTCCCTCTGGCACCTTGAACGCTGTTTGCTCACCACGCTAACCTATCTGTCTCAGCGTTAATAGGAAGGCCCATGCAAGATTTTCCCCAGCCGCAAATGATTGAAGTAAATGGCGTCGAACTGGAAGTGTTCAGCGCCGGGAGCGGCAAACCTATTGTGCTCTGCCATGGTTGGCCCGAGCATGCGTTTTCCTGGCGACACCAGATTGAGCCTTTGGTGAAGGCGGGTTACCACGTCATCGCACCGAACCAGCGCGGCTACGGACGCTCCACCAAACCCGACGCGGTGACAGATTACGACATTCGCTGCCTCACCGACGATCTAATGGCCCTGCTGGACCACTTCGGCTACCAGGATGCCTGCTTCGTCGGCCACGATTGGGGCGCCATCGTCGTCTGGAATTTGGCCATGATGCATCGGGACCGGGTTTCTCGCGTTATCAACTTGAGCGTGCCGTTTATGCAGCGCGGTGAAACCGAATGGGTTGGTTTTTGGGAAAAGATGCTTGGCCCAGATTTCTATATCGTGCACTTCAACCGCCAACCTGGCGTGGCGGACGAGGTTTTTGCCAGCAACAGCAGACAGTTTTTAAACAACATGTACCGCACCAATCAATGGCTGCATCCGCAACTGGACTTGGGGCCGGGTATGAACATGATCACCCTTGCTCAAGACCCGGCCTTTGCCGACGGCGTGCCCGGCGACCCAATTATGAGCCAAGCAGAAATGCAGGTGTTTCTTGATGCCTTCGGTCACTCGGGTTTTACCGGAGGCATCAACTGGTACCGCAACTTTAGCCGTAACTGGGAGATCATAGGCGCCTATGAGCAGCACATTCATCAACCCACGCTAGCCATATTCGGCGATTACGACATGGTGCCCAAATCTCCTACCCTGGCAGATCACGTGACCCACTTGGAGGTTGTGGACTTACCCTGCGGACACTGGATCCAGCAGGAACTACCGAAGGAAACCAACGCCGCCATGCTGGACTGGCTGTCTCGCCATTACCCTGGCGAATAGCAGGTTAGCCCACGAGGACCGAGCCCAACGCAAATAACGTGGCCAGGATCATCACCGCATTGGCCAACAGCCCCAGTGCAAATCCCAGCGCGCGGCTTTTGTCGGGATTCGTGTAGCCACGAAAGTAGAGCATTCGGCCGATAACAAAAAGCAGACCCATAAACGTAGCCAGCGACTCGCTGGCGTAATATCCGCAGGCATAAATCGCGGGCAAAAACAGCAGTAGTTGCTCAGCGGTATTTTGCTGCACGCGAAAATACCGTTCGAACCCATCATTTCCCGAAGTAGCAGGCGCCGGCACATCAAAGCGTGCTCTGGCGCGCCCTACCTCGATGCTGAAGTAAAGGTATTGCAACAGCGACAACATGACGACCATGGCAATGTATTCCATGACTTTCTCCCAGTGATTTTAATTTTCTGCGCACAGCTTAAAGTGCATTGGGCTGCGCGCCTTGTTTATCTCGTGCTGTTTTTCTTGGTCGATTTATCCACAGCGTTCAGGGCCTTAGCAAACCCGCTCACCCTCCACGACCACGCTAGACCGATACCATAAAGGCCCCAGAAGCTTCGGCAATGACCGCGTCATCTGCCGCACGAATCAGTCGTCCCTGCATTTGCGCCAGCCGCCCTTTGCGTTTAATGCAGCGCCCTTCTAATCGAACCGGCGTACCTACCGGCAGCTCCGAGCGGTAGCGAATGTCGGCTTTTGCGGTGAAACAACGCTCTCCCTGTAGCCAAACCCAATTCGCCATCACGTCATCTAGCAGGCTAAAAACAATGCCGCCGTGGGTAACTTGGTCGTAGCCCATGTGCTCCGGGCCCGGGGTAAATTCGCCTCGACAAACGTCGCCGTCCAGCCGGAACTTCACGCCAAGGCCAATGGGATTTGCAGGGCCGCAAACAAAACAATGGTTGCTGCCGCTTGCCAATTGCTGGGCCCTTGTTGCCGCTGTGCGATCACTCATTCACTTTCCCTAATACCTCTTAAACTATGCCCTCACCCCGCGGGTGAGGACCCCAGCGCTTATTCAGCGCTTGCCCCGAATTGGTGCCAACAAACGCCGAGGATGCGGCCCCCATTCGCCCTCGATCCGTTATGATAGACCTTTTTTCGAGGCCGTCACGGGTGACATTCCCAACAACAACAATAATTCGCAGCGCCATGCAGGACTACCAACCCACCCTGGTCACGCCTAAAGAACGCACTCGACAGGCGTCCGTGGCCATCATTTTGCGGCAAAGCGACACCCAGGCCAGGGACCTTAATGACGTGCTTTTTATCCAGCGGGCAGAGCGGCCCGGCGACCCTTGGTCGGGTCAGATGGCCTTTCCCGGCGGCCACCGTGAAGACAACGACGTTGATCTTCGCGCGGCGGCTATGCGAGAAACTCACGAGGAAATTGGCTTAGCGCTGGATGATGCCGAGTATCTGGGTGCTTTGGACCATCAGCGAGCCCAGCCTCGGGGCCGGACGCTGGACATGCTCATTGCTCCCCATGTCTTTATCACCCAGCGTGACCCTATTTTTCAGCCCAATCACGAGGTGGCCGAGGTGGTCTGGGCTCCCCTGCCCGTGCTGGCTGGCAACTCCCTGCACGATACCCAGACTCTGCCCATGGCCGGCAAACCGACGGTGTTTAATGGATATCGCCTCAGCGGTGGGCACTTCGTTTGGGGGCTGACCTATCGGATTTTAAAGTCGTTTTTCAGTGCGATTGATGCGGCATGGCAGCCGCCGGCCGAGCTCGATTAACCGACCCTATCCCTGATCGAAGGTCATGCCGCGATAATTAGCGATGGCCAAGCCACAGGCCACGCTGGTAAAGGGATCATGTTCTACTACGCGGTTAGGGAATCGCTGGTTGAGCATGCCTTTCACCGCTGGAATCAAACTTGAGCCGCCAGTGCCCAACACAATATCGATATCGCTGTGATTCATGCCCGCCTTGGCTACGGTTTCATCCAGCGCTTGCGCCACCCGGTTAAGGGGGTCTGCGATCATGGCCTCGAACTCTGTACGGCTCAGCTCGAGGCGCAAATCGATTTCCGGTACGTCGAGACTGGCCACCTGCGCCACCGATAGCTGAGCTTTAAGCTCTTTTATTCGAGCAAACAGCAGATAGCTTAGGTTCTGCTGGATCACATCGCGCAGGCGCTCGAATTTGTGCGCCCCCGGACCGCCTGACTCAATGCGCTGCAGCACCGGCGAGGTATACCTGTTCTGGTTTAGCGTGTAGGTCACTGCCCAGTTCACCAGCAGCTCTTCAAAATCCTCGAAGGGAAATCTCGTTTCAATTTCTCGATCAAAGCCCCGACGCCGCCAGACTTCACCCTTACCCAGTTCCGGGAAGAGCAAGGCGCGGTAGAGAATTTGGTCAAGGTGATCGCCCCCCAATCCGATACCGTGAGTTGCAACAACGGTGAAATCCTGGCCCTGGCGGCGCAGCACGCAAAAGTCCAGGGTGCCTCCGCCAAAATCCAGACACAGCAGGGTTTGTCCCTGAGCTTGAGCATTGCTGTGCAAAAAACTCACCGCTGCAGCAATAGGCTCGGGATAAAAGTGCTGCTGCTTGATGCCGGCATAACCGAAGGCTTCCCCAAGACGGCTCAGGGCCAATTGATTGGAAAACGCATCTCGGCCCTCGAAATTCACTGGGTAGCCAAGATTCGCCCCGACAAATGTGCCGGCGTCCGCCTCTACGCTTTGACGAATTCTCAACAGCAGTGGCGTAATCAATGCCACCAAGCGGAAGGGATGATCGAAGACCATCAAACGGCGAACCCGTTCATCCCCAAGCAGGCGTTTGGTGCCGCGGAACAATCGACCTTGCAAGCTGCTGTCGGTAACCGCTGCGCCGTAAACTTTCTCCGAGGTGGTTTCCACCTCCCCTGGGCCGCCATCACTGCCAGCACCTTCAACGAACTGACTGGTTTCGCCAATCACCTCTGGAATCATTTCCACGGTGCGTCCCGTGTTATCGGCAATGTACTGGTCTACCGCCAGCTGGCCTGTCTTCGAGGTCAGCGCTCTGTCTATATAGGTGGCGGACGGGATTATCGCGTCAGCCTGCTCAAGCTGGACCAGCCGCACCTGGTCTCCATCAAACACCGCGGCGGCAGAGTTGCTGGTGCCAAAATCAATGCCAATGCCCTTGCGGCTCATCGGGCTAAACCGCGGTCTGACCGAAAACTCATCTGCACAATGCTGACCATCAACTGTAGATTCCTTTGTGGTTGGCGCCTGGGAAAAACAAGCTGTGGAAGGCTTACTACAACCACTGACGACGGCGGCATATTAACCTCACCCTTTAGCAGCGCCAACTAATCCATGCCCGCTGCCCGGAACTGGCGTTTGCGGGTAGACTCCCTGTCCTTTGCCAGCAGATCGCGCCAATGGAAAAGCCCACTGACCTCAACAACTATCGTAAACGCAAGCGCAAAGAAACGGGCTCAGGCAGCACCCTGTGTCGTTCCGGATTCCACAAGTGGGTCGACGATGAGCGCAAACAGTTTGATGTGAAGCAGGGCCGCCTCGTCAGCATACAGCGCTGTCAGCGCTGCAGCGCGACTCGGGTTAAGGTGAGCTGAACTCTTCCTGGAACTTGGCCAAAGGCGCGATATCGCAGCCAACGCCAGTACCACCAAGACCGCAATAGCCATTGGGGACCTTAGCCAGATACTGCTGATGGAAGTGCTCGGCGTAATAAAATGGCCCGGCCTCTGCCACCTCGGTGGTAATCGGGCCGAAGCCAACAGCAGTCAGAGCCTCCTGAAAAAGCGTTTTACTGGCTTGGGCGACTGCAGCCTGCGGGTCGTCATAAGTATAAATTGCTGACCGATACTGCGTGCCTAGGTCGTTACCCTGACGCATACCCTGGGTGGGGTCGTGACTTTCCCAAAACATTTTCAACAGCTGGGAAAGGGATACTTGGCTTGGGTCATAGACCACGAGCACGGTTTCCGTATGGCCTGTACCGCCCGAACACACCTCTTCATAGGTTGGATTCGGCGTAACGCCGCCAGAGTAGCCAACGGCAGTAGTCAAAACGCCACTCATTTCCCAAAATCGCCGCTCGGCACCCCAAAAACACCCCATGCCGAACTGCACGATTTGGGTGTTAGCGGGAAAAGGCGGAGTTAGGGGCTGTCCCAGCACAAAGTGCTGACTCGGTACAGGCATGGTTTCTTCTCTACCGGGTAGAGCCATCGCGGGTGACGGCAATTCCATTTTGCTGGCATAGGACATGAACTGTGCTCCGTGACTGAAGCGTTTAGTGTAACTACCTTGAATCACGTCTCAAGCAGCCAACTCTCTTTATCTTTCGCGGGCAATCGACAAAACGTTGACGATCAATGGGCCTGGGCGCACATGTCTGGCCTGGCGTGTTTCATCGGTAGAGTCACAATGCTATAAACGCTCAATGCATTCTTGGTTCAATTTTCTCGTTTCAGTTTTGTGCTGCACCGTACTGGTGGGCGGCTGCACCGCCCTGCCCGGAAGCAATAACCTGAATCGAGAGAATGCCAATCTAACCCAGCAGTCTCGAACTTACCTTGCGCAAGCAAATTTCGATGAGCGCCTTGGGGAAACCACTCAGCTAGAGCTGCGGGTTTTGGGACTAGCTGATGAGGAGCCTCTCGCACTCGGCGCGCTGGGCTCGGCCTTGATTGAAACCAATGCTTCCAGCCTCACCGGGCACCAAGCGTTGATAGCCTTCTACGAGCACGTCGACGCGGCAGAGGCTGCGGCCCTGCACTTGCAGCGCGCGGATCAAATCATGAAAGCCATTCGAGCTACTGGCGACGGTAGCCGGCAACAGCCCTTTCGAGCGCTGAGCAGAAGCGACGCGAGGTTGTTGGTGAGCCATAGCGGTGACCAACTCGTGGGGGATATTTATCAAAGCAATGGTGCCGCCCCGCTGCAGCTGCTGGTGCTGTCCCGCCCGGATGGAAAAAGTCCCATCACCAGCACGTATTTTGATTTGTCTGCTCTCATCGAACCGGTGGGAGGCAAGAAAGGAAACCCCTGGGACGTACTGAGAATCCTCGCCGACAATGAAGATACTGCGGCCCAAGCCGCCATCGGCACCTACCTGGCGCGCCAGCAGCGCTACGAACCCGCCGTTCGCTGGCTGGAGCAAGCAACTCGGGACGATAACTTGTTGGCGCATACCCTGCTTGCGCGAATTTACTGGTACCAGTCAGGGCTGAAAAACACTTCCCGAGATACTCAGGCCCAGAGTGACGCTCCCAGCCTAGATCAAGGCGCAGCCGAGCTAACCCAACTTGCCATCGACAACCACATCGCCGCCATCGAGTTGGGGTCTACCGAGTCCATGTACACGCTGGGCCGGCTGCTGCTGGAGGATTCTGCTAAAGCCCCGCTGGAGCACACCTCGGGCGTCATCATGAATCCCCAGCGCAAAATTGCTGGCGCCATTGAACTTCTTGAGCAAGCAGGCGCTTTGGGCTATGCGGAGGCCTACTTGTATCTAGCGCGCCAATCCCAGCGCGGGGATTACCTGGCTGCCAGCGCGGATTCGACGAACGCGTATTTCGCCAAAGCCGCAGAGTTGAAAAATCCTGGTGCCATCATTCGTTACGCCCGCTACATCGCCAGCTCGCCGGAACAATCGGCTAAAACGCCCATCATTCCCTTGCTGACGGAACTTGCCGAGTCCGGTGATGCCGAGGCCATGGTGGTGCTTGGCAACATCTACGCCAAGGGTGTGGACGTAAGACCCTCCACGCGCAAAGCCATTCGCTGGTACAAGAAAGCGGTAGCCCAGGTTCAAGCCAGTCATCACGGTGATGCAGCTATCGTGAACGAAGTGGCGTGGACGCTAGCGGTTACGGATCGGAAAGGTCTGCACAAGCCCGGTTATGCCCAAACCATCATGGACGCCATGATGAGCAACAACAAAGAAGGGCAAAGACACCCGGAGTATCTCGATACCTGGGCGGCGACCTATGCAGCCAACGGCAATTTTGAGCGGGCCATTGAGCTGCAAAAACTCGCGCTGGAAATTGCGCGCAATCAAGAACGTGATGACGTAATCGGAATTTTGCAGGCCCACCTGAGGTTCTTCGAGGCCGGAACCCACCTCAAAGATCGAACCCCATAGCGTGTCAGTTACTGATCTGCTTAGGCAAATGCCGCCCCTACTGGACGTGCGGGCGCCAACAGAATTCAAAAGCGGACAGTTCCCTAACAGTGTCAACCTGCCCATTCTGACCGATGACGAGCGGGCCCAGGTGGGCACGGTTTACAAGCAGCAAGGGCAGGAAGCCGCAGTAGCCACAGGACACCGATTGGTCAGCGGGGAAACCAGGGCTGCCCGCATAGAGTCCTGGCGAGCCTTCTGTGCCGCCCACCCGGATGCCATGGTGATGTGCTGGCGGGGCGGCCAACGCTCCGGTTTAACCCAGCAATGGCTGGCGGACATTGGCATTGACGTTCCCCGCGTCGATGGTGGCTTTAAGGCCCTGCGTAACGCCTGTTTAGCAACGCTCGGTGAGCCGCAAAAATCTTGGTGGCTGATCAGCGGGCGCACGGGGTCGGCCAAAACTGTTCTGATTCAGAGTATTGATCAAAGCATCGACTTGGAGGGCTTGGCTAATCATCGAGGATCGGCCTTTGGGCGACGGATCACGCCTCAGCCTACGCCGGTAACTTTTGAAAATGCGCTAGCGATTAAATACCTGCAGCACGATTTCGACTCTCTGGTCGTGGAGGATGAGTCCCGCACCATTGGTCGCATCGGTCTGCCGACGGCCTGGCACCAACAGATGCAGGCTGCGCCCGTTGCCTTAGTTGAAGCATCCTTTGACGAGCGGGTAGAGCATATATACCAAGAATATGTGTTGGACGCACAGGAAGAGTACAGCCAGGCGGGCCTGGCAATCGACCACCTGCAACGCCAGTACGAAGATGCCGCCCAACGCATCCAGCGTCGTCTTGGCGGCCTGCGCTTTGAACAGCTAACGCGGAAAATTCAGGAAGCGTTCCAGGGCAGCCTGGATCATCGGGAATGGATTAGCTATCTACTGCGCGAATACTATGACCCCATGTACGACTTTCAGCTGCAGCGCAAAAGTCACCGAATTGCCTTTCAGGGCAACGCCCGAGAGGTCACTGAATTTCTCCAGGGCCAGCCCTAGACCGCGCATTCGCAATGCCGCGCCGGAGCCTGGCGCTGTCAGTCGAGAAAATCTGCCATCATCTGCGTAACGGATTCCGGTTGATCGTGATGGGTCCAGTGCCCGGCATCCGCAACAATCCGCAGTTCAGCTTGGCGAAAATGGGCTAAGGTTCCGTCCTGACCCGTACGTTTCTCCAGGCCGTTGTCGGCGTTAATCAGCAAGGTCGGCGCTGCGATGCTCTGCCAAAGCTCAACAATCTGGGATTCGGACAGGCCTACGCCAAGGAAGTTGTAGGTGTATTGATCGTACTTCCAGGTGAATTGCCCGTCCTCTAGCTGCACCACCCCGTGGGCGGTAAGGTGCATGGCCTGATCCTCGGTCAACTGCGGATTGGCGTCCTGCATACGCTGGTAGGCGGTTTGTAGATCCGGGTAGCGCCGAGGAGTGCGACCGGACAGATCGCGGTTAATTTCACTCCACTGCCGGATGAGGGCGGCGGTTCCGCTGTCTTCGACCTCCGAGCGCCACAAACCAATGCCTTCAAGCAAAATCAGCTTGCGCACATGCTCTGGATAAACCCCGGCAAAAAACGCGGCAATGGCGCCACCTAGGCTGTGCCCAACGAGAATAACCGGCCCAAGGTCACGCTGCTCGATCAGTTGCTGCAGGTCATAAATGTAGTCGTCGTAGCGGTAGCCGCTGCCCTGCACCCAATCGGAATCGCCGTGTCCACGCAGATCCGGCGCGATAAAGTGGAAATCCCCCTGAGCCGACAGCCGCTGGATCAGGTCGTCCCAGGTACGGCAGTGATCCCTGACGCCATGCACGAGGACAATGGTGGGATCTTTGGGCGAGCCCCACTCCACGTAATGCATTCGCAAACGCTGAGAAAAAAAACGATGGGACGTCGGCGTTAACGCGGAGATAGACGCCTGCAACATGGAAACTCCTTGGCAAGGGGTATATGGGGCGGTCACCGGACAAAGCCCGTTCCGCGGTGCCGACATGTTACAGAACTGGGTGGCCAGCGAAAATGTTGTTACCCAATTCCCCAGTCAGCACAGATTTGGTCTTCATTTATCCCGCTGACAACAAAAACACCCCGGGGACCCCCTTAAAATCTGCAAAAAAACCCTTCGAAACCCGCTAATTCTCTTGTTCGAAGAAAAATTCGAACTATTCAGCTACTTTTTTGCACAAAAGGCTTGCATTTAATGTTACCCAAGGTAACAATTGCCTCATTCAGCGGGAACGTGGCAACGCGCCGTTGACTACGGGGATTTCCGAAACTCCTCTCCCCTCCCCTCCTCGGAAATCCCCTTCTTTCGAAGGCGGAGGATCTTAGATCCTCCGCCTTTTTTATTGCCCGGTTTTCGGCCACGTAATTCTGTCCCAATCTTCCGGGTCGTCGTAACATCGCACCATGATCAAACTAACGACCTTCAAACACCTAACCGTATCCCGCAGCGCAGCCGTTGCCAGGATCACCCTTAATCGGCCGGAGCGAGCCAATGCGCTCAGCCACGACCATTTAGCTGAACTGGAACAGGCGGCACTGAGCTTTCGCGACGACCCAGAGGCGCGAGTGGTAATCATCACCGGCGCCGGCAAGCACTTCTCCTCAGGGGCGGACCTGCAGGATTCAGGGCCGGCACCGGACATGCCACTGGTCCAACGACGGCGGCGTGCCCGCATGGGCCAGCGCGCCATTCAAGCGATATTGGCAATGGATCAGATCACCATTGCCGCATGGCGGGGCGCTGCTATGGGCGGTGGCGCCTGTGTGGCTACGGCCTGTGATTTTCGCATTGGTTCCGAAACCGCCTTCATGCAGTACCCGGAAGTGGACCTTGGTATCAACCTGATGTGGAAGAGCTTGCCCTTAATCCTGGCTCTGGTAGGCCCAGCCCGGGCAAAGCGGTTGGTGGCAGGCGCTGAACGTTTGCAGGCCACCACCCTAGCCGAGTGGGGCATCCTGGATACCCTTACCGCAGACGCGGAGCTGCTGCCGACGGCTTTGGCCATGGCCGAGGTTTACGCCGCTAAGCCGCCTATTGCCGTGCAAATGATCAAGCAGTCAACCAATCAACTGGCCTACGCCCTGGGCGAGTCCATTATGCACATGGACACGGATCAAAATTTGTTGGCCGCGAGCAGCGATGACAGAGCAACAGCCATAAACGCCAAACTTAACAATGAGCCGGCGGATTTTTCTGGAAATTAAGATCAGCAGAGGGCTATAAACTGGCTGGTCAGAGCAAACCCGTTTTTAGTGCTCGGGACTGTCAGACCAGTAAAGAGTGATGCCTTGTTCGCTCAGACGCATCTGGGGAATCTCGCCAAATTTACAGTGGCCGCCGCTAACGCAGGCGCCGCTGGTGACATCGAATACATAGCCATGCCAAGGACAGCTAACCGTGCCGTGGATGAGCGGCACCTGATCCAGCGGCCCCAACTGGTGGGGACACTGAGCTGGATATATGACCCAGTCTCCAGCCTCCCCGGCCGATGAATCCTCCAGGCGATTGAGCACAAAGCGGCGGCCCGACAAGGTGACCAAGTGCGGTAGCGATAACGCCTCCACCGGGCCTACCAAAACTTGCTCATCGCGGCTGATGCCATCCAACCTGCGATCTAACTGGCGCTGACGTTCGGTCATCATGGCAACGTCTTCGTCGTATAAAAGTTCGTAGGCTGAGGCGTAAGCCATACCAACTTTGTCCCGAGCGGCTTTGGGCACCTGTGGAACGAAAAAATCCACCACAATGTCCAGCACTCGCTGCGACACCACAAATACGTGGGTCCAGATTTCAGCGCCGGCGTTGGGGCCTTGAAGATTTCGCGTTATCCAACATCGGGCGTCCCGATCAAGCCGCAATTCCAACAAACTGGTAGACGCCGCGTCCCCTTGGCCCGATGTGACCTCGGCGCGCCAACCCCAGCCCCCGTGATCAATGCAGTTTATATCGCTGAAACTGCTGCTGTGCTGAAACGGCAGATGCTGCCAATCCAGAGCATTTTCGTACATTCGATCCAAACTGACGGGCAGCCGACGCCGGTAACTACCCACATGATCGAGCCTTGAGTCCGCTGCAGCGCTGACAAATTCGTATTTCATCAACAACTCCCGTCCGCTACTGCGCTTGCTCCAGCTGAAAACTCAGCTCCTTTCCGTCCACCTCTGATTGCACCGCTTGGGGACCGACAGCTGCGCTCATCTGCAAACTCAGGGTCTCGCCCATAATGTATTCCCGATGCTCAGTAATGGCTTGAGCCAGCTCGCCTTCTGCGTGGTAGGTCACGTTGATACGATCGCTTACCGAATAGCCCCGCTCTTTGCGCTCGCGCTGAATTCGATTCACCACCTCTCGTCCATAACCGCTGCGAATAAGCTCTGGCGTTAGCTGACAGTCCAAGTCCACGCTAATTTGGCTATTGGATACGGTATTGGTGCCCGCCTTGGCCTGCTGCTTAATTTCAATTTCTTCTGTGGTGAAGGTCTCTGTCTCACCATCCGCTGTTAGGGCCACGCTGCCCTCGGCCTGCAGCTGGGCAATCTGTGCGTCGGATAGCTGTCCAATGAGCTTGCCAAAAGACTTCATGCGTTTGCCCAGGCGCTTACCCAACAGAGGAAAATTCGGCTTGGCCTGCAGGTCAATGTAGGCTGCCTCGTCTGTGCTGTAGGCGATTTCCAGCACATTGAGTTCGTCTCGCAGATACCTTTCCAATGACTGCATGTCAGTGAGTAACGCCTCGTCTCGATGAATAATTGTGAGCTTCGCCAGCGGTGTTCGCAGCCCGATTTTCACTTCCTCACGTTTCTGCCGACCCAGCAGAATCACTTGCTGCATACGGTCAACGGCGAGCTCGAGATTGGGGCGGATTTGTTGTTCTTCGGCCACCGGGTAATCGCACAGATGCACAGAGCTTGGCGAGGCAGGACGATCCGCCAGCGCTTCCAGCTGTTGATATAAATGTTCAGACAAGAACGGAGCAAAGGGCGCCATCAACTTGGCGAGCTCCGACAGCACCTCGTACAGGGTGCTGTAGGCTGCAATTTTATCCGGCGTGATGTCCTCACCCCAAAAGCGCCCTCGGTTCAGACGAATGTACCAGTTGGTCAGATCTTCAATAAACCCAAACAAAGCGGGCACAACGTTGTAAAGCCGATAAGCCTCCATCTCCCGAGCCACCGTGCTTTTCAGGGTTTGCACTCGCGATAGCAGCCAGTGATCCAACACGTTGTCACCAGCATGCTGGCCCTTGTCCGGCGACCAGTTGTCGATGGCGGCATAAGTGCGCAAAAAAGAAAAAGCGTTGTACCAAGGCAACAGGGCACGGCGCACCATGTCTTTCACCCCGGCATCGGCGAAGCGCTGTTCCTCGCCCTTAACCAAGCCCGAGTTAATGGCGTAAAGGCGTAGGGCGTCGGCGCCGTAAGCCTCCATTAGTTCGTCCGGCGGCGTATAGTTGCGCAGGCTTTTCGACATCTTTTTGCCGTCTTCGGCCATGACCATGCCGTTGACGATGACGTTGCGGAACGCGGGTTTATCGTAAAGGGCCGCACCTAAAACGGTCAGGGTATAAAACCAGCCCCGAGTCTGATCCAGACCTTCGGCAATAAACTCGGCAGGAAATCCAGCCTCAAAGACACCCTCATTTTCAAAAGGGTAATGCAGCTGGGCGTAGGGCATGGAGCCGGATTCAAACCAGCAGTCGAGAACTTCTTCGATGCGACGGTACACGCCCTCTTCGCCGACCACGCTAAATTCCAGCCCGTCTACGTGCTCACGATGCAAATCGTCTACACGCACACCACTGTATTGTTCGAGTTCATCCATAGAGCCCATGCACAAGGCGTTGCCCGTTACATCGTTTATCCATACGGGCAGAGGCGTGCCCCAAACCCGATTGCGGGAAATCGCCCAATCAATCGCCCCGTCCAGCCACTTACCAAAGCGGCCTTCTTTGATGTGTTCGGGCACCCAATTGATTTGCTCGTTGGCCGCCACAAGCTTGTCCTTGATCGCGGTGACCCGGACGTACCAGGAAGGAATCGCGCGATAAATCAACGGTGTGTTAGAGCGGTAGCAGTAGGGATAGCTGTGTTGGATTACCTCCTGACGGTACAAACTGCCCTGGCTCTTGAGCCTTGCAATGATGCCTTTGTCCGCTTCCTTGACGTGCTGACCAGCGAAGTCTGGTACCTCATCGGTGAACTCACCGGATAGGGTCACCGGACATACCAGGGCCTCGATACCGTTTGCCTTGAGTACCCGATTGTCGTCTTCACCGAAAGCTGGGGCTTGATGCACTAATCCCGTACCGCTGTCCGTCGTCACGTAGTCATCGCTTACCACGACAAAAGCCCCCAACTCCACCTGATCGGCAAAGTAAGGAAATAGGGGTTCGTAACGTCGACCCACCAATTCTGATCCCTTAAGCGTTTTTAGCACCTGCGGCTGCTCGCCCAGGTAATGCGCTACTCTGGCCGCGGCCATATAGATTTGCCGATCTCCGTCTTGAATCAACTGGTAGTCGATGTCGGCTCCCACGCACACAGCCAAATTCGATGGCAGGGTCCATGGCGTTGTGGTCCAAATGGCTAAGAAGGCATCTTCATCCTGCAGCCGCAGCAGCACCGTCACCGCTGGATCTTGAACGTCTTGGTAATTGGACGTGGCCTCAAAGTTAGCTAACGGCGTACCCAGAGCCGTGGACAGAGGTACAACTTTGACTCCTTGATAGATCAGGCCCTTGTCCCAAAGCTGCTTGAAGACCCACCAGACCGATTCCATGTACCAGGCGTCCATGGTTTTGTAATCGTTGTCGAAATCAATCCACCGCCCAATTCGTGTCACCGTATGACGCCACTGTTTAACGTACCGCTGCACGATCCCTCGGCATTCGTCGTTGTATCCGGCAACACCTAACTTGGCTACCGCCTCCTGGGCCGACATGCCCAGTTGCTTATCGATCTCGTGTTCAATGGGCAGCCCGTGGCAATCCCACCCGAAGCGGCGCATTACGTGCCGCCCTTTCATGGTCCAGTAACGTGGAACAATGTCTTTTATCGTGCTGGCCACCAAATGCCCGTGGTGTGGCAACCCCGTGGCGAAGGGTGGACCGTCGTAAAAGATGAAGGGCTTTTTACCCTTGGTTTTTTCCAAAGATTGATTAAACGCATCGGTTTCCTCCCAAAGTTTGAGGATCTCGTGCTCCATACCAACAAAGGAGAATGCGCTGTTGTCTGAAGTTTCGGACATGGTGGCTAGCCGCTGGGGAAAACGGCGCTATAGTACCTGCTTTAAATACCAGATGCCGAATTCTCGCGGAGAAAACCCATCGGTAGGTCGGCATAAACAGATCAATAGGAGAGGTTAATGGATCTGAATGGAATGCAGCTCGGCGCGGTTTTCCCGCACAACGAAATTGGCACCGATCCCAACGACATTAAGGCCTTCGCACAGGGCGTTGAGGCCTTGGGAATCAGCCATCTGCTGATTTACGACCACGTGCTTGGCGCGGACCCAGACCGCGAAGGCGGCTTTCGCGGCGTCTACGATAAAGACGTGGCCTTCCACGAACCGCTTACCACCTTTGCCTTCATCGCCGGCGTCACCGAACGTCTGGAGATGATCACCACCATCATGATTCTGCCCCAGCGCCAAACCGTGCTGGCAGCCAAGCAAGCAGCCCAGGTTGCCCTGTTGTCCAACAACCGCTTTACCCTGGGCATCGGCGTTGGCTGGAATGAAATAGAGTACGTTGGCCTGAACGAGAACTTTAGCAACAGGGGCCGCCGGCAAAGCGAGCAGGTAGACCTTATGCGTCGCCTGTGGCAGGAAGACTCCCTGGACTACCACGGGGAGTTTCACCGCATCGATAAAGCCAGCATCAAACCTCGGCCCAGCAAAGACATTCCAATCTGGTTTGGTGGTTCTGCCCCAGCGCTGCTGGATCGCTGCGCAAAGCTGGGGGATGGCTGGATTCCACTGATGGGCGCTAACGAAAAAGCCCAGGCCTGTATCGATCGAATCAAAAGCGGCAGGGAAGCTCAGGGCAAAAGCATGGACGGTTTTGGCATTCAGGCTCAAGCCCAATACGCTGGCGGCACCCCCGAGCGCTGGGTAAAACACGCCAAGGCTTGGCAGAGCATGGGCTGCACCCATCTAGCCATCGCCACGCACAATGCTGGCGAAACCAATGTAGATGGCCATCTCGCGCGGATCGCCGAATATCAGAACGCTCTTACTCAATAGGCGCTGGCGGGGATCTATCTTTCCCCGCCACAGCCCTGCCGCGGTTTCGATCAGGCCGCTGGCTGGAGCGACAACAGTGCATCCAGTCGCTGCTCTAGCTTGACCATGTTGCTGGCAAACATCGGCACTACTAACTGATCGGCACCTGCGGCTGCGTACTCACCCAGAGTTTGCTCCGTCACCGGGTGACGGTTAGGGCCGACAACGATTTGTATCTCTGCGCGTTTTCGACCCGTGCTGGCAAGGGCTGCGTCCAGACTGTTCAAACGCCGAAGCAAGTCTTCCGGGGTCAGATCATAGCCGTACCAGCCATCACCCAAGCGCGCTACCCGGCCCATGGCAGCATCGGACTCACCGCCAAATATGATGGGAGGATGAGGCCGCTGCCGAGGTTTGGGGTTGAAGTGACAGCGCTGCAGCGTGACAGTCTGACCACTGAATTCACTGATGCCGTCGGACCACAGAGCTTTCATGGCCAACAGGTACTCCTCAGTGCGCGGGCCCCGACCGGCAAAGTCCATGCCCAAGTTTGCAAATTCTTCTTTGAGCCAGCCAATCCCGACGCCAAAGTCCACCCGACCACCGGAGAGATAGTCCAGGTCTGCCACCATCTTCGCGGTGTACACAGGCTGACGTTGAGGCACTAAACAAATACCCGTGCCCAAACGCACGCGCTGGGTGTGTGCGGCGACAAAGGTCAAGGCAGTAAACGGATCCAGCAAGCCCTCGGGATCGCCTGGCATCCGCCCGCTGTCCGAGTAAGGGTAAGTAGACGCGTAATCAGGGAAAAACAGCACGTGTTCGGGCACCCAGATGCCGTGCACGCCCTTGGCTTCCGCAGCTTGCACCGCGTCTTTGATGAAGCTTGGGTCCGTGAATTCGTTAAAAGCCATGGCGATGCTGATCTTCATAACACTCTCGCTAATTTTGTCTGACGTTTACTGGGCTCGATTTAGTGCCCGGCGCCCGGGGTTTGCGCCCCCGCGCAAATAAAGTCTGCAACGAGCTGGGGGTCCTGCATAGGAATGAAGTGCGTCAGCTCGGGCAGATGGACATCTTGCCCATGTGCAAACTGCGCGGCCAGATCCGGCCATGTGGGCGACGCCGAAAAATCCATTTCAGTGCTATCAGGGTCTCTTGGGTTAGCCCGCAGCACGATGGCAGGCACCCGAATCTGCGGGATCAGCTGATACAGATCCGCGTCAAAGTTCCCCATGTAAATTGATGCCTCAACGTAACCCGGGCAAGCAAGATCAAACCCCTCACCGCTCACTGCGGGCACCAAACCAAACTGGCAATAATCCTCAAACACCTCTCGCTGCCAGATTTTATAGGGCATGCGTTCGCCGTACCGTTCCAGCATGGCCTCTACCGAATCGAAATGTCCGCGCCGTCGCGCCACCGGATGGTCGTGAGCGGAAGCGTATTGCTGATGGTCTCGCTCTTGATAGGTATCTGGAGCAAAGATCACGGGATCCACCAGCACTAGGTGCTTGAAAAATTGGGCGTTTAACCCCGCGACGTGAGTCACACAGTGCCCGCCCATGGAATGCCCAACCGCAATGGCATCGCTCAGGTTTAAGGCCTCACACACCCGGTTTAAGTCCTCGCCGTATTGCGCCCAGGTAAAGGGTTCAGTATTGCTGGACCTGCCATGGCCTCGCATATCCACTGCATATACGTGCCAATCCTGGGGCAGCTTTGCGACCACTTGATCCCAGCAACGAGCATGAAAGCCAGTGGCGTGCACCAGCAAAACCTGTTGCCCTCCGGGCTGGCCCCACTCGAACACACACAGGTCCACGCCGGGAAAACTCAGTTGATGTTGCTTGGGCTGCTGCATATTGCTCCTATCTGTCCTGGTCGTTATCGCGGCCGAACCGCAGTTGTATAACACTAGGACAAGCTTTGTGGTGTCTGGGTGAAAGTGAAAAATCCGGTTAGACTGCGACAGTACCCTAGATTCCTAAGTTCAGAGACTTATGACAAATACATCCACCCATCGCGCTGAAATCGTGTCTTTCGACTCCGAGCCGCTCATTCTCGTTGACGGCGATGACCAGCCTGTAGGTGAACTCAATAAGGCAGACTGCCACCGCTTGGGCGGAACCCTGCACAGAGCCTTTTCGCTATTTATATTCAACGATAAGCGCGAACTGCTGTTGCAGCAGCGCGCTCCGGGGAAAACTTTGTGGGGCGGCTATTGGTCCAACTCCTGCTGCTCGCACCCTCGCGTTGGAGAGACCATCGAGTTAGCAGTGGCCCGCCGCTGTCAGGAAGAGCTGGGCTTCGCCACGGAAACTCAGTTCGTTTACAAATTCGAATACACGGCTCACTTCGAGGATCGGGGCACTGAACATGAGTTGTGCTCGGTCTTTGTGGGCCAGTACAGCGGTGCGCCGGATATCAATGTGGAAGAGATCAGCAGCGTGCGCTGGGTGAGCCCCGCAGAGGTCAGCACCATGCTGCACGACGATCAGATCCTTACCACACCCTGGTTTGCCATGGAGTGGGAGCAACTACAAAAGCGGGGCCTGATCTAAACCGCCCGAGGCATGCCGCTGATCTGCCGTAAAACCGCGGCTACTGTTTCATCGAGCTGGGTTTGACTGAGGGACCTGCCACGTTAGTGTGTCGATCAAACCACTCATCGGCAGTTGCCAGCAAACGCGCGCGCATCCCTTGCTTGATTTTGCGGGTGGTGCCCGATGGAAAACTCGCCAATCGCTGGGCCAGTGACGCGGCATGATTCTGGACCTGATCATCCGCTACGCAAGTCGTCGCCAAGCCCAGACGCAGTAGCTCCGGGCCCGCAATGCGGTCACCCACTAAGGTCACCTGAGCAATCACCGCCTCGCTGTGGCGGAGGTTCAGCCATGCCATGTTGTAGGGCGCAGCCATGCCGATTTGCACCTCACCCACCTGCAGAAAGGCCTGCTCCCCCACCACTAAATAATCACAGGCAATGGCTAGCGCAGCACCACCGTTTATGGCGTAACGTTCCAGCGCCCCGATAATCGGTGTTGCGCAGTCGAACAATGCCCGATGCGCGCGCCGCCATATGTGCTGAAAGTCTGCCAGCCACCCGGGTGCCGGATCGGCATTAAAGGCCGCCAAGTCCAGCCCCGAACAAAAACTGCCGCCAGCCCCGCGCAGCACAATAGCCTGGACCTCGGGATCAGCGTCTAACAGGGCTATTCCCTGGGCCAAGCCCTGGCCCAGGGGACCAATGATGGCGTTTTTTCGCTCTGGTCGATTGAGAATGACCTCCCCCCAGCACGCCCCGCCCGGCTCTTGATGTTTGCTAACCCATACCTCGTCGATTCCCTGCAACAGGTTCGTCATTTTCTCGCCCCCCTAAAAAAGCATCAATATACCAAGGACCAGTAACCCAATCCCAAGCACTTCACGCCTGGTAATGCGCTCGCCCAGCAACCAAATGGACGTCGCCAGCGTGAACAACAATTCCACTTGCCCCAGAGCCCTCACCATAGCCGCATTGTGCATGGCCATGGCAGTGAACCAGCAGGCCGACGCAAGCATGGCAACAAGGCCTACCACCACCGCAGGCCGCCAATGCTTGAGTACCAGGGTCATTTGTCCGGGCTCTAGCAGTCTCAGGTAAATCCCCATGACCACGCTTTGCATAGAAACCGCCACGGCAAGGGTATAGGCCGCGGCCCCTGCGGTTGCGCTGGCCGAAGCGGAAACAGCGTCAACGCCCAACAGCGACAGACTCGCCCCGCGATAACAAATGGAACAGAGAGCCAACGCTGTGCCCGCCAGCAGCCCGAACCAAACCCTGCGATCGCTGCGGACCAAATCGCCGGGCAGAATGTTGCCTGATAATAAAAACACCCCGAGCAAACTGACGGTGATACCACCGAAGGCTAAATAGCCTACCCCCTCACCCAAAATTAGCAGCCCAAGTAACACCGCTTGCACCGCCTCGGTCTTGCTCAGCGCTGTTCCCAGAGCAAAGTGCGAACCACTGACAGCGGCGACCAAGGCCGATGTGGCGATAATCTGAGTAATCGCCCCCGCGCTAACGAAGAGCCAAAAATCCCCATTCAGCTCAGGTAGGGTTGCCGGGCCAACACCTTGGCGAAACGCCCACAAAAATAGCCAAGCAAAGGGCAGCGCGAACAAAAATCTGACGTAGGCGGCGCCGTTGACGCTGAGGTCGCTGGTTAACCGGCGCTGCATGAGCGAGCGCAGGTTCTGTAAAAATGCCCCTGCAATGGTGAGAGCAACCCAAGCGCTCACGACGCTGGCACCTGCACCCGCGACACTCGATGAAAACGATAGGCTAAGGCTGCCGAGGCAAAAACAAGGCCCGCTGCCAGCCCCAACCAATAACCATGAACGCCTAAGTCAGTGCTCTCCACGTAGCCAAAACCCAGCACCCACGCAATGGGAAAACCCAGGAGCCAGTAACAGCTAAAGGCAATACCAAAAGGCACGGCCGTGTCCTTCAGTCCTCGCAATGCGCCCATGGCGTTGACCTGAATACCATCAAAGATTAAGAAACAGGCGACAATGCCGAGCAAGCTGCTGGCAATGGCAATCACCGAAGCTTGCTCGGTATAAAGCTCCAGGACCCAGGGTCCGAAGCCCAGCAAAAGCACAATGGAAACCAGGGCAAATCCAGCGCTGGTCGCCATGGCCAACCACCCGGTGCGCCGCGCCGCCTGCAAATCCCCGGCACCAACGTTGAAGCCCACGCGGATAGAGGTCGCCATGCCCAAACCTAAAGGCACCATGAAAATCAGCCCGCTAAGGTTGTTAACGATTTGGTGCGCGGCCACGGTTTCGGGACCCAGGCGCCCAATAAGTAGTGTCACCACAGCAAAAAAACCAAACTCCACAAAAATCGCCAGGCCGATGGGCAAACCCAGGCGAACCAAATTACCAATTTGCGATAACGACGGCCCATCAAATTGCTGCAGCAGACCGACCCGCCGGATGCGCGAAAACAGCAGCAGCCCCAGCATAGCCAAGAGTTCCATCAGCATGACCAAGGCCGTGGCCCAGCCGCAGCCTTCAGCGCCCATAGCGGGCACACCGAGGCCGCCAAACACGAACCAATAATTTAGTGGAATTTTTAACAGTAGCCCGGCACCAGCGATGATCATTGCTGGCTTGGTCCAGGACAGGCCCTCGCACAAGTAGCGCAAGGCGAAGTACCACAAGACCGGGACAATGCCCCAACTCGCCGCCCACAAGTAGTCCGTGGTAACGGCAATGATGGCGGCTTCAATTCCCAGCGCGAGATACACCGGCCCCGCGTTTTGCAGGCCCAGGGTCAGCAGCAGTCCCAGAGCCAGCGCGATCCAAAGCCCTTGACGCGTGACCGCAGCCACTTCGCCGACACGGCCCGCTCCATTGAGCTGGGCAATGATGGGGGTGGTGGCCATGATAATGCCGCTCACCAGCATAAGGGACGGCCATAAAACGGCACCACCCAGAGCGACGCCGGCTAATTCCAAGGCGCCGACGCGACCGGCCATAATCGTATCGACTACGCCCATACCCATCTGGGCCAACTGGGCAAGCACCAGTGGCCCCGCTAATCGAATCAGCTGAATCAACTCGTTGCGAGCTTGGCCAGGCATCTTTGATCTACGTCCTATACCCGGTGGGGGCTGGGTTAATTGGGGGCGTGATTGTATACGGGATTTCGCGCCACCGTGCCTCAAAGTGACCTTGCAGCGGCCATTTCGTCCTTCGGCAAAGACCTAAATGGGAATTATTATCATTTACAAAAGTGATTGAAATGTGAAACCTCATAG
>JAYOBI010000017.1:0-63260 GCA_038104735.1 Gammaproteobacteria bacterium | reverse complement strand
AGGGGATTTCTATGCAGAGTTTGCAACTCAATCGTGTTTTGAGCTCGCTCAAAACATTAACGGTATTGTTTTGCGCCGCTTTCACAACTCAAGCCGTAGCTGACGACGACAGTCGCCAGATTGAAGAGGTCATCGTGACCGCTCAGCGTGCCAGTGAAAGCATCCAAGACGTGCCAATCGCTGTAACCGCACTCAGCGGTGACATGCTCGAAGATCGTCAGATCTTGGGAGCAACGGATCTACAAATGAACGCGCCGAACGTTTCGTTTACCGCGACCAACTTTGGCGGCAGCAGCTTTAGCATTCGCGGCATCGGTCGCCTGGTAATTGCTGCCTCCGGCGAAGCCGGCGTTTCAACCCACGTTAACGATATTCCGCTGGGTACTAACCTAACCGCGGTCGAGTTCTATGACGTATCCCGTGTAGAAGTACTGCGCGGACCACAAGGCACTTTGTACGGACGTAACGCTACCGGAGGTGCTATCAACGTCGTAACCAACATGCCCGAAGTGGACGGTGTTAAAGGTTTTGTCGATGCCGAAATCGGCAGCTACAACAACCGCCGTTACAAAGGCATGCTAAATATTCCGGTGACGGACACAATCGCGGTTCGTGCTGCGGGCATGATGCTGGATCGTGATGGATACATCACGAACTTAGCCTACGGACAAGAAAATGCTGACGGCGAGACTCTGCCTGGTATTAATGAAGACGTGGATGGACGGAATCTTTGGTCTGGACGAATTACAGCCTCATGGGCGTTTTCAGAAAACGGTGAAGCATGGCTTCAATACAGCAAGTTTAGTGAAGACGACGATCGCGCTCGAATCACCAACCAAATCTGCGTAACCAACCCGGTTCCTCTTCAAGGCTGCAAGCCAGGAGAGTTCGGTTTCGACGGTCCGAACTTTGGCTCAACTACCGGCACCATATTTGCTAGCTTTTTTGGCGCGCTGCCGGTCGGTGACCCCGGCAATAATCTGCCCGGGTCGACAGTAAATTATCAATACCCGCGGCCTCAATTGGGTTTTAGAACAATGCACACCGATTTTGAGCCCATCTACCAGTCCGAGGAAGATGTGGTATCTCTTGGCATTGATTATCGCTTTGATGATTACTCGGTAAACATCCTAGCCGCTTATCAAGAGACAGAGTTTGGCGCTTATCAAGACTACAACATGGACGTTGGCCCCGACCTCACGCCGATTGGCATAGGCCCATACGTGATATCTGCCCCAGCGGGTGGCCCAGGGGGTGATTGGCTAGATGGTCCCTGTAACTACAACAGTGGCACAGCAGGCATTGCTGGTGGATGTATTTATCCGATGGATACAGATCGTTCAGTCTCTTACGACTACTCCTCAAGCTCCAGTGAGTACTGGACGGTAGAAGCGCGTATCGCTAGTGACCTTGATGGTCCGATTAATTTCTTGATCGGTGCAAGCGCTTATGATTCAGGTGGGTCCGGAGATTACTACGTGTTCGCCAACACCTTGGATCTCGTGGGAACTGTATTGGGATCATACCCGAGCGGGTTCAACTCAAGCCGTGCACCGAATAACGAGGGTCTGGAAACGGATGGCCACGCGTATTTTGCTGAGGTCTATTACGACTTAGACGAACGCACTAAAATCACGTTTGGACTGCGTAGAAATAAAGACAACAAGTTTATCGACGATGCGAACGCGTTTCTAGACGGCGCTTATATCAACCCGGCTAATCCGTCCTTGGGATACAGTCGTGAAGCTGCTTTTGCTCGAGGAGGGGCAGCGGCAGGAGATCCGGAGTTAGTGGCGCTTTACGGCGCAACTCAGGCCTTTGCCGATGCAGCAAGCACGGGCCCATTGAGCGATGAGCGTTTAGCCGCTGTAGCGTTGATTCCGATCGTGCCGCAGCCAGGGGAAGTGCGTAAATTGACCGGCAGCCCCCAAAACTTCACCTGGGAAGAAACCACTGGTCGTATAGGTGTTGACTACCAATTGACCGACGACAATTTGCTATACGCGTTTTATAGCGTTGGCTACAAGCCGGGCGGTTTTAATCCACCTGTAAGCCGTGCTTTCCAGGGCAATATCAAGTTCGATTTCGATCAAGAGGAGATCTCCTCTATAGAATTCGGCAGCAAGAACACGCTCCTTGACGGCACCATGAAACTGAATGGTTCCGTGTTCATTTATGACTATGACGGTCTGCAAATCACTCGAATTGCGAACAACAGCTCAATCAACGACAACATCGACGCAGAGATGTGGGGTGCGGAAATTGAGTTCGAGTGGTATCCAGATATGTTGCCTGGAGTATCTTTTGATGGTGCATACTCTTATCTCGACACCGAAGTGAAGTCCGGCGCTGAATCGGTTGATCCGACCAATCGAACCGCGGGCAACACCGCGTGGACAGCCGTAAACGATTATTCAACCGACGCAACGGCGGGCGTGAACTACGTAGTTGATACCCAGCTTTATACGGATAACTTGGCGACCTTAATCGGGGCCGGAGTGGCAATTCCATTCCCAGGAACGGTGCGTGATAACGGTCTCCCTGTCTATCTGAACCGAGCAGGGGTGCAACAAGTACCCGGAGTTGGAATAGATTTCGATGCTGGAACTTTATCCAATGGTATCGCTCAGGATTTAGGCGGCAACAGCCTGCCAAATTCCCCAGAGCACACCATCAAGATTGGTGCGGCGTATTCTATGCCCTCGCCGGTATTCGACGGTGATCTGATCGTGCGTTTGGACTACTACTGGCAGGACGAAATGTATGCTCGCGAGTTCAACACGCAAGGCGACCTGATTGATTCTTGGGATCAATTCAACTTGTCGTTGATCTTCGAATCTGCTGATGGCAGCTGGGGCGCTCGCCTTTGGGCTCGTAACTTGGCGGACGAAGACAATGTCACTGGGCATTACCTGACCTCCGATACCTCTGGGTTCTATAGGAACTACTTCCTGACCGAACCAAGAATTGTCGGTGCTTCAATTCGCTACAACTTCGGCTACTAGTCGAGGGGTAATTGAGCAAGAAAAGCCACCTTCGGGTGGCTTTTTTTATGCCTGTAAGAAATGCGGCGTTAGCTTGGTGGGGCGAGCCAACAAAGCCTAGGCACAAAAAAGGGCCTTTCGGCCCTTGATTCTGTGCAGGAGGAGATTGTTACGTTCCCGTCCAGTTGGGGGCACGCTTTTCTGCAAAGGCAACTGGGCCTTCTTTGGCGTCGTTGGAGCTAAATACGGCTTTTTGCAGCGGAACCTGCATTTCCCAAAGCTTGTCCTCCTCAATACCCATGGCAGCGGCTCTAACCAATTCTTTGGAGGCGTTTACCGCGAGGGGTGCATTTTCAGCAATGCTCTCAGCCAGTTTAATTGCTGCCTCCAGCGCCTCACCGGATTCGGTTAACGAGCTAAGAAGACCTGCATCCAAAGCTTCCTCAGCGGTAATGGGCTCCCCGGTTAGCGCCATTTCCATGGCCTTGGCGTAGCCTACCCGGGCCGGCAAGCGGAATACCCCGCCCGCGGCGGCGAACAGGCCTACCTTGACCTCACGGATGCCAATCTTGGCGCCCTTAGCAGCCACAATCAGATCACAGGTCAGCATAATTTCGCAGCCCCCGGCCAGAGCAAAGCCGTTTACCGCAGCGATCAGCGGCTTTTTGGCACCAGAGCGGACAAATTTGTTCAGCGGTCCAATGTCCTCGCCTCGGGCAAAAGCCTTAAGATCCATGCCCGCACAAAATGCGCGTCCGCTGCCGGTGATCACACCTGCGGCTAGGGAGTCGTCGGCATCCAGCTCCTGAATAGCTGTCCACAACCCGTTGGACAGTGCGCCGTTAATGGCGTTCATGGCCTCTGGCCGATTTAAGGTAATCACCATAACGCGCCCGCGGCGCTCGACGATGATTGCTTGTTCTTCACTCATAACAGTCCCTTCAGTTGATAAAGTCCAAGCAGCAGCATCGCACGAAGAGCGGCTGGGGCAAACCCAAAGAGGGTATTGTCTTTCGCATCGCATGCCCAAAACCGGAGTTTGTCGGTTAGTGCTGGCGCAGAATCGGCGCTACTGGCGGTGTCTCTCCACACCGGTAAACTCAGCACCTAAGCCATCACCAAAAAGGAACACTCATGGTGTCGTTACAGGGCAAAATCTGGGTGCCCAAACGCCAGCTTGAAGCCGCGAAGCGATCCCTGGTTCAGCATATTGAACTGACCCGGGCCGAAGCGGGCTGCCTGCATTTTCAGGTACAGGTGTCGGCAGATGACCCCCAATGTTTTGAGGTGAGCGAGGAATTTAGTAGCGATGCAGACTTTGAAGCGCATCAGCTGCGCGCGGCCGCCAGTCCCTGGGGCGCTCTGAGCAAAGGCTTCCGCCGGCATTACCAGTTGACGGGGCGCTCTCAGGGTGACGATGTGACTTACATGGAGCAAGCGCTGGTTTTGGCCGAGGCGGCAGCGGCTGCAGGGGAGGTGCCCGTCGGCGCGGTGCTAGTTCGCAATCGCGAAATCATCGGCGAGGGCGCCAATCAGCCTATTGGGTCCCAGGATCCAACGTCCCACGCGGAGATTGCGGCCCTGCGACAGGCAGCGGCTCGGCAGCGAAACTACCGGCTGCCTGATAGCGTACTCTACGTCACCATTGAACCCTGTCTGATGTGTGTGGGTGCACTCATTCACGCACGGGTGGCCCGAGTGGTTTTTGGCGCTCGAGAGCCAAAGTCTGGATCCCTGAGCAGCCACAGGGTGATAGAGCAGCAGGGCGCTAATCACCGCTTTGACGTGCTTGAAGGCGTGCTTGCTGGCCAATGCGGTGAGTTGATGCAGGATTTTTTTTCCCGTCGGCGCTAGCAAGGAATCCCCTGATTAACCCGCATTGCCTGATTCCTTACCCGCATTGGTTTACCATTCGGTTTTTCCACCTTGGGATAGGCCAGCACTTTGACAGCGACTTCCGACTCCGTACCGCCCTTACTGCTTGATGGTCCTACAGCGTTATCCACCTTTGCGCTGGCCAAGGTTCAAGCCCACGTTCCTCAGGTGGTATACGCGGAATTTGTGCACCTGCTGGAGCTAACCGATTCGCCGTCAGCCCAGCAGCGCATGGTCATCGACCAACTGCTGAGTTACGGCCCGACCCAGGATCTGCCAGCGAAACAGGGCACCCGCCTGCTGACGGTGCTGCCTCGATCCGGCACGATTTCCCCTTGGTCCAGCAAGGCTAGCGACATTTTCGGACGCTGCGGTCTTGACGTGGTGCTGCGCGTAGAGCGCGGGGTGCGCTGGTTTGTGACGCCAGGCACTCGTGCCGAGGCCGTGGACGCAGATTTGCTCCACGACCGCATGACCGAACAATGCTGGAGCGAGGAAGCATTTCAATCCTGGTTCGATCAAGCCGCACCGAAGCCTGTACAGCAGGTCAACCTGTTAGCAGGTGGCTCACCTGCCCTGGCCGAGGCCAATACGCGGCTAGGATTGGCTCTGTCGGAAGATGAGTTTGAATATTTGCTGGACGCTTATCGGCGGCTGGAGCGCGACCCCACGGACGTGGAGCTGATGATGTTCGCCCAGGCCAATTCCGAACACTGCCGCCACAAAATTTTCAACGCCGACTGGATCGTAGACCAAACACCCCAGACCGTGTCGCTTTTTGGCATGATCCGCAACACCCATCGGCAGATTAACGGCCAGGGCATTCTCAGCGCTTACAGCGATAATGCCGCGGTGATTGAGGGGCCCGGCGTTGAGCGACTGTGGGTGGATGGTCAAACTCAGCGCTATGGCTTTGCCGCCGAACCCGCCCATATTTTGATGAAAGTGGAGACCCACAATCACCCCACGGCCATCGCGCCCTTTGCCGGGGCTGCTACCGGTGCTGGCGGCGAGATCCGCGACGAAGGGGCCGTTGGCCGAGGCTCCAAGCCCAAGGCAGGGCTGACGGGCTTTACCACCTCGCATCTGAATTTGCCCGAGTTGCCGCAGCCTTGGGAGCTGCCGACGGGCAAGCCCGATCACATGGTTTCCGCTCTGGACATCATGCTGGAGGGCCCTATTGGCGCTGCAAGCTTTAACAACGAGTTTGGCCGCCCGGCCATTAACGGCTACTTCCGCACCTTTGAATACCAAGGGCAGGGCGCGGCCGTGCGGGGCTATCACAAGCCGGTGATGATCGCCGGCGGCGTGGGCAGCGTGCGGGCAGAACACGTTCACGCCGAAGGATTTCCAGCAGGCACCGCCTTGGTCGTGCTGGGCGGGCCGTCCATGTTGATCGGGCTGGGCGGCGGTGCAGCGTCCAGCATGGCGTCGGGCAGCAGTTCGTCGGATCTGGATTTCGCCTCGGTGCAGCGCGGCAATCCAGAAATGGAGCGGCGCTGCCAAGAGGTCATTGACCGCTGCTGTGCCCTGGGCGATGACAACCCAATTCTGTTAATCCATGACGTTGGCGCTGGAGGGCTGTCCAACGCTCTGCCTGAGCTAATCCACGATGCCAATACGGGCGGCACCATCCAGCTGCGCAACGTTCTCAGCGCTGACAGCGGCATGAGCCCGCTGGAAATATGGTGCAACGAAGCCCAGGAACGTTACGTGCTGGGAATCCAGGCGACGCAGCTCGCAGCGTTTGAGGCCCTGTGCCTCCGGGAGCGCTGTCCCTACGCCGTGGTCGGGCGCTCTGTCGCCGGCGATCACCTGCTGGTGGAGGATACCCACTTCGATGATGCCCCGGTGGACTTGCCCCTAGACGTGCTGCTGGGCAAGCCGCCGAAGATGACCCGAACATTTGACCGGCAAGAGATCCAGCTGCCCGGTCTTGAGCTAGACCATGTGTCCCTGGATGAAGCTATTGCTCGGGTGCTGCAGTTCCCAGCGGTGGCGAGCAAACAGTTTTTGATCACCATTGGTGATCGCAGTATTACCGGCATGGTGGCAACCCAGCCCATGATCGGGCCTTGGCAGGTGCCCGTGGCCGATGCGGCGGTGACCTTATCTGGCTATCGCACCTATGCGGGAGAGGCCTTTGCCATGGGCGAACGCAGCCCGCTGGCCCTGATTGATCCCAAGGCATCCGCGCGTATGGCGGTGGCGGAATCACTGACCAATATTGTCAGTGCCGATATTGAATCCTTGAGCCGCGTGGTGCTGTCTGCGAACTGGATGGCAGCGGCGGGTGACAACGCCGAGGAGCAGGCGCTGTTTGACGCAGTAACCGCGGTAGGACAGGAATTCTGTCCAGCTCTCGGCATTGCCATACCCGTGGGCAAAGACTCCTTGTCCATGCAAACCCGTTGGCAAGACGGCGCAACCCACAAGGCCGTGGTATCGCCGGTAACCCTGATTTGCAGCAGTTTTGCCCCGGTCACCGACGCCCGCGCCACGGTAACCCCGCAGCTTCAGGATCAAGCCAATACGGTGTTGGTGCTGCTGGACTTGGGCGGCCAGCGACTGGGCGGCAGTGCCCTTGCCCAGGTGTACTGTCAATTAGGTAACGACGCGCCAGACGTGGCTGATGCAACGGCGCTGAAAGCCCTGCTGAATCTGGTGCTGGACTGGAAGCGCCAAGGCAAAATTCTGGCCATGCACGACCGTTCAGACGGCGGGCTGCTAGCCACCCTGCTGGAGATGGCTTTTGCCGGTCGCATGGGTCTGGACATTGATCTGCCCGCGGCCGCAGCGGTGCTGCCCACGCTCTTTAACGAGGAGGTGGGGTTGGTGCTGCAAATTGCCGCCGCCGATGTGGCTGCCCTGGAACAGCAGGCGCCGGGCGGCTGCCGTGTGGTGGCGACCCTGCGGCCTGACGAACAGGTGGTCATTCGTCAAGATCAGAGCCAGTTGTTCTCGGCATCCAGGGCAGACCTGCAGCAGCAGTGGGCCAAGACCAGCCATACCATGCAGCGGCGGCGGGACTCAGCGGCCTGCGCCGACGAAGAATTTGCTGATTTGCGCAAGTCTCGTAAGGAAAACCCTGGTCTTAACGCCAAACTAAGCTTTGATCCAAATGCGGCGCCCAAGGTACTGAGCGGCGTCAAGCCGACCATTGCCGTGCTGCGAGAGCAGGGCGTGAACGGCCAAATCGAAATGGCTGCTGCTTTCGCTGCGGCAGGATTTGATTGTGTAGACGTCCACATGTCTGACCTGGTCAGCGGCAGGCGATCTCTCGCAGAATTTCCCGCGCTGGTTGCCTGTGGCGGCTTTTCGTACGGCGATGTGCTCGGTGCCGGGGGTGGTTGGGCAAAAAGCATTTTGCAGGATGCGGCTTTGCGTGATCAGTTCGCTGCGTTTTTCGCCGCTGACACCTTAGCCTTGGGCATATGCAATGGCTGCCAAATGCTGTCCCAGCTGCATTCACTGATTCCTGAGGCCGATCACTGGCCAGTGTTTGTGCGGAACCGCAGCGAGCAGTTTGAGGGCCGAACCGTACTTGTGCAGGTTCAGGACAACACCAGTCCCTGGCTCACGGGTATGGCTGGTAGCGTCATGCCGGTGGCGGTAGCCCACGGTGAGGGCCGGCCGGAGTTTCGCGGCACAAATTCGGCAGAGCAGGCCGCGCCCCAAGTTGCCTTGCGCTACGTGGATGCCAACCACGCGGTGGCCCAGCGCTACCCGGACAACCCCAATGGTGCGCCTCAGGGCATTGCCGGGCTTACCGCGGCCCAGGGGCGGGTACTCACCATGATGCCCCACCCGGAGCGGGTTTATCGCAGCATTCAAAATGTTTGGCAGCACCCGGATTGGCAGGAAGACGGCCCCTGGCTGCGCCTGTTCCGCAATGCGCGCAGTTGGCTTTAAGTAGCAAGCCATAGACCTATGCCCGGTCCTTGGGTGAACCCATCCGCCGTGGCGACTGAGCCAGTTGGCTCAGCGTCATAGCCTCTAAGTGTGAACGGTCCCGCACAAGTAGCTCCCCAGTCCAGGACTGGAATCGATAGCGCTACCCACCCAATCGGGTTTTCGTTTAAATCCCAAGCGCCTTGAGACGTTGCCGCATGACCGGCTGGCCGCTCAAGCAGGCAAGTAAGCCACGAAAGCATACAGGGGGAGTTGTTATGACGATGCGGGTATTGGTTTTATCGGGCGCGCTCAGCGCCATCATGTTGTTAACGGGCTGCGAGAATAATAGCCGCGGATTTGCCTTGCCACCGGGCGATGTCGAACAGGGCGAGGCCGCCTTTGTCGAGTTAGGCTGCAATGGCTGCCACAGCGTCAAAGACAGCGTAAAGCGGCTGCGCGAAGGCGGGCATCCGCAGATCTACATTCAGCTGGGTGGCGAAAAAACCCGGGTGAAAAGCTACGAAGAGCTGGTTACCTCCATCATCAACCCTTCCCACCGACTGTCTCGGGGCTATGATCCGCGTTACGTCGATGACGACGGGGAATCCAAGATGCCTCGTTACAACGAAGTGATGACAGTCCAGCAACTGGTTGATATCACAACGTATTTGTCCAGCAAGTATTCGGTCTGGTCACCAGAATACCGGGTAGTACCGCCGCACTAATCGAGGCATATCGGCAAACACCGGGGGTGTACGCAGCTAGCGTCGCTTAAAGGTAAGGTTTTCGTAGTGCACGGGAAAAGACTGGTTTTGCCGATCAGCGAAGTAACGCTTCAACGTTGCATTGATCACAGGAAAGGCAAGCTCATCCCAGGGAATGTCTTGCTCGGAAAACAGCTCTACTTCTAATGACTCCGGACCGCTGCTGTAGCTTGGGCCAACGAGGTCGGCCTTGAAGAACATGTAGATCTGCGAAATGTGCGGCAGGCTAAACACCGTGTAAAGGCTCGGATCCGTTACCTGGGCGTTGGCCTCTTCCACGGTCTCTCGAGCCGCGCCGGTTTCCGCGGTTTCACCGTTTTCCAAAAATCCTGCAGGCAGCGTCCAGTAGCCTCTGCGGGGTTCAATGGCCCGTTTGCACAGCAGCACCTGGTCGCCCCAAACGGGCAGAGTGCCGGCGATAACCTTGGGGTTTGAGTAGTGGATGGTGTCGCAGCTACTGCACACCGCTCGTTCACGGGTGTCGTCCTCCGGCACTTTGTAATCTACGGTTGCGCCGCAGGCACTGCAAAAATTCATCCGGGCAGTATACCTAAATGTGACGGCTCTTGGGTTTAGGATGACGCGCCCGGTAATTCCCGGGGTGCTGGAGTAGTGCTAACGAGCAGCCTTGATTACCATGGCGTCTCGAAGCAGGGGAACCGACGGGCATCGTTAATCAAAGGTGCCAATAAACGGCAGTCACCCGGCGTGGACAAAGAATATGCGCTGGGCGCAAGCATTGAGCAAAAAGGGGAAGAGATGTTGTACGAATTGGACGGCGTCGCCGTGCGGGCCGAGGGGGAATATTGGGTAGCGGACTCAGCGGTGGTGATGGGCAATGTGCTGCTCAAGCAAAACGCAAACGTTTGGTTTAACGCCGTAATCCGCGGAGACAATGAGCTAATCACTATTGGCGAAGGCTCAAACGTGCAGGATGGCTCGGTCCTGCACTCAGATCCCGGCTATCCCCTGACCATTGGCTCACATGTGACCGTAGGCCACAAGGTCATGCTGCATGGCTGCGAGATTGGTGAGGGGTCATTGATTGGGATTAACGCCGTGGTGCTTAACGGCGCAAAAATTGGCAAGAACTGTATTGTCGGTGCCAACGCGCTGATTACCGAGGGTAAAGAAATTCCCGATAATTCCATGGTGATGGGGTCTCCCGGTAAGGTGGTGAGAACTTTGACCGACGAGCAGGCAGCCGGCATCCGCATGGGGGCTAAGCATTACGTAGAAAATGCGCGGCGTTTTCGCTCTGGGGCCGTAGCCCAGAACCAAGCGCTGCCTGTCGAAGACTGAACACGTCAACCACCGGGTTAGGGAACAATCATGGAGAATCGCAAAGTCGGCCTATTGGGCACGGCCCTGACCGCTCAGGCCACCAAGGTCATGATGCTCGGCAGCGGCGAGTTGGGTAAAGAAGTGGTTATTGAACTGCAGCGCCTGGGGGTAGAGGTCATTGCCGTTGACCGTTACGCCAATGCGCCCGCCATGCAGGTCGCGCATCGCAGCCACGTGATTGACATGCTCGATGGCAGCGCGCTCAAAGGCGTGATAGCGCTAGAGCAGCCGGATCTGGTGGTGCCTGAAATCGAGGCCATCGCCACGGCAACCCTGGTGGAGCTGGAGCAGGGCGGATTGCGGGTGATTCCCACCGCCAGAGCCGCCCGGCTCACCATGGACCGGGAGGGTATACGCCGACTGGCCGCCGAAGAGCTGGAGGTGAAAACGTCGCCCTATCGATTTGCCGACAACGAGGCGGACTACCGTCAGGCCGTTGCAGCCATTGGCATGCCGTGTGTGGTCAAGCCCGTGATGTCGAGTTCCGGCAAAGGCCAATCCACCGTTCGAACCGAGGCGGATGTGGCGGCGTCCTGGCGCTACGCCCAGGAGGGCGCTCGGGGCGATAGCGGCACAGTGATTGTGGAAGGCTTCGTCGATTTCGATTACGAGATTACCCTGCTCACCGTGCAGCACCAGGGCGGCACGATTTTTTGCGCACCCATAGGCCACCGCCAGGAAGGCGGAGATTACCAGGAGTCCTGGCAGCCTCAGGCCATGTCGCCAAAGGCCCTTGCCGCCAGTGAAGCCATCGCCCAGCAGGTAACGTCTGCTCTGGGCGGGTGGGGTTTATTTGGTGTGGAGTTCTTCATCAAGGGCGACGAGGTGTATTTTTCCGAGGTTAGCCCGCGCCCTCACGACACGGGACTGGTGACCCTCATTAGCCAAGACCTGAGTGAGTTCGCCCTGCACGCCAGAGCCATTTTGGGTCTGCCAATTCCGGCCATACGTCAGCACGGACCTGCCGCCTCAGCAGTGATTACGGCCAAGGGCCACTCTAAGGCGCTGAGGTTTGGTGGCCTCGAGCAGGCACTGGCAGCCGCCGACACCCAGCTACGTCTGTTCGGCAAACCGGAAGTGGCGGGCGAGCGTCGGGTTGGGGTCGCACTGGCCCTTGGCGAAAACGTCGAGCAGGCCCGAACCCGTGCTCAGGCAGCCGCAGACGCGGTCATCATTCATCTTTGAAAATACGTTGCCAGTGGGGTGTTCGCAGCCGAGTTTGCGCCGCTGGGGCTGCCAGCTGTGAGCCGGATCCTTGATTGGCCTTGCAAAAGCAGGGCGCGACAGTATGATCCGCCCATGATTCGCGCAAACCAGCCAATGAACTCGTCAATGAGTTGCACAGAAAGCTTGACCTTGACTCAGGTCAACGCGTCCTTGCTGCGCGCGCGATCGTTACAGCTACTGCTAGGCCTACTGCCGGGTATCCGGCAAAAACACTAATACCCCAGGGCCCCAGCCCACCCAGCTTCTCCATCCAACTAAGTGCCTCGGCGGTTGATTGGGTGTTCGAGAAGTCCGACATATCCCTTGATGTTCGTTACTATAGACGGATCCAATTCCCGCTAGGGGCGAAGCCGGATCCAAAAGGCAGAAGAGTTATCACTATGAGTAGTCAACCAACCAGCGGGCGCGCCAAGGCGGCGATGCCTTTTGAAAAGTACAAGCCGTTTCAGGCCATTGATTTACCGGACCGCCAGTGGCCGACAAACACGCTGACCCAGGCACCTCGGTGGTGCAGTGTGGATCTGCGCGACGGTAACCAGGCGCTCATCGACCCGATGAGCGTGGATGAAAAAATGCGCCTGTGGGATTTGCTGCTGGAAATTGGTTTTGCAGAAATTGAAGTGGGTTTTCCGGCCGCTTCTCAGCCGGACTTTGACTTTATTCGTCGCATCATTGACGAAGATCGCATTCCTGCCGACGTGCACATTCAAATCCTTTGTCAGGCCCGCAAAGAGCTGATTGAGCGCTCGGTTGAGGCGCTCGAGGGCGCACCGAATGTGATCTTTCACCTCTACAACTCCACCTCAGAGCTGCAGCGCCGGGTGGTCTTTGGCATGGATCGCCAGGGCATCATCGATTTGGCGGTAGAGGGCACTGCCCTGGTGCGGGAGGGTTTGAAGAACTTTGACTCCAATGTGACCTTCGAATATTCGCCGGAAAGCTTCACCGGCACCGAGCTGGATTTCGCCGCGGATATTTGCACGGCCGTCGCCGATACCTGGGGGGCAACGCCGGAAAACCCCATGATTATTAATTTGCCCAGTACGGTGGAAATGTCCACGCCGAATATTTACGCGGACCAAATCGAATGGTTTTGCCGGAATTTTCCGCGCCGGGACAGCGCCGTGATTAGCCTGCACACCCACAACGACCGGGGCACCGGCGTAGCCGCCACCGAGCTAGGGTTGATGGCTGGTGCCCAGCGGGTGGAAGGGACGCTGTTTGGCAACGGCGAGCGCACGGGGAATTGCGACATCATTACCATGGCCATGAATTTGTTCAGCCAGGGCGTAGACCCAACCCTGGACTTTCGTGAGATGCCGAAAATTCGTGAGGTAGCGGAAGCTGTGAATAAGCTGGCGGTGCCCGAGCGGCACCCCTATGCCGGAGAACTGGTGTTTACCGCCTTTTCTGGTTCCCACCAGGACGCCATTAAAAAAGGCATGTCGCAAGTGGATCGCAGTCGCTGGGAAGTGCCGTACCTGCCCATTGATCCTGCAGATGTGGGCAGTTCCTACAAAGAAACCATTCGCGTGAACAGCCAATCCGGGAAAGGCGGCGTGGGATTCATGCTGGAAGAGCACTACGGCCTGTCGCTACCCCGAGACCTGTTAGTGGAATTCAGCAGCCACGTACAAAAGCTCACGGAGACCCTGGATAGAGAGGTGAAAACCGACGAGATCTATCAGTGCTTGTTGGACACCTATGTGGTCGATAGTGAACCCTATCGACTAGTGGACTACGATTTGCTGCCGGGCCGGGAGCATGACCAACGATGCGTGGCTCGAGTGGCGGCATCGGAAAATGTGCTCACCATTGACGGTGAAGGCTCGGGCCCCATCGAAGCCTTTGTGACCGCGCTGGTGGAAACTCTGAACGAGCCAGTAACGATCCTCAGCTACCAGGAAGTGGCCATGGGCACGGGCAGCGATGCTCAGGCCATTTGTATCGTATCCATCGAGGACAAAGAAGAAGGGCAGCGTTGCTACGGCGTAGGCATTAGCCGTAACACCACGACAACGGCGCTAAACGCCATTATTTCTGCCATGAATCGGCGCTGGGGTAAGGCCTAGCTGCTGGCTCCAGCGTCTTCTGGCGCGAGGGTAGCGTCCTCAGTTTCTTTGGGCTCTGGGTCTGGCTGACCCACCGGAGACTGGCGTCGCACGCAGATGGTTTTAACGATGTTGTCTTTTATTTGCAGCGTCTCGATCTGATAGTCGCCAAGGCGCAGGCACACATTGGTCTCGGGAATGGTTTCCAAATGCTCTAGGACCAAACCGCTTAAAGTCTTGGGACCTTCCATGGGCAAATCCCAGCGCAGCGCGCGGTTGATATCCCGTAGCACCGCCATACCGTCAATAACGAAGCTGCCGTCGCTTTGGGGCGAGATCTCCGGCATGTTGGCGGCGTAATCGCTGGTAAATTCCCCGACAATCTCCTCCAGAATGTCCTCCAGCGTCACAATGCCCTGAATATCCCCGTATTCGTCTACGACCAGCGCAAGGCGCTGCTTTTCTTTTTGGAAATTAAACAGCTGGGTGTGCAGAGGCGTGGCCTCGGGCACGTAATAGGGTTCCCGCGTTAGCTGCAGCAAGTCGGCCTTGGAGAACTCTTCTTGATAGACCAGCCTCGCAAGACGCCGCAGATGCAAGATGCCCAGCACATTATCAAAGCTGTCTTTGTAAATGGGCAGTAGGGTGTGCTGGCTGGCCGCGGCGGTATTGAGGATGTTGCTCATCTCGTCTTCGATGTCGATGGCGGCAATCTCCGCCTTGGGCACCATGATGTCGTTCACCGTTACCGACTCCAGGTCGAGAATGCGCGTTAACATACTCTGGCGCTCGCCAACGGACGTTGCGCCCTCAACCACAACGGTTTTTAGCTCGTCGGTGGTGAGCTGGTCATCGTCCCCACCGCTGCGGGCCAGAAACGGACGCACCAAGGCATTGCTCACGGCATTCACCATGACAACCGCCGGCAGCAGAATTTTTTGCAGCGGATGCAGAACAAACACCGCACGCAACGCCCAGTTTTCTGGCCGCTCAGCCGCCAGAGTTTTTGGGGCGACCTCAGCAAACACCAAAAACAAGGCCGTGAGGATCCAAGGGGCCAGCAGCACGCCGGTATCGCCCATTAGCTGAAAGCCGATAACCGTGGCCACCGTGGCGGCAGAAAAATTCACCAGGTTGTTGCCCACCAAAATCACGCCCAGCAAACGGTCTTGGCGCTGCAGCATGGCGTCGGCTTTTTTTGCTCCGTTGTTACCGCGCTTGACCAAGTGCCGCAGCCGGTAGCGGTTTAACGCCATCATGGCGGTTTCAGTGCCGGAAAAATAAGCCGACAGCAAAACCATTAGGCCAATGGTCAGCAACAGGTAGCTGGTAGGGAAGTTACTTATGTCCATGGTGATAAATCAGCGGTAGATAGAGAATCAAAGCAGGTATTCGATGACAAACTTGCTGCCCAGGTAACCCAGCAGCAGCAGCGCAAAGGCCGCCAGGTTCCAGCGCACGGCGATAACGCCGCGCCAGCCGAACAAGTGATGCCCGGCTAAAAAGCCTGCGTAGACCAGCCAAGAAAGCGTGGTAAGCACGGTATGGTGCACCAGGCGCTGGTCGAACATGTTTTGCAGAAAGATCACGCCGGTGGCAATGGATAAGGTCAGCAGCGTCAGCCCAATCCAGAGGATGTTGATGAACAGCGCTTCCATGGCCTCCATGGGCGGCAGCAGACCGATGAGTCCCCGCTGCAGAGAACGCAGCCGGCGTTCCTGAACGGCAATAAGCACCGACTGCAAGGCCGCGGTCATGAGTGCCGCGTAGGCGCTGATCGACAGCAAAATATGGCTGATTTGGCTGCTATCCAGGGGAATGGGTTGAGTGTGTCCCGGCGCGACGGCAATCAGCCCTAACAGGTTGATCATGACGAAGGGCAAAAGCAGCAATAACAAGCCGTCTGCTTTGACCTTAATGGAGCTCATAGCCACAACCAACAGCATCACCGTGACGACCAGGTTACTGACACCCAGCAAGCTCAGGGTTAGCGTGCTGGTGCTGCCAAACTGAATGAGGCTGTTTTGGGTAACAACCCAGTGGCCCAGCAAGCCCATTAAGGCGATGACCAGAGCCGAGTTCAGGCCTGCCGAGGTGTTGTCATCGCCAGCCGCCAAAACGTCCTGGGAACGCCGCGCCTGTTGCCGCATTAGCAGCCAAAACGCTACGGCGTAGCAGGCCAGGGCAAGGCAGAAAGCCAGAAGGGTGAGATTGTTCATGGTACCTGTACATGTCGCTTGGAACTGTGGTCCGGTAGCGTGTAAAAGTTAGGTGCCCGCTTAGTTGATGGACCGGAAGTTTGTCACATTGTCCGAGTACCGTGAAGTGGCGGAACTTGCCGATCTGGGCCATGGCGTTTGGCGTGGGCAGGCCACGCTGGCGGAACAGTCTCTAGCTCCCAGCCCCCGTCCAGAAAAGAACAGGTGCAGCTGGACCAGTTGCAGCTAACCTCAAGTCTTGCAACATCAGCTCGGGAGAGGCACTCGTGAATCTGATCCTGGATATCGTCACGTTTTTTAGCGCACTGTTGATCGTTTTATTCGGCGTGGGTCTGTTAACCATTGCCGGGTTTTACGTGATTGATCGGCGGCAAACACAGCACTCCCTGCGCCGGAACTTCCCGGTTCTGGCCAGGTTCCGGTACCTCTTTGAAAAACTGGGCGAATTCTTCCGGCAGTACTTTTTCGCCATGGACCGCGAGGAGCTGCCCTTTAATCGGGCCGAGCGCAGCTGGGTTTATCGGGCAGCAAAGGGTGAGAAAACCACGGTAGCCTTTGGCTCGACTCGGGATCTCAGGCCGGTAGGCACGGCGTTATTTGTGAACTGTGCTTATCCCACCCTGGACAAAGAAGCCAAGGAGCCCAGGCCGCTGGTTATCGGTCCCTATTGCGCCAAGCCCTACGCCACAGCGGCTTTTTTTAATATCTCCGGTATGAGCTACGGGGCTATTTCCCGTCCGGCGGTGCAGGCCCTTTCCAGAGGCGCAGCAAAAGCAGGGATCTGGCTGAATACCGGCGAGGGCGGTCTCTCCGCGTCTCACCTTGAGGGCGGGGCGGACATCGTTTTTCAAATCGGCACGGCGAATTATGGGGTACGGGACAGCACCGGCGCGTTGGATGATCAGCGCTTGCTGGCCATTGCGGCTCACGAGCAGGTGCGCATGTTTGAAATCAAGCTCAGCCAAGGCGCCAAGCCCGGTAAAGGGGGGATTTTGCCCGGGGCCAAAGTCAGCGCCGAGATAGCAGTGATCCGGGGTATTCCCCAGGGTCAGGATTCCATTAGCCCGAACCGTCAGCCAGCCATTAGTGGCCCCGGAGAGCTGCTGGATTTCATTGCCCGAGTGCGTGACCTTACCGGCAAGCCCGTTGGCTTTAAGGCGGTGATCGGGGCTTCGGATTGGCTGCAAGAACTGTGCGAGCTGATCCGCCAGCGGGGCATGGAGAGCGCTCCAGATTTCATCACCATCGACAGCGCCGATGGCGGCACCGGTGCAGCACCGGCAAGCTTGATCGACTACATGGGGCTGCCGCTGAAGGAAAGCCTGCCCCTTGTGGTGAACACGCTGAATCAGTTCGGACTGCGCCAGCGCATTGCAGTGATTGCCAGCGGCAAGCTCACCAATCCTGGTCAGGTGGCCTGGGCCCTGTGCGCCGGGGCGGACATTGCGGTGTCAGCCCGGGGGTTTATGTTGTCCCTGGGCTGCATCCAGGCGCTGCAGTGCAATCAAAACACCTGCCCAACGGGCATTACTACCCACGATCCTAAGCTTCAGCGCGGTCTGGTAGTGACGGACAAGGCCGAGCGGGTGGCTCAGTATGCGGTGACCCTGATGCGGGAGGTCGAAACCATCGCCCATTCATGCGGTGTTGTTGAACCGCGCCTGCTGGATCGCCAGCACTGCCGGCAGGTCACCGAAGACGGCAGGTCAATATCATTAGAAGAACTTTACGCCCGCTCAGACTCTGCAGGCTGAGCAGTCAGTGCGGGCGGGGTACCTGGCTGCCGGAGCCAGCCAGTTTGGTAGGTTCCCATTTACCCACAGGGCACCCGTCGCGCTATACTCGCGCTTCACACCCAATACAGAAGCGTTATGTTCGAAAGCTTATCGGATCGGCTTTCCCAAAGCCTAAAACAGATCTCCGGCAAAGCCCGGATGACCGACGACAACGTTGCCGATGCCCTGCGAGACGTGCGTATGGCGCTGTTAGAGGCCGACGTTGCGCTCTCGGTGGTCAAAGAATTTACCGAGCAGGTGCGAAGCAAGGCCGTAGGTCAAGCCGTCAGCTTGGCCCTCAATCCCGGTGAAGCGTTTATCAAAATCGTGCACGACGAACTCGTGCACATCATGGGCGACACGAACGATGCCCTGAACCTCGCCACCAAGCCCCCAGCGGTGATACTAATGGCTGGCCTTCAGGGTGCGGGTAAAACCACCACAGTGGCTAAGCTTGCGCGGCTGCTGAAAGAGCGCGAAAAGAAAAAGGTCAGCGTGGTCAGCGCCGACGTGTACCGGCCTGCGGCCATAGCGCAGCTGGAAACACTGGCCGGTGACGTGGGGGCCGCCTTTATTCAGTCCAGTGCCGATGAGCAGCCCATCGATATTGTCCAGCGCGCCATTAAGGAGGCCGATCGCCAGCTTGCGGACGTGCTGATCGTAGACACCGCTGGCCGGCTGGCGGTGGACGAAGAAATGATGGCTGAAATTCAGTCTCTGCATCAGGCAGTGAAGCCCATCGAAACGTTGTTCGTAGTAGACGCCATGACCGGCCAGGATGCGGCAAATACCGCGAAGGCGTTTAACGACGCCCTGCCGCTAACCGGTGTGGTTCTGGCGAAGACCGACGGTGATGCTAGGGGCGGTGCCGCGCTAAGCGTGCGCTCCATTACCGGTAAGCCCATCAAATTTTTAGGTGTGGGCGAAAAAACCGACGCTCTGGAGCCGTTTTATCCAGATCGATTAGCCTCCCGGATCTTGGGCATGGGCGATGTGCTGTCGCTGATCGAAGAAGCCGAGCGTAAGGTCGACAAGGACAAAGCCCAGCGCCTGGCCAAGAAAATGCAGACCGGGCAAAAGTTTGATTTAGAGGACTTCCGCGACCAGCTCCAGCAAATGGACAATATGGGCGGCGTAGCCGGCATGTTGGATAAGCTGCCGGGTATGGGGCAAATCCCCGCCGCGGCCAAGGCTCAGGTCAACGACAGTCAGTTCAAGCGCATGGGGGTAATCATCGACTCCATGACCCTGAAAGAGCGGCGTTTCCCGGATCTCATCAACGGCTCGCGGAAAAAGCGCATTGCCAACGGCAGCGGGACCCAAATCGCTGACGTAAATCGCTTGCTCAAGCAGCACAAGCAAATGCAAAAGATGATGAAAAAGGTCAGCCGTAAAGGCGGCATGCAGCGCATGATGCGAGGCATGCAGGGCATGCCAGGCATGCAGGGCCCCGGCGGTCCTATGGGCATGCCGCCGGGTATGCCCCCTGGCATGAAAAGGCGCTGATATAGCGCTGTAGCACCGGCGGTTTTGCCGCCTAAAGGCTTTGTTGAATGCGTCTTTTGCCCCTTGAACATAGGGCAGGTTGCTATATGATATCGCGCCTTTCAGGCAGGCCTTGCGAACACAACCGGGCCCAGAGCGGATCAAGAGCGGATCCGGAGCTGATAAAGATCAAAAACCACCCTTGATTGCGGCAAGCGAGCCGGACCCAGGGCGGCGGAAAATCAGGACAACAGAGACAACTATGGTAACAATTCGTCTGGCGCGTCACGGCGCGAAGAAAAGCCCGTTTTATCACATCACGGTTGCGGACCGAGCCTCCTCTCGCGACGGTCGTTTTGTCGAGCGTGTAGGCTTTTACAATCCAGTAGCCAAGGGCCAGGCAGAAGTTCTGCGCATGGACCTGGAACGCGTGGATTATTGGATGGGCGTTGGCGCCCAGCCATCAGAGCGAGTCGCCAAGCTCATTAAGCAAGCGCGCAAGCAGGCGGCAGCCTAAGCATTACGCCGGGTCGGCGTGCATGGGCCAAAGCGGCCAAATGACCGAAACCGACCTTTGCGATGCGACGACAGCGAACAGCGTGGCCTTGAGCCGCGCTTTTTTTTGTCTGTAAAACAACGACGGAGAATGTTTGCAGGTGATGTTGGAGTAGGGATGTGAAAGTACCGACCACGGAACAAACACAAGACAACGCGACGGTTGTGGTTGGCAAATTGGGCAAGCCCTACGGTGTGCGAGGCTGGCTGGTCCTGCAGTCCTTTACCGAGCCCATGGAGAATATTCTGGCCTATCAGCCCTGGTTCCTGAGCAAGGGGGCAAAAGGAGATTGGGCCGAAGTGACTTCGGTACAGACCAAGGCCCACAAAGACGCGTTCATTGCGCAGATCAACGGCATCGAAGATCGTGACCAGGCAGCGACGCTGACCGGCGCGTTGATCGGCGTGCCCAAACAAGCACTGGACGTTCTTGAGGAGGACGAATATCTCTGGCACGACTTAATTGGCTGTCAGGTAACCAATCTTCAGGGCGTCGACGTCGGAGTGGTCAGGGAACTCATGGAAACTGGCGCTCACGCCATCCTCTGCATAGCGCCTTCAGCCCAATGGCTGGGCCTGTCGTCGGGCCAGACGTTTACTCGTAACGATTCAGACCACGCCCCAAGGCAAAGCGCCCCAGCGCTTCGGCATCAGCAAACCAAACGGCCGGCCAATGTATTAGTGCCCTTTACCGCAGCCTATGTGCAAAGCGTAGACACAAAAAGCCAAGGGTTAGTCATCGATTGGCAGGCAGATTGGGCGTGATCAAGGCAAACCACCACCCTTGGATTCAGCTATGAGCCTGGAGGAACCGACACCATGTGGTTAGGCGTAATCAGCCTGCTACCCCAGATGTTTGACGCCGTGTCCGGGGAGGGAGTCTTTGGCCGGGCAATGGCCTCGGGCCAGCTCACCCTGGAGCTGTTCAATCCCCGGGATTTCGCTGGGGACCGGCACCGCACCGTGGATGATCGGCCCTATGGCGGTGGCGCAGGCATGGTAATGATGGTTGAACCACTGCGTCGCGCGCTGGTCGCGGCCAAGGCGGCGGCGCCAGGTCCAGCCAAAGTGGTGCTCATGAGCCCCCAAGGACAGCAGTTTACCCAGGCGATAGCCCAGGCCGAGTCTGCGACGCCGGCGCTGATTTTGGTGTGTGGCCGCTATGAGGGACTGGATCAGCGCTTTGTGGAGGAGTACGTGGACCAAGAGTGGTCGGTAGGGGATTACGTGCTCAGCGGCGGCGAATTACCCGCCATGACGGTGATGGACGCCATTTCCCGGCATATTCCGGGCACTTTAGGCAATCATCAGTCAGTAATTGACGAATCTTACCTTGATGGAACGCTCGATTACCCTCACTATACGCGCCCTGAAATTGTCGGCGCGCAAGGCGTGCCGTCAGAGCTCATGACCGGCGACCATAATCGCACCAAGCGTTTCCGCCGATCCTTGGCCCTGCAAAGAACGTTGGAACGGCGACCGGATTTGTTAACCGGGCGATTGTTCGAGCCAATGGACAGGCAACTATTAACAGCATGCGCAGCAGAACTTGGCGCGCACTCTGTGGAGAAAGAACGTGAGAAGAAACAAGATCATTGAAGAGATTGAAAACAGCCAGCTGGCTGACGTGCCATCCTTTAGCCCCGGCGACACCATCAGCGTTCAGGTGCGGGTAAAGGAAGGCAACCGTGAGCGGCTGCAGGCTTTTGAAGGCGTGGTCATCGGTGTGAAAAGCCGTGGACTGAATTCGTCTTTTATCGTGCGCAAAATTTCTCACGGCGTGGGTGTCGAACGCACCTTCCAGACTCACAGCCCGCTGATCAACGCCATCGAAGTGAAGCGTCGTGGTGATGTGCGTCAGGCCAAGCTTTACTACCTGCGCGAGCGCTCGGGTCGTTCAGCGCGAATCAAAGAAAAGATCAACTAAGCCGGCTACCGCCGGACCCGCTGGCGCGCGCCAGCCTGGAGCGATCATCAAGGCCAGCTTTGCTGGCCTTGTGCGTTTTACCAAAGTTAAAGTTCGCGTCGAGGGTGGTCTGGGCTACACAGCCAGAGAAAAATCCGCCTGAATGTGCGATGTTTGTCCGCATGGTCAAGCAACCTCTTTCCAGCACAGATGAGATCGACGGCTACCTAGAGATGCTCTGGCTAGAGCGGGGCTTAGCCGAGAATACCCTGGCGGCCTATCGCAGAGACTTAACTTTTACTGCCCAACACCTAGCTGAGGCGGACATCGACTCGCTGCTGCAGGCTCAGCAGCAGGACCTGCTGGAGGTTCTCGAGTATCGTCGGCAACAAGGGCTGAGTCCCCGCAGCACGGCTCGCTGGCTCAGCACCCTCAAGGGCTTTTATCGCCATGCCATACTCCAGCAGCGCATCGACAGCGACCCTACCTCACAAATTGATCACCCAAGGTTGGCCCGAGACCTACCAGGCACTATCAGCCCCAAACAGGTGGAAGCCCTGCTGGAGGCCCCAGACGTAACCACCCCGGTCGGTCTGCGAGACCGTGCCATGCTGGAAATACTTTACGCCAGTGGGCTGCGGGTGACGGAACTGGTCACGCTGTCTCGCACCAACGTAAATCAGCGTCAGGGCGTAATTCGGGTCACTGGCAAGGGCGACAAAGAGCGGCTGGTACCTACCGGCGAAGCGGCCCTGCAGTGGCTGGAGCGCTATACCCAAGAGGCGCTGCCCGCCCTGTTGCCCGGAGGCGGGACGGTGTTGTTTCCCAGTCGTCTGGGTCGGCCAATGACTCGGCAAACGTTTTGGCACGCGATTAAACGCTATGCACTGAAGGCGGGTATTGCACAAAAAGTGTCACCACACACCCTACGCCATGCATTTGCCACCCATCTTGTGGATAATGGCGCGGACTTAAGAGCGGTGCAGATGATGCTCGGTCACGCCGACCTGTCTACAACGCAGATATACACACACGTGGCGAATCAGCGCCTGAAAAACCTTGTCTTGCAGCATCATCCGCGGGGCTAGCGGCAGGCGGCTGGTGCCAACACACAGAACAGGATTGCCCATGTCTTACGTACATGCCCAAAGCGCTAACCCACGGTTGCCTTTGATCTCAGCAGGCGCAAGCAGATTTGTCATTCTTGGCTGGCTGGGACTGTTCCTAGCGCTGCTTTGCATCGCGCCGCATGGGTCAGCCCAGACCGAGTCCAGCGCCCAAGACTCCGGGCAAGACCAAGCCAAACTCCAGCAGGCCGTTACACGGCTCCAGGCCATTCGCCCCAACCTACCCATTGAAGACATCTACTTTGCCGATGTCGCTGGACTGGTGGGGGTGGATTTGCCGGATGGCACCACCCTCTACATGACTGCCGACGGCAAACACATGCTGCTTGGCGACCTTTTTGCTGTTGGCGAGGAGCTGCAGAACGTCACGGAACAGCGTCGCTCCATCAAACGTAAGGCGTTAATCGACGGCGTGCCCCTGTCCGATATGGTGATTTTTCCGCCCCAGGGCGAAGTCCTGGCCGTGCTGAACATTTTTACCGATGTGGACTGCGGCTACTGCCGCAAACTCCATAACGAGATCGCCGACTACGGTGCCTACGGCATTGAAGTGCGCTATCTGGCCTACCCAAGAGAAGGGCTAGACTCCGAAACAGCGACAACCATGCGCTCGGTTTGGTGCGCCAGCGACCCGACGGTGGCCATGACCCGGGCCAAGAACAGCCAGCGTGTTGCCCAGCGCGATTGCCCAAATAACCCGGTGGACGCGCAGTTTGCCCTGGGCCGTCGGGTTGGCGTGAGCGGCACACCAGCCATCGTCACGGCGTCGGGTGAGCTTTTCCCAGGCTATATTCCCGCTCCCCAGCTGGCCGAGCGGCTGGGCATCCTAAGCCAGCCCTAGTCGGCGCAACCCGTAAACCCAAGCCTTACTTACACACAGAGAGAATGCGTTGACCACCATAAATGTCGGAATTGCCGGTCTGGGAACCGTCGCCCAAGGCGTGCTTGCACTGATTAACCGAAACACCGGGCTGATGCAGCAGCGCAGTGGCGTCAGCCTGCGCGTGGTTCGCATAGCCAGCCGGCGGGCGCGGCCGGAGGTGGATCTGTCGGGGGCGCGTTTCAGCACCAATCTCGATGACCTGCTCAGTGACCCTGACGTCGACCTGATTTTGGAGCTTATTGGCGGTGAGGGCGCGGCTCTGGATCTGATCCGTCGGGCACTGGCTCAGGGCACCCCGGTGGTCACCGCCAATAAAGCGGTGCTGGCCGCCCACGGCAACGAACTGCTGGCCGGCGCAGGCAAACAGCTGCTGCGTTTCGAAGCCTCGGTAGCCGGCGCGATTCCCATCATCCAAAGCATCTCCAACGGTCTGGCGGCAAATCGCCTGCACAGCCTCTTTGGCATCATTAACGGCACCTGTAACTACATCTTTGGCCAAATGGAAAGCGCGGGTACTCCGTTCGACCAGGTGCTGGCTCAGGCCCAGGCGCTGGGTTACGCCGAAGCGGATCCCAGCTTTGACATTGATGGTATTGACGCCGCCCACAAGCTAACCATTCTGCTGGCCCTGGGTTTTACCGGTCAGTTCGATCTGCCCGCCATCCACGTGGAGGGAATCCAAAGCGTTACGCTGGCGGATATCGAGTTTGCCAAAGAGCTGGGCTACAAAATCAAGCACCTGGGCATAATCCAAAACACCGACCAAGGCGTTGAGGCCCGAGTGCATCCCGCCCTAGTGCCTATGAGTGCACTGCTGGCCAACGTCAATGACGTGATGAACGCGGTGCAGATCAACAGTGATGGCGCGGGTGAAACCCTGTTTAGCGGCCCCGGGGCCGGTGGTGAGGCCACCGCCTCGGCGGTGCTGTCAGACGCGCTGGCCCTGGGTCAGCAGCTCGCCTCGGGCAGTGTTGCAGCCCCCGACGGTGCGCCCTTGGATGCTCCGGCAACGGCACCCGCGGCCATTGTGCCCATGGCTGAGGTAGAGAGCGCCAACTACCTGCGCATTCCGACTCTCGATCAGCCCGGCGTGTTTGCTCAGGTGACGGCGCCCGCGGCCATTGTGCCCATGGCCGAGGTAGAGAGCGCCAACTACCTGCGCATTCCCACTCTCGATCAGCCCGGCGTGTTTGCTCAGGTAACAAAGGCGCTTTCCGAGTTTTCCATCAGTATCGACGCGGCGATTCAGCACGATGCCTCCAAAAGCGCTGGCCAGGCGGACATTGTGCTGCTGACCAATCACGTCAAAGAGCAGGTCATGAACGAGGCTCTGGCCAAGCTCCAGAGTTTGGACATAGTGGCGGCAGACATTGTGCGCCTGCGCGTAGCGCCTGCGGTTTGATGTGGCCTGAGGCTTCCCTTGCGAATTGAAGAGCGCTCAATCCCCGCAACCTTGGGGCTGGACGATCCGCTGCTGGATCGTATTTTCGCCGCCCGCGGCATTACCGCTGCCGACCAGATGGAACGCAGTCTCGCTCACTTGCTCTCGCCCGCTGACCTGCCGGACATTCAGCCTGCGGCTCAGCGTCTGGCGGATGCGGTAGAGCAGAATCAAAAAATCCTTATTGTCGGCGACTTTGACGCCGACGGTGCCACCTCGGTGGCCCTGTGCATGCTGGCCCTGCGAGGAATGGGAGCAGGGCGGGTGGACTATCTGGTGCCTAACCGGTTTGATTACGGCTACGGCCTGTCGCCAGAAATCGTGCAGCTTGCCGCAACCTTAACGCCAGATGTGATCGTTACCGTGGATAACGGGGTGGCCAGCGTAGACGGCGTGGCGCTGGCAAACGACCATGGCATCGACGTCATCGTCACCGATCATCACCTGCCCGGCGAAACCCTGCCAGCGGCCCATGCCCTGGTGAATCCAAATCTGGCGGGCAGCACGTTTCCAAGCAAGTCCATGGCTGGCGTTGGCGTTGCCTACTACGTACTCAGCTGGGTTCGACAAACCTTGCGCCAGCGGGAGTACTTTACCCGCCGTCAGCTGGACGAACCCAACATGGCCCAGTTCCTGGACCTTGTGGCCTTGGGCACCGTTGCCGACGTGGTGCCCCTGGATCAGAACAATCGCATTCTTGTTCATCAAGGATTGCAGCGCATTCGTCGCGGCATGACCCGGCCAGGAATTTTGGCCCTGGCCCGGATGGGTAAGCGCGACCCCGGTTCCCTATCCGCCGCGGACATGGGTTTTGCTATCGGTCCGCGCCTGAACGCCGCCGGACGACTACAGGATATGAGCGTGGGCATACGCTGTTTGATGGCAGAGGACCCCAAGGAGGCTGCGCAACTGGCGGCGGAGCTGGATGGCCTGAATCAAACCAGGCGGGAAATCGAGCAGGACATGGTCGCCGATGCCCAGATGATCCTTACCCAAATTCAGCCCAATCCGGAAGAAATGGGTATTGCCGTATACCACGAGAGCTTCCACCAAGGAGTGGTGGGCATTGTGGCGGGCAGGCTGCGCGAGCGCTTCCACCGTCCTGCCATTGTGTTCGCCGACGCCGCCGAAGGCTCTAACGAACTCAAAGGGTCCGCCCGCAGCATCGACGGCCTCAATATTCGCGATGTTTTGGATAGCATCGCCACTCGGCTACCGGGCATGCTGCTGAAATTTGGCGGTCACGCCATGGCGGCGGGGCTGAGCATAAAGCGCGCCCATTTGCCGCGCTTTCAAAAAGCCTTTGATAAAGCGGTGCGAGGAGCGGTCACCCCGGACATGCTGGACGCGGTGCTGCTAACTGACGGCGTGCTGTCACCCCAGGATATGAACCTGCAAACCGTAGACCGTCTTGACGCAGCCGGGCCATGGGGTAACGGCTTTGCCGAGCCGCTGTTTAGCGGTGAGTTCCAGCTCGTGCATCAGCGGGTGGTAGGCCAAGATCACCTAAAGCTCGTGCTGGGGCTGCAGGAGCAGCTTATCGACGCCATCGCCTTTCGCCAGCCGCCGCTAGTCGTCCCAGACGACGGTGCAACCACCCGGGTAAAAGTGGTCTATAAGCCGGCGTTAAACGACTACGGTGGGCAGCAGACCCTGCAGCTCATGGTGGAGTACATCGAAACGATGTCTTAGACTGCACGCCGCATCTAGGCGGCCGAGTCAAAGTCGGGCAGGCCGGGAGACCAATCGCGCCGCTGCCAAAAAAGCCGCAGTACAACAACGTCGAAGCAAGATAACACCATGGCTGAAATCACCAGTATTCGTGAGTACCTGAAAGATCTGCAGGAGCGCGACAGTGCGCTTCGGGGGTACCTTTGACTTCGAAGAAAAGCGCGAGCGACTGCAGGAAGTTGAGCTGGAGCTTGCTGACGGCGAGGTCTGGAATGATCCGGAAAAAGCCCAGCAGCTAGGCCGGGAACGAGCCTCCCTTGAGCAGGTGGTGTCCCTGCTGAGTACCTTGGGCGATAGCCTCAGGGATCTATCCGAACTCGCTGAACTGGCGGCGGACGAAAATGATGCCACGGCCCTGGAGGATGTGGCAGCCGAGCTTGGGGCCCTGGAAACTCAGCTAGCCGTGCTGGAATTTCGGCGCATGTTTCAAGGCGAGCTGGACGGCGCTAACTGTTATCTGGAAATTCAGGCAGGTTCCGGCGGCACCGAGGCCCAAGACTGGGCGGAAATGCTGCTGCGCATGTACCTGCGCTGGGCGGAACAGCGCGGCTTCAGTGTGGCGGTCACCGAGGTTTCCGAAGGTGAAGTGGCAGGAATCAAAAGCGCCACGGTAATGATTAGCGGCGAATACGCCTATGGCTGGCTGCGCACCGAGACTGGCGTGCACCGTCTGGTGCGCAAGTCCCCCTTCGATTCCGGTAACCGGCGGCATACGTCTTTTGCATCGGTGTTCGTATCCGCCGAAATCGACGACAACATTGAAATTGAAATCAACCCGTCGGATGTGCGCGTGGACACCTACCGCGCCAGCGGTGCTGGCGGCCAGCACGTAAACCGCACAGATTCCGCCGTGCGTTTAACCCACCTGCCCACGAATACCGTGGTGCAGTGCCAAAGCGAGCGATCCCAGCACCAGAATAAAGACAACGCCTATAAGCAGCTGCGGGCGAAACTCTATGAGCTGGAACTGCAGCAGCGCCGCTCGGAGCAGCAGGCCATTGAAGACGCCAAAGCCGACATCGGCTGGGGCAGTCAAATCCGTTCCTACGTGCTGGACCAGTCCCGGGTCAAGGATTTACGCACAGAAGTGGAGCGCACCGACCCTAACAAAGTGCTGGATGGCGATTTAGACCCCTTTATGGAAGCCTGCTTAAAGGCCGGCCTGTAGCGTGCTGAACGCTGCAACGAACTCACGAGGAAAGATATGAGCGAAGAACGAGATGTGCTGCAAAACCGCCGAGCAAAAATGGATGCTTGGTTGGCCAAGAGTAAGGTGTATCGCAACGACTTTCGGCGTGAGGCCCTTGCCAAAGATCTGCACGCACAGTTTGTAGACCAGGACAAAGCGGCGTTAGCGGAAGCCGGCGCGCGCACCGCTGTGGCTGGCCGCGTGATGCTGCGCCGAGTCATGGGCAAGGCAAGTTTTGTCACCCTGCAGGACGTAAGCGGGCAAATTCAGTGCTACCTGACGAAAAACGATCTGGGCGAGGAGGCCTACGAAGACTTCTCTCAGTTTTGGGAAATGGGCGACATCGTTGGCGTTCGCGGCACGCTCATGCGCACCAACAAAGGTGAGCTGAGCGTTCATGCCGATGATATTGTGTTGCTGAACAAAACTTTGCAGCCCTTGCCCGAGAAGTTTCATGGTTTGACGGATCAGGAGGTACGTTATCGTCAGCGCTATGTGGACTTGATCGTAAACGAAGACACCCGAGGCGTGTTCCGCACCCGCTCCATGGTCATGCAAACCCTGCGTGACTTCTTTAACCAGCGTGACTACCTGGAAGTAGAAACGCCCATGATGCACAGCATTCCCGGGGGCGCCACCGCGCGGCCCTTCACCACCCACCACAACGCCTTGGATATGCCCCTGTTCCTGCGCGTGGCTCCGGAGCTGTTTTTAAAGCGGCTGGTGGTAGGCGGGTTTGAGCGGGTCTACGAGATCAACCGCAATTTCCGCAACGAAGGGTTATCTACCCGGCACAACCCAGAATTCACCATGCTGGAGTTCTACCAGGCCTATGCCGATTATCGAGACCTGATGAATTTAACCGACGAGCTGCTGGCGGAGCTGACTGTGCGTGCCTGCGGTAGTCAGCAGATTGTTTATCAGGGTATCGAGCTGGATTTTGCCAAGTCTCCCCAGCGCGTCACCATGGCCGAATCGTTAGCACGCTTTGGCGGCATGGACGAAGCGTCCGTAGACAACGTGGAGCATTTACGCGGCGAGCTGGAAAAGCAGCAGCTACATGTGGAAGACCATTGGGGCTTGGGCAAGCTGCAAATGGAGGTATTTGAAGCCAAGGTAGAAGGGCGCCTGGAGCAGCCTACCTACATCACCGAGTATCCCGCAGAGGTGTCTCCCCTAGCTCGCCGTAATGACGCCAACCCCGACGTTACCGACCGCTTCGAGCTGTTTATCGGCGGTCGCGAATACGCCAATGGCTTTTCGGAGCTGAATGACCCCATCGACCAGGCTGCGCGGTTTCAGGCCCAGGCGGATCTGAAGTCTAAGGGCGATAACGAGGCCATGCACTTTGACCAGGACTACATTACCGCCTTGGAGTACGGCCTGCCGCCGACTGCCGGCGAGGGCCTGGGCATTGACCGTCTGGTCATGCTGTTGACCGACGCGCCGTCTATTCGCGACGTGCTGCTGTTCCCTTTAATGCGGCCCCAGTCCTAGGTTCCAGTGGCTCGCTCAGTTGCCTTGGAAGCCTCATGGCAAAGCCTGTTGGGGGATCAATTCGATCAGCCCTATATGGCCACGCTGCGAGAGTTTCTGCTGGCAGAAAAACGCGCGGGCAAACGGGTTTACCCGCCGGGGGAGCAAATGTTCGCGGCCATGAATCTTGTGCCCGTTGAGCAAGTGCGCGTGGTCATCATCGGCCAGGATCCGTATCACGGCCCAAATCAGGCCATGGGGCTGAGTTTTTCGGTGCCCCAGGATCAGCCGTTACCGCCGTCACTGCGCAACATATACACGGAAATTCAGCAGGATTTGGGCCAGCCAGTGGACCTTGGCACCGCCTCCGGTGATCTCACCCACTGGGCTCAGCAGGGCGTGCTGCTGCTCAATGCAGTGCTCAGTGTCGCCCACGCTCAGGCAGCGTCCCATCAGGGCAAAGGCTGGGAACAATTTACCGACACCCTGGTGCAGCGACTGTCCAATCGCCGAGAAGGCCTGATTTTTATGCTCTGGGGCAGCTACGCGCAAAAGAAAGCCGCCCAAGTAGCCCCAGACCGACATCATTTGCTGAAGGCCCCGCACCCATCGCCGCTGTCGGCCCACCGCGGGTTCTTCGGCTGCGGGCATTTTTCTGCGGCCAATCGCCTGCTCCAAGAACAGGGCCAGCCACCGATCCAGTGGTTACCCCAATCCCGAACACCCAGCTAGAGGTTCATTGTTATGAGCACAACCGACGTACTGTTTACCGAACATGCAGGCCAGCACGGCGTAATTGCCCAGGCCCACCTCAACGTACCCACAACGTTGAATGCCCTCACCTTGGAAGCAGTGGAAGCCATGACGCCGAAGATGCTGGACTGGGCTAAGCGCGATGAGGTGGTCGCCGTAATTGTCACCGGCGAGGGTGACAAGGCCTTTTGCGCCGGCGGCGACATTCAAGCCCTGTACCATGCGGCTACCGCGAATTTGCAGGCGGCCAGCACCGTCAACAATTATCCCCAGCGCTTTTTCGAAGCAGAGTATCGGCTGGACTATCTCATGCACTGCTATCCCAAGCCGCTATTGACGCTAGGGCACGGCATTGTCATGGGTGGCGGTTACGGACTGTTTTCGGCCTCCAGCTACCGGGTATTAACCGAGCGCACCCGCCTGGCCTTTCCCGAGATCACCATTGGCCTGTTTCCCGATGCCGGGGGCACCGTGGTCATGCGCAACCTCAAGCCGGAAATAGCGGCCCTGCTCACCATGACCGGCAGTCAGGTTAACGCCACCGACGCCTTGGCTTTGGGCATTGGCACGCAAGTGATAGGGCACGACAGCAGGGCGGATTTTTTGCTTGGGCTAACCGGGCTGGCATGGCAGCCGGGCTCGGCTCAGGCCAACCACGAAGTTCTCGCCGGCTACCTTCAGCAGCACCACTACGCCGGGGAGATGCCCGCCAGTGATGTGGCAGGCATCGACACCAGCGCTATCGATCTGACCAGTCTCAGCGGTTGTGTGAACAGCATATTGGCCTTGGAGGGCGCTTCCAAATGGATGGATAAGGGCGTCGCTAGCCTGCGCGGAGGCTGCCCAATTACTGCCGGAATCATCTTCAAGCAGCTCAGTCTGGGGCCCCAGCTGGATCTGGCCCAGTGTTTTATGACCGAGCTTGCCGTGGCCACCGGCTGTTTGTCCCGGCCGGATTTTGCCGAGGGCGTGCGCGCCCTGCTGATTGATAAAGACCTTTCACCCAACTGGTCTGTTGGCACCGTGGCCGACGTCACAGATGCGCTAGTAGACGAGCACTTCGTGGGCTTTTGGGAAGCGGCAGGGCAGCCTCATCCGCTGGCTGATTTGGCGACGTTTGTCTGGGATTGATCGGCTGTTTAAGGGCCTAGCTCAACCGCCCTGGTCATGCAACAAGCCTTGGCGACGGCGGCTACAGATTTCTCACCCACAGTCCTTGCCGCAAATCTGGGCGATCCGACTGGGTCTGTGATGTCGTCAGGATCACCGTGCCGCTGCCGTATTCAGGATCCTCCCAGTTATCTCCTGGAGCAGGGGTGTCGCCACTAAAGCTAAAGTGGTCAATACCGCGCTTTACTGCGCCGCGAAATTGCGCGCGAGCAATGATCTCTTGACCCAAATAGCAGCCCTTGTCGAAGTCCACGGCCCCGGCTGCGGGCATGCCGAGCACTTGGGGCAGGAACTTGCCGGATACCGGCGCGCTGACCCAGGCGAAGGATTGATCGATTAGGGCATGCGCTATGGGCGTCGAGCGGTCTTCGCCGATAGCGTTATCCCGCGCGAACACGCCGTCAGCGAAGGCCCAGGGACTGCAAAAGACCCCCGGTGCGGCTGGATCCTGGATAACCCCTACCGCTTCATGGGATGCTTGGATTTGGATTTTCGAAAACATGGCGTAGGGCTTAAGAAAAGCGCCAACCGCTTCTGCCAAGGAACCGTGCACGACTAGGGCCACCTCCTCGTCGTCGCCCAAAGCCCAGCCGTTGGCGATAACCCGGCCTTTGAGGTTGCACAGGGTCATAGGCGTGGGCGCATTTTTTTCAATGCGGTCACTGTTGCAAGTAAGGTAGCCTTGCAAAAACGTTTTCACCGCGCGTCCGCGAAGGCTGACCACTTGTGCGTCCGACCATGTATCCAAGAGTGATTCCCGACTTACAAAAGATTGGGAGCAGACTGCCTGATAGCGTTAAACAAAAGCAATAACCTTGGGGATATTCGTGATTCCAGCAGATCTAAAACACATCTATTGGCGCAGCCGGCGGGGTTTAACCGAACTGGAGCTGAAGTTGGTGCCCTTTGTGCGGGACTGTTTTCACGATTTGTCGGCGAGTGAGCAGGCTTTATACGAGGAATTATTGGACTGGGAAGACGTGGACCTATACGACTTGCTCCAAGGCCGCATCACCTCGGACGATCCGCTGGTGTCGGGCTTGGTAAGCAAAATCATCGCCTACGACGGGGTGCTGTAACCCAACGGGTGTTGTGTCGGCCTAAAGGCCGACCCACAACCTCAATAAGAGGACATTGCCCGTAGGTCGGGTACGTAGGTCGGGTACGTAGGTCGGGCTTCAGCCCGACAAATGGAGCTTCAGCCCGACAAATGGAGCTTCAGCCCGACAAAAATCAACCCAACGCCTAAAGGCCGACCCACCACCATATCCATGCAACAGCGGTTTCAATTTCATCCCGGCAGGCTGCGTCAAAGCTGCGTAGCGGTTTGGGCTGTAGTGACGATCTTGGGTCTGTATCAATTGCTAGGACTCACGGGCCTTGCCCTCGGCGCGGCATACGTTACCAACGGTATTCGGCAAAACCGACGCAATCGGCTGCTGCAGTTGCTGCTGCAGGACAATGGTATGGTCGGCCCCCAGCAGGCCGACTCCGCCCAAGCAGCGTCTCTTGGTTCAACGGCCCCGGCCTTTAAGCCTTTGCTGGGCTCGCCGCTGCGCTGCTGGATCTGCCCCTGGTGCGTGGGCATAGCCGACCAGAAAGGCCGAATGCATTGGGTATTTAATGATGAAGTAGCAGCCAGCGACTTCGCTAAAATCCGCCGCCGGGTGCTGCTGGCCGGGTACGACCCAGAGTAGGGCAGGTCTAGCACCGCGGCGTTTAAATCATGCTCTCCAGGCTGCCCGGGGCCAAAATGGTGTCAGCGGCTTGGGGGGCCATTTCCGGGTAGTCCATGTTGTAGTTCAGCCCGCGGCTTTCTTTGCGCTTCAAGGCACTGCGCACGATCAGATCCGCCACGTGCAGCAGGTTACGCAGCTCAATTAAATCGTTAGTCACGCGGTAGGTGGCGTAGTAGTCCTGTATCTCTTGCTTAAGCAGCTCGATACGTCGGTGCGCCCGCATCAGCCGTTTGTCCGTGCGCACGATGCCAACGTAGTCCCACATAAAGCGGCGCAGCTCGTCCCAGTTATGGGCGATGATGACCGATTCGTCGGAATCCGTGACCTTAGACTCGTCCCACTTGGGGATGTAGGGCGCCGTCTGGGGTTTTTCCAGCTGGCCAATGATTTTTTCTGCCGCTCGCTGGCCATAGACAAAGCACTCCAGCAACGAGTTACTGGCCAGGCGGTTAGCCCCATGCAAGCCCGTGCAGCTGACCTCGCCAATAGCGTAAAGGTTCGGTAAGTCTGTTCGACCAAAGTCGTCTACCACCACGCCACCACAGGTGTAGTGGGCCGCGGGCACCACGGGAATGGGGTCCTTGGTTACGTCAATGCCAAGCTCTGCACACTTCTGGGCGATGTTTGGGAAGTGACTTTGAATGAAGCTGGCGGATAAATGGCTGACATCCAGATACACGCAGTCGGCACCAATCCGCTTCATTTCGTGGTCAATGGCCCGAGCCACAATGTCTCGGGGAGCCAGTTCCAGGCGCTCGTCAAAGCGCTGCATAAACCGCTGGCCGTTGGGCAAACGCAGAATGCCGCCCTCGCCACGCACCGCTTCAGAAATTAAAAACGACCCCGCGTGGGGGTGATACAGGCAGGTGGGATGAAACTGATTGAATTCCATGTTGGCCACTCGGCAGCCTGCACGCCAAGCCATAGCAATGCCGTCGCCAGTGGAGCTGTCTGGATTACTGGTGTACAGATACACCTTACTCGCACCGCCGGTGGCTAAAATCACGAAGCGGGACTGAAACACCTCCACGCGCCCTGAGGTGCGATTCAGCACATAGGCCCCGGCACATCGGCTGTGGTGTCGGCCCAGGGTGGAAAGGTTAATCAGATCAATGGCTACCCGGTCGTTGAACAGTTCGATGTTGCCATTGTCCAACACCTGGTCTGTGAGAGTTTGCGTAATCGCCTTACCGGTGGCATCCGCCACGTGCACCACCCGCCGATGCGAGTGTCCACCCTCTCGGGTCAGGTGTAGGGCATTGCCCTCGGTATCAAAAGTCACGCCGCGCTCGGTCAGCTTGGCAATGGCGTCCGGGCCGCCAGACACCGTGGCTCGAACCACCTCTGGGTCGCATAGCCCAGCCCCGGCATCCAGCGTGTCGGCAATATGGGATTCGAAGCTGTCATCAGGGTCCGTAACCGCCGCCACACCGCCCTGAGCCCAGTGAGATGAGCCGCTGGTAATGTCCCCTTTGCACAGCACCGTCACCCGCGCATGGGGTGCTAGCGCCAGCGCTGCGGTAAGCCCCGCAGCGCCACCGCCAATGATTAGAACGTCAGTGTTAAAACGCTGGGACATGTTGGCCTGCAAAAAAAATGAAGGCAGAGCATAGCACGGCCTCGTTTCGTAGGTCGGCCTTCAGACCGACACAGCCTTCAGGCCGACGTGTCTCCTGTCGGGCTAAAGCCCGACCTACAACGCATCATCCTTCGTAGGTCGGGTTTCAACCCGACACGGCCTTCAGGCCGACGTCTTTCTCGTCGGGCTAAAGCCCGACCTACGAGCCCGACCTGCGAGCCCGACCTACGGCCATCGTCACAATCCATGCATCGTTGCCGGTGTTGTAGCAAACTAGTGCCACCATGCCGCAACTCATACGCCCCATACTGCTGTCCAGCCAAACCCACGGTGTGGAGATTTTGCCTGCAGACGCTGCCTGTCAGTCTTGCCCGACACCTTGTCGGCCGGTGACGCCACCCCCAGCCAACGCGGTGGCGGCAGAACTTTCCCTGTCTGCCGGGCTGCTCAATCGTCTGGCGCTGGTTTTGTTTGGTTTGCCGCTGCTGCTGCTGGGCTCGTTGATCGCGGCTCTTGATGGGATTGCCAATCAGCCTCTGGTGCCTCTGGCCGTGTTTGGCGGCGGGGTGGCTGCCCTGACCCTGGGCGCCAGGCTTGCCAAAGGCTTTGTTCCTCAGGTGATGAACGCATTGCAGCAGTCAGGATGCAGGATTGACCACTTTTCAGAGCGTTAGTCCTGCCGCAAAAATCTATACAAAGTGTTTCATTGGGTAACCGCCGCTTGAAAGCCCGCCAGCACGTACCCAATATCCGCTAAGGCCAACGGCCCCACTAAGTCTTGTAAATGCGTTTTCTGAAAAAGGAGCCTGCGATGCGCCTACAGATCTTCACTCCCCAGTCTAATTTTCCCGCGTTCACCGCAGAGTCTCTCTTGGCACGTCGATCCTGGCTTGCCGGTGTGTTGGCGTTACTGCTGCTGACCAGCGGCTTGGTCCGTGCGGAGCTGCCGGACTTTACTGAACTGGTGAAGGCCAATGAAGGCGCTGTGGTCAATATCAGCACCCTGGGTGAGACCCAGTCCCGCCGCTCCGAGGCGCCCAACGATCCCCGGCTGGAAGAGTTTTATCGGTTCTTTGGTCCCCCCAATCAGCGCGGTCCCGGCAACGGTCGCCCGGCCAACCCAAGACGATCCCTGGGCAGCGGCTTCATCATTGAAGAGGACGGCTACATTCTCACTAACCATCATGTGGTGGATGGTGCAGCGAAAATCATTGTGCGCATGAGCGACCGCAGCGAGTACGAGGCTGAGCTAATCGGTAGCGACCAGCGCTCGGATCTGGCGCTGCTGAAAATTACCGCCGACAAGGAACTGCCGGTGCTGCAAATGGGCAACTTCGACGACGTGGAGGTAGGCCAGTGGGTGCTGGCAATTGGCTCGCCCTTTGGATTCGACTATTCCGTCACCGCGGGTATTGTCAGCGCCAAGGGGCGCAGTCTGACCACCCGCCAAACCGGTGACTACGTGCCGTTTATTCAAACCGATGTGGCCATCAATCCCGGCAACTCCGGCGGTCCGCTGTTCAATTTGGACGGCGAGGTTATTGGCATTAACGCGCAAATTTATTCGAACTCAGGCGGTTTTATGGGCGTGAGCTTTGCGATTCCCATTGACATCGCCATGGGCGTGGTCGCCCAGCTTAAGGAAAACGGCCGCGTGGCCCGGGGTTGGCTTGGGGTGGAAATATTGGAGCTGACGAAAGACCTGGCCGAAGGGTTTGGTCTGGACCGTCCCCAAGGTGCGCTGATAGCCCGGGTTATGGAGGGCAGCCCTGCCGAAGCAGGGGGCATTCAAGACGAAGACATCATCATTCGCTTTAACGGCGAGGAAATCACCCGGGCCGGTGAATTGCCCCACTGGGTTGGGCGCACGCCGGTAGGCGAGGCCGCGGAAGTGGTGGTGTTCCGGGCCGGTAAAGAGATCACTCTGGAAGTTGTCCTGGGCGAACTGCCGGAAGATCCTCGCATGGCTGCCAGTGGCGGCTCCCGGGGTGCGGACCGGCAAACGGCCCTTGGCGTAACCGTTCGTGACGTGACTGCCCAGCGCCGCAGCGACTTGGAAATTGATGGCGGCGCCGAGGTGGTCAGCGTATCCGGCATCGCGGAAGCCGCGGGTTTACGCCCTGGGGACGTAGTGCTGCGCATGAAGGGGCGGGTAATCGACAACGCAGACACCTTGCGAGAGGCGGCCGACGCCGCCCAAGCCGGTGACGTGATTCCGGTGCTGGTGCTGCGCCAGCAAGGTAACGCCACCCGGCGCACCTACATTACGCTGCGTGTGCCGGAAGAAGACGAGTAGGTTGAGTTTCAGCCCGACCCACAGCGCATTTCCTCCGTAGGTCGGGTTTCAACCCGACACGGCCTTGAGGCTGACATCTTGTGTCGGGCTAAAGCCCGACCTACGAGCCCGACCTACGGCCCGACCTACGATCCGACCCACAACGCATCACCCTTCGTCCAGCAAAAGGCACTGGATGGTTGCTATATAGCCGCTGCCGTATGAGCTAAACTGCGGCACCGTTATCAAGAGTAGATGCCGCGTGGCAGACAACCAGCACATTCGCAATTTCTCGATCATCGCCCACATCGACCACGGCAAATCCACCTTGGCCGACCGCTTCATTCAGCGCTGCGGGGGGTTGTCGGATAGAGAGATGGAGGCCCAGGTACTGGACTCTATGGAGCTGGAGCGGGAGCGGGGCATTACCATCAAAGCCCAGTGCGTGACCCTGCACTACCAGCACAGCAATGGCGAAACCTACCAGCTGAACTTTATCGACACCCCGGGCCACGTGGACTTTAGCTACGAGGTCTCTCGCTCACTGGCTGCCTGCGAAGGCGCGCTGCTGGTCGTTGACGCGGCTCAAGGAGTCGAAGCCCAGAGCGTCGCCAACTGCTATACCGCCATTGAGCAGGGTCTGGAAGTGCTGCCGGTACTGAACAAAATTGACCTGCCCCAGGCAGAGCCGGAGCGGGTGGCCGGTGAGATTGAGGACATAATTGGTCTGGACGTCACGGATATTATCCAGTGCAGTGCCAAAACCGGCATCGGCGTGGACGAACTGCTGGACTATTTGGTGGACGCCATTCCGCCGCCGGTGGGTAGCGACGACGAAGACCTTCAGGCCCTGATTATTGATTCCTGGTTCGACAACTACCTGGGCATCGTGTCTCTGGTGCGGGTGATGCAGGGCCGCCTCAACAAGGGCGATAAGATCCACATCAAGTCCACCGGGAAAACGCACTCCATCGACCAGCTCGGGCGCTTTACGCCAAAGCGCGAGCCCGACAAAAGCCTGGGTGCGGGAGAGGTGGGCTATGTGATTGCCGGCATCAAGGAAATCACCGGCGCTCCTGTGGGGGACACCCTGGTTAGCGCCAAAACGCCGGACATGGAACAGCTGCCGGGCTTTACGCGGGTTAAGCCTCAGGTCTATGCCGGGCTCTTTCCCGTACATTCCGAAGATTTCGAGGCCTTCCGCGAAGCCCTGGAAAAACTGGTGCTCAATGACGCCTCGCTGTTTTACGAGCCAGAGTCCTCTGATGCTTTAGGCTTCGGTTTTCGCTGCGGCTTTCTCGGCATGCTGCACATGGAAATTGTCCAGGAGCGGCTGGAGCGGGAGTACGGGCTTGATCTGATCACCTCAGCGCCCACCGTGGTTTACGAGGTAGAGCTTGCCGACGGTTCGGTTAAGCAAATTGATAATCCGTCGCGGCTGCCCAACAACTTTAAAGAGATGCGCGAGCCCATTGCCGACGTGAACATTTTGGTGCCACAGGACTACGTGGGTAACGTCATGTCACTGTGCGTAGAGCGTCGGGGTGTGCAAAAAAACATGCACTTTTCCCAGGGCCAGGTATCCATGCACTGGGAAATGCCCATGAACGAAGTGGTCATGGACTTCTTCGACCGGCTCAAATCCGTCAGTCGCGGCTTCGCCTCGCTGGACTACAACTTTGTCCGCTTCGAGTCGGCCAAGCTGGTGAAGCTCGATATGCTGATTAACGGCGACAAAGTAGATGCCCTTGCCAGCATCGTGCACCGGGATCAGGCCCAAAGCCGGGGCCGGGCACTGGCGGAAAAAATGAAGGAACTGATTCCGCGCCAGCTTTTCGATGTGGCCCTGCAGGCGGCCATTGGCGGGCAAATTGTCGCCCGGCAAACCGTAAAGGCCCTGCGTAAAAACGTGACAGCCAAGTGCTATGGCGGCGACATCACGCGCAAAAAGAAACTGCTGGAGAAGCAGAAAGAGGGTAAAAAGCGCATGAAGCAGGTGGGCTCTGTGGAAATACCCCAGGAAGCGTTTTTAGCGGCGCTAAAAGTCGAACGCTAGACCAGAACATCTATGGATATCGATTTACCTTTTTACCTTTTTTGGGCCTCGGTAATTTCCGCTGCCATTTGGCTGGTGGACGCGGTGCTGTTCAAACCCAAGCGCCTGGCCCAGGCTCAGGACGGTGCCCCGCCGGACGATCCGGTAGTGGTGGAGTACGCCAGGTCGTTCCTGCCGATTTTCGTGGCGGTATTCGTACTGCGCAGCTTTTTTGCCGAGCCCTACCAAATTCCCTCGGAATCTATGGTGCCCACTTTGGAGGTGGGGGATTTCATCCTGGTCAACAAATACGACTACGGTATGAAAATGCCCGTGTTCGACGTCAAGCTCACCCAAGGTCAACCCCCAGCCAGGGGCGACGTGATGGTGTTCATTCCGCCGCACGATCCGCGCTACTTTATCAAGCGGGTTATTGGCATTCCCGGAGACTCGGTGCGCTACGAGAACAAAAGGCTGGTCATCAACGGCGAGCCGCTGAAGTACACCTTTGTGCGGGACTTTACCGACGTCCGCTATGGCATACCCGGCCGGGAGTACATTGAGGAAATTGCTGGCGTCGAACATCGCTTGCATCGCACGGGCCGGCCCGAGCGCCCCCACAGCTGGGAGGTTGGGCCCGATCAATACTTAGTCATGGGCGACAACCGTGATCACTCGGCTGACTCCAGAACCTGGGGCCTGGCTTCGGGTGACAACATTGTCGGCAAGGCCATTGCTATTTGGGCCCACAAACCACCGGGCTGGAACTGGCCCAGCTTCGACCGCAACCGCTGGCTTGAGCAAGGCGCTCACGACTAAGGCTATGGCTACTTTCGACGCCGGCAACAGTTCCCTAGCCAAGCTGCAGAAAAAAATTGGCTATCAATTCAACGAGCTAACCCTGCTCCAGCAGGCTCTTACCCACAAAAGCTACGCCAAGACCAATAACGAACGCCTGGAGTTCATGGGGGATGCGGTGCTGGGTTACCTGGTGGGCAACATGCTGTACCGCCGCTACCCGGGCGTACGCGAGGACGCTCTGTCGTTAATGCGCGCCCAGCTGGTGCGCGGCAAAACCCTGGCTCAGGTGGCGTTAACCCTGCAGCTGCCAGAGTATCTGCTGCTCGGTTCCGGAGAACTGCGCTCGGGTGGTCGGCAGCGGGCGTCAATTTTAGCCGACGCGCTGGAGGCCATCATCGGTGCCGTGCACGAAGATGGCGGGATTGCACAGGCTCAAAAACTCGTACATCGGCTGTTTGACGAATTAACCCTGGGGCTGGACGCCCAGAGTTTAAAAGATCCTAAAACCCGCCTGCAGGAACTGCTGCAGGGCAATGGACTGGAACTGCCGCTGTATTCCGTGGAAGAGATCAGCGGCGCCGATCACCAGCGCCAATACACGGTCAAATGTGAGGTGCCGGCCCTGGCGTTAACCGCAGTGGCCCAGGATTCTTCCCGGCGCGGGGCCGAAAAAGCCTCAGCCCAGGAGGTACTGCTGATGGCGCTGGCCCGGCAAAGCGGCACCAAAAAACCGCCTCAAACCAGCGCAGACATCCAGCCAGAACCGGGAGAGCATCATGACTGAAGCCCAGCGCTGTGGTTACGTTGCCCTGCTGGGGCGACCCAATGTTGGAAAGTCCACCTTGCTCAACCATGTGCTGGGGCAAAAAATCAGCATCACTTCACGCAAGCCCCAAACCACGCGGCGCAATCTGATTGGTGTGGATACCCAAGGGAACTGTCAGGCGATCTATGTGGATACGCCAGGTATTCACCAGCAAACCGAACGCGAGCTGAATCGCTACATGGTCAGTAACGCCACCTCGGCGCTAGCAGACGTGGATCTGCTGGTGGTGTTGATCGAGGGCGGCAAAACCACCCCGGCTGATGAGCATGTGTTGAAGCTCGTTGCCGCCCACAGCGCGCCGAAATTCGCTGTGCTGTCCAAAGTGGATTTGATTAAGAACAAAGAACAGCTACTGCCCCAAATGCAGACCCTGGGGGCGCTGGATTTGTTTGATGAGATCGTGCCCCTGAGTGCACTGAAAGAAGACGGAGTAGAGCGCTTTCGTCAGAGCGTGTTCGATCGACTGCCCCACGGCGCGCATTTTTTCGCCGACGACGAAGTCACCGATCAACCCGAGCGTTTTTTGGTAGCGGAAATTGTGCGCGAAAAACTGATGCGCCAGTTGGGTGACGAAATTCCCCACAGCGCAACCGTGGTCATAGAACACTTTAAGCAGGGCGATAAAGTGATCGATATTCACGCAGACATCGTGGTCGAGCGGGATGGCCAGAAGCGTATTGTGATTGGTAAATCCGGCGCGCGCTTAAAGCTCATTGGGCAAGAGGCGCGCAAAGACATAGAGCTGATGCTGGATCATCAGGTCATGCTGCATTTGTGGGTGAAAGTGCGTAAGGGCTGGACGAATAATCGTATCCACATGCGCAGCCTGGGTTACGACTGAGGCGGATCGTGCCTGCTACCGCCCAAATGCTGCCTGCCTTGGTGCTCCACGTGCGTCCCTACCGGGAAACCAGCGCCATTGTGCAGCTGTTGACCCAGGGCCAGGGGCGACTGGCCGGGGTGCTGCGGGGCTACCGCGGCAAAAAACAGGGACAGGTTGCCGTCCAGCCCTTCAGCGTGGGCACCGTTACCTATTCCGGCAGGAGCAATCTGGTGACTATTCAAAAGTTTGAAAGTCACCACTTTATTGCCCTCCAGGGCCAGCGCCTGTACGCAGGCTTTTACGTGCTGGAGCTGCTTACGCGCTTGGTCCAGGAACGTCAGCAGGAACCGGGCATCTTCGCCGCTGCCATGAGCGTGCTGGAAGCCCTGGAAGAGCAGGATCCCCTGGAGCCAGCCTTACGCTGTTTTGAGCTGGATCTGCTCGTGCAGTTGGGTTACGGGGTGGACTTTTCAGTACAGGGTCAGCGGCTGCAGGATGACTGCCGCTACATCTTTCAGGTGCAAACGGGATTTCATCGGGTGGAGTCAGATGCCCCCCCGGACCAGCGAGGGTTTTTGGGGCATGACCTGCTGTGTATTGCCAACCGGGATTTTTCCGCCCCCCAGACCCTGGACGTGGCCAAAACCCTAATGCGTGCGGCCCTGGTTCCTTTATTGGGGACAAAGCCGCTGATCAGTCGCAAGATGTTCCGGCGCTAACGTCGGTTGAGAATTTAGTTGGCACCAGAGGATTCAAGCATTGCCTAAGCAGCCCACGGAAATTGAGTTAGAAATCACCAGCCTGTCAGACCAAGGGCTGGGTGGCGGCACCCATAACGAGCGGCCCATCTGGGTGCGCAATGCCTTACCCGGCGAAACCGTCAGCGCACGGATTTTGAAGCGCCGGGGCGGCAATCGTTTTGCTGACGGCCAGCCGCTGGCCCAGCAGCACCCGGACCGCGTGAGTTCTCCCTGCCGGTACTTTCCGCGCTGCGGTGGCTGTGTAACCCATCATCTGGCTCCTGGGGCACAGCTTTCTCATAAGCAAGGTCAGCTGCAGACACAGCTGCAGGCTCAGGGGGTTGAGGCCCAACACTGGCGACGGCCTACGGCACTGCTGCGCCTTGGATACCGGCGCAAGGCCCGGCTAGGGGTGCGCGTGGTGGGTGACGCGGTACTGGTGGGGTTTCGTGAATCCTTTAGTAACCGAGTGGCGCGAATTGACGCCTGCTTAACCCTTACCCCGGAACTGTCGCGTCTGATCCTGCCGCTGAAGGCAGCCATTGCCAAGATGGCGGACCCAAAAACCGTGCCGCAAATTGAATTGGCCCAAGGCGATGACCGCTGTGCGGTGATCGTTCGCCACCTGCAGCCCTTAAGCGCCGAGGAAGAGGCCTTGTGGCAGGCGTTTCAGCAGCACAGCGGTGCGGTGGTGCTGATGCAGAGCAAGGGTTACGACACCTTGAGGCCGGTGCTTGCCGAGCCGGGCCAGGGTCAGCTGCCATTACTGCACTACTCAATTCTCGAGTACGGTGTGAGCGTGGGCTTTCATCCCCATCATTTCACACAGGTGAACGCGCCAATGAACCGTGAGCTGATTCGGACCGCCATGGGCTATTTGGGCAACGTGCGGGGCCAGGTGGTAATTGATATGTTCTGCGGTATCGGCAATTTCTCCATGCCCCTGGCCCGGGCTGGAGCTCAAGTAGTGGGCCTGGAGGCCAGCGCCGAGGCGGTGCAGATGGCCAGGCAAAATGCCAAAGCCAACGCGGTTGCTCACGCCAGCGTGTTTTTTGACGAGGATCTTTACGGCGCTGGCGGCGTGATCCCGCCGGTTGACGAGGCGGCAGCGCAAGCCAGCAGCGCGGCGGATCTGCATAGCCGACTTTGCCACTTTGGGTTGTCTCCCGGGGCTTTAATCTTGGATCCCCCCCGCAGCGGTGCGGGTCCTAATCTGGAAGGTTGGGCCCGGCTGCCCAGTCTGGACCAAATCGTCTACGTCTCCTGCAACCCGGTGACCTTTGCCGAAGACGCCAAACGTCTGGCGGGATGTGGCTTTAGCCTGAGCCAAGTCGGGGTGTACGATATGTTCCCCGGCACGGCCCATGTGGAGACGGTGGGACACTTTGTCCGCAAACCGGTGTAGCAGGAGCAAATCCAATGGTCAGCGTGAATTCCCAGTTACCGCTTCGTGACGACGGTCAGATCGACGTGACCCAGTGGTGCGCGCGCATGGCCCAGTCCCACGAAAAACTTGACCAGCAGGAACTGCTTGAGGCCACCGACTGGCTGAAAACCCTGGACGGTGATCGGCTGGCGCAAAGTTTGCAACTGGCGGAAATGGTGGCGGAACTGCGGCTGGATCGGCCAGGGGTGCTGGCAGCTCTCGCCTACACCGCGTTTCGGCGGGGCCGAGCCTCGGAGGAAGAGCTGCAGAGCCGTCTGGGGCCAGATGGCGCCAAGCTGTGCATCAGCGTTGCCGCACTGGCTACCTCCAGCCTGCTAGAGGTGTCCGACACCCCCTTGATGGCTGGTAAAGAAAATGCCCAGGTCGAGAATATCAAGCGGATGCTGGTCTCGCTCATCCAGGACTTTCGCGTTGCTGTGATCAAGCTTGCCGAGCGTGTGCTGGCTCTGCGCCAGGCAAAAAATTACGACGAGGCTCGTCAGCAGCGTATTGCCCAAGAGGCAGCGAGTATTTTTGCGCCGTTGGCCAATCGCATGGGCATGTGGCAGCTCAAGTGGGAGCTAGAGGATTTGTCCCTGCGCTATTTGCGCGAGGACATTTATCTTGGCATTGCTAAACAGCTCAAGCGCCGCCGTCAGGAGCGCGAGGAACAAATTAGCGAACTGGTCATGGTGGTCCAAGACTGTCTGAACAAGGCCGGTATCAAGGCCAGGGTTAAGGGCCGGGCGAAGAACATATTCAGCATTTGGCGCAAGATGCAGGCCAAGAGCATTCCCCTGGAAGAGGTTCACGATGTTCGGGCCATTCGCATTATCGTGGACGATTTGGCCAGCTGCTATGCGGCTCTGGGCATCATCCACAGTCGCTGGTCTCACGTGCCCAGTGAATTTGATGACTACATCGCGGTGCCCAAGGAGAACGGTTACCAAAGCATCCACACCGCGATCATTTTTGACGACGAGCGCTCCCTGGAAGTGCAGATCCGCACCAGTGCCATGCACGACAACGCCGAGCTTGGGGTATGCGCCCACTGGGCGTACAAAGAGGGCGAGCAAGCCATCGAGGAGGGTGGTTACTCAGAAAAGATGGGCTGGCTGCGTCAGGTTATTGACTGGCACGACACCCTGAACGGTATCGAAAGCCTGCCGGACCTGCTGGCTCAGCGGGCTTCTGAGGAGCGCATTTACGTCTCCACACCCAAGGGTCATGTGCTGGACCTGGCCGTGGGTGCCACGGTGCTGGATTTCGCTTACCGCATTCATACGGAACTGGGGCATAGTTGCACCGGAGGCTTGATTGACGGTCAGTGGGCGCCGGTGCGCCGGCGGTTGAAAACCGGTGAGCAGGTGGAAATCATCTCCGGCGGTCCGGTGCGACCGCATCGAGCCTGGCTCGAGTCGCGTCTGGGCTTTGTACGCACCCACCGGGCAAAGGCCCACATAGCGGCGTTCTTCCGCAGCGACAGCCAGCTGAAAAGCGCTCGCCGGGGCAAAAGCATCCTGCAAAATGTCATGTCAGGGGTTGGTGCCGCTGAGCTTACCGACCAGGCCTTCGATCACCTTGCTGCGGAACTGGGCTATGACGATGCCGAGTCTTTGTTTGTTACTACCGCGCTGGGCCAGCAAAGCTATATTTCGCTGGCCCATCGGGTTCTCAGTGATGCAGGGTTAAGCAGCGCGCTGCAGCTGTGGCCGGCAGACAGCGACGGCGCCAGCATAGCCTTTCCAGCCCGCTGCGGTTTTCGCATTACCGCGAAAAATCGCGAGAGCCTGCTGCGTGACATCACGACCCTGCTGGCAGATCAAGGCTTACCCATCATGAAGGCATCTGGTGAGCTTGCTGACGAGGAAACCGCGATTATTGCCGTAGAGGTGACCTTGTCAGACTGGTTGAGCTGTTTGGAGCTGCTCAGTCATTTGTCCTACCTGCAAAGCGTGGTGAAGGTAACCCGATACCCGCTTTCCCGGGCCTAGCACCCCGTAGCAAAAATCACCGCCAAGACGAATCCCGAGTTTTTATCCTCGGCAAATCAGGTAAAGTACGCGCCTTCGCGCAGCCAGCCCCAGGGCGTATGACGCGAAGCTGTGTTGTCTTAGGCGTCAGGAGCAAATCATGAGAATTATCCTTTTAGGCCCACCAGGTGCAGGCAAGGGCACCCAAGCCCAATTCATCAAGGACTCGTTAGGCGTCCCGCAGATCTCCACTGGCGATATGCTCCGGGCCGCCGTGGGCTCAGGCAGTGAGCTGGGTAATCGGGTAAAGGCGGTAATGGACTCTGGTGCGCTAGTTTCCGATGACATCATCATCGACCTGGTGAAAGAGCGTATTCAGGCCGACGACTGTGCAAACGGGTTTTTGTTCGACGGCTTCCCGCGCACCATTCCCCAGGCCGAAGCCATGGATCAGGCCGGCATTCCCATCGACGCGGTGGTGGAAATTCAGGTAGAGGACGAAGAGCTGGTTAAGCGCATTACCGGCCGCCGAGTGCACCCGGGATCCGGTCGCGTGTATCACGTGATCTACAATCCGCCTCAGGCCGAGGGCGTAGACGACGTCACCGGTGAGCCACTGCAGCAGCGGGAAGACGATACGGAAAGCACAGTGCGGGATCGCCTGGCCGTTTATTACGAGCAAACTCAGCCCCTGGTCAGCTATTACCGGGGCAAGGCGTCGCTGCAATACCTTGAGATCGACGGCAGCGGCGACGTTGAAGACATTCAAAGCGCCATTGCAGCGGGCTTGGCGTCTTAGCTTAACAACTCCCTCAAGGGCAGCACGTTGACCTGAGCGCCACTGGGCAGGTCCCCGCTGTCCTTGGGAATTTCAATCAGACAGTTGGCCCCGGCGAAGGTGCTCAGGCGATTGGAGCCTTGGTCGCCGGTATGGGCCACGGTCAAGGCGCCATTCTCATCGGTGCTGTAAACGCCGCGCTGATACTCTGCCCGACCGGGTCGGTGGGTCACCGGGCTGGTTAACACCGCAGGGACTCGCAGCAGCGGCCGCGGGGCCGTTCCGCACAGCCTTTGCAGGCTGGGCAGCACCAGCAGCAGACAGGTCACGATAGTGGACACCGGGTTGCCCGGAAGCCCGAAAATCCAGCAGTTGTCGATGCGGCCAAAGGCCAGTGGTTTGCCGGGCTTCAGGTTCAGTCGCCAAAAAGACAGTTCACCAAGTTCGGCAATGGTGGCGCCTATAAAGTCCGCATCGCCAACGGAAACACCGCCACTGGTGATCAGCAGATCACATTCCGACGCGCCCTTGGCCAGGGCCCTTCGGACTTCGCTGGCGTCGTCCCGAAGCCGCCCTAAATTGATGACCTCCAGCGGAAGGTGCTGGAGCAGATTGGCCAGGGTAAAGGCATTGGAATCGTAAATTTCTCCCAGCCGCAATTCCTGCGGCGGCGTGGACGGATCCCTGAGCTCATCACCGCTGGAGAAAATGCCCACGGTAATGGGCTGGTAAACGGTTACCCGATCAACGCCGGCAGCGGCAAGGGAGCCCAGAAGCAAGGGCGTAAGCAAGTCACCGTCGTCGGCCAGCACTTGATCTAGGGCCACGTCGTTGCCCACGGGGCGGACGTAGTTCTCATGCATAGGGTGGGGCTCGAAATACACGGTTTCCACCCCGTCTGGCGCTGTGTCGCGCTGGGTCAGCCGCTCCTGTATGACGATGAGGTCCGCACCCGGCGGCACCATGGCGCCAGTGAAAATGCGGACGCACTGACCCACTTGAATGGCGTTTACGAAGGGGTGTCCGGCCATGCTCTCGCCCACCACGGTGAGCCCGCTGTCTTTGCTTAGCTCAAAGTCCTGCTGGCGCATGGCGTAGCCATCCATGGCCGAAGCGGGGAAGGGCGGCAGCGCCAGCTGAGCCCGAATCTGAGCTGCGGCCACGCGCCCCCGGGCCAGGCTCAACGGTATTTCTTCGGTCTTAGATGGGGGCGTGAGCTGGGCAAATAACGCCCCTCGCGCTTCCTCCAGATCCATGGGTTGGCTATCCTGTTGCAATGACGATCACCCTTTGTATTGAGACATCCAGCGTCTATTGTAGCCTAGCCTTGGCGGTGGAAGACCAGACTTACCTGCGCCATGAAAAGCTGCAGCGACGTCACAACGAAAAGGTGCTACCGCTTGTGGATTCCCTGTATCGGGAAGCCGGCGTGCAGCCCCGGGCCACAGAACTCATTGGCTTTGGTGCCGGGCCCGGATCCTTTACCGGGGTGCGTATTGCTGCCTCCCTTGCCCAGGGTATCGCCATGGCCAGCGGCTGCGCGGTGGTGCCCATGGCCGGTTCCGAGATTTTGCTCCGCTCTGGGTTATTGGCTATGCCTGCCCGGGGGATCGGTGATCCTGCACCGACAACGCGCTGGCTTACCGTGGTGCCTAGCCGAGCGGACGCTTTTTACCTGGCCCTGTACGAGCAGGCAGATGATGCAGCCGCAAGCGTAGCGGTAGTGCAGCAGGATCGGCTCTACACCCAGCCGCCCCAATGGCTGGAGGAGCAGACGCTGCCCCTGTCCCCGTCCCTATCCCTGGCCGGTCCCCGGCCCCAGTGGCTGCCTGAGGCAATGACTTTTGAACGCGAAGTAGATCCGGCAGCAAATGCCGCCGTCATGGTCGCGCCGGTGCGACAGCTCCACAATCTTGGATGCTCCAAGCCCGCCCAGGAAGCGCTGCCAATTTATGTCGAGGGCGATTCGCCATGGCAAAAAGTTGCTGCGGCGTCAGCGCCGAGTTGAACAGCGCCTCGGGCCCAGTGCTTTACTACTCAGGAGAATTTGCCCAGCGGGCCAGTTCTTATGCTCCTTGGTGTGAGCTGCAGCAGGTGCGCCAAGCACCAGTGGTTACTGAGCCCGCCCTCTATCTTGATCGGCAGGGCATGTGGCTGTGTATGCCCGGTCACAGTACGCCTTTTCAGCCCTCCCACGCAGAGCTGCTGCGACGCGCTCAAGGCACCGGTCCGCGAACTGAACTGGTGCGGGCCTGCGGCAAAAGCATGGCGGGTCTGCGGATCTTAGACGCCTGCGCGGGGTTTGGTAGCGATGGGTTGTTACTGGCCCTGCTGGGCGCCAAGGTTTGTTTGGTGGAGCGCCAGCCCTTAATCTGGATCATGCTGCACGAACGCGCCCGCCACTTTACCGACACCCAGGTGATTTGCGACGAGGCCGAAGCGGTATTGGCCCGACCTGTGGACGAAGGTTCAGCGGGGCCTTGGGACGTGATACTGCTGGATCCCATGTTCCCGCCCCGGAGCAAAAAGGCGCTGCCCAACCGAGGTCTGCAGCACCTGCGGGAACTGACACAAAGCCATCATGAGAGCGCTGACGTTGAGACCCTATTGCGGCTGGCGCTCAATCGAACCGGCGGGCGCGTGGTGCTGAAGCGGCGGCTCAGGGATGGGGTCTTGTTGGCCCCGGACTTTCAGATTAAGGGCAAAAGCGTGCGCTTTGACGTGTATCAGGGCCGGGAGGAGAGCTAGCGCCCGGTGACCGCGTTGACTACCCGGTGCAGGGCCAGATGCACCGCCGGCTCCAAAATTTGCTGGGCAGCGGTGTCGGCTACACCATGGAGGTTATTGGCCGGTGTTAGCCCGCCTTGGGCGTTTTCCAGCAGCCAATGCTCGGCGATAAGGCCGTCTACGAACTGATCGAATAACGCTTGTTCGGAAAACTCCGCGCCGTTTAGGCCAAACAGGCGCGACAGTTTGCGGGCTACGCTTGCGCTATGGCGCTGCAACTCCTGCCGATTCCAGGTTCCCTGGCTGGCGATACAAATAACGACGTACATACGCTGCAAAATTTCCAGGGTCAGGTTTCCCATTTGGGTCAGATATTGAAGCTCCTCGGAAGATCGGCTGGGCGGGATAAGCAGGGTTCCTTCACGGCTGAACAGCTGCTGACGGGCCAGCGCGTCCAGCACGCCGCTGATGTCTGTACCGTCCTCACAGGAAAGTTCCCGGGCAATGAAGGGATAGATGACGCTGACCTGTTCTCCCAGCGCTTGCTCCTGGATGCCCTGGGGGCTGCGTGAAATCAGCAGGGCTACCAGGCCAGGCAGGGCGAACAGGTGCAGGACATTGTTGCGGTACCAGGTCAGCATGATGGCGTTCGTGGCGGAGCAGGTTATCCAGTCCTCGGTGGGATGGCGGCTCACGAAACCCAGGGCGATCACCTGATCAATGCAAGCTGCGCCCTGTGTCACGTTGCTGGTAAGTGCCTGAGAGCCGTAGAGGTCTGCTGCAAGGCGCTGGAAGCACTGGATCTGCCCAGCCAGGGCCTGAGTTTCCATGGTCAGAGTGTTGCGGTCTGTTAACACCAGCGCCAGCAGGTTGACCGGATTGATGCTGGCAACTTGATTGATGCCCTGCATGATGGCGCGCCCAAGGTCCGTCAGCTGCTGGTCCGGGGACTGGCTATCCCCCTCTCTGAGCTGCAGCCACTGATCTAGCTTGATGGGCGGCGCAATGTTCACCTGCAGCCGGCCAAAGTTTTGCCGGATCAGTTTAAGGTTGGCGATGACCCCTAGAAGATTCTCGCGCTCTTTGGCGCTGCCGCGCAGTTCGCTGAGGTAACTGCCGCCCTCAATAACCTTTTCATAGCCGAAGTAAACGGGCACGAAGGCCAGTGGCTTTGGCAGGCCGTCCAGCTGGGCCTCCACGCAGTGTTTTAGCAGGCCGTACTTGGGTGAGAGCAAACGGCCGCTGCGGCTGCGGCCGCCCTCGGGAAAAAATTCTACGCTGTGGCCGCTGGCGAAGACCTGATGCAGGTACTGTGCAAACACTGCTGCATAAAGCGGGTCGTCGCGAAAACTGCGGCGCATAAAAAACGCGCCGCCCTGACGCAGCAAGCGGCCCACGACGGGTAGGTTCAGGTTATCGCCGGCGGCGATGTGGGGCAGCATGGCCCCGGCTTCAAACAGGGAATAGCTGAGCACCAGGTAATCAATGTGACTGCGATGGGAGGGGACGTAAACCAGGGTGTGGGTGTCGTTTACCTCGGCAAGGGTGTGCAGACCCTGAATGTCTACGCCGCTGTATATCCGCAGCCAAAACCAGCGTAAGAACACCCGAAACAGGCGCAGGGTTCGATAGGTCATATCCGAGGCGATGGTCTGGGCCATTTTGTAGGCCCGGCGCTGGAGTTTGCTGTGTTGTGCGGATCCAAACGACCCTGCCGGTGTTGGCGCGAGCTGGGCCATGGCCGACCGCACTCTGGGGGCGTTGGCGATTAGCGTCAGCAGGGTGCGGCGATGGGAGTGGTCTGGGCCAAGGGTAAAAAACTGCATGGCTTTGAATCTTCGACGCAGCAGCCTTGCAGCGCGGCGAGCGGCGAATGCCGCGCCTTTATGGTGGGTGGCCAGTTCCGCCAGGGTGACCAAGTTGCCAAAGCAAACGTGGACATCGCCGCGATTCAATACCAGGCCCAGTAAACGCTTTAAGCCTGCGGTGGCAGATTGCTGTTCTGAGGTTAGGGCCCTCAACAGACTGTCCTTGGGTGAGCGGCCCCGGCCCCAAAACACACAAACCGGCACCACGACCACCTGCTGCTGCACCGTCTCTGGTGCCTGAATCAATTGCTCCAGCAGGGTCGGCACCTGGCTCATGGTCATGCGTCCGGCAATGCCTTTTGCTAAGCCAAAATAGCATTGGGGCAGCTGCCAGGCGTCAACGCTGACGGGCTCTAAAGGGGTGTTGAACTCAGTCGTGGATGGGTTACTGCCGCTTGTGCTGGCATTGAGCCTGTTAACAGTCTTTTCGATGATGAGCGCATCGGTCAGAGACTCGCTTGCTTGGGCGTAGACGAGAATGGGCTTGGCGTCACTGTTTGAGGTTGGCCGTGCTGGCAGGGCGTCTTTGCCGCTAACCCGAGGGTCAATGCCCGTGGTAACCACCGAGCGCCAGACTCGTCGTAGCAGCTTTCGCGGCTTTGACACCGCCGCTGGGGTCACGTCAGCAGCGTTGGTTTGAGTTTGTGCCATCTAGCGGTCTGGGGTCTGGCCCGTAAACAGGTCTTGAGTAGAGGGGCCGTCGCCGTCATCTGCTTCCCAGATGCCGTTGAGTTTCAGCTCCGTTAGCGCCTTTGCGGTAGCGGAACTGTCGATGACCGTGGGTCGCAGGAATACCACCAAATTGGTTTTGGTTTGACGCTTGGTTCTGGACTTAAACAGATTGCCCATCAGCGGAATGTCGCCCAGCACCGGCACTTTGCGTTCGCCGTCGTTGGTGTCGTCTTGGATCAGCCCGCCCAGCACGATGGTTTCTCCAGAGGCTGCCAATACGGTGGTTTCTATGGTTCGTTTGGAGGTGACCACATCCGCAAAGGCCGAGTTGCCAACGGTATTGCTCAGTACGTTGGAAATATTTTGGGCAACCTCCATGCGTACTTCGTCGGCGCCGTAGACGTGGGGCGTGACCGTCAGCTCAATACCCACGTCTTCGCGGGTAACGGTGGTAAAAGGGTTGTTTGCGCCGTCCCCGGTAGTGGTAAAGGAGCCTGAGCGGAAGGGTACTTCCTGGCCTACCAGAATTTTGGCTTCGGTATTGTCCAGGGTAACCACGCTGGGCGTGGATAGGAGGTTGGCGTTATCCATGCTGGCCAGGGCGCTGATGACCGCGCCAAAAGATACCCCGTCCAGATCCACCTTTGCCGCCGCCACCGTGGGCTGAGAAATGCCGCCAATGCCCGCCAGAGCATTTTCCGCGATGGTGGCATCGGAGCTTGCTAACCCCTGAAGAATACTGTTCAAGCTGCCGCCAACGCTGGTGGAAATTAGCGGCAGGCTCTGGCCCCGGGCGTCAAAGCCAGCGGCCTCCACACCAATGTTTTTGTTGTCGATCAGGCTGATTTCGACGATGGCGGCTTCAATCAGAACCTGGGATCGGGGCGTGTCCAGGCGCTGAACGATGTTCAACAGTTCGTTCATCTCCGCTGGTTCCGCTCGCAGCACGATGGCGTTGAGGGTTTTGTCGGCCTGGATCGTGACGCTGCCGCTGGGGCCGCGTTCAGAGCCGCGATCACTTTGCTGAATTAAGTTACTGAGAATGCTGGCCACATTCTCCGCATCCCCATGGTTGAGCATAACTACCTGGGTGGCGTCGTTTGTGGTGGTTGGGCGGTCTAATTTCTCGATGATCTGGATTAGCTCAGCGATGGCGCCGGTCTGGCCCCGCAGCACGAGAGAATTATTGCGCTCGTTGGCAATGATTTGAATTTTCTGTGGTCCTTTGGCGTTAGGGCCCAGCTGCTCAGGGGCCACCCGCTGCAGAATGTCGACGATGTTCCCTACCCAGGCCTCTTGCAAAGGCACCATAACAATGTCGTTACTCTGAGCGACGTCGATATCCGCGATAATCGTTTTCAGGCGCGCAATGTTGTCGGCATGGTCGGAAAGAATGATGACGTTAGGCTGCTTAACGCTGCCAATGTGGCCGTATTGAGGGATCAGCGGCCGCAAAATTCTCAGCAGATCCTCAGACTCAACGTTTTGTACCGAGATTATCTCGGTGACCAGCTCTTCCGGTGCGGCGTTATCCAGGCCGCCCAAGGCGCCCGGGGTCTGCTTGCCCGTGGCGCTTTGCTGAATGCGAATGACGCTGCCAGAGGGTACGGCGGTGTAATTCTGCAGCCGCAGCACGCTGAGGAACAGTTCGTAAACGCCGTCTTTGCCCAGTGGGGTCTCAGAGATAACGTTGACCTGACCTTTCAATTTTGGATCTACCACAAAGGTTTTGCCGGTGATCTTCGCAACCTGGGCCACAAACTCTTGAATGTCGGCGTTGCGGGTTGCCATTTGCCAGGTTTGTTCGTCGTCAGCAGCAAAGCCAACGGATGTTGCGGACGCGCCAAAAGAAAAAAGCAGGCTTGCCGCAATAACGCGCAACAGGTTGCGCGTCAGGTAGGTCTGGGAAAGCGTTTTCATGGGTTGGTTAGCTCAATTATTGTCTAAAGGATTCAGGAATACGGCTGGTAATCGTCAGGGTTTGACCGTTGCGCATGATTTCAACTCGTACGCTTTCAGACGCCGTGAGATTGGCAATTGCCAGCCGATCAACGCTTAGGTCGCCCACCGGGCGTCCGTTCACGGACAGCACAATGTCGTCAGGCTGGAGCCCAGACTGCAACAAATAGGGATTAGATTGCTTGCTAATGCGGTAGCCGCCGCTGACGTTGGGTGAAATGCCTAGCTCGTTCAGGGTTTCCTCCGGGCGCTGGGCCAAATCCTTGCCCAGACTCGCAAGGGCCGAGCTGTGGTTTTGTCTGTCTCGCGGTCCGGCACTGTTGACGCTGATAACGGGTTTTGGGGCCGCGGGTTTTGCTTTGACCTGATAGCCCACTTTAAACGCCAGGGCTTCCCGGGAACCCGCACGGCGCAGAAGCACCCGGTCGGTTTCCACAGCCTCGAGCCGGGCGTTGCCAGGAACCGTGTCACCGGTGCTGTAGAGTTTTCCCGGCTTGCCCCGTTGCGAAATAATGGCGCCGGATTCAGCCGGATCACTGCCCACAAATACCGCCTCAAGAGTCAGCGGCAGCCGGGTGGGTACCGCGGGAGCACCGATGTTGGCGCGCTGTGCGGATCCGCCTTGCTCGCGACCGAACAGGGAACGCTGGGTTAGCTCGCTCATGGTGGGCGCAGGGGGCAGCGTCGTCGCCGGCGGCCGAACACTGGGGGTGGCGTCATCTATAGCGGCAGGGGCGGGTCCGCCGATTAGGGCCAATGCCGTGGTGGCTATCGAGTAGGCAATGCCAGCGGCTAGCAGCCATTGGGTGCCGGTGAGAAAGCGTGGAAGCCAAAGCTGTAGTTGGTGCGGCATCGGTTGGTCTCTGTGCAGCGTTGGGTTGATGTCAGTACATCAGTGACTGGCTTAAACAGGCCGATATTGTGAGGCGTTGAGGACAAAATACCAGCGTTCTTTGTGCGCTCAGCGCCGAACAATACCGTAGTTGTGGGCGCTTTAGCGGCGCTACAGTGATCGCTCCACTTCGAAGATCAGCTGCGAATCCGCCTCATTGCCCTGCCAGGGGAAGTTGGCTAACCGCAACAGTCCGCGGCTGACGCCAACATACACCGAGCCGCCGGGCATGAGCCGCAACACTAACAGGGGGCTGTTTGGTGTACCTGGCGGGGCCGTTGCATGCCTCTGCCCAGCAGGGACTACCGCAGCCTGCAGCTGTTCGGGCTGGCGACTGCTGATATGGGCATCCAAGGGCGGCATCTGGGCAGTGTAGAGCTTGTTGGCGAGGATGTAGCGAACGTTGCCGCCACTCCACTGAATGGTCCCGGGCTGGTCTAGCTGCGGCCCGCTGGGTTGCACGGTCCAGTAGCTTTCGGCGAGGTCAAAACCACCGGTCAAAAACAGGTCGTAGCGCTGGAGCAGGGGTTGCAGGGAGAGCGCATCAACGCTGCCGCTTAGGGTGACCTTGGCCTGACCGAGGCCAAATTGGGCGCGGGCTCGCAAGTCCGATTCCGCATGCCGCAGCCGCAGGGTCAGCCCTGGCTGCCAAATGGAGGTTTGCCACGCACAGGAGGCGGTTAAGCCCAGGTTAGTAGCCAGGGTGGCAGAGCCATTCCAAAGGGTGCCTTGGGGAGCGACCAGGGTGACTTGGGTTTCGTCGAGAAAGGAGCGCACCAAGCTGGCTGGCAGGTTGGCGACTACCCAAATCAGTGCAAAACCAATGAGAATCCATGCGCCACGCTTCATTTTTGCGACTCTTCGGCTCTGCCCTTGGTTAAGACACCAACAAACGCTGGATGATGCCAGCGTAGATCCGCGCTAGCGGCTCCAGGTCCGCAACGGCAACGCACTCGTTGACCTTGTGAATGGTGGCGTTGATGGGGCCAAGCTCCACGACCTCGACTACGGCTGTGCCGGGTTGATCCCACGGCGAGATAAAGCGTCCGTCCGAGGTGCCGCCCGAGGTGGACAGCTCGGTATTCAGCCCAGTTTCACTGACGATGGCGGCCTGAACCGCTGCCGTCAAAGCGCCGGGCTGGGTTAAAAACGGCGGCCCCGAGAGCTGCCAGGTGAACTCGGTATCCAGTTCGTGCTGGCTGAAGATGGCCTCGATGCGCTGCCGCAGACGGGTCTCGGTTTGTTCAGTATTAAAGCGAATGTTGAAGAGCGCTTTGAGCTCTCCGGGCACCACGTTGGTTGCACCGGTGCCGGCCTGAATGTTGGAAATTTGCAGGCTCGACGGCGGGTAGAAGGCATTGCCTTGATCCCACACCTCGGCGGCCAGCGCAGCCAAGGCTGGCGCTGCTTTATGAATTGGGTTGGTCACGCTGTCTGGATAGGCCACGTGGCCCTGCACGCCTTTCACCACGACCTGGCCATTCAGGGAACCTCGTCGGCCACAGCGCACGACATCTCCCAGCTGCTGGCTGGAGCTGGGTTCGCCTACCACGCAGTAGTCAGGGCAAATGCCTCTGCTGGCCAGTATGTCGATGGCATGACGCGTGCCGTGGATGGCATCGCCTTCCTCGTCACTGGTAATGAGAAAGCTCAGGGTGCCCAGATGCTCCGGGTTACCCTCGAGCCAGCTATCTACCGCATGGATCATGGCCGCAAGGCTTGACTTCATGTCCGCAGCGCCACGCCCGTAAAGCATGCCGTCTTTGATGGTTGGCTCAAAGGGCGGAGTACGCCATTGCTCCTCGGGGCCGCTGGGCACCACGTCCGTGTGCCCGGCAAACATCAGGTGTGGGGTCTTGGCAGTTTCGGCGTCCGCGGCCGGATCAGCCCCCCGCCAGGCCCACAGGTTGTGGACGCCATGGGCGTTGATCTGCTCGATGTGGAATCCCATATCCTGCAGAAGCTGGCCAATCAGTTCTTGGCACCCGGCATCTTCCGGGGTCACCGATACCCGCCGGATCAGCGCCTGGGCCAGTTCCAGAATCGTGGGCTTAGCGTTCATCAGTTGTGGCTGTGCAGGGCGTCGTTAAGCTCAATAGCCTTGCGATTGGTTCGGCAAACCACCTGGCCGGTTTGGGCGTCGCGAACGAATAGCAGATCAGAGTGCCCGGCCAGTTCCCGGGCTTTCACTGTGCGCACCAGTTCACCGCTTTCGTCTCGAACCGCAACCGGCGTGCCGCCGGTTATGTACAGGCCTGCCTCGATGGTGCAGCGATCGCCCAGCGGAATACCGGTACCGGCGTTTGCGCCCACTAAGCACTGTTCGCCGATGCTAATAACGATTTCACCACCGCCGGAAAGGGTGCCCATGGTGCTGGCGCTGCCGCCCAAGTCTGTGCCAGCGCCGATGATCACGCCCTGAGAAATTCGTCCCTCCACCATGTTGGGGCCTAAGGCACCGGCGTTGAAGTTCACGAAGCCCTCGTGCATGACCGTGGTGCCGTCACCAAGGTAGGCGCCCAGTCGAATGCGACTGGCGTCGGCAATGCGCACCCCTGCGGGTACGACGTAGTTCACCATTTTGGGGAACTTGTCCACGCAGAAGACTTCCAGGTTCAGCCCCTGGGCCCGGGCGTTGAGCAGTGCCTGAGGCAGTTCCTCCACTTCGATAGGGCCGGCAGATGTCCAGGCCAAATTCGGCAGGTGGGCAAAAATACCGTTGAGATTCAGCGTATTCGGCAGCGCCAGACGGTGAGATAAAAGATGCAGCTTGAGGTAGGCGTCTTCAGTGCCGGCAATGTCGGTATCTGCGGGCAGCTTCACGGCAATGAGTTCCTGGCCAGAGGACTCATTCATCGTCGCCAGCAGCGCCTGGGGTAACAGCTCAGCATGGTTGGCCTGCAGCTTCGCGGCGGATGCCTCGGTAAGTACCGTGACACCGTCAGCAAAATCCGCAATGGCCGCCTCCAGCTCTGGGCCCGGGTTGATCACTGGAGCAGGGTACAGGCAATCCAGCACGCGGCCGGCGCCATTGGTGTTGCGGATACCGACCGCGAAGGCAAATGTAGCTGTCATCTCAAACCTCAAGGCAATGGAGTTAAGCGAAACCGGGCGTTTGGCCAACGCTGGGCCTCAACCAAGGCGGCAGTCTACAGGGGACACTGAAGGGATTCGAGTAGCAACCCGTTACCGCGCCGGCTCATGCCCTAGAGGCTTGCGGCGAAGTCCGCCAGGCGACCTGCGGCGATCAGGCAGTTTGCTTTATCCGCCACCCAGGCGATGCGCACGTGGCCCTGGCCCGGGTTGCCCTGATCGGATTGCCGACCCAAAAAAGTGCCTGGCATCACGGTTATGTGCTGCTCTTTGAGGAGCTGGCGGCTGAACTCGCGGTCGTCGATAGGGGTTTGCAGCCAGTGGTAGAAGCCACCCTCGGGCTGGCGCAGAGCGTAGTGAGGCCGAAGAATCTCGCTGACCGCGGCGAACTTTTCGCGGTACAGGTTGCGATTAGCGACAACGTGGGCTTCATCCCGCCAGGCCAAGGCACTGGCGTGCTGATGATGGGCGGACATGGCGCAGCCATGATAGGTGCGATAACTCAGATACTGGGCAATTAGCCGTTGGTCACCGGCCACAAAGCCGCTGCGCAGGCCCGGCAGGTTCGAGCGCTTGGAAAGGCTGTGAAAACTCAGACAGCGCTCAAAGGGACGGCTGCCCATGTCTTGGGCCACGCTTAACAAACTGGTTGGGACGTTGTCATCATCGAAATACAGCTCGCTGTAGCACTCGTCGCTAACAATGACGAAGTCGTGTTGGTGGGCCAGTTCGATTAGCTCAGCCATTTCCTGAGCCGACATGATTTGTCCGGTGGGATTGCCCGGCGAACAGATATACACCATCTCAATAGCTCGCCACTGCTCTGCGGTTACGGCGGCAAAGTCCGGGCGATAGTCCTGCTCTTGGGGATTGGGAATGTATAGGGGCGTGGCCCCAGCCAGTAACGCTGCGCCCTCGTAAATCTGGTAGAACGGATTGGGCATGCCCACCAAGGATCCCGGGCTGCCGCTTAGTAACGCCTGGGCGACGGCGAACAGCGCTTCACGAGTGCCGTACACCGGCAGAATCTGATTCATCGGGTCGGCGTGGATGTCAAAGCGCCCGCTAAGCCACGCACTGATGGCTGCACGTAAGTCGTCGGTGCCCTTGGTGGCCGGATAAATACCCAATTGACGTGTCAATGCCTCGGGATCTGCTAAGGCTTCTACGACAAAGGCTGGCGGCGGATGTTTCGGCTCGCCCAGGGACAACGGAATGTGAGCTAGTTTGCCGGAGTGCTGGCAGTCAGCGTGCAGCTCTCGCAGTCGCTCGAAGGGGTAGGGCTGCAGCTGATTTAACTTTTCGTTTAACACGGCTCGAAATCCTTGATGGCTGGGTGTTGTGACAAAAATGGGCGTGCGGTGGTGGATCAGACCGCCTGATCTAATCGTTGCCGCACGGTGTTCTCAATCTCGTAGCAGGTTTCAGCGCTGCTCAGACTTTCGCCGTCTTTGGCTGTGACCAAAAAAATGTCCTCCACGCGCTCGCCCAGGGTTGTGATTCGCGCCGAGGAAATTTCCAGGCCCAGTTCAACCAGAACGAGGGCCAAGCTTGCCAACAAGCCAGGTCGATCCGAGGCGGTAACCTTGAGCGTTGCGGCATCAGCATCCCCCTGAGGGGTCAGACTAACGCTGGCCGGTAGCGCCAGTTCTTTTAGCTGCCTTGAGATGCGTTGTTGATGGCCTTCGGTAGCGGGCTCTGGGTTGGCTAGGGTGGCAGCCACTCGACTGACAATCTGCTCCCGTAGGGTTGGGTCAGCGACCTCTGCGCCTGCGTCGTCGAGAACCGTAAACATATCAAAGTAGCGGTTGCTGGAAGCTTTGTTGACGTAGGCGTCGACGATGGTCAGCCCAAGCTGGTTCAGGGTCACGACGATGGCGGCAAAGGTTCGAGGGCGGTCTTGATCTAAAACGTAAATCTCAGTGGCGCCCTCGTCGGCGATGCTGCTTCGCTGGGGGGATAAACTCACAAAGGCACCCTTGCTGTCGTCGTGGCCGAGCATGGCCTTGCTTAAGGCAACGATTTCACTGGTGGTGTGGCGCAGGAAAAAATCTTCCCCAAGGTCCTGCCAAATGCTTTGCAGCTTGGCGCTGTCCCAGTCGGCGTTTTCTGCCTCCAGCTGTTCCAGGGCACTTTCCTGATAGGCCCGAATTGTTTCTTCACGGTCGAGCGGCTCGTCCTGGGCCAGCAAAAACCGTTTGGTCTCGGCGTAAAGGTGGCGCATGAGACTGGCGCGCCAGCCGTTCCACAGGGTGGGGTTCGTTGCATTGATGTCAGCGACGGTTAAGGCATAAAGGTAGTCCAGCCGCATTTGTGACTTCACCTGGCCGGCAAATTCCGCCACCACCTCGGGATCGTAGATGTCGCGATTTTGGGCCACCGAGGACATGTAGAGATGACGCTCGACCAGCCAACACACAAGGGCGGTGTCGGCCTCGTTGAGATTGTGCTGGGTGCAAAAAACCCGGGCGTCCGCAGCGCCCAGTTCCGAATGGTCACCGCCCCGTCCCTTGCCAATGTCGTGGAACAGTCCGGCCAGGTATAGCAGTTCGCCTTTGGGAATGTTCTTCACGCAGCGGTGTGCAATCGGGAATTCTTCCAGGGCCGTTTCGTAGCGAAAGCGGCGCATGTTGCGAATGACCATCATGGTATGGGCGTCTACGGTGTAGATGTGGAACAGATCGTGCTGCATCTGCCCGACGATTCGGCCAAAGGCCGGCAGGTAGCGGCCTAAAACCCCATAGCGCCGCATGCGCGTGAGTTGGGTAACCACCGTGTAGGGGGCTTTTAGGATGCCCAAAAAGAGGCGGCAGTTTTCCGGGTCATGGCGAAAGTCGTCGTCAATGAGATGCACGGCCTCACGCAGGGCGCGAATGGACCTGACCCTGACGCGAATGTTTTCCTCGCGCTGGGCCATGAGCAAAAACATTTCCAGCATGGCGGACGGTTGGTTCAGGAAAACGTCCGGGTCAATGGCGTCGATGCGGCGATTCACCAGCCGAAACCGCTCGTTGAGCGGCTCGATTTCGGGTTTTTTCTTGGCAATGATCTCTTCTTGAAAATATTGAAGAATGATGTCGTTGACTTCGGACAGCGCCAAGACGTGGCGATAGTAGTGCTGCATGAATAGCTCGACGCCGGACTTGCTCTCGGTATCCATGAAGCCCAAACGCTGGGCAAGCTCCCGCTGACGCGCAAAATGCAGCTGATCCTCTTTACGATTGGCCAGCGTATGCAGGCCATAGCGCACCCACCACAGAAAGCGCTGACCGTCTTTAAGCCAGCCAGCCTCGGTGTCTGTGAGCACCCCAAGGTTTACAAGCTGCTGAACGTCCGTGGTGCCAAACTGACGTTTGCATACCCACAAGGTCGTGTGGATGTCGCGCATGCCGCCCGGTGAGGTTTTGACGTTGGGCTCCAGGTTGTAATCCACGTTGTCATAGTGCCGATGCCGAGCCACTTGCTCATTGCGCTTGGCCACAAAGAAATCTGCCACCGGCCAAATCTTGGGGTGAGCCAGGGCCTTGTCCAGGGGCGCCACAAGGCTTTGGTCGCCGGTGAGGAAGCGGCGCTCAAACAGCGCGGTGGCCACGGTGATGTCGCCTCGGCACTCTTTTACGCAGCTTTTTATATCCCGCACGCTGTGGCCGACTTCCACGTTAAGATCGAATACGTCGCGCAGGAAATGTTCGATGGCAGCGCCGTGGGTTTGGGGTTTGTCGGCCAGCACCAAAATGTCGATGTCGGATTTTGGGTGAAGCTCCGAGCGGCCGTACCCGCCCACTGCGTACAGGGCGCAGCCTGAAGTGCCGGAAAAATGTTGCTGCCAGATTTCAGTCAGCAGCAGGTCGAAGGTCTCCGTAAGACCCGCAACCAAGTCTTCCACGGGCGCGTTGTTCCAATAGCGCGCTTCCAGCGCAGCTAAAGAGTCGATCAAGCTCTGCCGACGCAGGAGGATTGACGATCCCAGGCTCATGGTGTCGAGCCTGGCTGGGGCAGCGTACTCAGCACCTTGCACTTGAGGGGTTTGCTCAGCGCACTGAGGTTAAACAAAATTTTCCTCGTCGCGCAGGGTAAAAATTTCGAAGCCGTCGGCGGTAACCATCAAGGTATGCTCCCACTGGGCCGAGAGCTTGTGGTCCTTGGTAACCGCCGTCCATTGATCGGGCAGAATCTTTATTTGACGCTTGCCTGCGTTAATCATGGGTTCAATGGTGAACGACATACCTTCTTCCAGCACGACACCGGTGCCTGGGCGGCCGTAGTGCAAGACCTGGGGATCGTCGTGGAAGACTTTGGCAATGCCGTGACCGCAAAACTCGCGCACCACGCTGAAGTGGTTGCTCTCGGCATGTCGCTGAATGGCGTAGCCGATATCTCCCAGGCGTGCGCCGGGCCTGACTTGTTCAATACCTTTATACATGCACTCTTGGGTAATCTTGCTCAGCCGCTTGGCCATGATCGAGGGCTCCCCGGCAAAAAACATTTTGCTGGTGTCGCCGTGATAGCCATCCTTTATCACGGTGATGTCGATATTGATCGCGTCACCGTTCTTCAGTTTTTTCGCCGGGCTTGGGATGCCGTGGCACACTACGTGGTTGACGCTGGTGCAAATGGATTTTGGAAAGGGCATTTGCCCACCGCCGCCGCCGTAGTTCAGCGGCGCAGGGATGCACCCCAATTCGTCGACAATAAAGTTGTGGCAGATCTCGTTGAGAGTATCGGTGGTGACACCCACCTGCACGTGATCGCCAATCATTTCTAGCACCGATGCTGCGGCGCGTCCTGCCGCCCGCATTCCGAGCAAATCTGTTTCGTCGTTAATACGCGCTGTCATTAGAAAATCCGTTTATCTCAGAAAGTGCTTTGTGGTATAAAACGCGCCGCGCGAGGAGCGGCGATGCCGTAGCTCGACGTTTTAACCAGGTTTTGTTGTTCCAGCGACGTAAGCGACAGCGCAAGAAAGCGCGTTAGCAGGGTGAAAATCACCGGACGGCGCAGTATAGACACATCGAAGCCGATAAAAAATTGCCTGCTTCGACACAGGTTCCCGGGTGCTCGGGGATTTCAGACGAGATCCTCCAGTTGGAATTTGGGAAGCAAGGCAAATTGTTAACCCGGAGAATAGAAAATGACTGTAAGTATGCGAGACATGCTGGCCGCCGGCGTGCACTTTGGCCACCAGACCCGATTCTGGAACCCCAA